>JAFVPB010000006.1 GCA_017505525.1 Clostridia bacterium
AAAAAATAACCCATTTATGGGTAGCAAGTAAAAAATGCATGGCTGGCAGGCCAACCCCAAAACGCACTTGTGCGTTGCCAGTAGCATTAGGGCTATGCCCGAAAAGGAAAAACCACCCGCTATGCGGGTGGATAATTATTATCTTACTTTGACGAAAAATGTAGAATTTGGAATAAACTTCCAAAAAAATCAATTAATTTCCAAAAAATGGTTGACAATTGACATTTAAACCATTATAATAACAACATATGGTAGATAGCTATTGGATTGCCGAACTACATATGGTTAAATAAAAAAGGAGGTTACAAAATATGACGCAGATGGAATACAGAACCCTTGACGAAACAAGCAGAGTACTCATCCCCAAAAAATTCAGAGAAGCACTGCATCTGGAACCTAAAAGTCAGCTGAAGATTTATCTTGAAGAAAACAGAATTATTATAGAAAAAGCAGAGCTTTCATGCAGAATGTGCGGAAGTAAGGAAGATTTGATAGAGGGCTTCCCAATGTGCCGCTCCTGTGCGGAAAAAGCGGCGTTTTTACTGCAGGCATCGAAATAGAAAAAATGGTGTAAAAAACTTAGTTTTTTACACCATTTTTTACCGTATAGGAAATTGCAGTTTTTATCGCGAGCAATATTTGTCGGATTTAAGTTAAGTTTGGACGCGACATGGGTGAAGCGGCATGCTTCTTTTTTAGTAGGTAATATCTGCTGTTTTAGTTTCCTGATTCCAGTTAACCTGAGCACCAAAGGCTTCGCTTGCAGCTCGCATTGGAATCATCAATCTTTCTTCATATATGAAAGCAGGCGAATCAAGGGGATATTCCTTGCCATTTACAATCACAGTGTAGCGTTGAGGTGCAAATTCAACTGTGATTTCTCCTTTTGTTGCAATTGCAGTCTTTGTTTCCTCAACCCAAATCACCTCAGCTTCAAGAGCTTCGAAAACAGCCCTCATAGGTATCATTGTTCTGGAGAGTACCATCATAGGAGGAACATCAGCTACAATCAAGCTTCCGTTTACCTTAACCGTCAGCGGAAGATGAATTCTGTGCTTTTCGGCATATTCATAGGCAAAAGTTCCGTAAGGCGCATACATCGTTACAAAATTAGAGCCGGTAAATGGATAATCGCTGATTTCACTAAGCTTGGAATTTTGCGAGAAATTAACCTTTTCAAGATAAGCACAACCACCGAAAGCATTAGATTTAATGGACGTTACACTGTCGGGCATGTTAAATTCTTTAAGACTGTTGCAACCGTAAAAAGCATATGCTCCAATGGTTGAGAGGTTGGAATTTTCTTCGAAAATAACCTCCGATAGATTTGTGCAGCCGGAGAATGCTGACGAGCCTATGCTTGTGATTTCCTTGGGAATCGTTATTGTTTTTAATGACTTGCAGTTCTGAAAAACACTGCTGTCTATTTCAGAAAGACTGCCCGGTATAATAATTTCTTCAAGATTTTTGGCATTCTCAAAAACACCGCTTTTAATAGTGGTTACGCTGTCGGGGATGGTAAAGGATTTGTTGTCGGAAAGCTTTGGATACCATACAAGCTCGTTTTTGCAATAATAAAGTGCGCCGCACTCATCTGTAGAATAATAAGGGTTTTGTTTAGAAACAGTTATTTTTTCAAGAGCATTTGAGTAGGCAAATGCCATAGGGTCAAGCCACGAAAGGCTTGCTGGAAGAATTACTTCTCTAAGGGCATCGCAAGTACCAAAAGCAGTGTGCCCTATTGCAGTTAAGCCTTCGGGAAGGTTGATTTTTTCAAGATTGTCGCAACCATAAAAAGCGCCATTGGCGATAACAGTTACGCTTTGTGGAATATCAACAGACTTTATTCCCGACCAACGGAAAGCAGAATCCTTTATTTCCGTAAGACCATCGGGAAGTACAACCTCGTCGAGATAATAACAATTATCAAACGCAGCCTCGCCGATAAATTTTACTCCCTCGGGCAAAGTAATTCTTTTTAGTGAAGAATCGGAAAATGCATTGTGAGTAACTGATGCAAGAGCGGAATTCTCTTCAAAATTAACTTCTTCAAGCACGCTGCATCCGTCAAATGCGTAGGGATAAATTTCTGCTACACTGGCGGGCACAGTATAGCTTTTCAATTTTGACGCTGCGGGGAATTTTATAAGAGCAGTTTTATCTTCGTTATACAAAACTCCGTTTTCATCCGAGGAAAAAGCTGAATTGTTGGGCGAAACCGTATACTTTTCAGCAGAGTCAAGCCCGTGAAGCGCCCAACCGCCGATAGCATACATAGAAGATGGAATTACAAGCTCGGTAAGGGAGGAGCAACCATAAAGAGAACTATCGCCAAGGCTGGCAAAGCCCTCGGGAAAATTTATGCTTTTAAGATTTTCGCACGCGTAAAATGCGTTTTTGCCTATTGATTTGAGCGTTGAGGGGAGGGTAATGCTTTCTAAATTATCAAAATGCGAGAAATTATAAATGCCGATATGGGTTATTCCTTCTGCAATAACAAGTTTTTTCAGTCCCCTATATATATACTGATACCAAGGGGCGTGCGAAGATGAAGGAAAATCCTCTATTTCTCCGCTGCCTGAAACACTAAGAGTTCCGTCGATTGTATAGCTCCATAAAATGCCATTTGAAAGCTTTCCGCTGCGTATAACGATTGATCCGTTATAAGAGGTTGAATGTGGAAAACCGTTTGACTGTGCATAGTCTTGAGCAAAGCTTCCTTCATTGGCAATAATAAGTGGCCAGGTGCCAGAAAAGGCGTTTGTTGCTATAGAGCTTACAGTTTCGGGAATGCTTACATAGTTAAGAGACCAACATCCGTAAAATGCGTTTTCTCCAATGGTGGTAATGCCTTTTGGAAGAACAACGCTTGTAAGCCCGTTGCAGTGAACAAATGCTCCCTCTGATATTTCAGAGAGCGCCCCATCTGAAGGAAATGAAACGGAATATAATTCTCCGCAGTCGCTAAAGGAATATGCCCCTAACTTTTCAAGATTTTTGCAATTACTCAGGTCTGCTTCTTCCATCTGGTAGCAGTTTTTAAATGCCTCGATTCCTATTGTGCGCAAGGAGCTTCCCTCGGGGAAGGATATTCTTTTTATTTGTTTGCCCCAGAAAGCCTTTTCGCCTATTTCTTCAAGGCTTTTCGGGAAAATAATTTCTGTAAGGTTGTGGCAACTCATAAAGGCGCGTTCGCCGATCGAGGTAATTCCTTCTTCAATAACCAAAGCGGTTACGTACCTTGCAATATCATAAGTGATAGCAAAATCGCTGCGGTCGGATTCAAAATCGTATGTAGCTCCGCTTCCCGAAACTGTGAGAACATGATCCTCAATAGTCCAGATTATGTTATCGCCAAGCTTTCCTGATGCTTTTTGTGCTTCGTTATCTGTGGCAAATGCCGTGCTAACAGTAAAAAGCATAGATAAAATAATCAGTGCAGATAAAATACGTTTTACTTTCATTAGAAAACCTCCGTTCGTTAATGGAATATCCTGTCATTTTTATGATAACATTACACCTATTTTAAGTCAATCGAAACGCCGAAATGTTATGAAGCAGTAACAGTTATGTAAAGAAACAGAGGAATTTATTTTTAAATAAAAAAGTAGGGCAGGGGCTTGCCCCTGCCGTAAATCTTTCTCTTATTCGGTTCCGAAAAGTCTGTCGCCAGCATCTCCAAGTCCGGGAAGAATATAGCCTTTTTCGTTAAGCTTTTCATCCATAACTCCAAGGTAAATGTGAACATCGGGATGAGCCTCGTGCACTTTATTAACGCCTTCCTCAACTCCAACAATGCTGAGTACCTTAATGTTTTTTGCACCGCTCTCTTTAAGAAGCGATACAGCAGCTGCAAGTGAGCCGCCTGTTGCAAGCATCGGGTCGAGAACAAAAACTGTTCTTTCTCCAATATCTGCAGGAAGATTGCAATAGTATTTTTCAGGCTGAAGTGTATCGTGATTTCTGCACATTCCAATATGACCGATTTTTGAAGACGGAAGAATTTTAAGCATACCGTCAACCATACCAAGACCTGCTCTGAGAATAGGAACAATTACAGGCTTATCAGTTGTAATCATCTGGCATTTTGCCGTCATAAGAGGGGTTGGTACATCTACTGCGTGCGTTTTCATATCACGTGTAGCTTCGTAGCAGATAAGCATTGCAATTTCGCTTACAAGCTCGCGGAATGCCTTGCCGTCAGTTGATTGATGGCGAAGAAGAGCAAGCTTATGAGAAATAAGCGGATGGTCCATAACTGTGAGATTGTTCATTTGTTATCAGTCCTTTTTTATTTTTATATTTTGATTATACTACTCTTGACTTAAATTGTCTATATCATTTTTTTTTGTTGCACGGAATCGAGCAGCTTCCGCAACCGCACGAGCAACCCTTTTTCTTGTTTTTTCTGTAGGCTATTACAGAAAAAACACACAGAACTAAAATTATAATCGCAACAATAATTGTAGATAAATTTTCCATAACAACACCTGTTTACTCGTTGCTGAGCAATATATCCCCGATTCTGTATACGTCGCCTGCGCCCATTGTGATAACAATATCACCGCGCTTTGCCTGCTGCTTGATGAAATTGGCAACTTCTTCAAAAGTTTGCCTGTATACAGCATTGGGAATACAAGATGCAAGCTCCTGTGCCGATACAAGACCGGTATCCTTTTCTCGTGCGGCATAGATATCTGTGATAACAATATTTGCTTCGCTTTCTGTGAGCACCTTTACAAAATCATCAAAAAGAGTTTTTGTTCTTGTGTAGGTATGAGGCTGGAACACGCACCACACGTTGTTATATTTCATTGCTTTAGCGGCGCTGAGTGCTGCTTTTATTTCTGTCGGGTGGTGTGAATAATCGTCTACCACCATTATTCCGCCCATTATTCCGCGTGTTTCAAATCTGCGGTGAGTTCCTCCGAAATGGTAAAGAGAATCGCAAACGTCTTCGCCTGAAAGACCGATGTAATCTGCCGTAGCAAATGCAGCCAGGGCATCGTAAACATTGTGAAGCCCGGGAACAGAAAGCCTTACCTCGCCAATACTTTTTCCGTGCTTGCAAACAGTGAATGTGTAATGATTGAAGCTATCGTGCGTCATATCGCTTATAGTGTAATCAAAATCTCCGCAAAGGCCGAAGGTAACAATCTTGCGGTCAATCCCGCTAACGGCTTTCTTTATGTTTTCGTCTTCGCCGTTAATAATTATAGCTCCGTCTTCAGGAGTTAAGAGTGCTAAACCTCTGAATGTTTCAATAATATGGTCAAGGTCTTTAAAGTAATCAAGATGGTCTGCCTCGATATTAGTTATAACAGATATTTTCGGGAAAAATCTTAAAAAGCTCTGATGATACTCGCAAGCCTCACAAATGAAATATTTTTTTCCGCCCACGTGTACGTTGCCGTGAATAATATCAATTTCACCACCCACTGTAACCGTTGGGTCGGTTCCACATTCCATAAAAATATGGGTAAGCATTCCCGTAGTGGTTGTTTTTCCGTGAGTGCCGCTAATGGCAATCGGAAAATCGTAGCCTTTCATAATGATTCCAAGCATTTCTGCGCGGTCGATTTGGGGAATACCAAGCTCGCGTGCGCGCATTCTTTCGGGGTTATCCTCGTGGATTGCGGCACTGTATACCACAAGGTCGCAATCGTGAATATTATCAGCGCTGTGCCCTATGTGTACTGTGGCTCCCATAGCAACAAGTTTATCTGTAAGGGGAGAGGCGCTGCGGTCGGAACCCGAAACAATACATTTATCTTTAATAAGCATCTGAGCAATACCGGACATACTTATTCCGCCTATGCCGATAAGATAAACTCTCAGCCCCTCTTTTATAGTTATGTTATTCAAAAATATCACTCACCTTTTATATATTTCGTCAAAATAACAAAAATTTTCATTTTTTTGTTGAAATAATATCTTTTATTTGATATTATACATATTAGAGAGAAAAATCAATAAGAAAATGAAAAAAAACAAAAAAATTTTCATTTTGGAGGGAAAAAAGTATGCAGATTACAGACATTAAAGTGAGAAAAGTTTCACAGGAAGGAAAAATGAAAGCCGTTGTTTCGGTTACCTTTGACGATTCTTTTGTTGTTCACGACATTAAGGTTATCGAGGGTAAGGAAAAGCTTTTTGCTGCTATGCCAAGCAGAAAATCAGCAGACGGTAATTACAGGGATATCGTGCATCCCATCACAAGCGAAATGCGCGAAGAGCTTCAAAACGCAATTCTTAAAAAGTATGAAGAGTTTTTAGAAAGTGAAGAGGCTCAATAATATCATTATATGCAACGCATAAAAAGAGCGACAAAATTTATAATACGGAGGATTAAGACATGATAACACACGGCAAAAACATTAAATTATTTTCAGCAAATTCCAATCCGAAGCTTGCAGAAGAAATAGCTTCACAGCTTAAGCTTCCCTTGGGAGAATCAAAAGTAGGTTTATTCTCAGACGGAGAAATTTTTGTAAACATTGGCGAAACAGTTCGCGGAAGCGACGTTTTCGTTGTTCAGTCTACAAGCTCTCCCGTAAACGATAACTTAATGGAAATGCTGATTATGATTGATGCGTTTAAGCGTGCTTCAGCAGGAAGAATCACAGCAGTAATTCCTTATTTTGGATATGCCCGTCAGGACAGAAAGGCAAAGGCGAGAGACCCGATCAGTGCAAAGCTTGTGGCAGACCTTATTGCTACAGCAGGTGCCGACAGAGTTCTTACAATGGACCTTCACGCAGCACAGATACAGGGCTTCTTTAATATTCCTGTAGACCACTTGTTGGGCGGACCTATTCTTGCTCCGTATTTTATTGAAAAGTTTAAAGATGATATGGAAGATATAGTGGTAGTATCTCCCGATTTCGGCAGCGTTACACGTGCAAGAAACTTTGCACAGAAGCTTAATGTGCCGATTGCTATTATCGACAAGCGCCGTCCGAAGCCAAATGTTAGTGAGGTTATGAACATAATCGGCGATGTTAATGGTAAAAAGGTTATCCTTGTTGACGATATGATTGATACTGCAGGTACAATCGTTAAAGGCGCAGAAGCTCTTGTTGAAAAGGGAGGAGCAAAAGAAGTTTATGCTTGCTGCACACACCCTGTTCTCAGCGGTCCCGCTATCGAGCGTCTTGAAGCAAGTCCGATTAAAGAACTTATCTGTCTTAACACAATAGAGCTTCCTCCCGAAAAGATTATGAAGAAGACAAAAGTTTTAAGTGTTGCTCCAATGTTTGCCGAAGCTATCGAGCGTATTTATGAAGATGTTTCGGTTAGTCCTCTTTTTACATAATAAATAAATAATCAGAATATACTATAAATGATGCCGCCCCGGAAATCCCTGGGCGGCATTGTGAGGTGCAAAAAAATGTATTTAATTGTTGGATTAGGTAATCCGGGGAAAGATTATGAAAGAACGCGTCATAATGTTGGCTTTGTGGCAATCGACTATCTTTCTTCCGCGTATAATATAAAAATGACAAAGCTTAAATTCAAGGGAGTTTATGGCGAGGGAAATATTGGCGGAGAGAAATGTATTCTTCTTAAACCGCAAACATATATGAACTTAAGCGGAGAAAGTGTGCGCGAGGCGGCAGATTTTTATAAAATCCCTGCTGAAAACATCATAATTGTATACGACGATATTGCGCTTGAGCCGGGCAAAGTAAGAATACGTCCAAACGGAAGTGCAGGTGGGCACAACGGTATGAAAAGCATTATATATCTTTTAAATACCGATCAGTTTCCGCGCATAAGATTTGGTGTGGGCGCACCAAAGAGCGACCTTTCAAATCACGTTCTGGGGCATTTTTCCGAAGAAGATGGGAAAAGCGTTACAAGTGCAATAAAAAAGCTTGATGAAATTATAGAAACTATAATAAAAAGCGATATAAGCGATGCAATGAGTAAGTTCAATAATAAGGTGCTGTGATTTATGAATGTGCTGAATACAATACTTGCCACATCAAAAGAAATCAGGGAAATTACAGAAAAAATCGGGGCGAAGAGCTTCCCTTTAAATATTTCGGGCGCAAGCGATTCGCAAAAAGCGCATCTTATTGCAACGGTATGTGCTTCGATTGATAAAAAGCCTTTCGTTGTAACTTATAACGAAATCCAGGCAAAAAGGCTATCGGACGATTTAGCATACTTCCTTGAAAATAAATGTGTGAATATCCCTCCCGAGGCGATAGTCCTTTATAATGTTGATGCCCAGAATCGCGAAATGGACAATAAAAGGGCAGCGGCACTTGGAGAATTTTCCGGGGGAAAGGCAGCAGTAGTTTCAATTGAATCTCTGTTGCACTTTGTTATGCCCAAAAATGATTTTGAGAATATGTGCCTCCACTTTAATTATGGTGGCACATTTAATGTTGAAACCCTTCCTGACAGACTTGTTGAGATGGGATATTCGAGGGTTGATGTAATTTCGGATGCAGGGCAGTTTGCAATCCGTGGCGGCATTGTGGATATATACTCGCCCGATAGCGATATGCCAGTAAGAATGGAGTTTTTCGGCGATGAAATTGATTCTGTAAGATATTTCGATTGCGAAACACAGCTCAGTACAGAAAAAATAAAAGATGTTAAAATTCTCCCGGTAAAATCTGAAACGGCAAGAGCTTCTATGCTTTCTTATTTGGACGACAGTTATCAGATTTTCCTCGATGAGCCTCAAAGAGTATCTGAGTCTGCCAAGGCGGTTGAGTGGGAGATAGCAGAAAATATAAAAACCCTTGCCGAAAAGAATGTGGAAATAGCAGAGAAAATCCACATTAATAGCTACAACGATATTATTTCCGAAATGAAAAACAGTGTTGTGGGAATAATGAACGTTTTAAGTGCTGTGCCCGATTATAAAGTGAAAACAGAGCTTTCTGTAACCGCAAAGGGACTGAGCAGCTACAGTGGAAATATCGAGTTTTTTATAAGCGACCTTATGCAGTGGCTTAAAGAAAGGCAAAGAGTTGTAATTCTTGGCGGAAGCACTCAGCGTGCGAAAAAAATTCACGAAATGCTTGGGGAACGTGATATAGCCTCACGTTATTTTGAAAATGTGGAAGAGCTTAGTGATAAATATGTTACCGTTACAACTGGAAGTATAACGCGTGGATTTGAATATCCTAAAGACGGACTCGTTGTAGTGAGCGACAGAGAAATTTTTTCGGCTGAAAAGAAAAAACGCCGCGTTAAACGCGATGCCGATACAATGAAAATAAAAAGCGCCGATCAGCTTGAGCTTGGAGATTATGTTGTGCACAACACACATGGAATAGGAAGATACCTTGGCATTGTGAGGATGAAAGTAAACAATGTTGTAAAGGATTATATAAAACTTGAATACAGGGGAGAGGATTATTTATATCTTCCCGTAGGTCAGCTCGACAGCGTAAGTAAATATATGGGTGGCGAGAATAAAACGGTAAGGCTTAACCGTATGGGCTCGCCCGAGTGGGCAAATGCAAAACGAAAAGTTCGCCAGAATGTTGAGGAAATGGCAAGCCGCCTTGTGGCACTTTACGCCGAGCGAGAAAGAAGCGAGGGCGTGAAATTTTCGCCCGATACACCATGGCAACACGATTTTGAAGATCAATTCCCATACGAGGAAACCGAGGATCAGCTTATAAGCATTTCCGAAATGAAAAAGGATATGGAATCAAGCCGTCCGATGGATAGGCTTTTATGCGGCGATGTGGGATATGGAAAAACAGAGGTTGCAATGCGTGGCGCATTCAAAGCCGTTATGGAAGGCTATCAGGTGGCATATCTTGTGCCCACAACAATACTTGCTTCGCAGCATTATCAGAATTTTGTGGAAAGAATGAAAGAATTCCCGGTAACGGTAAGGATGCTTTCACGCTTCTGCACTCCCACTGAATCTAAAAAAACACTCAAGATGCTTCAAAACGGAGAATGCGACATAGTTGTGGGAACACATAAGCTGCTTTCCAAAAATGTGATATTTAAAAAGCTTGGCTTTTTAATAGTTGACGAAGAACAGCGCTTCGGCGTTACACATAAGGAAAAAATAAAGGAAATGAAAAAGAATGTGGATGTGCTTACTTTGAGCGCTACCCCCATTCCAAGAACGCTCCATATGGCAATGATAGGTATTCGAGATATGAGCGTACTCACATCTCCTCCAAGCGACCGCTACCCTGTGCAGACATATGTGCTTGAATATAATGAAGCAGTTTGTAAAAACGCTATCGAGCGCGAGCTTGCACGCGGGGGGCAGGTATATTATCTTCATAACCGTGTTGAAACAATCCACAAAGCAGCAGAGCGTGTAAGGGCACTTGTGCCCGATGCCCGCGTTGGCGTTGCCCACGGAAAAATGAACGAAACAGAACTCGACGATGTGATGATGAAGGTGCAGGACAAAGAAATTGATGTGCTTTGCTGTACCACAATCATTGAAACAGGACTTGATATTTCAAATGTTAACACCATAATTATAGAAAATGCCGATACCTTGGGACTTAGCCAGCTTTATCAGCTGAGGGGCAGAGTAGGAAGAACAAACCGCTTGGCTTACGCATATCTTACTTATAAGAAAAATAAAATGCTTGATGAAACGGCAGAAAAACGCCTGAGGGCAATCCGTGAATTCACCGAATTCGGCTCGGGTTTCCGCATTGCGTTGCGCGATCTTGAAATAAGGGGTGCGGGAAATGTGCTTGGTCCCGAACAGCACGGATTTATGGCAAGCGTGGGATATGATATGTATTGCACTATACTGGAAGATGCTGTGAATGATGCTATGGGCAAACCCAAGCGAGAGGAAAAAACGGAAACGGTTATCGACCTTAATGTGAGTGCATTTATTCCTGACAGTTATATCCCGACATCAAACCTCAGGATAGAAGCTTACAAGCAGATTGCCGCAATTGAAAATATAGGCGACCGCTATGGAGTGGAGGAATCTTTTGAAGACCGATATGGAGAAATCCCAAACGAAACATATGCTCTTCTCGATATACAGATGATTCGCACAGATGCGCAAAATTTAGGCATTAAGGAAATAAGCCATGCCGAGGGAGGAATTATATTCAAACTTGATAAAGTAACCCCCGAAATGGTTGATAAAGTGGCTTCGCTTGCATCGCGGCGCAGGGGCAAAATTCTTTTTGGAGCAGGAGACAACAGCTATATCCTGCTTCGCGAAAAGAACTTAAAAGCCAACGAGATAATTGAAAGTGTGAATATTATATTAAAGGACTTGCAAAATGAAAAAGAATGATGTATAATAAAACACAAACTTATATTTTCACAAATGGAAGGAATGTTTTAAACATGAAAAAAAGAATTATATCTTTATTCGCATTAGTACTTGCTTTAAGTATGGCACTTTGCGGATGTGGCGGAAAAACTATTGAAACAGAAGAAAGCAAAGACCTTGATTCTTCTATAATTGCAACGGTAGAGGGGCAGAAAATTTCACAGGCTGACTATAACTTTATCTATAGTCTTGTTTACAACAATATGAGTCAGTATTCAATGTACTATGGTGCAGATTGGGAAAACATGGAGATTGAAGAAGGCAAAACAATAGCTGAGTTTATGGAAGAGAACGCACTCGACCAGGTTAAGCAGATGGCAATGGTTGTTGAACTTGCTAAAGAAAAGGGCATTACAGTTAAAGATATAAAAGAAGATGTTGAAAAGCAGAAAAAAGAAGTAATTGAAAGCTATCAGGGTGAAGACAAATATAAGGAGTTCCTTGTGGCTTCACATACAACGGATAAAGCTATCGACCGTTATCTTGAAATCAGCGCAATCTATGCGAAGTATTATGAAAATCTTACAGCTAAAGGCGGAGAGCTGAAGGTTGATACTAAAGAGCTTGAAAAGCAGTTCCTTGAAGACTACAAGGGTAAGTGGAGAGCTCAGCACATTTTAGTTTCAACTCAGGCACAGCAGGATGCAGAAGGCAAAGAAGTTCCTGGAAAAACTGATGAGGAAGCTAAGAAAATAGCTCTTGAAGTTATAGAAAAGCTTAACGCAGGCGAAGATTTTGATGCTCTTATCGAGCAGTATAATGAAGACCCCGGTTTAACAAAGGGTAACTACTATATCTTCGGTACAGGCGAAATGGTTGAGCCATTTGAAAAAGCTACAGATGCTCTTAAAATTGGTGAATACACAAAAGAACCTGTTAAGACAGACTTTGGTTATCATATAATCAAGAGATACGAAATCAACACCGAAATTCCTGAATTTGCACAGTTTAAGGAATCTAAGCTTCAGGAAAAAGCTATGGAGTTAATTACCAAAAAGGTTAAGGATGCAAAGGTTAAGGTTGAGAAAAAAGAACTCGAAGCTTATATGAAGAAGTGGGCAAAGGAAAGAGCTGCAGAAGCTAAGAAGGCAGAAGAAGAGGCTAAGAAGGCTCAGGAAGAAGCACAGAAGAATGCAGAAGCAGAACCTGCTGGCGATGCCAAGACAGAAGAAAAGGCTGAAGAGAAGAAAGCTGAATAATTAAAATTTGAATATTTTCAGGGCAGGGTGAAATTCCCGACCGGTGGTATAGTCCACGAGCCGAAGCATATGCTCAGGTTGATACAGTGAAATTCTGTAACCGACGGTAGAGTCCGGATGGAAGAAAATTTATAAAGGGATAATTAATTCCCATAGCCAAAAAGGCAAAGATTATAAAGGCAGAGCCCTATCCTTAGATAGAGCCCTGCCTTTTTTATTTCAGAGGTGTATTGTATGTCGAAAACGAAAAAAATGGTGTTTACCGCACTTATATGTGCGCTAAGCTTTGTTCTTACAATGTTTGTGAAAATACCGATAAGCACAGTAGACTTTTTAAAGTACGACCCTAAAGATGTGATAATAGTTATTGCAGGCTTTATTTTCGGGCCGCTTACTACGGTTGTTGTTACAATCATAGTTGCATTCATAGAAATGATAACAATAAGCTCCACAGGACCAATTGGCTTTTTAATGAACGTTATATCAACTGTTGCTTTTGCAACTGTTGCCGCTTCGATTTACAAAGTCAACCGCACAATGAAAGGTGCAATTCTTGCTCTTGTGATGGGCATAATTTCGCAAACTGCTGCAATGCTTTTATGGAATTATGCTATTACTCCGCTTTATATGCCGGGAGTAACCAGAGCAGACCTTGTAAAAATGCTCATCCCCGTATTTTTGCCGTTTAACCTTATAAAAAGCAGCGTTAATGCCGCACTCACACTTATTATTTATAAGCCTTTTGTAAGAGTGATGCATGGAATAGGACTTATAGAAAAAGAAAGCAGTTCAAAATCTTATTTGCCTCTTTTAATAGCATCTGTAATCGTGATAGTGTTATGTATGGGGGCGGTTTTAATACTTAAATAGTGTTCGATCTTCTGGAGAGATATTTCTGCTTTGTGGCAATGCCGCCGCGGATATGTCTCTCCGCTTTGTTTTTATCAAGCACTTTTTTTACCTTCATTGCAAGCAGCGGGTCTATCTTTAAAAGTCTTTCCGTAACGTCTTTGTGCACACTTGATTTAGAAAGAGAAAATTCCTTTGCGGCAGAGCGCACAGTGGCGTTGTTTTCTATAATATATGCCGCAAGCAGATTTATTCGCTGTTCAATATAATCCTTCAAAAAAACTCACCTCATAAATTTCCTTTGTAAACTATATGAGGTGAGTTTTATTTTTATTACACGGTTTGATTTCTTTTAAAATTGCCCTTTTGGTATATGCGCGTGTGGCTATGTTTGAAAGAAAACGGCATTTATTCATCTGCTACTATAACATCAATATCCTTTGCACTTAATTTAGATAGCTTAGAAGCATCTGCGTTGCTGCTTGTTACAATTGTATCGATTTTATCAAGTGAATCAATTTCAGCAAAAGCAGTTCTTCCAATTTTACTGTAATCTGCGGCAACTATGGTGCGGTTTGAATTGAGCATCATATAACGGCAGATTTCTGCTTCCTGATAATAGAAAGTGGAAATACCTTTATTCACATCGATTCCGTCTACCGAAAGAATAAAAAGGTTTGCAGTGTATTGCTCAAGAGCTTTGATGGCTGAAATTCCATATGTGAACTGATACTCACTGTCGACATCGCCGCCAAGCAGAATAATCTTGAAATTCGGGTTTTTTGCTCCCTCTACGGCAAGGGCGATAGAGTTTGTAACAATTGTAAGGCGCTTATCACTAAGTTCGCGCATAACAAAAATAGGCGTTGTGCCAGCATTCATCATAATGGTATCGTTATCCTTTACCATTTCGTTTATCTTTTTTCCGATGCTTATTTTTTCGTTTGAATTTGTGTTCAGGCGCTGCATTAAGCTCATATCGTAATAAGATTTATAGCTTGTGATTGCTCCGCCGTGAACGCGCGTGAGCATTCCTTGTTTTTCAAGCTCTGTTAAATCCTGGCGGATGGCAACGTTTGAAATCTTAAATATACTACTCAGTTCGTTAACAGTTACCTTTCCGCTTTCGTTAAGAAGCTCCAGTATTTTATTTCTTCGTTCAAGTGATGTAAGGTTCATAGTGGCTCTCCTTGAATAGCAAAATGTAGGGACCGGCCTCCGGACGGTCCGAAAACGGGCGGTCGAGGATTCCTACCCCTGCAGCAATTTCCCAAAGATGATTAAATCAGTGCTTAATGATATAATAACATTTAAAAGTTATTTAGTCAACAAAGGAGTATTTTTATTGACAAAAATGCGCTGTTATGGTATATTATGAATGTAATACAAACGAAAACAAAACCGAAACAAAACGAAAGTGAATGGAGATGTTAAAATGTATAAAGGTTTAGAAATTAAACCCCCGTTTTTCGAGATTGGGCCAAAGGCGTTCCTTTATGGCGAAAAGATGCTTGCTCTTGCAAAAGTAATCGATAAAACCGCTATGAAATACGACCTTGATGTTATCGTAACTCCGCAGTATACCGATATTCAGTTGCTCGCAGAAAACACCGAAAGAATTTTAGTGTTTGCTCAGCATATGGACTACCTCACTCCGGGTCGCGGTCTTGGCAGTGTTCTTCCCGAAGCAGTTAAGGCAGCAGGCGCAGTAGGTGTTATGCTTAACCACGCTGAAAAGCCACTTACAATGGAAGAAATCGAAAAGACTATTGCACGTGCTGATGAAGTTGGTCTTGGTACAATCGTTTGTGCCGATACTGTTGAAGACGTTAAGAAGATTGCAAAGATGGGTCCCAACCTTATCGTTGCAGAGCCTACCGATTTAATTGGAACAGGCCAGACAAGCGATAGCAACTATGTTATCGAAACAATCAAGACTGTTAACGAAATCAATCCCGATATAATGGTGCTTCAGGGCGCTGGAATATCAAACGGACAGGACGTTTACAACACAATCAAGCTTGGTGCTCAGGCAACAGGTACAACAAGCGGTATTATGAAGAGCGACAGACCTTATGAAATGGTTGAGGAAATGCTCTATAATCTCCGCAAAGCTTGGGATGAATTGCATGGTTGCTGAAAAACGGCACCGAACGCATAAGGCGTGAGATAATAATTAGGAGAATGTGTTGTTTGGGGAAAGAGTAATGCGGAAAAAATTCGCTCAAGGCGAATTTTGATTGTATACGCCTTATGCTATGCATGAACTTCGCCTCTCGCTGTACCTATGTACAGCTTCGGGTAACCCACGGCAAGCCGTGGCTCAGTTCATACATTCTGCACCATTTTTGAGCAACCTTTCCTACTCGTGTCTTTTCAAAAGTCTGAAAAGCAGCACCGACGGCAAAACACTTAAAAAGTAGCACTAAATAAAAAATCGAAATGAGAAATTTGGAATTCGAAATAAATTTGGATTTTTGCCTTGGCGAAAATCGTCCATCATTCCGCATTCCACATTCTGCATTTTGCACTTAATCAGTAAAGGACTACATAACTATGAAAAAAGAAGCACTTGAAATGGCTAAACAGGCCTATATAACAGAGAGTGAATGTATTGCTGAAATGGCAAACTACTTTGACGAAGAAGCTTACGGCAAAGCGGTGGAGCTTCTTAAGAATGCTCAGCGCATCGGCACAAGCGGATGTGGACACAGCGGCATCATCTGTCAGCACTTCTCTCATCTTTTGTGCTGTATAGAGCAGCCTTCAAGATTTATTTCCCCTGCAGAGGGACCGCACGGCGCAACAGGTTTTTTGCAGCCGGGCGACGTAATGGTATTTGCATCGCGCGGTGGTAAAACAAAGGAGCTTATGGTTCTTGTCGATATCTGCAAGAAGAAAGGCGTTAAGATTATCACAATCACAGAAAATCTTGAATCTCCCCTTGCAGAGGCTGCAGATGTTGTGTTAAAGCAGTATGTAAACCGTGAAACGGATAAGTACAACTGCCAGGGAACAACATCATCCACATCGCTCGCAGTAATTTTCCACGTACTGCAGACAATGCTTATTGAAGAAACCGGATTTTTAAACGAGCAGTTTGCGCTTGTTCATCCCGGCGGAGCAGTAGGGGAAAGATTAAATAAGTAAATTAATTAAAAAAATATATATTTAAAGGAGTTTTTAAAAATGGAATTTAAAGTTTATCAAAAAGAAGTTGAACTTCAGTCAAGAGGTTGGATCCCCACATTCCACGACATTTCAAAGGAAGTAAATGAAATCGTTGCTGCATCAGGTATCAAGAACGGTACTGTTGCAATCGTTTCTCACCACACAACATGTTCAGTTATGGTTCAGGAATGCTCACACGATATCGATTCATTCGACCTTGAATTCTTACAGCACGACCTTCTCGATATTATGAGAAAGATGATCCCCGATTTCGCTGAAGAACATCAGTATCGTCATCCCGGCCCAATCCATGCTCAGTTCGGCAGATACGTAAACGAACCCGGCGACTACTCAAGCATGAACACAGACGGTCACCTTCGTAGCTGCTTCTTCGGCAGAAGCGAAACAATGACAATTAAAGACGGCGTTGTAGACGGCGGTCAGTTTGCTCACGTTTACTTCATCGACTGGGATCACGTTATCGCAAGAAGAAGACAGGTTAACATCACAGTTATGGGTACAACAGAAGCTGTTGAAGACAGAAAGTGGAACGACGGTCAGGTAATTGATACTCGTCATAAGTTCATCGATGAAGAAAAGGCTTATGATGTTCATTACGACCTTCAGCAGAAGAGATAAAGCTATGAATTTAATGGGTATAGATGTTGGAACAACATCAGTTAAAACAGCAGTTTTTAATGAAAAACTGGAAATGGTTTCAGATTCAAATATCGACTATACCCTTGAAACACGCGGAGATATCGTTGAATTTGAAGCTGAAAATTACTGGAATATTGTTAAAAAGGAAATTGACTCTCTCGACCTTAAGGTTGAGGGAGTCAGTCTCGATACGCAGTGTGAAACACTTATTCTCACTGATGAAAACGGAAACCCCGTAAGAAAAGCTATAGTGTGGCTTGATAACCGTGCAACGAAAGAGGCAGAACAAATAGAATCTCACTTTGGCAGAAAAAAAGTGTACGAGGTTACAGGTCAGCCCGAAATTACGGCTACATGGCCTGCTTGCAAGCTTTTGTGGGTTAAGAATAACGAGCCTGAAATTTGGGAGAAAACAAAGAAAATCTTCCTTTTGGAGGATTATTTGCTCTATAAATTAACGGGCGAGTTTGTAACTGAAAAAACACTTCAGTCGTCAACCATATATTTCGACATCAACGGCGCCGTATGGTGGAAAGAGATGCTCGATTTTATTGACGTTGGTGAGGATATGCTTCCAAAGCTTTGCGACAGCGGAAAATGCGTTGGTGAATACAACGGAATAAAGGTTGTAACAGGCGCTATGGACCAGGTTGCAGGTGCTATTGGAGCAGGCGTTATTAAAAAGGGAATAGTAAGCGAAATGACAGGCACCACAATGGTTGTTTTCAGCCCTTGTGATGATGTGCCCGCATTTGTTGAAGACAGCATCATTCCTTGCCACTATAACTACGATGGCAAGTATTGTCTTCTTACGTGGTCGCCTACGGCAGGTATGGCGCTTAAATGGTTTAAGAATAATTTCTGCGAAGGATATTCTTTTGACGACCTTAATGTGCTTGCCGAAAAGGTTGCCCCGGGATGCGACGGACTTACTTTTCTTCCTTATCTTTGCGGCTCAACAATGCCAAAATACAATCCCGATGCCCGCGGAAGCTTCACAGGGCTTACCCCCGAGCACACACGCGGCCATTTTGCACGCAGCATAATGGAAGCAGTTTCATATACTCTTAAAGAAAACCTTGATTATCTTAACTTGGGTGCTACAGAAATCCGCGCTATGGGTGGCGGTGCAAACAGCCCTCTCTGGTGCCAGATGAAAGCAGATATGACAAAGAAAACACTGGTTACTCTTGAGAATAAGGAAACGGCTTGCCTTGGCAGTGCAATACTTGCAGGCGTGGGAACAGGTGTGTTTGCATCTGTTGAAGAGGCAGCAAAGAATATAAAAATAAAGGATAAATACGTTCCTCAGGATGTGGATTATTCCGCTTCGTACGAGCGTTATCTTAAAACAGATGGTATTTTAAACGTGAAGAACTGATTGGAGATGTCTTATGTTATTTCTACTTGATACTGCAGATATAGAAGCAATTCGCCACTGCAACGAATTCTATCCCATCGCAGGTGTTACCACAAACCCGACTATTGCAACTAAAGAAAAAAAGGATTTCTGGGAACTTGCACGCGGAATAAGAAAAGTTATCGGTGATGAAAAGATGCTTCACATTCAAACTGTGCAGAAAACGGCAGATAAAATGGTTGAGGAGGCACTTCTTCTTAAAAAAGAAGTTGGCGGAAATTTCTATGTGAAAATTCCGATTTGTGAAGAGGGCCTTAAAGCAACAAAGGAGCTTAAAAAACTTGGTATCGGCGTAACGATAACGGCAATTTTCACTGCGCCTCAGGCTCTTATAGCCGCAAAGGCAGGGGCAGATTTTGTTGCGCCGTATGTTAACCGTCTCGATAATATTATCGGCGACGGTACAGAGGTTGTTTCACAGATTGTTGAGCAGCTCGACCATTATAAAATTGATTGTAAGGTTCTGGCGGCAAGCTTTCGTAATGCCGAGCAGGTACATAAGTGCGCAACCTTCGGATGCCACAGCGTAACTGTTACTCCCAAAATTTTAAATACAATCATCACCCATCCTATGACGGATAATGCACTGCTTGATTTCGACAGAGACTGGAAAGCAGTATACGGAGATAAAACAATACTTGATTTTTAATGATTATATATTAAAAAGGAGGATTTAAAATGGAACTTAAAGGTTCAAAAACAGAGAAAAACTTAATGGAGGCTTTTGCAGGCGAAAGCCAGGCAAGAAATAAGTATACATACTTTGCTTCTGTTGCTAAAAAAGAGGGCTATCAGCAGATTTCTGCTATCTTTGAAGAAACTGCAAACAACGAAAAAGAGCATGCTAAATTATGGTTTAAGGCTCTTGGCGAGCTTTCTGATACAGCTCAGAATCTTCTCCACGCGGCTGAAGGCGAGTACTACGAGTGGACAGATATGTACGACCGTTTCGCAAAAGAAGCTGAAGAAGAAGGTTTCACAGAGTTAGCTGCAAAATTCCGTATGGTAGCAAAAATTGAAAAAACTCATGAAGAGCGTTACAGAAAGCTTTTAAACAACGTTGAAATGAAAGCAGTGTTTGAAAAGAGCGAAGAAACCATGTGGGAATGCCGCAACTGCGGCCACCTTGTAATGGGTAAGAAAGCTCCCCAGCTTTGCCCCGTATGTGCTCATCCGCAGAGTTACTTTGAAGTAAGAAAAGAAAATTACTAAAAGGTGATGGATAAAAAGTCCAGACCGCAAAAAGGCAACGAATATATTAATTATAAATAGTTCAAAGAATGAGGTTTTTCAAATTATTGTTGAAAAATCTCATTCTTCAATTTTTCTATATTTTAAAGCCTTTTTGCTACGAACAAACTTCGCCTCTCGCACGTCGCAAGGCTCGCTGAGGTTTAAGTTTTAATAAAACTTAAACTTGCCGCTCGTTTGCTCCTTTTCCCCTTAAAGTCTTGCGACTTTCGGGGACCCCGAAAAGCAGACTATGCTTTTTGGGGAGAAGGAAAAATAAAGCATAGTGCGAATGTTTTGCTTTTTAGCAAAACGAAGCATCGTCTGCTTTGTTTTGACGTTGTACGCCTTCGGGTAACCTGTAAATACCTGCTATACAGGTATTTACAGCTCAGTTTGTCCGTTCTGAACATTTTCTCCTATCCCCTTAAAAGAAGCCTGAAAACAAAAGTTTTCAGGCTTCTTTTTCGTAATCTCAGACAGAGGGAGGACTTGTAGGGCAGGGCCTTGGCCCTGCCGCATAAATAAACAATTGTTCACACTTTCTTTATTGCATCTTTACAAATTTATGCTATAATAAAAAAGAGGTGAATTCAAATGGAATGGACACAGGCAGACGAAAAGATTAAAAATGATATTGTGGATTTTTTTGATAAGGATACCACTTGCTGGATAGAAGAGAAAGCAAAGGATATAGCAAAGATAATGTCGTACTATCGTTGTGCGATGATGGAAATTGAAACAAAATTTAAGGTGCTTAATATTGAATACTCATTAAAGAACGACAGAAATCCCATAAGCAGCATAAAAACAAGGCTTAAGGATATGCAGAGCATCAGGGGGAAGTTTGAACGCAAGAGTATCAAAATGTCGCTTGAAGCTTTGGAAAAAGAAATAAATGATATTGCAGGTGTGAGGGTGGTTTGCTCTTTTCCTGCCGATGTTTACGAAATTGCAGAGGCACTTTTAAAGCAAGATGATGTGCGATTGATTGAAATGAAGGATTACATAAAAAATCCGAAACCCAATGGCTACAGAAGCCTGCATATAATAGTGGAAATCCCGATTTTCCTTTCAGCGGAAAAGAAACTGATGAAGGTGGAAATTCAGCTTCGTACTATTGCTATGGATTTTTGGGCAAGTCTTGAGCATCAGTTAAGATACAAAAAAGATGTTGAATTCACGGAAGAAATGGCGCACGAACTTATGGAGTGCGCAAGCATAAGTGCTACTCTTGATGAAAGAATGGATAAGCTGAGAAACAGCGTAGGAAATAACGAGTAAAAACTGAATTTTTTAATAAAAAAGGTGTTGACAAAACACCTTTTTTAGTTTATACTAAGAACGTTGTAAAGTTTGTGAGCTTTACACAGGAGTGAAAATTATGGAAAAAAATCTTATTTACGGCGAATTACTTGATATATATAAGGCGCTTCTCACTGAAAAACAGGCAGAGGCTATGGAATATTATTACGAAAGCGACTATTCTTTGGGCGAAATATCGGAATTAATGGATATTTCACGCCAGGGGGTACGCGATTTTATTAAGCGCGGCGAAGCCGTTATGGACGAAATGGAAGAAAAGCTTAAGCTTATTGAAAAGTTCCGTGCAGTAAATAATATTCTTTCTTGTGCCGAAGAAATAAAGGCAATAAACAAAAGGCTTGCAGAAAGCAGAGATATTGATGCGCTTTCTGATAAAATTATTGAATCAGTAAGGCTTATAGAGAACGGAGTAGAGTAATGGCTTTTGAATCTTTGGGTGAAAAGCTCCAGGAAACCTTTAAAAAGCTTAAAGGTCAGGGAGTTGTAACTGAAAAAGACGTTAAGGCTGCAATGCGAGAGGTAAGGCTTGCGCTACTTGAAGCCGACGTTGGATATAAAATAGTTAAAGAATTTGAAAAACGAGTTTACGAAAAAGCTACTGGAAGTGAAGTGCTTGAAAGCCTTACTCCCGGTCAGCAGATTATAAAGATAGTACGTGACGAGTTAACGTGGCTTATGGGCGGTGCTCAGTCGAAGCTTGCAGTATCGTCTAAGCTTCCCACTGTGTATATGCTTGTTGGTCTTCAGGGTGCAGGTAAAACAACAACTGCCGCAAAGCTTGGTGGCGTGCTTAAAAAGCAGGGAAAACGCCCAATGCTTGTAGGGTGCGATGTTTATCGTCCCGCGGCTATAAAGCAGCTTCAGGTTGTGGGCGAGCAGCTTTCGCTTGAGGTTTATGCCGATTTTGAAGAGAAAGACCCTGTTAAAATTGCAACAGATGCAGTAAAGAAATGCGATACATCAAGGTTTGATACTGTTATTATCGATACGGCAGGTCGCTTGCATATTGACGAAACTTTGATGGATGAGCTTTCAAATATTAAAAAATCGGTGCATCCTACAGAAATACTTCTCGTTGTCGATTCAATGACAGGTCAGGATGCAGTTAACGTTGCTTCAAGCTTTGACGAGCAGCTTGGAATCGACGGAATAATTTTAACAAAGCTCGATGGCGATACCCGTGGCGGTGCGGCGCTCAGCGTAAGGGCGGCAACGGGTAAAAACATTAAGTTTGCCGGTATGGGCGAAAAGCTTACCGACCTCGAGCCTTTCTATCCCGACAGAATGGCTTCGCGCATATTGGGAATGGGCGATATGCTCTCACTTATCGATAAGGCGCAGGAAGCATTCGACGAAAAAAAGGCGATAGAGCTTGAAAAGAAAATTCGTGCCCAGAAGTTCGACCTTAACGATTATCTTGAACAGCTGAGGCAAATGAAAAATATGGGCTCGCTTGAAAGCATACTTGCTATGATGCCGGGCGTTGGCGCAAAATTAAAGGGTGCAAAGGTTGACGAAAAGCAGCTTTCCCGAATTGAAGCAATCATCTGCTCGATGACGGTTAAAGAGCGCGAAAACCCCGAAATTTTAAACGGTAGCCGCAAGAAAAGAATTGCAAACGGAAGCGGCACCGATGTCAGCCAGATTAATTTGTTTTTAAAACAATTCGAGCAAATGCAAAAAATGATGAAAATGTTTTCCGATCCCAAAAAGATGAAAAGAATGCGTTTTCCGTTTTGATGAGCATACGGGCGTCAGATTAAACTTGTTAATAACGAAAGTTATTATATAATTAACTAATCATATTTTATTCGGAGGTGAAAGAAATGGCAGTAAAAATCAGACTTAGAAGAGTTGGTGCGAAAAAAGCTCCTTTTTATCGTGTAGTAGTTGCAGATTCACGTTATCCTCGTGATGGTAGATTCATTGAAGAGGTTGGAACATACAATCCTCTTACAGAACCTTCAACATTCACTGTTGACGGCGACAAGGTTAAGCAGTGGATTTCTAACGGTGCTCAGCCTACAGATACAGTTAAGAGCTTACTTAAGAAGAACGGCATTATCGACTAATTAATGCTGCTCTGCAGAAAAGGGAACTCCCTTTTCTGCACACTCTTAATGAAAGGTTGAAAACAGATGAAAGAACTTCTTGAAACTATTGTAAAGCCTTTAGTGGAAAATCCCGAAGAGGTTAATGTTACTTTGGTTGAACGCGAAGATGCCGATGTGCTCGAGCTTCGCGTTAATCCTTCCGATATGGGTAAGGTTATTGGTAAGCAGGGAAGAATTGCAAAAGCAATCAGAACTGTTATCCGTGCTGCAGCCATGAAAGACGGAAAGAAAATCATTGTTGATATAGTTGAATAAAAAAAGACCGCATAGCGGTCTTTTTTTATTTGAACATTGGTGTAGATAAATATCTCTCTCCCGTGTCGGGCAGTATAACAACAATGGATTTTCCCTTGTTTTCTGGGCGACGTGCAAGCTCTTTTGCGGCAAACAGTGCTGCACCTGAGGATATTCCAACTAAAAAACCTTCGGTGCGGGCAATATCTTTTCCCTCGCGGAAAGCGTCTTCGTCAGAAACTGCAATAACCTTGTCGTAAATTGATTTATCAAGATTATCGGGCACAAAGTTTGCACCAATCCCCTGAATGCCGTGCGGGCCTGCAGTTCCCTTTGAAAGAAGCGGAGAAGCTTCTGGCTCAACGGCAATAACTTTAATATCGGGATTTTTTTCTTTAAGGAATTTCCCGGTTCCGCTCAAAGTTCCGCCCGTTCCAACGCCTGCAACAAATATATCAACGCTTCCGTCGGTGTCGTTCCAGATTTCAACGCCTGTGCTCTCGTAATGAGCAAGGGGGTTAGAGGGGTTATCAAACTGACCGGGGATAAAGCTTCCCTCGATCTCTTTTGAAAGCTCGATTGCTTTTTCAATTGCTCCGCTCATTCCTTTTTTGCCATCAGTAAGCACAATTTCTGCACCATAGGCTGAAAGCAGATTTCTTCTTTCAATGCTCATTGTTTCGGGCATCGTGAGTATTGCTCTGTAGCCACGGGAAGCGGCAATCGATGCAAGTGCGATTCCGGTGTTTCCGCTTGTAGGCTCAATAATAACTGCACCTTTTTTTATTTTTCCGCTTTTTTCTGCATCGTCAAGCATTTTTAGTGCAACTCTGTCTTTGGCACTTCCTGCAGGATTAAAAAATTCAAGCTTTGCATATATTTTAGCATTAAGGTTATTTTTCTTTTCATAATTCGATAATTCCAATAAGGGTGTTTTTCCGATAAGCTCGGTTATACTACGATATATTTTCATATTTTCCTCCATGCTGAATAGTATTAATATAAGGTATTATATCACAAAAAATGCTTAATCCAATACATTTTTTTTATTTTGAAAAAAATTCTTGACAAATGCTGTGTTTTAATGTATACTTTTAACTGTTGCAAAAAGCAATAAAACAAATGTGGCCCGTTGGTCAAGCGGTTAAGACACCGCCCTTTCACGGCGGTAACACGAGTTCAAATCTCGTACGGGTCACCATAAGGGCTTTTAGCTCAGTTGGTTAGAGCAACCGGCTCATAACCGGTCGGTCCGGGGTTCGAGTCCCTGAAGGCCCACCAGAAAAAAGCATCGACTATGTCGGTGCTTTTTTCAACGAAATAAATCCTTTCAGGATTTGTGAAATGCCCTTCGGGCGTGAAATATTGCTTCACAATGTGAAATACGCCTGCGGCGTGTGAGAAAGGATTTATTTTATTTCACAGAAAGCGTTAGATTTCCATTTCACAATTTACGAAGTAAATTATTTCATATCGAACGCAGAGAGATATTTCACTAAAATATAAATGGCATCTAAACTATTCGGCTCTTCCAATGCAAAAAAGACGCCATCAGGCGTCTTTTTTTGTGCTATTTTTTAATCAAAATTCTTCTTTTAATTGAACCTTTAATCTGTTTCTGTACTCTGCAGGAGTAATTCCAAGAATGTTTTTAAAATTTCTGTTAAAGCTTCGAACTGATTGATAACCGCTTTCTAATGCACATTGAAGAATTGAATAATGGGAATTGGCCAAAAGATAACATGCATTATTAATTCTGTATCTGTTTTTATATGAATTAAAAGAAATTCCTGTTGTTTTCTTGAAATAACGTGACAAATATGAGTAGCTGTATCCGGTATCATCAGCGAGACTATGCAGTTCGCAATCGGTACAGTAATTTTTTTCAATAAAGAGAAAAATGTTTTGTAAAATATTTTCGTCGAACGAAGGTTTTTGCACATATTCTGCATTTTTATCAAATTCGGCACAGATAGAATAAAGAATGCCTTTCTTTTCAAATGTAGAGGATTCCTCTGAAAGATTATCCAATGCATTTATCAGGTGTTTATTCAGCGTAACGACATTTTGATCTGGTTTTTTGTTTGAAATTTTTGATGCATAAGATTTTACAATTTCTGGCGAGAAAATGCAGAGCATATGTTCGCTGTTGCTGCTTGATAAAGAATGTAACTGATGCGGGAAAATAAGCACAGAATCCCATTCTTTGAGTTTATATAGGTTGTTGTCAACGGTTACATGCATTTCTCCTGAGAGGACAACAATAAATTCAAATGATTGATGAAGGTGTGTAGGAAAATTAAAATTTTTTCCGTATTCTTTGCAAAAATATTCGGATATACCAAAATGTTGAGTTTGATAAAACATAAAATCACCTAAAAGACAAATTTTGTCTATTAATTATATATAATTTTGCGAGAAAAGTCAAGAAAAGAGTGGTATTATTTACATATAGTAAAAAAGAAGGTGTGTTTATGAATTACTACATTGGTGCAGACCTTGGAACATCAGGATTAAAGCTTTTGCTTGTTGATACTGAGGGAAGGATTTTGAATTCTGTTACAAAAAGCTATGATGTATACTACCCGAATCCTGGTTGGAGTGAACAAAACCCAGATGATTGGTGGAATGCCTTTGTCAGTGGTGTTGGAGAGTTACTTTCAAAATTTGATGCAAAATGTGTCAGGGGAATATCTGTTGCAGGCCAAATGCACGGGCTTGTAATTCTGGATGAAAATGATAAGGTTATCCGCCCGGCAATACTCTGGAACGATGGCAGAACCTATAAGGAAACAGAATATTTGAATACAGTGGTAGATAAGCAAAAATTGTCCGATTACACAGCAAATATTGCTTTTGCAGGCTTTACTGCACCAAAGATTTTGTGGCTTAAAAATAACGAGATAGAAAACTTTGATAAAATATCAAAGATAATGCTCCCAAAAGACTATATCGCATACCGTCTTACAGGAGTACATTCAATAGACTATTCTGATGCGTCAGGTATGCTTTTGCTTGATGTGAAGAATAAATGCTGGTCAAGGGAAATGCTTGAGATTTGCGATGTTAAGAAAGAACAACTTCCTAAACTTTACGAGAGCTTTGATTGTACAGGTGAAGTTCTCCCCGAAATAGCAAAGATCCTTTGCTTCAGCGATGGAGTAAAGGTCGAAGCAGGTGCAGGGGATAACGCAGGTGCAGCAATCGGTACCGCAACAGTTGGTGAGGGTAAATGTAATATATCACTTGGTACTTCAGGAACAATCTTTATTTCATCAGAAAAGTTCGGAGTGGATAAGTTTAATGCACTGCATTCATTTTGTCATTCAGACGGAGGATACCACCTTATGGGTTGTATCTTGTCTGCGGCATCCTGTAACAAGTGGTTCTATGAAGAAATTCTTAAAACCAATGACTATAATGGCGAACAAGCAGGAATTTTGGATGAAAATCTTGGCAAAAATCACACATATTTTTTGCCATATTTAATGGGTGAAAGAAGCCCTATTAACGATACTGATGCAAGGGGGCTGTTTATCGGTATGCGACCTGATACCACCAGACAGCATATGGTTCAGGCAGTTTTGGAGGGCGTTGCCTTTGCTTTTCGTGATAATCTTGAAATTGCAAAAAGTCTTGGAATCAATGTAACTGTCAGCACAATCTGTGGTGGCGGTGCTAAGTCAAAATTATGGCAGAAGATTATTGCAAATATACTCAATATTGAGCTTGAAATCCCTGCGGTTGAAGAGGGGCCCGGACTTGGTGCGGCAATGCTTGCAATGGTTGCTTGTGGCGAATATGAATCTGTTTTGGAGTGTGCAGAAAAACTGGTTGTAAAGAAAGAGAAAATTAAACCTGTTGCTGAAATTGTATCAAGATATGAAGAAAGCTATCAGAAGTACAAAAAAATATATCCAAGAGTGAAAGAATTATATAAAGAACTTATATAGGAGGAAAATAAAATGAGTGAAATTTTTAAAAACATTCCGCAAATTAAATATGAGGGCAAAGATAGTAAGAATCCCTTCGCATTTAAATATTATGATGCAGAAAAGAAGATTATGGGAAAAACAATGAAAGAACACCTGCCTTTTGCAATGGCATGGTGGCATAACCTTTGCGCAGCGGGTACAGACATGTTCGGCAGAGATACTACTGATAAATCATTTGGGGCTGAAATAGGAACAATGGCACATGCAAAGGCAAAAGTTGATGCGGGTTTTGAATTCATGAAAAAACTTGGAATCGAATACTTCTGTTTCCATGATGTTGACCTTGTTCCCGAAGCAGACGATATCAAGGAAACGAACCGCAGACTTGATGAAATCACAGACTACATTCTTGAAAAAATGCATGGCACAAACATCAAGTGCCTCTGGGGAACGGCAAATATGTTTTCTAATCCAAGATATATGAACGGAGCGGGCAGTACCAATTCGGCAGAAGTATTCTGCTTTGCTGCAGCTCAAATTAAAAAGGCGTTAGATATTACAGTAAAACTTGGTGGAAAAGGTTATGTTTTTTGGGGAGGAAGAGAAGGTTATGAAACTCTTTTAAATACCGATATGAAGTTTGAACAGGAAAACATTGCAAGACTTATGAAAATGGCTGTTATATATGGTCGTTCAATTGGTTTTGAAGGTGATTTTTATATTGAGCCCAAGCCAAAGGAACCCATGAAGCACCAGTACGATTTTGATGCATCAACAGCTATCGGTTTTTTGAAAAAATACGGACTTGACAAAGATTTTAAGCTTAACATTGAAGCGAATCACGCAACACTTGCAGGTCATACATTTCAGCATGAACTTCGTGTTTCTGCAATTAACGGAATGCTTGGCTCAATTGATGCAAATCAGGGTGATATGCTTCTTGGTTGGGATACAGATGAATTTCCGTCTGATGTATACAGTGCAACTCTCTGTATGTATGAGGTTCTCAGGTCAGGCGGACTTACCGGCGGACTTAACTTTGACTCAAAGAACAGAAGGGCAAGTAACACATACGAAGATATGTTCCATGGTTTCATTCTTGCTATGGATACATTTGCCCTTGGACTCATCAAAGCGGCAGTTTTAATTGAAGATGGCAGAATTGATAAATTTGTAAAGGAAAAATATAGTAGCTTCGAAACTGAAATAGGCAAGAAGATATTGAATGGTACAACTTTAGAGGAGCTTGCAGTATATGCAGAAAAACTTGGATCAACAACCCAACCGCAAAGTGGCCGACAGGAATACCTTGAGAGTGTTCTTAATAATGTGATGTTTAACTAATAATAAAACACGTTTCATACATTGTCAGCATAAGAGTCATCTAAATCGTTCGGTTCTTCCATGAAAAAAGCGTACTGAAATTTTTCAGTACGCTTTTTTCAGCGATATAAATTCCTGTCGGAATTTGATATATGTACTTTGTCCGCGATATATCTACGATGCGATATGTTGCCTTTCGGCAATGAGAAAAAGGAATTTATATCATATCGCAACCGAATGAAGTGAGGTTATATCGAATTTGCGAAGCAGATATATCGCACGAGCGTAAGCGAGTATATCGCCTAAAACCTGTGCATCCCAACCATTCGGTTCTTCAAATGCGAAAAGACGCCATCAGGCGTCTTTTTTGCATTGGTGAGTTTTGGGGAATCGAACCCTGAGAGGGCAACAAGCGTTAAAAAACGATTGATAATCGTTTTTTATTGACAAACAGAAATAATTAATATACAATAGAAATACATTCTATCTAATTTTAAATAAATAGAATATAATTCCAAAAAACGGAGAACTTGATATGATTATTCCAAAAATACATAATGCGTTTGCACACCTTACAGAAACAGAACAAAAGATTGCATCTTATATTTTAGAAGTTCCGGAAAAGGTTGTTAATATGACGGCAAAAGAGCTTGCAAATGAATGTGGCACCGTTGCGTCGGCTGTTAACCGTATGTGTAAATCTATTGGGGTGGAAGGTTTTGCAAAGCTGAAAATTTCTTTAGCTACTGCAGTTGGTAAGGAAAGCGGCAATGAAAAGAATATTCCGTTTGATAAAGAAGATGACACTGAGTTGATTTTCAATAAGGTTTTTAATTCAGGGATAAATACGCTTAAAAACACTTGTCAAATGATAGATTTTTCAGAGGTTGAAGAAATCTCAAAAATACTTGCATCGGCGCAGCGTATTTTTATATTCGGAGTTGGAACATCTTCTGTGGTTGCATCTGATGCTGCTTACAGGTTTTCTCAACTTGATGTTCAGGCGTATGCTTACACAGACATTTTACAGATGAATGTTATGGCAAGTAATATGAAAAAAGGCGATGTTGCATTTGGAATTTCACACAGCGGAAGAACAAAAGCTGTTGTTGATGCAATGCGCTGTGCAAATAAAGCAGGTGCAACAACGATAGCATTAACCAGTTTTACAAAAAGTCTTTTATATACAGAGAGTGATTATTCAATTTCGGTGTATTCTGATGAAAAAAATTATCCTGTCGAAGCTGTATCAGCCCGCATAGCACATATGTGTGTAATTGATGCACTTATGCTGACAATAGCTTCTCTTAATTATGAAGATTATTCAAAACATATTTCCTTAAGAAATGCTGCCCTTGATGGAATTAGATATTAAAACAGAAAGGAGTCTATAGTAAAATGAATAAAAAGGTTATTTTAATTTCAATTGACGGTATGCGGCCTGATGGACTTATAAAATGCGAAAATCCTTATGTTGAGAAATTAAAGAAAATGGCATCTTATACTTTTTGTGCAAGAACAGTATTTCCATCTGTTACACTTCCATGCCATATATCAATGTTTCATAGCGTACCTCCGGAAAGGCACGGAACAACCACAAACGTATATATGCCGCAGGTGCGACCGATTAATGGTCTATTTGAACAGTTAAAAAATGCAGATAAAGTATCTGCTATGTATTATGGTTGGGAACCACTTCGAGATGTATCCAGACCGGGTTCTCTTACGGAATCCGGATATACAAATGCATATTCGTTTGAGCATACTGATGCAATATTAACCGAAAAAGCACTTAGCTACATTAAGGTGGCTAAACCTGATTTTGTGTTTCTTTATATGGTTGAAACAGATGAAAAGGGTGGGCATGACAATGGATGGATGAGTTCAGTATACCTTGATTATATTAACCGTGCAATCGATAATGTTAAAAGAGTAGTTGAAGAAACAAATGGAGAATACTCCGTAATTGTAACAGCCGACCACGGCGGGCATGATAGGGCGCATGGAAGCAATATGGACGAGGATATGACAATACCGATGTTTTTTTATGGTCCTCAATTTGAAGCGGGCAAAGAGCTTAGCGGAGTAAGTATTCTTGACATAGCACCAACAATAGCTGATATTATGGGGGTTCCCCGAGCAAAAGAATGGGAGGGAAAATCGCTTGTAGGAGCTGCAAAATAATGAATGCTTTTTTTACTACATTAAATCAGATATCTTTTCTTTTTGGGTTTATTGTTATAGGGTACATACTCGTTAAATTTAAAGTGCTGCCTGAAAATTCATCTGCGGTTTTATCAAAACTGGAAAACACCGTTTTTATACCTGCACTTGTTATGGGAACATTTATTGAAAATTTTACCACAGAGAGAATAGTTGCAGCGTGGAAACTGTTGTCGGTAAGTTTTATAATAGCTTTTATTGCAATTCCCTTTGCAATATTAATTTCTAAATTGATTACAAAAGATAGGTATATACAGAAAATTTACACGTATGGGTTGTCGTTTTCAAATTTTGGATTCATGGGAAATGCAGTGGTAAGCAGCTTGTTTCCCGATATTTTTTTTGAATATCTGATTTTCACGCTGCCTTTGTGGATGTTAATATATCTTTGGGGAGTACCAAGACTTCTTATTATAGATTCAGGAAAAAAATATACTTTTAAGGAATCTTTGAAATCTTTTGTTAATCCAATGTTTATAGCGATGCTTGTGGGTATAGTAATTGGTCTGTTAAAAATTCGTCTTCCCGGATGGACTATGTCGCTTATTGATGTGTCGGGGAACTGTATGTCGCCGATTGCTATGATTCTTACCGGAGTGGTAGTAGCATCAATATCTTTGAAAAATACTTTTATAAATGTAAGGATTTATATTGTTTCATTTATAAGGCTCATTATTATGCCTGTCCTTTTTATAGCGATGGCGTCTTTTTTCAAAATGCCTGATACAACCTATATCTGCGCTCTTTGTTCACTTGCGATGCCTCTTGGCCTTAATACCATTGTTATTCCAAGTGCGCTGGGTAAGGACACAACGGTTGCAGCAGGTATGGCGGTGATTTCCCACTTGCTTTCCATTATAACGATTCCGTTAATCTTTTCGATTGTATAAAAGATTACAAAGGCAGAGAAAGGGACTGGGAAAAAGGAAGGTAAATCTGTTCAATACAAACTCGTCGGCGTACGATGGTACGATAGAGATTGTATTGAACAGAAGCAAACAAAAGTCCCTGAAAACCAAGGTTTCAGGGACTTTCTTAACTTTTACTTTTTTTGATAAAAATTATATTGTTAACGGTTCGTCGAGGACGCCGAACCCTACAAATTTATAAAATTATAATTTTGTTTGTGGTTGACCGACTTTTTCGACGGTCTGAGGGACTGTAAATAAAATTTACAGTCCCTTCTATTGCTTTTTAATGCACCGAATTTTTATACTCACTCGGCGTCATATTAGTAACTCTTTTAAAAACTCTTGAAAAATAGTGGGGGTTATCAAAAGAAAGCTTATCTGAAATCTGTGTGAAATTCATATTTTTTTCGCGAATCAGTTTTTTTGCCTCTTTTATCTTTTGCAACACAATATATTCTAAAATTGTGTAGTCTGTTTCCTGTTTGAAAATTTTTGAAAGGTATGCTCTTGAATAATTTAGTTGGTTGCAAATCTGCGCGATTGAAATATCTTTATAAATATTAGCATCAATCCATTTCATCATTTCGGAAACAAGATGGTTTTCCATACTCTCTTTTGATGGAAAAACCCTTAAATTCTTTTTGCCTTGCTCATGACGGATTAAAAGAATTAAAAACTGCTCAAGATATGTTTTTATCATCTGCTGGCTTCCTATGGGAGGATTATCTTTAATGCTGAGCTTCACATCGTTTGGTTGCATCGGGAAAAAGGTTTCTTTATATTCTTCAATAATTGAAGAAATATGCTTTTTTAAATTCGAGGGCACACTCATCATTTTCCCGTCGAAAAAATGCATGGATTCAGAAGAACATACAAACGATATTACGAAAACATTGGCGGCAGTTTTTTTGTTGGCGTTAAGTGTGTGAAATTCATCAGGCTTGTGAAAAATAATGTCGCCCTGCTTTAAAACCGATAATTTTTCGTCGGTGCTTATCTCAACACTACCTGAATCAACATACACCATTTCCCAGAAATTATGCCTTTCGCCACTATAGGAAAAATCTTTTCCAAGCTCGTAATAATGGATGGTAACGATTTTATTGATATTTATAACATTCGCAATCTTGTGTTTTATATAATTTAATTTCATAATTTCACCTGTTTACAAAATTGAACTTATCGTATAAAAAAATGCATTCAAATATTTCCTTGTTTATAATATCATATTATCGGAGTAAAATCAAGGAGGAATAATTATGAAAAAAGGTATAAGTATCTGGTCTTTTGCAGAAACAGATTTAAGAAAGTGTATGGAACTTGCAAAAAGCGCAGGTTTCGATGGAATTGAGCTCGCACTTGATGAAGATTCTATGGTATCAATGAAGTCTACCAAGGAAGATATACTTGAAGTTAAGAAAATGGCAGAAGAGATCGGCCTTGAACTTTACAGTGTTGCAAGCGGTCTTTACTGGCAGTATAACTACACGTCGGCAAATCCTGAAAACGTGAAATACGCAAAGGAAATCACAAAGAAGCAGCTTCAGGTTGCTGCATGGCTTGGCTGCGATACTATTTTAGTTGTTCCCGGTGCAGTTGAAGTAGCTTTCGATCCGGGCGAAGTTGTAGAATACGATGTTGCTTACGAAAGAGCACTTGAGGCGCTTCGCGAATTAGCTCCTGTGGCTGAAGAATTAAACGTACATATCGGCGTTGAAAACGTTTGGAACAGATTCTTACTCTCACCTATGGAAATGAGAGATTTTATAGATAAAGTTGGAAGCACTCACGTGGGTTCTTATTTCGATGTGGGTAATGTGTTGTACGATGGTTATCCAGAGCATTGGATTAAGATTCTTAACAAGAGAATCAAGAAAGTTCATTTCAAGGATTACAGACGTGCAGCAGGCGACCTTTACGGATTTGTCGACCTTTTGGCAGGTGAGGTTAATTACCCATCAGTTATGGCTCAGCTTGAAAATATCGGTTACGACAACTGGGTAACTGCAGAAATGCTTCCGCCATATACTCATTATCCTGAAACAATTCTTTACAACACTTCAAATTCAATGGACAAAATTTTAGGGAGGAAATAAACTATGTTAAAAGTAGGATTAATCGGTTGCGGCTTTATGGGAACAATGCACGCAAACTGCTATAAGAGCATCGAAGGCGTGGAGCTTGTTGCTCTTGCAGATTTAAGAAAAGAATGTGCACAAAAGCTTGCAGAAGGAACAAATGCTGCTCTTTATGGCGATGGAAAAGATTTAATCAATAATGCAGATGTTGATATTATCGATATCTGCCTGCCCACATATCTCCACAGCGAATATGCAATCGCGGCTATGGATAAGGTGAAATATGTTTTCGTTGAAAAGCCTGTGGCTCTCACAAAAGAGCAGGGCGAAGCGATGATTAAAAAAGCTCAGGAAACAGGTGCAAATGTTCAGGTTGGTCAGGTTATCCGTTTCTGGGACGAATATGTTGAACTTGCAAAAATCATAAAGGCAGGCACCTACGGAAAGGTGCTTAACGCAAATTTCAGAAGAATCAGCCCTATTCCAACATGGGGATGGGAAAACTGGCTTTTAAAGAACGAGCTTTCGGGCGGTGCAGCACAGGATTTACATATTCACGATGTTGACTATGTGTTGTCGCAGTTTGGCGCACCAAAGGTAGTTAAAAGTGTGAAAAACAAAATGGGAGAAAAATCTTCTTATATCAATTCTCTCTTTGAATATGACGATTTCGTTGTAAGCGTTGAGGGTACATGGGCGCTTCCGGGAACACATCCTTTCGAAGCTACTTTCAGAGTTGTTTTTGAAAATGGTGTTGTTGAAAATGCCGGTGGCAAATTTATGCTCTATACCGATAGCGAAGCAAAAGAAATTGTTATCGAAAAGAAAGAGGGCCTTGGCGAGGGCTTTGAAGGCGGAAATATATCAGACCTTGGCGGTTACTACAACGAGCTTGTATATTTCACAGATTGCGTTAAAAACAAAAAAGCAGTTGAAAAGGCTACTGTTAAAGACGGCGTAGAATCATTAGCCTTTGTTCTGGAGGAAATTAAGAATGCTTAGAGTTGGAATTGTAGGCTGCGGTAATATTTTCACAATGCACGCAACCAGCGCACATCATTTAAAAAATGCAGAAATCGTCGGCGTGTGCGATATTAAAAAGGATAGAGCTGACAAGGCGGCAAAAAAATATAATTGCAAAGCTTATTACGACTATAAAGAGTTAATCAATAAAGAAAATATAGATGTAGTGCACGTTTGCATACCGCATTACCTGCACCCTGTAGTTTCAAAATACGCAATAGAAGCAGGTGTTCACGTGCTTTGCGAAAAGCCGATGAGCATTAAATACGAAGATGCTATCGAAAACGTAAGGCTTGCCGAGGAGCATAATGTTAAATACGGAATTATTTTCCAGTGCAGATATAACGATGCATCTAAGCTTGTTAAAGAAAAGCTTGAAGATGGCACGCTTGGAAAAGTTATTTCTGCAAGAGTTGTGCTAACGTGGAGCAAACCCGATGAATACTATAGCCTTTCCGATTGGAAAGGAACGTGGGACAAAGAGGGCGGCGGCGTTATGATAGACCAGGCAATCCACTCTATGGACCTTGCAAACTGGTTTATAAACGACGAGGTTGAAAGTGTAAGCGCGCATATGGCTAACCGCAATCATTCAATTATGGAAGTGGATGATACGGCAGAGGGCTTTGTTAAGTATAAAAACGGTGCAACACTTGGCTTCTGGGCTATGAATAACTATGGTTGCGACGACCCGATTGAAATAAGGCTTTTATGCGAAAACGGAAAAGTTGTTATGGACTATGATAATGCCGTAATTACATTGAATAACGGCGAAAAAATAGAAGCGAAAACAGTGATAGACCCCGATGTTGTTTATGAAGACGGAAAGGACTATTGGGGATTTCAGCATATCCGCGAGATTGAAGATTTCTACAGAGCAGTTGAAAACGATGTAGAGCCTACAATCAGCGGCAGAGAAGCACTTAAAATACAGAAGCTTATGTGCGAAATCTATAAAGAGGGCACAAAAAACTTCGAAAAAGTTAATAACTAAACTGAAAGGTGTTTAAAAACAAAAAGTTTTTAAACACCTTTTTTATATATCAGTTAAATTTTTTTCTGTGCTCTTTCAATCTGGCAAATGTTTCGGGGCTTATTACGTGCTCAATCTTGCAACTGTCTTCATAGGCAATATCTTCAGGTACGCCAAGTGAAATCAGCATTGATGCAATAATTTCGTGGCGTTCATAAACATTCTCGGCAATAATACGCCCTTCCTCAGTAAGGGAAATAGCACCCTTTTCATCTATCGAAATATATCCATTATCTTTTAAGGATTTCATAGCAATTGAAACACTGGGCTTTGAAAATGAGAGCATATGAGCAATGTCGATGCTTCGAACATAGCCTTGCTGTTTTTTTATTATTAATATGGTTTCTAAATAGTTTTCAGCCGATTCTTTAAGTTTCATAATCTATAACCTACCTTGAAAATATTCTAACATATACCCGGGGGATTGTCAACTTTGGCAAATTTGTAAAATAAATTTCCAAAATTATCTTGACAACTTAATAGAGTTATGCTAAACTAACTTAAGTTAGATAAGGCTAACCAAAGTAAAAGAGGGGATATTATGAATTTAACACAGGCACAAATTGAAAAAGAGTATATTATTAAATCAATCAATACAGATGATGAAGAGCTTAACTCGTTCCTTTTTTCTTTAGGTTGCTACAGTGGAGAGCCAATAACCGTTGTTGCATTCAGAAAAGGTGGATGCACAGTATCGATTAAGGATGGAAGATATAGCATCGATAATCAGTTGGCAGAAGCTATAATTATTTAATATAGCTTCTGCGGCTATATTTTTTTGACTGATAGTTAGTTATGCCTAACTTCAATATATAAATTATAATTCGAAAGGATTTAATAATAAGGAGGAATATATCATGAGAATTGCCTTAACAGGTAATCCTAACTCCGGTAAAACCACAATGTATAATGCTCTTACCGGTCGTAACGAAAAGGTTGGTAACTGGGCAGGTGTTACTGTTGAGCGAAAGGAACATCCAATCAAAAAGGCTTACTACAAAGGAGCCGAAGAACTTATCGCCGTGGACTTGCCCGGTGCTTATTCGATGTCACCGTTTACATCAGAAGAAAGCATCACAAGCTCTTATGTGAAGAAAGAAAACCCCGATGTTATTATCAATATCGTGGATGCTACAAATCTTAGCCGTTCTCTTTTCTTCACAACTCAGCTTTTAGAGCTTGGCGTACCTTTGGTTGTTGCTCTTAACAAAAGCGACATCAACGAAAAGAAAGGTACAAAGATTGATATAGAAAAGCTTTCAGAAAAGCTTGCTTGCCCTGTAATCGAAACTGTTTCAATTTCTTCAAACGGTTTGCAGACAGTTGTTGAAGCTGCCATAAAGCAGGCAGGAAACACACAGCAGGCAGTTTATTCACAGGGAAACATTGACCTTACAAGCAAAGATGCAGTTGAGGCCGCTGACCGTAAACGTTTTGAATTCGTGAATAAAATTGTAAAAGCTGTTGAAACCCGTAAGGTTCTCACAAAAGATAAGAACTTTGGGGATAAAATCGATGCTGTTCTTACAAATAAATGGCTTGGTATTCCGATCTTTGCTTTAGTAATGTATCTTGTATTCCAGATTTCTCAGGTTTGGGTAGGTACTCCTGTTGCAGACTTACTTGTAGGCTTACTTGAAGGATTCCAGGGATGGGTTGGAAAGCTTCTTGGTGACGCAAATCCTCTGCTTTCAGCAATCCTTGTTGATGGTGTAATCGGCGGTGTTGTAGCCGTTGTTGGTTTCTTGCCGCTTGTTATGGTAATGTACTTCCTGATTGCCCTTTTGGAAGATTGCGGTTATATGTCAAGAGCGTGCGTTGTTCTTGACCCGATATTCAAAAAAGTTGGACTTTCAGGAAAATCTGTAATTCCGTTTGTTATCACAATCGGTTGTGCAGTTCCCGGTATTATGGCTAGCCGTACTATCAAAAATGAACGCGAAAGAAGAGCAACGGTAATGCTTGCTCCGTTTATGCCGTGTGGTGCTAAAATTCCCGTAATTGCTCTTTTTGCAGGTGCTTTCTTTAATGATGCAGGCTGGGTTAGCACAGTTATGTACCTTTCAGGTATCGTGCTCATATTCTTAGGTGCTTTGCTTGTAAATAAAATTACAGGTTATAAAGCAAGAAAATCATTCTTTATCATTGAATTACCTGAATACAAAGTTCCGTCTTTGTGGGGTGCTTTTAAATCAATGTGTAGTCGTGGTTGGGCTTACATAGTGAAAGCTGCTACAATTATTCTTCTTTGTAACATGGCAGTACATCTTATGCAGACATTTACCTGGAGTTTTCAGGTTGCAGAAACTGCAGATTCTTCAATTCTTGCATCTGTTGCAAGGCCCTTTGCTTATATCCTCTTTCCGATTGTCGGTGTGATTTCATGGCAGCTTGCAGCCGCAGCAGTTACAGGCTTTATTGCCAAAGAAAATGTTGTGGGAACACTTGCAGTTTGCTTTGTAGGCCTTGAAAATCTTATCGACACCGAAGAACTTGCTTTGATGGAAGGAGCAGGAGCGGAGGTGGCATCTGTATTTGCAATTACAAAAATTGCGGCGCTCAGCTATTTGATGTTTAACCTCTATACGCCCCCTTGTTTTGCTGCTATCGGAGCTATGAATGCAGAAATGAAAAGTGCAAAGTGGCTGTGGGGAGGCATAGGGCTGCAGCTTGGCATAGGTTATAGCCTTTCATATTTGGTATACACGATAGGCACTCTTATTACAGCACCGCATTTGCTTAACGTTGGTGCAGCAGCTACAGGCTTTGCATTGGTTGGTGCAATTGCAATTATTATTGCAGTTTTCATAAAAAAGAATAATAAAATTTTGAAATCAGGGTTGTGATTGAATGAAAAATATTATAGTTGTGATTATATTAGTGGCTATTATATCAATGGCGGTTTTATATATTTTAAAACAAAAAAAGAAAGAAATAGGGTGCATTGGTTGTCCGGCAAACACAAAATGCCCTAACAAAGGGAAAAACTGTTGCTCCGATAAATAAAAAATGGAGGGTGTAAACTTTGTTTGCATCCTCCATTTTTATTGCTTGTTATTCTTTAAGCCCTTTAGTTGCGGGATTGTTTAAAAGACTTCCATCTTCGCCAAAGCGTGAGCCGTGGCACGAGCAATCCCACGAGTGCTCGTGCTTATTCCATTTGAGTGCACAACCAAGATGGGGGCAACGCCTCCGCGTGGGGATTACAAAATTAGAAATGGTTTCAACTCCGTTTATAAATAACTGCGGTGTTATGATGCTCCGCGAGGGAGAGAAAATATCAGCGTAATCGTTTTCTTTGCCGTTTATCATATCACACAGAACAGTTGCCGCAACCATAGAAGAAGTCATCCCCCATTTATTAAAACCTGTAGCAACATAAAGATTTGGATTGTTTTTATAATAAAGCCCGATGTAGGGGATTTTATCGAGACTCATACAGTCCTGTGCTGCCCACTTGTATTTAATTTTACTTTTTGGATAGTGCTTTCTTGCAAAGCGTTCAAGCTCTGCCCATCCTCCGCATTTTTTACCTGTTCTTTCTCCGCCACCGCCTAAAAGCAGCAGATTACCGCTTGTGCGGAATGAAAGACCAAGCTCGTCATCGTCCACATACATTCCGTCGACATTTTGGGCGTTTTCAAGAGCAATAACATAGCTTCGGTGCTGATAAAGTTTTATAAAGTAGTTTCCGTGCTTGTTTATAAAAGGAAAATGAGTTGCAACTATTATTTTTTCTGCTTTCACTTTGTATTTGCTGCAGATAGCCCCCTCAGAAGTAACTTCAATTACAGGAGTGTTTTCGTAGATAGGAAGGTCTTTTACAATAGCCTTTAAAAACTTAAGCGGATTAAACTGTGCCTGATTATCTAAGCCAACTGCACCTTTGAACCCGATTGGAAGAGAAGATTCAAGCATCATTTTGGCATTTGCTCCAAGAGAATTCAGTGCGTTGAATTCCTCCTGAATAATTTTTATATTATCCCTTGAATAAGTGCAGGCAGTTTGAAATTCGAAATCACAATCAATATTTCTAGATAATTCACTGTATTTTTTTATTGCATCTTCATTTGCACAAAAATACTTTTGTGCAGTTTCTTTGCCAAAATTTTTAATCAAATCTTTATAGACAAGTCCGTGCAAAGATGTGATTTTGGCAGTGGTGTTCTGTGTGGTGCCACCACAGATTCTATCTTTTTCAAGCAGCACACAGTTAAGCCCCGATTGTTTTAAAAAGTATGTGCATAAAATTCCGCATATTCCGCCACCTATTATTAAAACATCTGTTTTTATATTTTTATCAAGCGTTGGGAAACTGGGGAGTTCAACGCTTTCTGTCCATAAAGATTTGTGCATAGCTATCTCCTTTGAAAAGTTTAAATATATTATGCCTGAAATTGAGGAATTATATTAATTGATGTTGACAACAATCCTCCATTTTTTTATAATAAAATAAAGTGATTATATTAATAAACAGGGTTGAATATAATGAACAGGGAGGTAGATATTATGTCGAAAAGATATTATGCTTGTGTGTATGGCGGAGCATCGAAATTGCTCGATGATGTATATATTAAAGAGGTTGAAAGATTGGGCGAGAAAATTACGGAAAATGGTTTTAATCTTGTATATGGAGCAGGTGCGTCGGGTTGTATGGGTGCAGTTGCAAGAGGAGTTAAAAGAAGCGGAGGATATATTCTTGGCGTTTCTCCGCATTTTATACGTGAGTTCGAGCCTATATTTGATTGCGATAATTCCGTTCTTGTAGATACTATGAGCGAAAGAAAAATGCTTATGGAAAAGCACGCCGATATTTTTATTATCACTCCGGGCGGAGTGGGAACAATGGACGAGTTTTTTCAGGTGCTTACTCTGCGTCATTTAAAGCAGATTGATACGCCTATTGTAATTTTAAACATAAATGGCTTTTACGATAGCCTTTTAAAACTGATGGATAGCCTTATAGAATTAAAAGTTGTGTCTAAAGAAGTAACGGAATATTACGATGTAATAACATCGGTTGATGACGCTGTGCTTGCAGAAAGATTTAATGAAATAAAAAAGGATAAACGATGAGAATAACATATAAACACACTGGCGACAGTACAAAACCATCAGTTATAACAATAGGAGAAAATTCCACTCCCGTATGGATTCAGCAGGAGTGGGAAACGGGAAAGTACGCTGAGTTTATAAGAAAAAACGGTTGCGGTCATTGCTGCACTTCTATGGCACTCAACCTAAACGGAATTAAAATTAACCCGCACGAGGAATTTTCTCTCTGCCGTAAAATGTGGGGAGAACCAAGAATGGGTGAGCCGCTTTTTGAGGATAATTTCTTAAGCGAAACAGGAATTGAAGAAATTATAAAGAGCTTTGGAATTTGTGCAAAAGCATATGGCGTTGAAAATGGAAAAGCATATGAAGCTTCTGTTTTTATAGAAAATCAGCTTAAAGATGGTAAGCAGGTTATATTCTGGTCGCACCCATCTGATAAGCTTCCTGATAATCCGTTTTCATCGGGCGAGCATTATGTGCTTGCGGTGGGTATTATGGAGGATGGCAGAATACTTGTTGCCAACAGCTCTAAAAAAGCCCATACAGAAACGGGCATACAATTTACAGACCGCGAAACTATAGAAAAAGTTCTTTTTGAGGGAACACAAACCTCGGATTATACCTGGGGAAGATACGATTTTACCAAAAGCGGAGCATTTGTGGTTGTGGGATAGCACAGGAGATAAAATGACAAAATTCATAAGAAAAAATGCGGTAATGGTAATCAGCTTTATTGCCGCTTTAGTAACAAGCTTTATAATTGCACCAAATAAAGAGTATCTGAATTATTTTGATTTTAAGACGCTTGCGTGTCTTTTCTGCGTTCTTTGTGTGGTGTGCGCCCTCAAGAATATAAACTTTTTCTATATGCTTGCAAGGCGCGTAGTACAGTTTTTTAAAACAACAAGAATGTCGATTCTGGCACTTATTTATATAACGTTTATCGGCTCGATGCTTATTGCAAACGATATGGCACTTTTAACATTTCTGCCGCTTGGATTTTTTGTGCTCTCGGCAACAGATAAAAAAGAGCATATGGCTTTTACTTTTATAATGCAGAATATTGCCGCAAACCTTGGCGGAATGCTCACTCCGTTTGGAAATCCGCAGAATTTATATTTATATTCAACCTTTGATATCCCAAACGGGGAGTTTATGAAAATTATGGCTCCACCATTTATTCTTTCGGTTGCACTTATAACAATCTGCCCTTTTATATTCGTTAAAAACGAGCCTCTTTCACTGCCCGAGGAAAAACTTAATGTAAATAAAAAAAAGGCAGCAATGTACCTTTTTCTTTTTGCGCTTTCAATCGCCATTGTTTTCAGGGGAATTCCCTATTGGACAGGCCTTGTAATAATTCCTGCAGTACTTCTCTTTATGGATAGAAAAGCACTTAAAATGGTTGATTATCCGCTTTTATTAACGTTTGTGTTTTTCTTTATCTTTTCGGGGAATATGGCAAGAATAGAAGCAGTGCACGAATTCTTTTCGGCGCTTCTCGATAAAAGCACGCTTCTTTTTTCGGCTTTTTCGTGCCAGGTGATAAGTAATGTTCCCTCTGCAATATTGCTTTCGCAGTTTACAACTAACTATAAAGAGCTTCTTTTAGGAGTAAACATCGGGGGAGCGGGAACTTTGATTGCTTCGCTTGCAAGCCTTATCACGTTCAGGGAATACATAAAGCATAATCCCACCCGAATAAAATACTATATCGGTATGTTTTCGGCATATAATTTCGGATTTTTATTTGTGCTTTTAGCATTTTGTTATTTCATTTGCTGATTATTGATAAATTTCCTTTGCCGTTTGTATAAATTTAAGCATCGCTCTGTTGAGATGCTTATTTTTTTTGCTTAAAATGTAGAGCTGACGAGTGGTGTTCTGGCTGTTGATTTTATAAAACAATAAATCGTCGCTGGGAGATACTGCCTTTATTAAAGTATCACTCACAAGCGCTATTCCCATACCAAGGAGCGACATATTATAAGATGTCATAAGCTGGTCGAGATATATACTGCATTTAGGCGTGAAGCCTGCTTCTTCGCAAAGCTCAAATGCGAACCTTCCCATATTGTTGCCCCTCTTAAGAAGAATAAAGTTTTCATCCTTAAATAAGGATAAATCCACACTGGGGCAGTCTTCCAAAAGATGCTTGCCCGAATGAAAATCACTTGATGTAAGAGCATAATCCTTTAAGGATTCATTGATTTTAAATGTAGCGGGAACACTTAAAACAACAGTTTCGTTTAAAAGTAAATCTGCATTAATATTATCGTTGTTATAGCCATAGTCGAAAATCAAATCAACAGATTCATCAATAAGATACTTTTCTAGCTCCTTTGAGTTTGATTCAACAAGTCCGATTTGTATTTTGGGGTATTTTTCAAGATATGTCTGAATTATTTTTGAAAGCACAAAAGAAGATATAAAATGTGCTCCGCTTACAGTAAAGCTTCCGGCGTTAAGGTTTGCAAGGTCGATAACCTTGTTGTTGTATTCCTTTTCAAGTGCGTAAATCTTCTCAATGGTTTCAATATAGTATTTCCCCTCCTGCGTGAGAGAAATAGGAAAAGTAGAGCGGTCAAAGATTTGAATATTAAGCTTTTCTTCCGTCTTTTTTATAATAGCACTTAGTGCAGGCTGTGAAATAAAAAGCTTGTTTGCCGCCTTTGTAAAGCTCTTTTCTTTATAGACTGTGTAAATATAGTCTTTATGTTCAAACATAATTCCACCTCATATGTGTATAGTTATAAATATTATATTTCTATATGTATTTGATTATATCACAGTGGGGTGCTATAATCAAGAAGAATTTTTTTCAGAAGAGGCGATAATAATGATTTCAACAAAGCTTAAAGAGGTCCATTCAGATATACGCGGAGAGCTTTATCATATGGCACTTGAAATGGAAAGAAACGGCGAAAGAGTTCTTAAGCTAAATACTGGCAATCCCGCAAAATTTGGATTTAAAATGCCCGAAAGCATTAAAGGGATAATCACTGGGAATTTAGATATGTCAACTCCGTATTGTGATATAAAAGGAATGACTCATTCACGTGAGGCAATAAAAGAGTATCACAGTTTAAAGGGCATAGAAGGGATTACAACTGATGATGTTTTTATAACTAACGGAGTGAGCGAAGCATCGCACCTTATAATAAGTGCCCTTTGTTCGGAAGGGGATGAGTTTTTAATGCCATCGCCATGCTATTCACTGTGGGTAAATATGGTGCGACTTGCGGGTGGAAAGGCGGTTTTTTACGATTGCGATGAAAAACAGGAATGGATGCCCGAAATAGAAAGCATTAAAAATAAAATCACAAACAAAACAAAAGCCATATTGATAATAAACCCTAATAATCCAACAGGAACTGTATATGGGAACGACGTATTACAAAAGATTTATGCTCTTGCAAAAGAGAAGAATTTAATCATTCTTTCAGATGAAATTTACGATAGGCTTGTATATAATAATCTGCCCTTCACTTCCACCGCTTCAATAGGAAATGATGTGCTTACTGTAACCTTTAACGGACTTTCAAAATCGCATTCCGTGTGCGGACTTCGCTCGGGGTGGCTGGTTTTAAGCGGTCCCGAGGATAAGAAAAAAGAACTTCGGTCTGCTCTTGTTACAGTGGCATCGATAAGGCTCTGCTCGAATGCTCTGATGCAGCTTGCAATTCCTGTAGCTCTTAAAGATAGTGCGTACACTGACGGTATGATAAACGAAAACGGAAGGCTTTATATTCAGCAAAAAGCTCTTTGCGCGGAACTTGAAAAAACAGAAGGGATAACATTTGTCAGAAACAAGGCATCTTTTTATGTGTTTCCTAAAATTGATTTAGTAAAATATGATTTTGAAAGCGACAGGGATTTTTCAAATAAGCTTCTTTGCGAGAAAAAGATTCTTGTTGTACCGGGAAGCGGTTTTTATGCTAATGATAATTCTCATTTCAGAATTGTTGGTCTGCCCGAGGAAAACGATCTTAGAAACGCGGTGAAAAGTATGGGAGAATTGCTTTTGAAATACAGAAAATAATTGACGGCAATATTGTGCTGTGGTAAAGTATAGGAAGAGATTTTCAAAAGGAGAAAATAAGATGCTAGCAAACTACCACACGCACACCTATTTGTGCAAGCACGCCAATGGAAATATGGAGGAATATGTGGAAAACGCTATAAAAAGCGGGCTTCAGATACTCGGATTTTCAGACCACGCACCCGTGCGCTATTCAACAGGCTATCAATCCTATTTCAAAATGCATCCTGAGGAGCTTAGCTTGTATGTGAACGAGGTTTTAAGGCTTAAAGAAAAATATAAAAGCGACATTGAAATTCTTTTGGGATATGAAGCAGAATATTATCCCCTTGAATTTAAGAATATGATTGATGTGATAAGCCTATACCCTTATGATTATCTTATACTTGGTCAGCATTATACAAAAAACGAGTACGATGGTTTTTATCCCGGTTTTCGCACGGAGGATGAAAACATTCTCAAGGATTATGTAAATCAGCTTATTTGCGGAATTGAAACGGGAATGTTTACATATATTGCCCATCCTGATTTAATAAATTATGTGGGCGATGAAAAAATATACATAGAAGAGCTTCAAAAGGTTTGCCAAGCTGCAAAAAAAGCCAATATGCCTCTTGAATACAATATTCTGGGGCTTAGGCAAAACAGGCAATATCCAAACCCTCTTTTCTGGAAAATCGCTGCAGGGGAGGAAAACACCGTCATAATAGGCAGTGATGCTCACACTCCCGTTGATGTGTTTGATAAAGAAAGCACAATTCGGGCAATAGAAGAGATAGAAAGTATGGGATTAAAGAGAGTGGAAAATAATATACTTGAGATTATCTGATGCAGAAGGTGGTTATATGAACTCTTTTGAAAAAATTTACGAGGTTGTAAAAACCATACCGAAAGGAAAGGTTGCCACTTATGGCGATATTGCCTTTCTTGCAGGTAATTCCCGATGGTCAAGAGTTGTCGGGTATGCCCTTCATTCAAATCCCGATCCTGAAAGTATTCCGTGCCATCGCGTTGTAAACCGTGAAGGAAAGGTGGCGCAAAGCTTTGTTTTTGGAGGAGCTAGGGTTCAGCGCCAAAAGCTTGAGGCAGAGGGAATTGTATTTGAAGAAGACGGAAGAATAGATTTATCAAAATACAGAATATAACAGAGGTGATTTTGTGCCACTTCAGATTGTACGGCAAGATATAACAAAAATGAAAGTTGATGCCATTGTTAACACCACTAACGAGGAAATGATAGGCTATAGCGGTGTTGATTTTGCAGTGCATCAGGGAGCGGGTCAAAAGCTCGATAAAGCTTGCTCCAGGATTGCTCCGCTTGGACTTGGAGAGGCGAAAATAACTAAAGGATACAACCTTGATGCAAAATATATAATACACACATCAGGACCGGTGTGGCGTGGCGGACTTGAGGGTGAAAGTATAATTCTTAAATCCTGTTATACAGAAGCGTTGAAAATTGCAGTCAGCAAAGGCCTTAAAAGTATTGCATTCCCTCTTATTTCATCGGGAGCATACGGATATCCGAAAGACAAGGTGCTTAAATTTGCCGTGCAGGTCATAACTGAATTTTTATGTGAACACGAGCTTGCGGTATATCTTTGTGTGTTTGACAAAAAATCGTATGAATTCAGCAAAACTCTTTTTGAGGAAATCTGCAATTTTATAGAGGGTAAGCTCGAAGATCAAGTCCCTGAAAAATGTCGGGCTTATAAAAAGGCATTACAGCCTATGGTGGTTGAAAGTAGAAATTATGCCGAGGTTTGCAGCACTCACGGGAAAATGCAAAGTCCATGCAGAGAAGCAGATGAATCACTGCATGATTATATGAAAAAGAAAGATAAGTCGTTTGCATATAAACTATTTGATTTAATAGACGAGCGCGGCATGACAGATGTGGAATGCTATAAAAAAGCAAACGTTGATAAAAAGACTTTTTCAAAAATCAAGTGTAAGGGAGATACATACAGACCATCAAAGCAAACGGCAGTTGCCTTTGCAATAGCATTGAAACTTGATCTGGAAGAAACTCAGGATTTACTTGCATCTGCAGGATTAACACTGTCATATAGCTTCACGTTCGATAAAATTATAATGTATTTTATTCAAAAAGAAATTTATAATATATTTGAAATAAACGAAGCACTTTTTGAGTTTGATCAGGTATTATTGGGTGTGTAATTTTAATAGCGAAGATATTATAAGAGAATAGAACCCGAGCCAAACATCATCTGCGGAGCTCGGGTTCTTTTCTCTTAATTCTTCTGACTTTATTTATATGCCTTTCAAAATCCCCATTTTTGATCAGTTCTGCCAAAACAAACTGTATATAGGTAGGTACTGTGCAAGAGTAAAAACCAAGCTTCTTTTTATAAGCTTCTGCCAGATGTCTGGGAAGTATTACATATCCTACACGGAATGAAGGCGAGACCGTCATAGAAAAAGTGTTCATATAAATAACATTTTCTTTTTTTGAATGAGAAAACAAAGTTTCAACATTTTTTTTTGAAACCGAAAATTCTGATTCAAAATCATCTTCAATAATGTAGCGGTTGTTTGTTTCTGCCCATGTCAGGTATTCGTGTTTTTTTGAGGCAGTGGCAGTAACTCCGCTTGGATAACTTCTGTAGGGCGATATATGAAGAATATCTGCATTGCATTTTTGCAGTGCTTCACTTTCTATGCCATCGATTCCGAGAGGTAGTTTTTTTAACTTTATTGAGGCAGACATATATACCTTTTCAATCTGTTTATAAGAGGGGGATTCAATAGCATACGAGAGATTTCTTCCCAAAAGCTCAATAAGCAATGTATACAGATGTTCTGAACCCGAACCAATTATAATCTGATCAATATCTGCAATTATTCCCCGGCTTTGTGCCAAATAAATTCTTATTGCCTCACGAAGCTCGATGCAACCGGAGTTTGGAGAGCGATCGAGGATTCCCTCTCCCAGATTGCTGATAACACTTCGCATGGTTTTTGCCAAAACTGAAAAGGGAAAATCAATATTGGAACTGCTATGGTGGTGTGAAGCATTATAAGAAATATTTTTAGGAGATGGAGAGACAAATCCTGAGTCAGTTGTGAATATTACAAAATAGCCGCTTCGTTCCTTCGCTTCTACATATCCCTCATCACAGAGCAGCGCATAGGCATGCTCAACCGTTATTGTACTAATACCAACATCTGAAGATATAGTACGCTTTGAGGGTAATTTACTATTGTGCGGATATACCCCTTTTATAATATCATCACGTACCAGCATATATAGTTGTAAATAAGCAGGTAATCTGCTGTTTTCATCGAGTATGTATTTCATCTGGTTATATAACTTTCTCCTTTTTTGATTATTTTTATAGTATCAGATTTATTATATACTACTATTACAGAGATTTCAATAGGAGGAAAAATATGAACGATAATAAGACAAAAAATCTTGTGATGGCTGCTATGTTTACAACGCTATGTTGCGTAGCAACAATGATTATCAAAATTCCGTCGCCGTTTAAAGGCTTTTTGAATCTGGGCGATTGCGTAGTTCTTCTTTCAGGCTTTATGTTATCTCCTGTTTATGGATTTTTTGCAGCGGGCATCGGTTCTGCTTTGGCAGATGTATTCTCTGGCTATGTCATATATGCCCCTGTTACATTTGTGATTAAAGGTGTTATGGCAATCGTTGCACATTTTTGCTTTAAGGGACTACATAAAAAGCTCGGTAATACTGCTTCTGGATTTGTAGGTGGAGTGCTGGCAGAAACTCTAATGGTCATTGGATACTTTATGTTTGAAGGATTTTTGTATGGTTTTGCACCATCAGTTATAAATATCCCTGCGAATGGTGTACAGGGAGTTGCAGGCCTTATCATAAGCTTAATACTTGTTAAAATTTTCGAAAAATCAAAGCTGTTTTAAAAAGGTCTCCCGCGGGGCGACCTTTTTAATCTTAAAACAAACTATAATGTGATTGTAAGGTTAAAGCCTATGCAATCACATTATTTTTTTGGAGGTATTTAATATGAGCGAGAAAATTAAAAACGGAATTACTGAATTGGTATTTATTTTAGACAGAAGCGGATCAATGTCGGGACTGGAAGCTGATACTGTAGGTGGATTTAATTCGATGATTGAAAAGCAAAAGAAGGTTGATGGAAAATGCTTTGTTTCAACTGTTTTGTTTGACAACGAGAACGAAGTAATTCACGATAGAGTAAAACTTGAAAATGTGAAGCCGATGACAGACAAAGATTATACTGTAAGAGGATGTACAGCACTTTTGGATGCCATAGGCGGAGCAATCAGGCACATAGGAAATATTCATAAATATGCTCGTCCTGAAGATGTTCCTGAAAATACGATGTTTGTCATTACAACAGACGGAATGGAAAATGCAAGCCGCGTGTATGATAAAAGTCGGATTAAAGAAATGATTGAAAATCAAAAGAGCAAATATGGCTGGGAATTTATATTTGTGGCGGCAAATATTGATGCTGTTTCAACGGCGCGGGATTTCGGGATTAATGAAAATCGTGCGGTGAATTATCATGCTGATAAAAAAGGCACTGCCTTTCTTTATGAAAACATATCAAATGTGGTTTGCTCTGCGCGAAAGGGAAACCCCATAAATGATAACTGGTCAGGTCAACTGAAAGAGGATTTTAAAAGAAGAAAAAAATAATTTAAAATGTTTTGCAAATAAATTGATGAAAAAGTATAATAGGAAAAAATGCTTCAGAAAGGACAAACTGAGCTGAGAAAGCCTGTGTCAGGATTTCTCAGGTTACCCGAAGCGGCATCAAAACAAAGCAGGCGATGCTTCGTTTTGCTTAAAAGCAAAACATTCGCACTATGCTTTATTTTTCCTTCTCCCCAAAAAGCCATTGTCTGCTTTTCGGGGTCCCCGAAAGTCGCAAGACTTTAAGGGGAAAAGGAGCAAACGAGCGGCAAGTTTAAGTTTTATAAAAACTTAAACCTTAGCGAGCCTTGCGACGTGTGAGAGGCGAAGTTTGTTCGTAGCAAAAAGGCATAAAGACTACGAAAAATCTAATAAATAAGATTTTTCAACCAAATTAACACTTTTTAAAATTACAATATATCGGCAAGTAGTTTTGATAACGCCTTTTTGCGATCTGGACTTTTTTTACATCCCCAGTTATTGCGTTTTAGTTGATGGTGGATATCATTATCATAATGAAAGAGGGTAACTTTTCGCATGTTGGAGAAAGTTTGCGAATATATTGGAACGTTGGAAAGGAGCATATCATTTTTATTAAACAAATTATATTTTGCAACATTCTCCCTGTTGACAAAGATATAAAAGCGCGGTATAATTAATCATACTAATCATACGGAGGCGAAGAGAGTGAATGTGCACGATGGAAAATATGCATGGATAGTTAAAATAGGAGAAAAGGGGCAGTTTGTTATTCCCAAAGAAGCGAGAGATATGTTTAAATTTCATCCGGGAGATGAGATTTTAGTGCTTGGTGATGAAAAAAGGGGAATAGCAATTCTTCCGAAAGATAAGCAAAAAGAGTATATAAAAAAAGTTTTTTGTGAAATAGAAGAATGAAATAAGGTGGAATAATGAGTAAGATAGTTTTCTTTGGTATTCCAGCGCATGGGCATACAAATCCTACCTTGGAAATTGTAAAAGAGTTGGTTTCCCGCGGACACGAGGTTTGGTATTATTCATATATCATTATGCGTGAAAAAATCGAGTCGGCAGGTGCAAATTTTATATCCTGCGACAATTATGATGCCGAGCAGAGGCTTAGTGCTAAAGATGCTACACGTGTAGGAAAAGATCTGGCGTTTTCCACAAAGATATTGGTAGATACCACATTGGCACTCGATGATAAGGTTTGCAACGATATGGCAGAGCTTAAGCCTGATTGTATCGTTGCAGATTCCATGGCACTATGGGGGAAAGCCGTTGCACTAAAGCTCGGTATTCCTTTTGTTTCTTCAACAACAACCTTTGCCTTTAATCAGCACTCGGCAAAGATTATTAAACAAAGCATCGGAGATTTGTTAAAGATGATTTTCGCAATGCCAAAAACATCAAAACAAGTCAAAAGACTAAAGGATAAGGGGTATCCAGTTAAGAACATTCTTGATATTATCGGTAATGACGATAAAACACATACCATTGTATATACATCTCGCGAGTTTCAACCATTCTCAGAAACTTTTTCGGAAAAGTACGCATTTGTGGGACCCTCAATTCGTACTGCAACTGATAAAATAGAGAAAAACAGGGATAAACTGATTTATATATCCATGGGAACTGTTAATAACGATATGATGCCTTTTTATAAAAAGTGTATATCCGCTTTTAAAAACACCGATTATCAGGTAATTATGTCTGTTGGTAATTTGGTATCTGTCAATGATTTTGGAGAACTTCCTGAAAACATATCAGTTTATTCGCATGTTGACCAAATTGCTGTTTTGGAAAAAGCTGATGTGTTTGTATCACACTGCGGAATGAATAGCGTTAGCGAGAGCTTGTATTTTGAAGTTCCGCTTGTTATGCTTCCGCAGACGGCAGAACAAAAAGGTGTTGCCGAGCGGGTAGCGCAACTTGGTGCAGGATTAAAACCTGACAAAAGCGATGGTGATTCTCTTTTAAAAGCTATAAATCAAATTTTCAGAGTTAATACATACAAGGAAAATGCGAAAAAAATTGCTCTCGGGTTTTCAAATTCTTCTGGAGTAAGAGGCGCAGCAGACAAAATTATGCAGGTTTGCACTGCACAAAACGATGGAAATGATGCGATGAAATGAGTGGATTTTTAAGAGATATGTGGATTTTTCTTCGTGGTATAAAATAGTGTTATTATCTGATGAACCGTAGTCGAAATAAAAAAGCAAGGTTTTGACTATACAAAACCTTGTTTTGGCGGAGAAGGTGGGATTCGAACCCACGTGCCCGTGAAGGTAAACGCATTTCGAGCTGTTAGAGAGTCTTTTTAGATAGAGTAAATTAGCGGAAGTTAAAGGAACTTAAAAAGCGATAAAAACCGCATAAAATAAGGGCTTTGAGGGCTTAAAAACCTTCAAAGCCTTTGCTGTTCTATGAGTTTTCGTATTGCCACTTTTTGATGCATTTTTTGGGTTTTCGCTAGAAAAGTGCTAGAAAAATGTTAGAAAAAATTATGAGTTGTTTTGGCGTTATTGAAATACCTATGAATATATAGTATAATTGATATAGAGGTGATGTTATGAACAGACCGCACATAATCTGTCACATGGTGACATCAATAGACGGAAAGGTTACGGGAGAATTTTTGTCCCGACCGGAATGTGAAAAGGCTACGGATATTTATTATGAGTTAAATCGTGAGTACAACAGAAATGGTGCAAGTGGTTTTATTTGCGGACGTGTAACTATGGAAGGCAGTTTCACGGGCGGTTGGTATCCTGATTTGGCGAAGTACCAGCCTATTGATAATAAAAATGATTTTATCCCTGATAATTTGTCGGGGTTCTATGCAGTAAGCTTTGACCCCAAGGGTAAGCTTGGATGGAAAAGCAACAAAATAATTGACGAAGATCCCGGATACGGCGATGCACAAATAATAGAAGTTTTGACAGAACAGGCAGACGCCCGTTATCTTGCCTATCTTCAGAGTATGGAGATTCCATATATCTTTGCAGGCGAAAAAGAAATTGATGTTAAAATCGCTCTTGAAAAGCTTAAAAACCTTATGGATATAAACTGTCTTCTTTTAGAGGGCGGAAGCATTGTAAATGGATATTTTCAGCGTGCAGATGTGATTGACGAGATTAGCCTTGTTGTCGCACCGATTGTTGCAGACGCTGAAGATAAACCAATATTTATGGATAGCACATTATCCGAATTTAAATTAAAAGAAATCAAACAATACGATGATGTTGTTTGGATGAATTATATATGAAAATAGAAAGATTCACGAATTTTGGTGAAATAAAGAAGGGAGAAACTTATGCCGTATAATTGTAAAGGAGATTTATACAAAATAGAAATTGTTAAAAAATTGCAGAATATGGGATATGATGTTAAAAGTGTAAATGCACTAAATAAGCTTATGGAAGCGATGGGCTTGCTGATTCATTACGGTAATGGTTGGGGAACTACTGATAAAGGTGCTAAGTTCTCGATGTGGCATAAGGGGGTACTGAATTCAGATGCATGGCATCCGGAATTGGTGGATGAAATTGTCAAGTATTTGAAAAGCAAATAATATATCTCATTTAAAGAATGTCAAATAAAGTACAAAAGGAGAATAAAGAAATGGCAACCAAAAGATACTTGGAGATTAATAGGAAAAAACATGGGTTTTTATGGTGTTTATGCATTGGATGGTGGGAAAGACCAATAGCAACTGTTTTGTGGTTGACATTAGCCAGTATTTGTGGTTTTAAGGGAGTACAATATAATTATTATAAGTGACATATATGTTTAGTCCTAACTTGATATAAACTTGTTGTTAAAAACTTTGGCATATAGTTTATACAGTCTTTATAAGGTGGTTTATTAAATGAATGACAAAAAGGAATTTTTAGCGACAGAGCCTATCGGTAAGCTTTTGTTCAGACTGTCCATTCCAACGGTTGTGGCACAGCTTATCAATATGCTTTACAATATAGTTGACCGCATATACATAGGTCATATGCCCGGTGATGGTAGCTTGGCACTTACAGGGGTTGGTGTATGTATGCCCCTGATTATGCTTGTTGCAGCTTTTGCTGCTCTTGTAAGCTCAGGCGGTGCACCGAGAGCATCTATCTTTATGGGTGAAAAGGATAACGAATCTGCCGAAAAGACACTTGGCAACTGCTTTAGTCTGCAGATTGTTGTTTCAATCATTTTGACGGCTATTTCGCTTATATGGAACAAGGACTTGCTCCTTGCCTTTGGTGCAAGTGAAAACACAATCGGCTATGCGACCGATTATATGAGCATATATGCCATTGGCACACTGTTTGTGCAGATGACCCTGGGTATGAATACATTCATAACTGCACAGGGCTTTACCACTGTATCTATGGTTTCGGTGATTATCGGTGCGGTGTGCAACATTGTGCTTGACCCTATATTTATTTTTGGATTTGGTATGGGCGTAAAAGGTGCGGCACTTGCAACCATTATTTCGCAGATGCTTTCCTGTGTATGGATTATCTCTTTCCTTTGCGGCAAAAAGACACAGCTCAAAATAAAAAAAGAAAATCTGAAACTCAGAGCGGACATAATACTGCCATGTATCGCACTTGGAACAGCGGCATTTGTAATGCAGTCGAGCGAGAGCGTGATTTCTGTTTGCTTTAATTCTTCACTCCTTAAATATGGCGGAGATATTGCAGTCGGTGCTATGACCATTATGACAAGCGTAATGCAGTTTGCAATGTTACCTCTGCAGGGAATTGCACAAGGTGCTCAGCCCATTACAAGCTATAATTTTGGTGCTAAAAATGCGGATAGAGTTAAGAAAACCTTCCGTCTGCTTTTAATCACTTGTTTAACATATTCCATAGCACTCTGGGCGGCGGTTATGATTGCACCTCAGATGTTTGTTAAGATATTTACATCAGATAGCACACTTGCACAGTTTGCAGCACCGATGCTAAGAATTTATCTTGGCGGACTTGGACTCTTTGGCATACAGATTGCCTGCCAGATGACATTTACATCACTTGGCAAAGCGGCAAACTCCATTGTTGTTGCTGTTGTGCGTAAATTCGTATTGCTCCTTCCGCTGATTTATATCATGCCAAGCATTTTGGCAGACAAGACACAGGCGGTCTATATGGCAGAACCCGTCGCAGATATTATTGCGGTTACATTTACGGCAATACTGTTTACATTCCAGTTTAAGAAGGCATTAAAAGAGATAACGGAGGTGTAAAAATGAAGATAGTTATTGTTGGAGGAGTTGCAGGCGGTGCTACGGCTGCGGCAAGAATCAGAAGACTTGATGAAAATGCAGAGATAATCATTTTTGAACGAAGCGGATATGTTTCATATGCAAATTGCGGACTCCCTTACTATATCGGTGGAGAAATCTCTGACAAAGAAGATTTGTTTTTGCAGACTCCCGAAGGATTTTGGTCGAGATTTAAAATTGATGTAAGAACCCTCCATGAGGTAACTAAAATAAATCGCAAAAGAAAAACTGTTACGGTTTTGGATAAGAATGCTGGAAACGTGTTTGAAGAAAGCTATGACAAACTTATTTTATCTCCTGGTGCAAAGCCTGTTATGCCTGACTTTTGCATAGGTGATTGCAGTAACATTTTCACACTGCGCACAGTAGAAGATACGCTTAAAATTCGTGAGTTTACAGACAACAATCCGATTAAGACAGCCGTTATCATCGGCGGTGGTTTTATAGGACTTGAGATGGCGGAAAATCTTAAAAACCGCAGTATAGATATTACTGTCATCCAAAAAGGCGACCACCTTTTAAACACAGTAGATAGTGACATTGCATCATTTGTTCACACAAATTTAAGGACAAAGGGCATCAATATTCTTTTAAATGCCAATGTAAAAAGCATTGAGAATAATATGGTTGTTACCGATTGTCAGGAAATACCTGCCGATATGGTCATTGTATCTGTTGGTGTTTCACCTGAAAACACGCTTGCAAAGGATGCGGGACTCGCATTGGGCGTAAAGGGGGCAATTGCAGTTTCTGACAATATGCAAACCTCGGACGAGGACATTTATGCAGTCGGTGATGCGGTAGAGGTTATAAACTTTATTTCAAAGGGTAAGGCAGTTATAACATTAGCGGGCCCTGCAAATAAGCAGGGGCGAATTGCAGCAGATAATATTTGCGGCATTAACAGCACCTATAAAGGTACGCAAGGTGCATCGGTTATTAAACTATTTGATATGACAGTAGCATCAACAGGAATGACTGAAACTCAGCTTAAATTAAGCAATATTGCTTACGAAAAAGTCATTCTTTCGCCCCTTTCTCACGCGGGATATTACCCGGGGGCAACAGTTATGACCTTAAAGGTTATATTTGAAAAGGAAACCTATAAAATCCTCGGCGCACAAGCGGTAGGTTATGAGGGTGTTGAAAAAAGAATTGATGTAATTGCTACGGCAATTTTTGCAGGACTTACAGCGGACAAGCTAAAAGACCTTGAGCTTTCCTATGCGCCACCATATTCTTCGGCAAAAGACCCTGTGAATATGGCAGGCTTTATCATTGAAAATATGAAAAATGGTATTGTAGGGCAGTTCTATTATGAGGATATTCCTCTTCTTCAAAAAAGAGATGATATCACGCTTTTAGATACAAGAACTGTCTACGAATATATGCGCGGTCATGCAGAGGGCTTTATCAATATCCCCGTTGATGAATTGCGTGAAAGATTCACAGAACTCGATAAATCAAAGCCTGTATATGTGATGTGCCAGAGCGGTTTAAGGAGCTATCTTGCGACAAGAATACTTATGCAAAACGGTTTTGATGCCTACAATTTTGCAGGCGGATACAGACTTTATGGCACGATGTACTATGATGAGGCCAAATCAAAAAGAGCATATGACTGCGGAATGGAGAAATAAAATGTTAAATAAATTATTAAAAAGCGTATTGGACCAGGACACAGCCCCTGTGGTTGTTTGCGATATAGATGATATTATTGTATATATGAATCCATCTGCGATTACTCGGTATCACAAGGATTTGACAGGCAGAAGTATTAAAGACTGCCATCCGCCAAAGGCAAATGAAATGATTGACAAGGTGGTTGCCTGGTTTCGCGAAAGCAAGGATAACAACATCATATACACCTATCGCAATGACGAGGAAAACAAGGATGTATATATGGTTGCTCTTCGTGATGACGACGGGACCTTAATCGGCTATTACGAAAAACACGAATACAGAAACAAAGAAACAGTAGGGCTTTATCAGCCAAAAAAATAAATTATTAAAGGAGACAAAACACTATGAAAATTGCAGTAACTTATGAAAACGGAGAAATCTTTGGACATTTTGGACACACAAAACAGTTTAAGGTATATGAGACCGAAAACGGAAAAATAATTTCATCAAAAGTAGTAGATACAAACGGAAGCGGACATGGAGCACTTGCCGGTATGCTCTCTGCACTCAATATTGATGTGCTTATATGCGGCGGTATCGGCGGAGGTGCACAGATGGCTCTCGCTCAGGCAGGAATTAAATTATTCGGCGGAGTTCAGGGCAATGCAGACAAAGCGGTGGAGGATTACCTTAACGACGCTCTTTCATACGACCCCGATGCAAAATGCGACCACCACGACCACGAACACACTGATAGTCACACTTGCGGTGAACACGGTTGCGGCGGAAACTGTCACGGACACAACTAAAGGTTTTATAAAAGAGGTACAACATGAGAACAAGACAAGAAGTGATCGATTTTTGTCTATCGCTTAATGACACATACGAAGATTATCCCTTCCATGACTTTAACTGGACAGTGATGCGACACAAGGGTAATCAAAAGATGTTTGCAGCTATATATGAGCATTTGGATAACATCTGGGTTAATGTGAAATGCGACCCTAATCTTACATATATGTGGCGTTCTACCTATGATGCAGTCGTTCCTGCATATCATATGAATAAATGGCATTGGAATTCCATTATTCTCGACGGAAGCATACCGCCAGATGAAATCAAGAATATGATTGACGACAGTTTTGAGCTGACCAAACCAAAAAAGTGAGGCAAAAAATGATGATAGAAAAATTTGCAGAGATGATTAAAGAGTGCAGTAGCATCGTTTTCTTTGGCGGTGCAGGTGTTTCTACCGAAAGCGGTGTTAAGGACTATCGCAGCCAAGACGGACTTTATAACACCGTGAAAGAATACGGTGTACCTCCAGAAGAAATTTTAAGCCATGACTTCTTTTTTCAAAACACCGAAACTTTTTATGATTTTTACAGAAAATATTTTATCATTGAAGTTGAGCCTAACAATGCCCACAAAGTGTTGGCAAAGCTTGAAAACATGGGTAAACTCAAAGCAGTAATAACGCAAAACATAGATGGTCTGCATCAAAGAGCAGGCAGTAAAATTGTAATTGAACTCCACGGAACTGCAGAGAAATTTTATTGTGCCTCCTGCGGTAAAAAGGGCGATACAGACAAGGTCTTGTCAGAAATCAAAGACAAGAATGTGCCAAAGTGTGAATGCGGTGGCATTATGAAACCAAAGGTTGTTCTCTATGGCGAAAATCTCTATGATGGAGTTGCGGAATCGGCAATACGACATATCGAAAACGCTGATATGCTGATAGTTGGAGGAACTTCTCTTGCGGTGTATCCAGCCGCATCATTTGTGAGATATTTCAGAGGCAAATATATCGTTATGATTAATAAGTCTGAAACGGAATACGATAACAACGCCGACCTGGTTATCAGGGAAAATATCGGCGAAGTATTCAGTCAAGTAATGGAAAAGATTGAGGGTTAATGTGATGAAGAAAGCACTATGTATTATATCAGTTCTGCTTTGCATACTGCTCACCGCTTGCGGAGATGATAGCAGTGTCGGAATTA
>JAFVPB010000030.1 GCA_017505525.1 Clostridia bacterium
CAATTACAGTAACAGGAATATCTGTCGCATTCACATGTCGTCCCATTTGATACCCTCCTTTGCAAAGTAATCTTTAAGCAGTTTCAGAGATTTCAAACGGCGGCGATTTATCGCCTGTTGATATGTGTTAAACAATTTGCCGATTTCGTTATCGCTCATATCCGCAAAATATGAAAGCAGAATGATGTCGCGTTTTTCCTGCGGAAGCTGCCTTATTGCGTCTGCAAGAAAATTTCCTACAACAACAATTTCTTTATCCAATACATTGAAGATATGTTGATTGTTGAAATATCTATCGTTTGCCGATAACTGCAAAACTTGGTCTTGCGTTAAGCTGTCTAACGATACCTCGTGTTTTCTCCGATTTGCATATTCCTTGTGAATATTTTTTGCTTCGTTTTTGAGAACACGGGTGCAAAAAGCTCCGAACTGATTAGAGATGCGCTTTTCGTTATTTTCTTTCATTGTGCCACCTCCTTTCCGTAAAGAAAGTTGGTGTTTTCCTTTTCGCCTTTCGTGTAGGTAACAACTGAAAAGCAAAAGTTACACAGATTAAACGAAAATTTATTAAAATTATTTTTTAACATTGCTTTTACCTCCGAATTTTCAAATTAAAATTTTTGATAGTTCGGTAGGCTCGGAGGGCTTCGGCAATGATAAAAAAACGCACAGCCAAAATACAACCTTATAATAGGTTGATACTCGGCTGTGCGGTAAGAGCGATTATGACCTCCGCCTGCATCATCAGACTTTCCGCCGGATTTATGATGTACCCGGTGATGATGTGTGCGGCTTCTTTTCTTCGCAAATATAAAAATTGGTATGGAACATTCGTAATAGCCTAACATAAAATCACGCTCCTAACGCAAGGCAATCCGCCTTTGTTAAAAGCGAAAAAACCTATATGCGCATAGCGGAATTGCCACGCCAAATATTATTGATATTCATTTGTAAAAATTGTTGTTGTTCTGAACATTCTTCAATAGCCAATGGTCTCAACTCCATTCTTCGATTTCCAAATTTTGACAGTATTTGATTAAAAAAATTATATCTTTACAAATTTCGCACAAAAAAGCCGCCTGATTTTAGAACTCCTAAAATCAGGCGGCTTCGTGTATATATGGGTTTGGGCTTATATTTATTAAATTTTCGCCGTAGCACTGCTATTCTACCCCTTTCGTCAAATAGTCTTAAAATTCTACATAACATAGCGCAAGCCCCGTCTGTTACACAAACGGGGCTTGTTGTGTCAAGCGTTCCCGCTTGGCTTATTCTGTATTAAATTATACCATAATTCCCCTAAATAGTCAATAATTTATGGAAAAATGATATTTATTGATTGTTTCACAAATAATAAAACTTTTTTTGGTAAAACCGTGTAAAAAAACGGTTTTAATTGTTACTTACATAAAGGGGTAAAAAGTAACTCTATGGGGTAATAGCAAGCACAGTAAGTGAGTACCCACTTACGATTTTTGCGTTCATTTCCGCCCTGCCGAAATGAGCAAAACATCTTGGGATAATCCCAAACCCTTATTGACTAAAAAAAGAGGTGAAAATATGGCTAACAGGCAAAGAAACATTCAACTGAAAGTATGGGTAAATGAAGAAGAAAAAGAATTGATTGAACTGAAAATGGCGCAACTCCAAACTAACAAAATGGGTGCTTATATTCGCAAAATGGCGATTGACGGTTTTGTGATTTATCTTGATACAGAGAACATAAAACAAATGAACAATGAACTATCTGCTATCGGAAGAAATATCAATCAAATTGCAAAGCGTATCAACTCAACAAGTTCAATCTACCGCGAAGATATTTCTGATATTAAGGAAAGGCTTGACGAGATATGGCAATTACAAAGACGCATCCTATTCGCTCTACGTTAAATCTTGCACTTGACTATATACTCAATCCCGAAAAGACAGACGAAAAATTACTTGTGTCCTCTTATGGCTGCACGCCTGAAACTGCGGATATTGAATTTGGCTGGACAAGAGATAAATCAAATTGCTTTTGGGGAAATCAATTAGCAAGACATCTGATACAAGCCTTTGAGCCCGGAGAAACCACGCCGGAGGAAGCTCACGAAATCGGTATGAAACTTGCAGAGGAAGTTTTGGGCGGAAAATATGAATTTGTACTAACAACGCACATAGATAAAGGACATATACACAACCACATTATATTTAACGCTGTTTCATTCGTAGATTACAAAAAATATCAATCCAATAAAAAATCGTATAGCTTCATCAGACGAACAAGTGATAGAATATGCGAAGAATACGGATTGTCGGTTATACGGAATCCAAAGGGACAAGGCAAAAGTTATATTGAATATACAGCATATAAGCAGGGCAAAAGTTGGAAAGCTCAACTAAAAAGCACTATTGATGTTCTCATTCCTCAGGCAAAAGATTTTGATGATTTGCTGCTACTTATAGAACAGCAAGGGTACAGAGTAAAAAGGCAAAATAAAAATGTATCGTTTTGTGCAGACGGAAAAGAAAAATATATCCGTTCAAAATCTCTCGGTGAAGAATATACGATAGAGGCATTAAAGGAACGCATTGCCGGAAGGTCGAAGAAAATATCAACACCTAAAATTGAAAAACAAATAAACCTTATAATAGATATTCAAAACAACATCAAAGCACAACAAAGCAAAGGATTTGAACATTGGGCTAAAATCAATAATCTGAAACAAGCTGCTAAAACTCTTAATTTTCTGACCGAGAATAACATTACAACTTATGAAGAATTAGAAAAATCGGTTGAGAAAAAACACAAGGATTTTGACGGCATAAGCGAAAGGATAAAGGATATTGAAAATCGCATAAATCAAACTGCACTACTTATCAAAAATATTGAAACATATAAAAGGCTTAAGCCCATAATTGAGAGATACAAAAAATCTAATAACAAGGCACAGTTTGCAGAAAAGCACCGAAGCGAGATTATTTTATATGAAGCCGCATTAAGAGAATTAAAGAAATCGAAATATCCCCCTATAAAAGAATTGAAACAATCGTATTCCGAACTATCAAAAGAGAAAGAAATCTTATACGAAGAATACAAAAAAACAAAATCGGAGGCCGCTGAAATTGACATCATAAAATCAAATGTCGATTCACTTTTGGGCGCTTCTCACAGGCAGAGCCGCGATATTTCGGCGTTTTTAGAGTAGCAAGTGGCTGGGCGACCGCTAAACTGTATGATATAATTTATATAGGCAGATTATAAATATAAGGAGGTTGTCTATATGAAAAAGATAGCAAAAGTAATCATCACTACCGCACTTATTAGCACAATGAATTTAACGGCACTTGCAGCCGAGATACCCGGTGAGAGCGTACCGCCGCATGTTACGGTAAATCAGGTAGCAATCACAGAAAAGTTAATCAGCCCTATACTCTGCGAGGTTGAAAATGGTTTAGGATATGGAGAGGCAAACGGAAAAGCAAAAAGGCTTGTTTGGGAGGCAATAGTTTCAGGGCAAGCACAAGGATATGGATATGGTGATTTAATGGCAATCGCGCGAAACGCAATTCATCAGCAAAGGGATATGTACCTGCGCCCCGACTTTTACAAGGAAGCAGAGGAACAAATGCAGATTGTCATAGCAGATTTAATTAAGGGTGTCGAGGACGGAACTCTGACCTATGAAGAAGCAAGAAAGCAATCCTACATCAAAATCTTACAATGGGTAGAGCCAACATTCACATTAGAGGATATGCAAGGCGACTTTTGCTATTGGGATATTCCGCCAATAGACAACGCATACTTTAACAGAGCAAGAAAGTTATTACTTGAAGCACAAGCAAGGAGGCAAACAGAATGACTAAATTACAGATAACAAAAGACTTTATAATTAAAACAATAATACCGATATTATTCGCAATATTCCTTTACTCAATGTTTATCAACATCTGCACCGACTCCGCCGGAACAGTTGACTATGTAAAGCTATTCATACTCTGCGGAATACCTTTCGGCATTACAAGGCTTATTGTATTCCCACTGTTCGGCTTAAATGGTATGCTTGCAACACTTATATTCAGCTTCTTTATCGGTGGAGCTATTGGAGGAATAATTTTAATATGGAGATTGCTTGTAGCCCTGTATTACATTCCTTTAACTGCGGTTAGATTTGTCGCCGCAAGAGCATAAAACAAAATCCCTTGCAGAATGTATTTTCTGTGAGGGATTTTTTTGAGCATTTGAGCAAATGACTTATTTATGATATAATTAAAAAAAATTGAGGATTTTTTGACTTTTTCCGTCTGTAAATCGTCTAATAAGTGAAAAGGCCTTTTACAACGGCGAAAGGAGGATATAAATTGTTGGAACTGTTCGAGCAGAAATATAAGGAATGTGAAAAGCAATTATTTTTGGTTGCCATAGGATATTTACATAATACGGAGGACGCAAAAGACTGTGTGCAAGAAGCTGTATTATCTGCGTGGAAATCCTTTGATAAATTAAAGAATAAAGAGTATTTCAAAACTTGGCTTACACGCATTGTAATAAATAAGTGCAAGGATTTTATGAAGCAACAAAGGTACACGGAGGAACTTACGGACTCTATAAATGTGTTCTATGATATGCCAACGGAAGAAATCGGAATAATGGATTGTCTTTGTAAACTTCCCTCAAAACAATCAATATATATAACTCTCCGATTTTATAACGAAATGACTTATGAACAAGTTGCAGAAGCATTAAAGCAACCTGTATCAACCGTAAAATACAAAACCAAAAAAGCATTGTCAGAGCTTAAAGAGCTTTTGAAAGGAGATGTTGAAAATGAAAATGTCTGAACTTGAAAACAGATTGAAAGGCCATGCCCAAATAGCAAAATCAAACATAGCAGCTCCTTTCGATTTGAAAACCGAAATTAAGAATATGGAGGAAAAAAATATGAGCAGACAAACAAATAAAAGTTGGATAAGAAAACCCATTGCAATAGCCGCTGTATTAGCATTATGTATTATGACAGTAACCCTAACACCGATTGCAAATTCAATAAAAGGCTTCTTCAAAGATATTGTACGCTTTGACGGAGCAATAACCGGCACAGAATATACCAATGCTACAAATGACATAAAGATTGATACACTTGAAATAAATACTGAAAACGGTCAGCTTATTCTCCCGTTAGATATTACTTTTGAAAATAAAACTGAAGCACCGTTCCCATACATTCAGGAAATTGCCGTTTCTGAATACAAAATACTTGACGCTAACAACAAGGAAATTGCAGAAAAGAAAAATGCAGTTGAGGAAAGCGTCAAAGGAACTGTATCAGACGGGAAAGTATTGGTAAGTGTTCCTCTTGATGAAAATTTGAAAGAAAACGAAACATATTTCATACAGATTGATAAGATGTACGGTCTATCAAAGGCTGACGCTCCTTTACACATAACAGGAACTTGGAAATGCGAATTTACAAGATAAGATAACAAAATCCCTTGCAGAAATGAACTGCAAGGGATTTTTATTCCTCAATCTGATTAAATGCTTCGCTTTCAATCAACAATATTTCTTGTATCGGTATTTCGGTATCGTCATTCAGGACAACAACATTTTCATATTCTTTTATTTTTTTAACCGTTCCTGTGAGCGAAACATATTCGCCGCCGGATTTTCTTTCATCAGGCACAAAGTATGTTATTGTGGCCGTTATCTCGTCGTCTGTGTGCTCCTGCAGAAAGAGTAATTTTCGGTTTAATTCGTCCTTTGTATATTCGTCAAGCTCCATACGCTCGTCCGTGAGCCTTGCCGTTTCCTTTACTGCTTCATCATATCCTGTGAGTGCTGCAAAGGGAGCGAACTGCGCAGCCCTGTTTAATATCGGCATTGGTTTTCTTGTCTTTGATTTTTGATGTGGAAGATTTATTATATCCTCATACGGAAAATCATTCATTGTAAATACCTCGTTTTTTCTTTTTCTTTGGCGCCGGAAGCTCGTCATATATAGCATTGAACAACTCTGTCAAAAATACTCTATTGTCTATATCATCAATCAACAACATTTCTTTTGCACCCTCATACGGCAATTCATATATTGGGTTTTGAATAAGAGATAATGCAGATTTTACAGGTTTAATAAGCAACCTATCGTCATATATTCCTCCGGCAACCTTATCACGATAATAAATGATATATTCATTCATCATTGCCCGGTATGAAATTTCTTCTAAATCTGAAAGCTGCTCTAATACATATTCTAAATATTCTTTACTTGAAGCCATATCTTTTCTCACTCCTTACGCCTTATGACCGCCTATCTGTTTGTTACGGTCAATAGTTGTTGCACCCTCTTGAAGATTTATACCTTTCAGGATTGCATTTTTACCGAATCTGTTTCGGAGCTCAATAGTAGCCTGTTGTATTTTGCGTTCCTTTTCAAGCTCTCGTTGTTCCTTTTCACGCTTCTTTGTGAGCTCGTCATAATCGGTAAATAAATCAAGCTGCTCATATCCCTTATCTTCTTTAATGTCGCTTTCGCTTATGATATGATTTGCTGCTATTGTAATTCTTCTGACTAACAAATTCTTATCTACAATCCTGTCAAAAAGCTCAATAACAGATTTCATTATAAGCATTGTTGAAGCTGTGTGCCGTCCTATATTTGCCGTTCCGTGTGCGTGTTTTGGAACTTTTCTTCCGTAATGGTCGGTAGTAACCTCGCCTTTATAATATTTACTTATTTCGGGATCGGTTAAATTTTCAATATCATACCCAATAGTCAAAACAATTTGGTCGGTAGCAATTTTCTTTTCAACTAAATCAAGAGCAAGAAGCTCTATCATTTCACGGACTATCAATTTTGCCTTTTCAAAATCATAAGGGCAATGCAAAACCTGCCCGGTGCTTATACTTTTGTTTTCGGGCTTGTAGGCTTTTGCGTCTGCAATCGTGCAAGGCTCCCAGCCCCAAGCGTGGTCTATGAGCAATTCCGCATTTGTTCCGAACAGCTTATAAAGCTGATTTTCGCCGTAGGTTGTTGTGGAAGCTCTTGCAATATCACCCATAGTATAAAAACGATTTGCTTCAAGTTTTCTTGAATAGCCTGCGCCAACTCTCCAAAAATCAGTTAAAGGTCTATGCGTCCATAGCTCTCTCCGATAACTCATTTCGTCAAGCTCCGCAATTCTAACACCGTCTTTATCAGCCGGCATTTTTTTAGCCTTTATATCCATTGCTATTTTTGCAAGATACATATTTGTACCAATTCCAGCCGTAGCAGTAATTCCCGTTGTAGCAAGAACATCACGAATTATCTTCATAGCCAATTCGTGCGCTGTCATTTTATAGGTGTTCAGATAGCTTGTAATATCCATAAATACCTCGTCAATAGAATACACAAGTATATCATCAGCAGAAATGTATTTAAGGTACACATCATAAAGTCGTGTGCTGTATTCCATATAATGCGCCATGCGTGGAGGCGCAACTATATACGAAAGCTCTAACGCCGGATTTTCAGAAAGCTCAATAGCGTTTTCTGATTTGTCAGTAAAAGTCTTGTTCGGCGCCTTGCGTCTGCGTTCATTATTTACCTCTTTTACTCTCTGCACTACCTCAAACAATCTTGCACGCCCGGAAATACCGTATGCTTTTAAGCTGGGTGTAACTGCAAGGCAGATTGTTTTCTCTGTTCGGGAGCCGTCAGCGACAACAAGATTTGTTGTCATAGGATCGAGATTTCTTTCAATGCACTCAACGGAGGCATAAAAGCTCTTTAAGTCAATACAAAGATATGTTCTGTTATCCATTTTGACGCTCCTTTCACAAAAGTTTATACATAGTTATTATATCACATTTATTGTGTTCTTTCAATGAAGAAACTAAACTTTGTTTATATTGTTTGCATAAATTTTCTGAAACATCTTGACAAGTGTAGCTACATCTGTTATACTAATGACAGTAGCTACAAGTGTAATTACACTAAAATCAATCTTATGTAACATAAGGAGGACAATAATATGTCAACTGTTAAACACACAATTACCGATTCCGAATACGCAATTATGCGAATACTCTGGAAAGCTGAAAAACAAATGACTGTTGCAGATGTTGTAAGAGAGCTTGACGGAAACGACTGGACGGCTTCTACCGTATCTACCTTTTTGCAAAGGCTTCTTAAAAAAGAGGTTATTGCCTGTGATAAAAAGGGCAAGACCAATTTGTATTACCCTTTGCTTAAACAAAGCGAATACGATTTGAGCGAAACAGAAAATTTCTTATCAAAGATTTATAAAGGCTCTGTTAAAAATCTTGTTGCGGCACTCTATGAAAACAAAAAACTTTCAAATGAGGATATGTCGGATTTGAAAAAAATGTTTGAATTGGAGTGATACTATGTTTGAGCTTTTCAAAACAGTGCTTATATTAAGCCTTTTTGGTTTTGGGATAACAGCTATACTGCTTTGCTTAAAACCCATTACCGCAAAAAAATTTCCTGCTAAATGGCAATATTACGTATGGATTGCGGTATTGCTCTCAATGATTATACCTACATACAAGCTGATACCCCCAAAAGAAGCTCAAAAGCTCCCGCTGCTCCCTCAAAATGA
>JAFVPB010000007.1 GCA_017505525.1 Clostridia bacterium
AAATAACCCATTTATGGGTAGCAAGTAAAAAATGCATGGCTGGCAGGCCAACCCAAAAACGCACTTGTGCGTTGCCAGTAGCATTAGGGCTATGCCCGAAAAGGAAAAACCACCCGCTATGCGGGTGGATAATTATTTAATTGCCATATCTCACAGTGGGCACTGTGAGCATCCCGTCCTACTGTTTTTGCGGGAGGGCACAGAGACCCTCCCCTACGATTAGCGTGTGTTCTTTACAGGAAGCGACCTGTGTGGCGCTTTGTTTTTTCGCATTTAGTGTTTGTAATTCCTACCGTAGGGCGTGACGACCTCGGCACGCCGTTTTGCTGACGGTCTTCTATTTTGTAATATTTAATTTTTAAAAATAAAAAATTTCATATAACCAATAATATAATGGGAAATAAAAGTTATAAGCTTTTGCTTATAACTTTTATTTAAATAAACAATAACCTAAAAAGTTGTTTTTGTTGAAAATTGAAAAAATAAAAGATATAATATGATACAATAGGGGTAATTTGGTAAACCCAACAAAAGCAAGGAGGAATATATGATGAACTCTATTGAAAAATTAACCGAGCTCCTTCTTAAAAAATCAGAAATTGCCAAGGGCGGAGAGGGTAAGCTTAAAGATGGTGCACTCAGTGCGCGCACAAGAATAGCTATGCTTTTCGACGAAGGCAGCTTTATAGAACTCGGTGCATTTGTAACTGCAAGAGATAATTCTCTCGCATCAGACGGAGTAATAACAGGTTACGGCACCATCGACGGTCGCCTTGTTTATGCTTATTCACAGGACGAAACAGTTCTTAATGGTGCAATTGGCGAAATGAACGCTGAAAAAATTTGTAAAATATTTAAAATGGCATCCGAAATGGGCGCTCCGGTGGTTGGAATGCTTGATTCAAACGGAGTAAGATTACAAGAGGGTGCAATGGCACAGGCTGCTATGGGAAAAATCCTTAATGCAAGCGCATCTGTAAGCGGTGTTGTTCCAAATATCAGCATTGTATTTGGTAACTGCGCAGGCGGAAGTGCAATAGCTGCAGGAATGAGTGATTTCGTTATTATGAACGGAAAAAATGGCAGGCTTTTTGTTAACGGACCCGCTGTAACAGAGGCAACAACAGGAAAAACTTCTCCTGCTGATGCTAAAGCAAACGTAAACGAAAGCGGCAACGCGCATTTAATCGGCGCTGACGACAGTGAGTGTATCGGTCTTGCAAGGCTTCTTCTCACATATCTTCCATCAAATAATCTCAGCGATGCTTTCGAATTTGAAACAGAAGACGACCTTAACAGAACAAGCGACATTCTTTCTTCAGTTGATGATATAGCAGATGTTCGCGTAATCGTATCAGAAATTGCAGATGACAAAGCATATTTCGAGCTTCAGGAAGGCTACGGAGAAGAGCTTTCCACAGGATTTATCCGCCTCAACGGTTCAAGCGTTGGCGTGGTGGCATCAAACGGAGAAGAGCTTACAGCAAATGCTGCTTCAAAATGTGCAAGATTTGTTCGCTTCTGCGATGCTTTCAACATTCCTGTGTTAACAGTAACCGATGTTGATGGATTTAAGGTAAGCCGCGAGGAAGAACTTAACGGACTTGTGAAAAAGTGTGCATCTCTCACTTATGCATTCAGCCAGGCTACCACAGCTAAGGTAAATCTTATTGTTAAAAAAGCATACGGCAGTGCAGGCGTAATGATGAACTCAAAGCAGCTTGGCGCTGATATCGTTCTTAGCTATCCTGCTGCTGAAATTGCTCCTTTAAATGCCCAGGCAGGTGCTGCAATGCTTTATGCAGAAGACCTTAAGAGCGGAGCTTCAAGAGAAGATGTTTACGAAAAATACAAAGAAAACGAAGCTTCAGTATACAGTGCAGCAGCGCTCGGTGTTGTTGACGATGTTATCGACCCAAGGGAATCGCGCAGTCGTGTTATAGGTGCATTTGAAATGCTCAGAAGCAAAAGAGCAAGCATAGTAAACCGCAAGCACGACAATATGCCGCTTTAAGAGGTGAAGATATGTTTGACATGAAAGAACTTATACTCGAGGGTGTTGTATACACCATTATGGGTATAGTAATTGTATTTGCAATGCTTGTGGTTATAATGCTTGTAATCAAAGCAATGCAGCTTTTCAGCGGTGCAGAAGTTCCTGAAAAGAAAGAAGCTCCCGCACCTGTAAAGGAAGAACAAATCCCCGTTGCGATAGAGAGTCAGCCTCAGGATAACAATGAAGAACTGATTGCCGTAATAACTGCGGCAGTTGCGGCGGCTATGGGAAAAAGCTCAAGCGGGCTTATCATCAGATCATATAAAAAGCTTTCGGGCAGCGAGTGGAATAAGGCTGGCCGCCGCGAAGCTCTTGATAACAGATTTTAAGGAGGATAATTACTATGAGAAAATTTATAGTTAACGTAAACGGAAATTCATACGAGGTAGAAGTTGAAGAGGTTGGCGCAGTTTCAAGCCCTGTAGTGGCAGCAGCTCCCGCACCTGCAGCGGTAAGTGCTCCTGCAGCAGCCCCTGCACAGGCTCCCGCGGCAGCACCTGCTCCAAAGGCAGCAGCACCCGCTGGCGGCACACCTGTTAATGCTCCTATGCCCGGAACAATTGTTGATATTAAGGTTAGTAACGGCGCATCCGTTAAAAAGGGCGATTTACTCCTTATAATGGAAGCTATGAAAATGGAAAACGAAATATTCTCTCCTGCAGATGGCACAGTTACTGTTGTAACAAGCAAGGGTGCATCGGTTAACAGTGGCGACGTTTTGGTTACTCTTTCTTAAAGAACTTTAAGAATACTTAAGAATGGAGTGATTTAATTGTTAGAAAAATTAATGAACGGTTTTGCTTCATTTATTGCAAGCACCGGTATAGCCGATATGTTTGCCGATACAGGTGTTGTTTGGTGGAAAACCGTTTTGATGCTTGCTATTGCATGTGTGCTTTTATATCTTGCAATAGTTAAACAGTTCGAGCCCCTTTTACTTTTACCGATTGCTTTCGGTATGCTTCTTGCAAACCTTCCTCTGGGAAATGTAATGCATCCCGAGCTTTTCCTCGGAAAATCAATTGACTATGGAAAAGTGCTGAAGGATGGAGGCTTGCTAGACATTTTGTATTTAGGTGTAAAGCTTGGTATATATCCTCCGCTTATTTTCCTTGGTATAGGATGTATGACAGACTTTGGTCCCCTTATAGCAAACCCCAAGAGTATTCTTCTGGGTGCAGCAGCACAGATTGGTGTGTTTATCACATTCCTTGGTGCAATTCTTCTTGGTGCTTTTCAGATTGGTGGATTCGGGGCAGACGGCTCAATGGAAACAATCTTTAAAGAAGCGGCATCCATAGGTATTATCGGCGGTGCCGATGGTCCTACGGCAATATTTGTTACAAAAACACTTGCACCGTCCCTTTTAAGTGCAATTGCTGTTGCGGCATATTCTTATATGGCGCTTGTGCCGATTATTCAGCCGCCTATTATGAAAGCTCTTACAACAAAAGAGGAAAGAATGATTGTAATGGAGCAGCTTCGCCCCGTTACAAAGCGCGAAAAAATTGTTTTCCCAATTGTTGTTACTTTAGTGGTTGTGCTTCTTATTCCCGATGCGGCACCGCTTGTTGGTATGCTTATGCTTGGTAACTTATTTAAGGAAAGCGGCGTTGTGGAAAGAATTTCAAAAGCTGCACAAAACGAGCTTATGAATATCATCACAATATTCCTTGGAATTACAGTTGGTGCTACAGCCACTGCCGATACATTCCTCACACCGAAAACAATTCTTATAATCTGCCTTGGCCTTGTGGCTTTTGCCGTAAGCACCGCAGGCGGCGTGTTGTTTGGTAAAATTATGTGCAAGGCAACTGGCGGTAAGGTTAACCCTCTTATAGGAAGTGCGGGCGTTAGTGCCGTTCCTATGGCGGCAAGAGTTTCGCAAACAGTAGGACAGAAGGAAAATCCTTCAAACTTCCTTCTTATGCATGCTATGGGTCCAAACGTTGCAGGAGTTATCGGAAGTGCAGTTGCAGCCGGTGTATTCCTTGCGTTATTTAAGTAAAGGAGAATTATTATGGAAAATAAAAGACCTGTTAAAATAACAGAAACCATTCTTCGAGATGCCCATCAATCACTCATCGCAACACGTATGACAACAGAAGAAATTCTTGGCGCAGTAGAGCTTCTTGATAAAGTTGGCTTTAATGCCCTTGAAGCGTGGGGTGGTGCAACGTTTGATAGTTGTCTTCGCTTTTTGAATGAAGACCCGTGGGAACGTCTTAGAAAAATTAAGGATAAAGCCAAGAACACTCCTCTCCAGATGCTTTTCAGAGGACAGAACATTCTTGGTTACCGCCACTATGGCGATGATGTTGTAAGCTATTTCGTGCAGAAATCAATCGCAAACGGTATTGATATTATAAGAATTTTCGATGCTCTTAACGATGTTCGTAATCTTCGCACAGCAATAGAGGCAACTGTTAAAGAAAAAGGCCACGTTCAGGCGGCACTTTCTTATACTATCAGCCCTGTTCATACTAACGAAACATTTATCAAGCTTGCAAAAGAGCTTGAAGAAATGGGCGCAAATTCAATTTGTATTAAGGATATGGCAGGACTTTTAACTCCCTACAATGCTTACGAGCTTGTTTCGGGAATGAAAGAAACCGTTAAAATTCCTATCGAGCTTCACACTCACTACACAAGCGGTGTAGCTTCGATGACATATCTTAAGGCTATCGAAGCAGGCGTTGATATTATCGACTGTGCAATGTCGCCTTTTGCTATGGGTACAAGCCAGCCGGCAACAGAGCCTATGGTTGCAACACTTAAGGATACACCTTACGACACAGGCTACGATCTTGATGTTTTAAGCGAAATTGCAGACTATTTCAGACCGCTTCGTGAAAAATATATTGAAAACGGAACGCTTAACCCCAAGGCGCTCGCAGTAGATGTAAACACACTTAAGTATCAGGTGCCGGGCGGTATGCTTTCAAATCTTATTTCTCAGCTTAAGCAGCTTGGTGCAGAGGATAAGTTCCAGGAAGTTCTTAAGGAAGTTCCCCGCGTGCGTGAAGATGCAGGATTCCCTCCTCTTGTAACTCCTTCAAGCCAGATCGTTGGAACACAGGCTGTGTTTAACGTGGTAACAGGCGAAAGATACAAGCAGGTTACAAAGGAATTCCGCGGACTTGTTAAAGGCGAGTACGGAGAAACTCCCGTTGAAATCAAAAAGGAATTTGCCGATAAAATCCTTGGTGGAGAAGAACGCATCACAGGAAGACCTGCAGATAGCATTCCCAACGAGCTTGATAAATTCAGAAGCGAAATCGCAGAATACATCGAGCAGGATGAAGACGTTTTAAGCTATGCACTCTTTGGTCAGGTGGCAACAAAGTACTTTGAGTATCGTCAGGGACAGAAGTATAAAATAGACCCCGAGCTTGCGGATAGGGAAAACAAAATCCATCCAATGTGATTGGGCGCGATAAAATGCACAGACCGCATAAAGGCGGAAATATAAAATATCAAATTAAGGTTGAAAAAATGAGGTTTTTCTGATTAACGTAGAAAAATCTCATTTTTCGATTTTTCTTTATTTATAAGCCTTTATGCTACGAATAAACTTCGCCTCTCGCACGTCGCAAGGCTCGCTAAGGTTTAAGTTTTTATAAAACTTAAACTTGCCGCTCGTTTGCTCCTTTTCCCCTTAAAGTCTTGCGACTTTCGGGGACCCCGAAAAGCAGACTATGCTTTTTGGGGAGAAGGAAAAATAAAGCATAGTGCGTAAGTTTTGCTTTTAAGCAAAACGAAGCATCGTCTGCTTTGTTTTGACGTTGTACGCCATCGGGTAACCCACGGCAAGCCGTGGCTCAGTTTGTCCGTTCTGCGCTATTTTCTCTTTGCCCAATGTGATTGGGCGCGATAAAATGAAAAATTACAAAACATTGCAAAAAATTTAAAAATCTACTTTAAAATTTAAAATGAGTGTGGTATACTATTCCTTGTGATTATTTTATCGAGGTGGAAGCAATGAGTAAAGTTGGTTTTGACAATCAAAAATATCTTTCAATGCAATCTGAACAGATAAGGAAGCGTATCGCGCAGTTTGGCGGTAAGCTTTATCTGGAATTCGGAGGAAAACTGTTTGACGATTTTCATGCTTCCCGCGTTCTTCCGGGCTTCGAGCCTGACAGTAAGATGCGAATGCTTCAGCAGCTTAAAGATGATGTTGAAATTGTGATGGCGATAAACGCTGCTGATATAGAGGCTAATAAGATGCGCGCCGATCTTGGTATAACCTACGATATGGATGTGCTTCGCCTTATTGATACTTTCCGCGAGCTTGATTTATACGTTGGAAGCGTTGTAATCACACGATATAACGGACAAGCCAGTGCAAATGCTTTCTTAAAGCAGCTTACATCCCTTGGAATTAAATGCTATCGCCATTATACTATTCCGGGGTATCCTTCAGATGTTAAGCAGATTGTAAGTGATGAGGGACTTGGAAAGAACGACTATATCGAAACAAGCCGTTCTCTTGTTGTTATCACTGCGCCCGGTCCCGGAAGCGGAAAAATGGCAACGTGCCTCAGTCAGCTTTATCACGAATATAAAAGGGGTATAACGGCAGGCTATGCTAAGTTTGAAACATTCCCTATATGGAATCTTCCGCTTAAGCATCCCGTAAACCTCGCTTACGAAGCTGCAACGGCAGACCTTAACGATGTTAATATGATAGACCCGTTCCACCTTGATGCTTACGGTGAAACGGCAGTAAACTATAACCGTGATGTTGAAATTTTCCCTGTGCTCAGCGCAATGTTTGAATTGATTCAGGGGTCATCACCATATAAGTCGCCAACAGATATGGGCGTTAATATGGCGGGAAACTGCATTGTTGACGATTTTGCATGCTGCGAGGCATCAAGAATGGAAATTTTAAGAAGATACTACACTGCAAGCGTGAACAAGCTTAAATCGTTCAGCGACGGTGCCGATTTAACAAAGCTCGAGCTTTTAATGAATCAGGCAGGGATGACGCCCGATAAATGCCCGCTTGTTGCAACTGCACTTGAAAAGGAAAAGGAAACGCAGGCACCTGCAGGTGCGATCGAGCTTCCCGACGGCACTATTGTTACGGGAAAAACATCGTCAACACTTGGTGCGGCATCTGCACTTCTGCTCAATGCATTGAAAACTCTTGCAAATATAGATGACGAGCTTCTTTTAATCTCTGCCGACGTGCTCGAGCCTATCTGTAAGCTTAAAACAGAGTATCTTAAGCACAAAAATCCGCGTCTCCACACTGATGAGGTTTTAATGTCGCTTACTATATCAGCACTTTCAAATCCCATAGCAAACACGGCTAAGGAACAGCTTTCAAAGCTTCGCGGAAGCAATGCTCATTTCTCGGTTATAATCAGCGAGGAAGATATAAAAATTCTTCGCAGACTTGGAATAAATGTGAGCTGCGAAGCAAAATACGAGATGAAAAAATTGTATCATAAATAAAAACAAAATAATGTGGTGTAAAAAACTCAGTTTTTTACACCACATTATTTTGTTATAAAGGCGAACAGATTATTTTGATTATTTCTCTTTGTTTTTTAAATATTCTTGCTTATCATATCTTTTAAACTCGAGCGTTGGCTTCTCTCCGTTAAAGATATTTTTATAGTCTTCCTGAACTTCTATTGTAAGTCTGTCCTCACCATAATTCACATGACCTTTAAAAACTGAAAATTCCTTTTGCTCCTGAATATCATTTGTATTCTTAGCTTCAGAAGTGTATATCTTAATTAAAGGACCATAATTAGATTCGTGATATATATTTTCCTCAATCTTATTAATTGTAATCTTTCCTGCATTTCCTATTGTACTGCTCCAATAAAGTTCTATATAAGGAGATTCGCAAACCCACACATCTGTATCATTATATTCAGGTCTTAATTCCGCTTGATAAACACACCCGCATAAAACCAAAACTAAATATAATAAAATTAAAATTATTTTTTTCATCAACATTCCCTCACTTTGAAATACAATGTACGGATAAAGGAATTTCTCTGTTTTCTAAAAGCTCATAAACAAAATTTGAAGTAATTTTGCTCTTATTGTCAGTTCTGCTTTCATAATTAAACAATTCATATTTACCGTCCTTGGTTCTTCTCATTGCAACAGTATGCAGTGCATCCATTACATTATCACTATTCCAGAAAGATAAAATATAGGCATCTGCTTTGGGCAATTTATCTTCCATAATTTTTTCTCCTTCAACTACCTTTACCTTATAACCTTGTTTTTCAAAAAACTTTTTATTTGCATAAGGGTTTGTTCCAAAATACCCGTCAAGCATTTGACCGTCATTTTCAAAATAGTATGCAATATCTCGAAGGTCCTTTTGATTTCCAAGGACCTTCATAGTATTGTAAGCCGCTATAATCTCGCAACCGTTGTTGTTCATCGTGGTAGCACCAAATCTCAATTTGGATACCACCCCTGTATTTATTTGTTAATTTCAGGATTATTTGTGCGGCATAAAATATAGTCGATACTTACTTCATAAAAATCTGCAAGGCGAATGAGAGTGTCGGTTGGCGGAATGCGTTCACCATTTTCAAATTTAGATAACAATGCCTGTTCAATCCCTGTATGCATTTGTAATGCAATTTGTGTTAAACCTTTTTCTTTTCTTAAAACTTTTAAATTTGTTTTCATAATACCACCTAATGACATTATGTCATAAAAAGACCTTGACAATTATGACTATATGTCATACAATGAATGCAATGGGGATGTGTCGCTTTCTGTTTGTTTTTTATTGACTGAACAAAAATAACCTGATATAATTGTTGCGGGAGATTTTAAATGGCATATCCAGGAGTGCTCTTGAATGCACAACGGGAATTTCACGAGGGACGATAATTAAAATTGTAAATAACTAAACAGAAAGTGATACGTTCCCAATATGGTTAAACACAACTCCAGAATGTATATAAACAGACTGAAAGAAGGTATATAAATGAAAAGAGGAGAAATAAAAAATTTCTTAATTATGATGCTGCTTATCGTTGCGATGATATTTCCTACTGTTTGCGGTTTTGCATCCGATACAGTTACTATGTACGCTCCCGATGGCAGAACAGCGCAGGTTAAAATAAAAGATGTTGAAGCCTGGGAAAAAATTGGTTGGCATTTGCCATCCGATACATTTACTATGTACAATCTCGACGGCAGAACAGAACAGGTTAATATTAAAGATGTCGAAGCATGGAAAAAAGTTGGCTGGTATTTGTCATCTGATACAGTTACTATGTACAATCTCGATGGCAGAACAGAACAGGTTAACATAAAAGATGTTGAAACCCGAAAAACCAATGGTTGGTATTTGTCATCCGATACAGTTACTATGTATGCTCCCGATGGCAGAACAGCGCAGGTTAAAATAAAAGATGTTGAAGCCTGGGAAAAAATTGGTTGGTATTTGTCATCCGATGCAGTTACTATGTGCACTCTTGATGGCAGAACTGCGCACATTAATAAAAAGGATGTTAAGGCTTGGAAAAAAGTTGGTTGGTATTTGCCATCCGATACATTTACTATGTACAATCTCGATGGCAGAACAGAACAGGTTAACATAAAAGATGTTGAAACCCGAAAAACCAATGGTTGGTATTTGTCATCTGATACAGTTACTATGTACACTCTCGATGGCAGAACGGAACAGGTTAACATAAAAGATGTTAAGGCTTGGAAAAAAGTTGGTTGGTACTTGTCATCAGATGATGTTACAATGTACACTCCCGATGGCAGAACAGAACAGGTTAACATAAAAGATGTTGAAACCCGAAAAACCAATGGTTGGTACTTGTCATCCGATACAGTTACAATGTACGCTCCCGACGGCAGAACAGAGCAGGTTAATATAAAAAATGTTAAGGCTTGGAAAAACGTTGGTTGGTACTTGTCATCTGATACAATTACAATGTACACTCCCGATGGCAGAACAGAGCAAGTCAATATAAAAAATGTTAAGGCTTGGAAAAACGTTGGTTGGTATTTGTCATCCGATACAGTTGCTATGTACGCTCCTGACGGCAGAGTAGTGCAAGTTAACATAAGAGAGGTTGAAGGTTGGGAATCCGATGGTTGGAATTTGTCATCAGATGATATTACAATGTACGCTCCTGACGGCAGAACAGAACAGGTTGATACAAAATTTATTGAAGCCTGGAAAGCCGCTGGTTGGCATGATGTTCCGCTTGTTACGGTATATGCAGAAGATGGAAGATCAATGGTGATAGAAGATAAGGATTTAGAAGCTTATAAAAATGTTGGTTGGTATTACGGCAGACCAATACGTGTTTATGCGCAAAATGGTTCAACAAAACTTGTTGGAGAAAACGAGAACTACGAAAAACAGGGTTGGTATGATGAACCCGTTACTAAAATGTATTCTCCGTACGGAAACACTGAATATGTGAAAAATAGTTTAGTTGAAAAGTGGAGACAAGTTGGTTGGGAAACATATCCTACTGTCTATATTTATTCCCCATCAGGAGAAAGTAAACTTATTGCAAAAAGTGAAGCAGAGAAATGGTTTGAAAAAGGATGGTATAATTCTACAAGCATAATGATGTACGCTCCCGACGGCAGAACTGAACGGGTTAATATAAAGGATATCGATGCATGGATTAAAGTCGGTTGGTATAAGGAGCCGGTGACAGAGATGTATTCAGTGTCAAATGGAGAGTGTAAAAAAATAACTGTTGTGAAATCAGATGTTCAAAAATACGAAAAAAAAGGTTGGAGACTACAATTTCCAAATAAGAAAATTGTTGACTATAAATATATTGATTGTTCTATCTGTGATGGGTTGGGGTATACATATGAGCAAAAATATGTAGGAGGCTCGGATTATTCAAAAGTAAGTGGGCTTAGGACATACACTGGAGGAGCGGCAAGTCTATTATTATATCCATACAAAACTGTAAAAGAAGAGTGCGTTTTCTGTGATGGATTAGGACTGAAAAAACAACCGGTGTATTATTACTATTACTAATATTCTGATTATGGATAAAGGATGTTCACGATTTCATCAAAACAACACCTTAGTATATCTCATAATTGAAAACCCAAAATCGACATTCTTCGACAGAGGAATGTCGATTTTACTTATTGCCTATTCGCTGAAAATAGCCTTCGTTGATTTTGTGAGATAGAGAGTTGATAGAGTTGTGCTTAAAAAAGAAGATGTAAAAATATTTTTTTACATCTTCTTTTTTTGTTGAAATACTTTTTTGATAGTGATATAATAAAGTAGATGAAGTGGATAATAAAACTGAAAGGGTTGATATAAATGAAAATTTTGATTGTTGACGATGAAAAGCTCCTTGTAAAAGGTATAAAATTTAACCTTGAGCAAGACGGATATGAAACAGAGGTGGCATACGACGGGGAGGAAGCGCTTAAAATAGCAAGGGATAAAAGCATATCTCTTATAATCCTTGATGTTATGCTTCCGGGAATTGACGGACTTACAGTTTGCCAGAAGATAAGAGAATTTTCTTCTGTGCCCGTTATTATGCTCACTGCAAAAACAGAGGATATGGATAAAATTCTCGGCCTTGAATACGGGGCAGACGACTATCTTACAAAGCCATTTAATATTCTTGAACTCAAGGCAAGAATTAAGGCTATTTTAAGAAGATCAAACAGCCAGAGTGTTCAGACAGGAAAAAGCGTTGTTTCCGTTGGCGGAGTGGAGCTTGACTATAATCTTCGCAGAATTAAAATCGGCAATCAGTCGATTGAATTAACTGCCAAGGAATTCGACCTTTGTGATTTGTTTGTTTCAAATCCCGGAAAGGTGTATTCAAGAGAAAATCTGCTCGATATTGTGTGGGGATACGACTACCCCGGCGATATAAGAACTGTTGACGTGCATGTAAGGCGTTTGCGCGAAAAGATTGAGCCTGATGCAGCAGTGCCCACATATATTTTAACTAAGTGGGGGGTAGGTTACTATTTTAAAGAAAATTAAAATGCAATCCCAGAGCATTCGCTGGCGACTGGTGCTCACATATTTTCTTATTATAGTTCTCACGCTTTCGCTTATTGGGGTTTACATTGTAAATTCAATGCAGCAGTATAGTGTTAACCAAAAGAAAATACAGATACTTTCACAAGCTAATGTTATAGCGGGTTATATATCAAGGTATCAGGATTTAAGTAAGGAAAGTATTAATTACCTTTTAGAGCAGCAGCAGGTGGCAAGCGATTGCAGAGTTCTTATGCTTAATAACGATGCTATTGTAACATATGATTCAAACAACGGCATAATGGAAGGAAAGTATATGCCTGTCCCCGTTATATTGGACGCTATCGCGGGCAACAACAGTGTTGAGGAAAGCGTGGTAAGTGATGATGATATGGTCATCTCGGCGGCTGTCCCCATAATAAAAGATAAAATATCTGTTGGTGTAATCTATTACCGTGCATCTGCATCCGACACTGTTGGCCTTATGGGTCAGCTTTGGATAACAATTATGATGATTGCGGTGCTTGCAAGTCTTCTTGTAGGAGTTATAAGCTTTTTAATGGCAGGTATAATTACGGCGCCAATTACAAGACTTACCGAGCAACTTGAAAAAGCGGCGGATGAAAACGGAGACTTTATAATTGAAAAAACCTCGGGTGGCGAAGTGGGACGACTTATAGAGTCGTATAATAAAATGGCAAAGAAGGTCCATCAGCAAGAGGAAAAACGGCAGGAGTTTGTTTCTAATGCATCACACGAGTTAAAAACACCTCTCAGCTCAATAAAGCTGATATCAGATTCGCTTTTAAATGTGCAGGATGCTCCGCGTGAAATGGTTGAGGAATTTTTAACCGATATGAATGTGCAGGTTGAGCGTCTTACAAGAATTGTGGATAAGCTTTTAACCCTTACAAGAATGGATAATCCCCAAAGTGTTTCAAGGATGGAATTTCAGGTGGCGGATTTAACCGAATTATGCTCAAACATCACAAAAGCGCTCAGGCCGCTTGCCGAACAAAAGCATATAGAATTAGTGTATAATCCTCAGGGCACAATTTATTCAAAAATAGAGCGAGATCGCTTGTGGGAAGCTATTTACAACGTGGTGGATAACAGTATTAAGTATACAAAAGAGGGCGGAAAAGTTTTTCTTAACGTGTATAAGGACGAGACGAATGTTATCATAGAGATCAAGGATACGGGAATAGGAATAGCAAAGGACGAACTCTATAAAATTTTCGACAGATTTTATAGAGTTGACAAAGCGCGTGCCCGCGAAACAGGAGGAACAGGACTTGGACTTTCTATAGCACTTACTGCTGTGGAGCTTCACGGAGGAAATATTAATGTTGAAAGTGAAGAAGGAGAGGGAAGCACATTCCGTATAATTATTCCCATAACCTTTAAATAATGTGAGGTAAGATGAGAAAATGAAAAAGTTTATATCAATTTTAGTTGTGGCAGTTTTGCTTCTTACTTTCTTTTCGGCGTGTGATAAGAAGGGCGACAACTACAATGTTTATTTTAAAAACAAACTGGAAAACAAGCTTTCAAGTGAGGAACGATTTGTAGGAAGCGGATTAAATGCGAAAGAAATAGCCAAGCTTTTAATTGCCGAAATGGAAAAGGGACCGCAGAGTGATAAAAATGAAAGATTGGTTCCCAAAGGAACAAAGCTTTTGTCTATCGCAATTAAAAACGAGGTTGCAACGATTAACTTTTCTAAAAATTATTCGAAAGTTGATGGAGTTGAAGCACTCCTTTTAAGATTTGCAGTTGTAAACACACTTTGTGGTATAGATGGAATTAAAGGCGTGGTAATTCAGGTGGAAGGTAAAGGCGAGGTGTCCTCCGTTACGGGAAAAGAAATAGGTGTTCTCACACTTTCTGATATTGCTCTTGACGTAAACGAAACCGAGCTGGGCAAAAAAGAAACCATAGTTTTATACTTCCCTTCAAAAGATGGCGATTCCCTTATAAAAGAAAGGCGCACCGTGGAAGTGGAAAACACCCTTTCAGCTGAAAAAACCGTGATAAACGAGCTTATGAAAGGCTCGAAAGACGAAAATTCCAAATCAGCTATTCCCGAAGGAACAAAGCTTTTAGGCATTGAAACAAAGGATAATGTTTGCTTTGTTAACCTTTCAAGCGATTTTATCAGCCGCGGCGGAACAAGCTCGCTTGAAACAACGCTCACGCTTTTCTCTGTAGTTAATTCTCTTTGTGAAATAGATAATGTAAAATCAGTTCAGATTCTTATAAACGGAGAAACAGGACTTGAATTTGGAAATTATGTGCTCGACATACCTTACGAGGCTAATTCCGATATAACGAAAGGATGATAGATATGAAACTTTCAGATGTAAAAACAGTTCTTAGTGCAAATGTGCTTGCGTGCGAAAACCTGCTTGAAAACGAGGTTCATTCAGCTTGCGGCAGCGACCTTTTAAGCGATGTTTTGGCTTTTGTTAAAGATCAGGGATTGCTTCTTACAGGTCTTGTGAATTCTCAGGTTGTGAGAACTGCAGAAATGATGGATATTAAAGCTATTGTATTTGTTCGCGGCAAAAAGCCCACAGATGATATTATAGAGCTTGCCGAGGAGTATGGAATAGTTGTATTTACCACAGAACTTCCTCTTTACAAGGCTTGCGGAGAGCTTTATCTTACAGGACTTGGAAAATAATTTTTTGGAGGTGTTTATATGGCTGAAAATGTAATGCGCCTCCACTATACTGTGAGTGATACGGATTTTGCAGTTGCAGGAGAAGCGAGTAGTAGCGTTAAAAAGGTTTTAAAGCAACTCGGTGTTCCGGGAGAGATAATCCGCAAGGTTTCAATTGCTATGTATGAATGCGAAATAAATATGGTAATTCATGCCGATGGCGGTGAAATAGATGTGGAAATCACTCCTGAAAAAATCAGGATGATACATAAGGACCGCGGTCCCGGTATAAAAGATATTGAAACAGCGATGCAGGAGGGATATTCTACTGCCGATGAAAATGTGCGGGAACTTGGGTTTGGTGCAGGAATGGGACTGCCCAATATGAAAAGGTATACCGATGAAATGAATATCACCACAGTAATAGGAGAGGGAACAACCGTTGATATGACTGTGTATGTAAAGAATAAGTAAATGCCTGAGAAATAAGGTGAGAAAATGAAAGAAAGAACACTTTACCATAGTGTGCGTCTTGAAGAAAGCGACTGTAAGGGTTGTACAACCTGTATAAGAATGTGTCCCACGCAGGCTATCAGGGTGCAGAATGGCAAAGCAAAAATAATAAAAGAACGTTGTATTGATTGTGGCGAATGCGTTAGAAGATGCCCGTATCACGCTAAAAAAGTTGTGAGCGACAGCTTTTGTGAGCTTAAAAATTATAAATATAATATAGCTCTTCCAGCACCCGCTTTCTATGGCCAGTTTTCAAAAGCAACGAATATAGATGTGATTTTAACAGGCCTTAAAAAGATAGGGTTTGACGATGTTTTTGAGGTTGCCCGCGGTGCTGAGGTTATTTCGGCAAAGGTAAAAGAATTGCTCAAGGAAAAAGGGCTGAAGAAACCCCTTATTTCCTCGGCTTGCCCTGCCGTTGTGAGGCTTATCGCAGTGAGGTTCCCCTCGCTTTCAGAAAATGTTATTCCGCTTACTTCGCCTATGGAGGCAGCGGCACAGATGGCAAGGAAAGAGGCGCGCGAAAAAACGGGGCTTCCCGATAGCGACATAGGTGTATTTTTTATATCACCGTGCCCTGCCAAGGTAACGGCAGTAAAGCAGCCGTTAGCTCTTGATTCATCAGCCGTAAGCGGAGTTATATCAATAAAAGATGTGTATAAAGAACTTGCCCATAAAATTGGAAGCATTGATAAAATTGAAAAGCTTTCTGTTGCGGGCAAAAACGGGATAAGATGGGCACGAAGCGGCGGAGAAGCAGAATCACTGGGGATAGACAACTACATAAGCGTTGACGGAATACACAACGTTATAAAAATACTTGAAGAACTGGAAGACGAAAAAATTAAAAATGTTGATTTTATAGAGGCGCTTGCCTGCGTAAGCGGATGCACGGGAGGCCCTCTGAATGTGGAAAACGATTTCATCGCAAATTCACGTGTGAGGATGCTTACCGATAAGCTTGGCTATAAGCTTGGGGAAATCGACCCTGAAATCAAGCTTTCGTGGGATAAGCAGATAGATTACGAGCCATTTTCCCCTCTTTCGGAAAACGTGGGAGAGGCTATGCGCAAAATGCAGCTGATTGAAGAAATCTATAGCCGTTTGCCACAGCTTGATTGCGGAAGCTGCGGAAGTCCCAATTGCCGCGAATTTGCTGAAGACATTGTGCGCGGCAAAGCACAGGAGCGCGATTGTATTTTCCGTCTGCGTGAGAAAATCGAGCTTCTTGCAAAGGAAATAACAGAAATCAGTAAACTTCTGGAACAGTAGGTGAAAAAATGAAAGTTAAAGATATAGCACAAAAACTTAACTTAACCATAATTTCAGGGGAAAGTAATCTGGAACGCGAGGCAGAAAACTGCTTCATAGGCGACCTTTTAAGCCATGTTATGAGCCACGCTCAATCGGGCGACGTGTGGATAACTGTTCAGGGAAATATAAATGTTATTGCAGTTGCATCGCTCACGGATTGCGCTATGGTTATTATCTGCGAGGGGATGAAACTCGACGATGCTGCACTTAAAAAAGCGCATCTTGAAGAAATACCTGTGTTCGCATCGGAAAAAAGCGCGTATAATCTTGCGTGCGAGCTTAAAGAACTGCTATGAAATACTTTTATGATTTTCACATCCATTCCTGCCTTTCTCCGTGCGCCGATATGGATATGACGCCGCATAGCATCGCAGGAATGAGCTACATAAACGGCCTTGATATCATAGCAGTTGCCGACCATAACACTGCAAGGAATGTTCGTGCAGTGAAAAAGGCTTGCGAAGAGTTTAATATTCTTCTGGTGCCTGCTATTGAGGCAGAAACGGCTGAAAACATACATCTTCTGTGTCTGTTTAAATCGGTTGAGGATGCTGAAAATATGGGAAGCTTTTTGGAAGAACATCTTCCGCCCGTTAAAAACAGAAGCGAGATTTTTGGCAGGCAGGTTATAATGGACGAGTGCGATAACGAACAGGGCGAAATTGAAAAGCTACTTATAAACGCCACCGATATTCCTATTGAGGATATGAAGGCAAAAGTTGAAGCTCTTGGGGGAGTGTGTGTTGCCGCGCATATCGACCGTGAGGCAAACGGAATTGTTGCAACACTCGGCACTGTGCCCGATTATCTTAATTTCAAAACGGTTGAGCTTTCAAACCACGCAGACGATGGTTATAAAAAGGAAGAAAAATTTAATTATATAAAAGATAGTGATGCCCATTATCTTACAGATATTTCAGAGAAAATCAATTGTATTGAGCTTGATGAAAAAAATCTTGAAAAAATCATTGAAAAACTGCGATAAAACATAAAAAATATCGAAATATGTATAGACAAAACCAAGCGTTGTTGATATAATAATAGATGGTTGTGTTTAATCGATAAATTATTATCGATTGATTAAGTGTATTAATTTATATTTTAATATTTTAGGAGGTAAAGAGATGAGCAAAGAATCAGTTATTCCTTTCAAGGGAACAGCGGAGCAGGAAAAACAGCTTATGGCTGTTATAGAAGAGCATAAGGGCGAAGATGGTGCTCTTATCCCAGTTCTTCACAAAGCTCAGGGAATTTACGGGTACCTTCCAATTGAGGTACAGAAGATGATTGCAGAGGGACTTGGAGTTTCACTTGCAGAGGTTTACGGTGTAGTAACATTCTACACACAGTTCTCGCTTAACCCCACAGGCGAATACAAGGTTGCAGTATGCCTTGGTACAGCTTGCTACGTTAAGGGAAGCGGAGATATTATCGACAAGATAAAGGAAATTCTTAAAATTGATGTTGGCGGATGCACTCCCGACGGTAAGTTTTCACTTGAAGCAACACGTTGCATAGGTGCTTGCGGTCTTGCTCCCGTTTTAACAGTTAACGATGATGTTTACGGCCGTCTTGTTGTAGATGATGTTGAAGGCATCTTAAAGAAGTATATGGACTGATATGCAGGAAATTAGCTTACACATACTTGACATTGCGCAGAACTCAATCCGTGCAGGGGCAAAGCTCATCGAAATAACAGTTACAGAGAATCTGAAAGAAGATGTATTCTCTTTTACGGTTAAAGATGATGGGTGCGGAATGGATGAAGAGCTTTTAAAAAAAGTTACAGACCCTTTTGTTACAACGCGTACCACAAGGCGCGTAGGTCTTGGAATCCCTCTTTTAATAGCAGGTGCTGAGGCTACAGGCGGGAATGTAAAAATAAAAAGCAAAGTGGGAGTGGGAACAGAAATTTGTGCCACATACTCACATTCGCATATCGACCGTCAGCCTCTTGGCGATATTGCTTCCTGCATGATGTCTGTTATAAGTATGAATCCCGATATCGATTTTATATACACGCATTTTTATGAACAAAAATCATTCACTCTCGAAACACGCGAGCTTAAAGCCGTTTTGGGAGATGTGAAACTCAGTGAGCCGAGCGTGGCTCTTTGGGTTAAAGAATATGTTAATGAAAACCTAACTGAAATTTATGGAGGTGCTTCGTAATGAAAAGCATAGCTGAACTTGAAGCTATTAAAAAGAAAGTTCTTGATAATGTTAATCTTAGAAAAGAAAGAGAAGACGGTATAAGAGTTGTTGTAGGTATGGCAACTTGCGGTATTGCTGCAGGTGCCCGTCCTGTTATGACTGCTCTTTTAGAAGAAGTAAGCAAGCGTAATCTGGGTAACGTTGTTGTTGAACAAACAGGCTGCATTGGTATTTGCCGCCTCGAGCCTATCGTTGAAGTGTTTGTTCCCGGTGAAGAAAAGGTTACCTACGTTAAAATGTCTGCAGACAAGGTTGCAAAAATTGTAACAGAACATATCGTAAACGGTAATCCTGTAGTTGATTATACAATCGGAAAAGCCGAAAATTAAGAAGGGGAGTGTAGTTAATGGATTTATACAGATCACACGTACTTATTTGCGGCGGTACAGGTTGTACATCATCAGGTGCTGAGCAGCTTATAGGCGAATTCGAAGCTCAGCTTGCCGCAAATGGTCTTGAAAAAGAAGTTAAAATCGTAAAAACAGGTTGCTTCGGTCTTTGTGCTCTTGGTCCTGTAGTTGTTGTTTACCCTGAGGGTGCATTCTACAGCATGGTTAAGAAGGAAGACGTTGCAGAAATAGTTACAGAGCATTTATTAAAGGGTAGAATCGTTAAACGCCTTGTGTATTCTGAAACAATCGAAGACGATTCAATCAAATCTCTTAACGAAGTTGATTTCTATAAGAAGCAGCAGAGAGTTGCTCTTCGTAACTGCGGTGTTATTAACCCCGAAAATATTGAAGAATATATTGCATTCGATGGCTATAAAGCTCTTGCTACTGCAATTACAGAGATGACTCCTCAGGAAGTTATCAACACAATTAAAGAGTCTGGTCTTCGTGGCCGTGGCGGCGGCGGTTTCCCAACAGGTCTTAAGTGGGAATTTGCTTCTAAGAGTGTTAACGAGCAAAAGTATGTTTGCTGTAACGCCGACGAAGGCGACCCCGGTGCATTTATGGACAGAAGTATTCTTGAAGGCGACCCACATAGCGTTCTTGAAGCTATGGCTATTGCAGGTTACGCAATTGGTGCAAACCAGGGTTATATCTACATTCGTGCAGAGTATCCTATCGCAGTACAGCGTCTTGAAATTGCTATTAAGCAAGCTAAGGAATACGGACTTCTTGGCGAAAACATATTTGGAACAGACTTCAGCTTCGATATCGGTCTCCGTCTTGGTGCGGGCGCATTCGTTTGCGGTGAAGAAACAGCTCTTATGACATCTATCGAGGGACACAGAGGTGAGCCTCGTCCTCGTCCTCCGTTCCCTGCAGTTAAGGGTCTTTGGGGCAAGCCCACAATTCTTAACAACGTTGAAACATATGCAAACATCCCTGTTATTATTAACAATGGTGTTGAATGGTTTACAAAGATTGGTACAGAAAAGAGTAAGGGTACAAAGGTATTCGCATTAGGCGGAAAGATTAACAACACAGGTCTTGTTGAAGTTCCTATGGGTACTACAATGCGCGAAATCGTTGAAGAAATCGGCGGTGGCGTTCCCAACGGCAAGAAATTTAAGGCAGCACAGACAGGCGGTCCTTCGGGCGGATGTATCCCTGCTTCTCTTATTGATACACCTATCGATTACGATTCACTTATCTCAATCGGTTCAATGATGGGTAGTGGCGGTCTTATCGTAATGGACGAAGACAACTGTATGGTTGATATTGCAAAATTCTTCCTTGAATTCACAGTTGATGAATCTTGTGGTAAGTGTTCTCCCTGCCGTATCGGTACAAAGCGTCTTTTGGAAATTCTTGATAAAATTACAAAGGGTAATGGTACTTTAGAAGACCTCGACCGTCTTGAGCTTCTTTGCAACAACATAAAGAATGCTTCACTTTGCGGTCTTGGACAAACTGCTCCCAACCCTGTTCTTTCAACTCTCAGATATTTCCGCGACGAATATGTTGCGCACGTTGTTGATAAGAAGTGTCCTGCAGGCGTATGTAAGTCGCTTACAAACTTCGAAATCATCGCAGATAAATGTAAGGGTTGCTCAGCTTGTGCAAGAAAGTGCCCTGCTAATGCAATCACAGGCGAAATCAAGAAGCCATTTGTTATCGACAAAGAAAAATGTATTAAGTGCGGTGCCTGCATAGAAACATGTAAGTTCGGCGCTATTGTGAAAAGATAAGGAAGGGGTGCAGAATAATGGAAATGGTTAATTTAAAGATTAACGGTCAGGAAATAAGCGTTCCTGCCGGTACAACAGTTTTAGAGGCTGCACGCTCAGCAGGAATTGAAATTCCCACACTTTGCTATTTAAAAGATGTCAGCCAGACAGGCTCTTGCAGAATGTGTCTTGTTGAAATAAAGGGCGGAAGAGCTCTTCAGGCAGCTTGTGTATACCCTGTAAGCGAAGGCTTAGAGGTTCTCACAAACACACCAAAGGTTAGAGAAGCAAGAAAGGTAACACTTGAACTTCTTCTTTCAAACCACGACAGAAAGTGTCTTACTTGCGTAAGAAACCGTAACTGCGAGCTCCAGACTCTTGCAGATGAACTCGGAGTAACAGATATTGCTTTTGAAGGCGTTAGAAACGAATATGCAATCGACGAACTTTCTCCTTCAATCGTTCGCGACAACAACAAATGTATTCTTTGCCGCAGATGCGTGAATATGTGTAAGAACATTCAGACGGTTGGCGCAATTGATACTATGGAGCGCGGATTCAAAACACAGGTTACATGTGCTTTTGAAAAGAGCCTCGGAGAAGTATCTTGCGTAAATTGCGGTCAGTGTATTGCAGTTTGTCCTGTTGGCGCACTTCGTGAAAAAGACGTTACAGACGATGTATGGGCAGCTATTGCCAACCCCGATATGCATGTTGTTGTTCAAACAGCTCCTGCTGTAAGAGCAGCTCTCGGAGAAGAGTTTGGTCTTCCTATCGGCACAGCAGTAACAGGTAAAATGGCAGCAGCACTTCGCCGTCTTGGCTTTGATAAAGTATTCGATACAGACTTTGCAGCAGACCTTACAATTATGGAAGAAGGAACAGAGCTTCTTGAAAGAATTCAAAATGGTGGCAAGCTTCCTATGATTACATCTTGCTCACCTGGCTGGATTAAGTTCTGTGAACACAACTTCCCCGATATGCTTGATAACCTTTCAAGCTGTAAGTCGCCTCACGAAATGTATGGTGCAATTATTAAATCATACTATGCTGAAAAAATGGGTATCGACCCCAAGAGCATCTATGTTGTTTCAATTATGCCTTGTACAGCTAAGAAGTTTGAAGCTCAGCGTGATGAACTCAGCGTAAACGGCCTTCAGGATGTTGATACAGTTCTCACAACAAGAGAGCTTGCAAGAATGATTAAAGAAGCAGGTATCAGATTTACTCAGCTTCCTGATGAAAACTTTGATGATCCGTTCGGCGATCAGGCTACAGGCGCAGGCGTAATCTTCGGTGCTACAGGCGGTGTTATGGAAGCTGCTATCAGAACAGTTGCCGATATTCTCGACAACACAAGCCACAGCGAAATTGAATATGAAGCAGTTCGTGGACTTGAGGGTATAAAGATTGCATCTGTTACTGCAGGCGGAAAAACAATTCGTGCAGCAGTTGCACACGGTCTTGGTAACGCACGTGAGCTTATCAACAAAGTAAGAAACGGCGAAATCGAGCTTGATTTCATCGAAATCATGGCTTGCCCGGGCGGTTGCGTAAACGGTGGCGGTCAGCCTATCGTTCCTGCTAAGGTAAGAATGGATATGGATATCCGTACTGAAAGAGCAAAGGCTATCTACAACGAGGATAAAGCTCTTCCTCTCAGAAAGAGCCACGACAATCCTTATATCAAGAAGCTTTATGAAGAGTATCTTGGAAAGCCATGCGGACATAAGTCGCACGAGCTTTTACACACTCATTATATAGCAAGAGATAAACATTAAAAAATTAAGGGGATGTTTCAATTGAAACATCCCCTTAATTTTAGTAATACGAAAGTTTTTGTGCATATTGCACAAAAATAAAAAAACAAAGTTGTGAAATTAGTGAATGGCGTATATTGTAAAAAAATAAAATATAATGTAATATATTAATGTACTCAGTGAGTACAAAACTTTTTTCATTTTCCCTCCTTTTAGTGGCAGATAATTTGGTATCTGTCATTTTTTTTGCACAAAAATGTAGTAATGTAAAAAAGGTGTTGTAAAACTTAGTTTTTACAACACCTTTTTGGTTGTGCCTCATTTAGGAAAGTTTTTGAAATACCTTGGAAAGCAGTGCTGCTGTAATGGTGGATATAATGATTTCAGGAACCATATATGTACCATTATAGATAAGTGAGTACATCAGCACTGTCTGGCCTTCGGGGGCATACACGCCCCAGATAAGTAACCCTGAAAGAATGTGGCACACATAACGAAACGTGGTTACCACAAACGCTGAAACAGGCACGGCATACGCTTTTTTGCCAAGCATACTATAGATGTAGCCTGCAAGTCCCAAAACGCCATAGGCAAGCACATAGTCGAGCAAAATAACAAGTACAAAGCTTAAAAATGTTTGCGTTGGCGGGGGATAAAAGCCTGTCATCATCTGCAAAACTGAATAAACAAGCGCCGAAAGTATACCCCATTTTCCACCAAGAATCACCGATGCAGCAATGATTGGAACCATGCTTGCTATTGTAACAGAGCCACCTTGCAGCCATGGAGCAGGAAGAAGCTTTGAAACAAACATAAGCACAGTGGAAAGCGCTACCATAAGTGCACTGAAAGTAATTTTCTTTGTAGAGCTCATTTTTCTGTCCTCCTTTCGTAGAATTAGTAGCTTGTATGACGCCCGTTAAGACCAATAAGCCTTACTGCACCATAAATTTGGACAGAAAAAAAGGTCATACTTTATAAAAAGAATGACCTGAATTAACTATTTTTCCCTACGTTGGCATTATCCAAATCAGGTCCGAGCACATAGTGCTTGTGGGTCAAAGCGCAATCACGCTTACTCTCAGCCTGCTTTGGCAAGCTCCCCAAGTTATTAAGCTACAAGAGGTATTATAAACCTTATTACACCTTTTGTCAAATTTTTTTTAAAATAATAAAAAAATGTTGACAAAAACAAGCTCGGGTGCTATAATTATAAAGTCCTAAGACGGCCCCATAGTCTAGCGGCCTAGGACGTCGCCCTCTCACGGCGAAGACCGGGGTTCGATTCCCCGTGGGGTCACCATCTGAAAACGGCTTAACCAATAGGGTTAAGCCGTTTTTCTTTTTTTCGCTCTTTTTGCATTTTGACTGACTTTTGACTAACATTTGACTGACTGTTATAGTTTATTATGGTCAAATTACAGCATTAAATCAATCCAATTTATCAACCAATGAATGGTCCTGACCGATCAGATACATAAGTTTTTTTGCAGTAGGAGTTGGAGTAGATTTGCCACATTCCCACGCTTCAACAGTGCGGCAGGAAACACCAAGGATGTTAGCGAAGGCCTTTTGTGTCATAGAAAGGGATTTTCTTATTTCCTGAACATTCACCTGAGGAAGAGAGCTTTTTCTTGCATAAGTTTCTGCGCTCGCTTTACCTTTTTCGTAGGCAAGTGCTTCATTTAATCCTTCCATAATCCCGGAAAAAAAGTCAATGCCTTCAAAATTCTTTTCAATTTCATCAGTTGTTAAAGAAGATTCAAAACGAATTTCACTCATAGTATCACTCCTTCTTTATGGCATCAATCAGTGCACGAATAGCAGCTTTTTGTTCTTCCGATAAATTTTCCTGTACATTCTTAGGATATGCGAAAAGCAAGTATAATTTTTCTTTTTCAAATACATCAAGATAAATTACACGGCCACCGCCACTTTTTCCGCGTCCGTCGAGTTGTATTCTCATTTTTCTTGCTCCGCCTGTTCCCTGAATAACTTCTCCAATTTGAGGATTATCAAGCAGTATGCGTTCCAAGATTTTTAAATGGTCGTTATTTAAACCCATTGCTTTCCAACAATTTAGAAACGGTTTTGTATAAATAAATTCTCTTGTCATTATTTCACTTCTTTTGCAAAATATTATACGATAATATCGTACCTCCAATAACAGTATATACGATATTATCGTATATGTCAATGTTTTATTTAGTATAATAGCTTTGAAAAAGTAATTTTTATAGCTCACACCATTCCTCATACAGATCCAATGGTGTTGGAATATACCCGTGGTCAAAGAGTTTTACCGCCTCGCTTGTTACGGTTACATAACTGGTGTCTATATTAGAGAGCATCCAAAGCATACGGTTAAAGACCTTTTTGTTCATACATTTTTTGTGCATTGAAATTGCCTTTGCTGCACTTCTGAAATGGTTGGAATACTCTATAAATTCTTTTAGCAGCTCTGTGTTTTCAGGCTTGTATTCTCCCATTTCAATTCTTTTCAAAGCCACTGAAAGAGTGCAGATTTTTCCATCGTTGCATATCCTTGATAGATAGTATCTGAATAGATAGTCGCCAATCTCTTGTGATGACTCCATAAAATCTCTGATACTTTTCAAATTGAATTTCTTCTTTAATTCGCTGACTTTACCCTCCATACAACGGATTTCAATGCGGACAATATTTTCGGCTTTCTTTATTTCTGATTTAGGGAAGACAGTTTTATTTTTGCCCTTTTGCTCTTTTATCATCTGCCGCTGCTTGTTGTATATTGAGATTGCAACATAGTGGTCGTTATATACTGTAAAATCATCCTTCATAGGCTTTGTTCTTTTTGCCTTTTCATCGTATGTTTCGTATAACTGTAGGTGATTTGGAATATTTGCTCGTTTCATTGTCTTTATATAAGCCTTCACCTGCTCCTGATTATCAAGCTCCGCATTAATACAAAAGTCAATTCTTCTCATTGTACATTCTTTAAGTGTAGGGAGTAGCTTACATTTATAGTGGAGAAGAGAATCCACTTCTTTTTCTAATTCTTCATAATCGTCTGTATCAAAAAGCCCGACAAAGTCATCATTATCTATGACTCGTCGGGCTGATATTCTATATATGATATTGTAGGTAAAATAGTCTTTCTTTCGGGTTATAAACATTTTAATCAGAATGCCTTTATCAGAAAGTCCCCAATAGCTCATTCCATTTGATGCTTTTGCCCATTTTGATGGATCAGCATTTTTAAGCTTCTCTTGAATGAAATAGTACTCATCTCCGGGAACAGAGCAGGTTACTTCAAATGTATGTATAGTCATTGTAAATACCTCCATGAATTCATTTGTAATAATATATTTTATACGCATTTTTATTTATGTAATAATATGATTTATAATCAGTAATCTATAGCTATAATTAATATTTATCACTTCGTTATTTGTCCACTCCCAAGCTTATATAGCTTATATCAGGAGTACCCGCCTTTTCAGAGGATTATAAATCATTATTATATTTATGTTATATAATTTTAAAATTATATTTTATATAAAGCAATTTCATATAATGGATTATCTTGTGTTACAAATAAATTTGATTACTAGATATAGTACTGTTTTCTTGACAAATGACAGAGGGGTTGCTATAATTTATTTAATATAAATTATAGGTAAATAGTTTATTATATTAGCTTTTTATTCCTGTCTTGACAAAATCATAATAAGTTATAAACTAACAATTGTTTTGGGATTTAATTTGACAAAAAATATTATATGATAAAAAGGAGTTTTGTTCAATGAAAACAGGATTTGCAAAGAAATGTATCACACCACCAATGGGCTTCCCTGTAAGAGGCTACTATAAGGAAAGATTTGCCAAAGGAATTTTGGAAGACCTTTATGTAAGAGCACTTGCTTTTTGTGATGGTGAGAATAGTTCGGTTATACTAAGTGCCGAAATATCTCTTTTAACAACTGAGCAGTGCGATGAATTCAGAAAGGCTATATCCGATTTTTGCGGATTGCCTTTTGAAGCGGTATTTATTACATTTTCTCATACACATACCGGACCGTATGTTAAACCTACAGAGCAGATTGAAACGGACATAGAGCGTTTGTATTATGAAAAACTTAAAATTAGTTTTAGAGATGCGGCGTTTTTAGCGCTTGGAGATTTGAAGGAGTCAAAATTCTACACAGCTGCAGGAATAGCAAAAAATATTTCTTTTATCCGAAGATTTAGAATGAAGGATGGTTCGGTACAAACAAATCCGGGAGTTTTAAATCAGGACATTGATTATCCCTTGGGCGAGCCGAATGAAACGGTAAAACTTTTAAAGATAACAAGAGAGAATGCAGAAGATATTTTCCTTGTTAATTTTGGAACTCATCCTGATACAATTGGTGGTGAGCTTATCAGTCCGGATTATCCCGGATATATTTGTAACATAGTAGAAAATGCTCTTCCGGGAGTTAAGTGTATGTTTCTGTTAGGTGCACAAGGTGATGTGAATCATATAAATGTAAATCCCACCAAGGGAGAACAAGCAATTACAAAAATTGATTTTGATAATGTGCCTCGTGGGATTGAACAATCAATGCATATGGCAAGAGTTATTGCAGGAAGTGTGCTTTCAATTTGCACAACGGCAGAAGAATTAGCCGTGGATAAAATTGCCTGCTTATCTAAAGAAATTGTTATCCCATCATATCAAGAAAATGATAAAATAGTTGAAGCTCAAAAAATAGAAGAGCTTTATAAAACTGGTAAAACGGATGAACTTCCATATAAAGGAATGGAGCTTACAACTAAAATAGCAGAGGCGATGAGAATAATTTCTTTGCAGAATGGTCCTGAAAGCTATGCATTTAAGTTGTCTGCTGTGCGTATTGGAAATATTGTTTTCGCTGGAGTACCGGGCGAACCTTTTGTTGAGATTGGTGATAGAATATGTAAAAAATCTCCTTTTGAAACAACGATTCTTTGTTGCTTGGCAAATGGAGGCGATTCGTATTTTCCGACAAGGACGGCATATGATGAAGGCGGATATGAAGCCAAAACATCCAGGCTTGCTCCCGGAGGAGACGAAATTCTTGTTAATGGGATGTTAGAATTACTTAATGAAGTTAAATCAATTTAAACTAAACAGAGAGGCTAATAAATATGAAAGCAGAATATATTTCAAAAATAAAAGACGGTAGACAAGATGGTGCTATCAGTAAGGGTTATTTATTTAGTTTCAACCATAAGGGTGAATGTACAGTATATCAAACGAAATCTCTTGAAAGCATAAAAAATGGTGAAGCTGAGGTTTTTGCAGAGTTTACCCTTGATAAAAATGATATAATTATGCCTCATAGCAATTCTGTAATGTTTGGAAAAGAATATTATGACGAAAAAGATGAATTTCCGTTACTCTATACCAACATATACAATAATTATGCTAATGCTGACAATAAATTAAAAGGTGTGTGCCTGGTTTATAGATTGCAAAGAAATGAAAGAGAGTTTACCTCAACACTTGTTCAAATCATTCAAATAGGATTTGTTGAAGATGAAAACCTTTGGAAGTCTGCGGGAGAAAATGAGGATGCAAGACCGTACGGCAATTTTACGATTGATGCAGAACAAGGTGTTTTATATGCTTTTACAATGAGAGATAATACTAATTCTACAAGATATTTTTCTTTTGAACTGCCTAAGGTGAATCAGGGTAAAATATGTGAAAAATATAATGTGAAAAAGGTTGTTTTAACTCAAGCCGACATTATACAATATTTTGACTGCGATTATCACCATTTTGTTCAGGGTGCAAGTTGCCATAATGGAAAAATATATTCTTTGGAAGGATTCACAGACAGCGTGGAGAATCCACCTGCTATTCGTATTATTGATGCCAATCTTAAAAAAGAGATTGTTTATAAACAGTTTAAAGAGCTTGGGAGCAATATTGAACCGGAAATGATTGATTTTGATGATGATATTTGTTATTATATCGATCATAATGGCAATGTGTACAAATTGTTTTTTGAATAAAGTGGGACGGTTCTGATATATTTTTACTTGTGTCAAGTCAATATAATTTAAAAGATTAGTTTGCCGATTTTGATATTTACATATACTATCGGGAGCGAGAAAATCCAGTATTCTCGCAGGTTATAGAGAAAAGAGTTAAAGGAAAAACAGTTGGAAAAAGTAGAAAAACACCAGTTAAAGAGCGTTGCGGTAATCCGCAACGCTCTTATCTTTTTACCTTTCTTTTACAAATTCCAACACCTTATATCCAGGGACATACATCCTTATAGCAGATACGTTGAGGGATTCCCCATATACAATTATTCTTTCTTATTCTTGTTAACGCTTTTATCTATGTATTTATCAAGTTCTTTGCGTGGTATTTTCCAGGTTCTCCCTATGCGGAAAGCTCCCAGTTCACCGCTTTTTAAAAGGCGATATATTGAGTTTTCTCCTATGCCTAAATAATCCATAGCTTTATATGCCGTCAGTACATCGTAATCATTGTTGAACATTATGAAAAGTCTCCTTTCGGTTAGTATAATTAAATGTTATTGTTTTTCAGTTTTATTCAGTTTCAAACACTCTGGAAATATATATTATATCTATGAAAATATATAAGGAGGTAAGATAATGCTTGTCGCAATGCTCGAAATAGCAATGGAGCTGCTGAATAAAAAGGAAAAAGAATGGTTAGATAGGGGCAAAAAATTAATATTATGTAAAAAAGCAAGGCCTTGAGATTTCCAAAATCTCAAGGCCTCAAGGTGATGACTTATAACATGATCGCGCTTGTATTAGGCAGAGCAAAAAAAGCGTAGAACAATCGCAACAGAAAGCATTGCACAGAGCGGTAAAAATGTATTTGTAAAATTTGTAACAAGACAAGAACAAAAGCAGAGATACAAGAATACTCTATAGGTTTTTCTTTTTGAATTCCCTGGGAGTCACACCCGTTATTTTTGAAATTACGATAGAAGGTTGAAAAATCAGTATATCCACAAAGTCCGTAAATGGCGGTTATTTTATAACTGTCTTTTATATATTCTGTGGCTTTTTTATTCGGCAGATGTTTAGATAACTGTTAAGGAAATGTCCAGTAATGGTTGTCTTTTTTATTGTTAAGTAATCGTTGTTGGTAATTCATGTATCAACTTAGGTGAACTTACTACAAATAAGGGATTTTTAATTAAAACAGATGAAAATGGAATTACTGTTTACGGTCATGATGTGCGCGGAATTAGACAGGGTGTTTTTATATAGAGGATTTGATGACGTTTGAGCATGCCTATGTGAGTTCTCCAAAGCGATTGAGAAATGTAGTGACTTTTTAATCAGTCATCAGTCAGCCAGAACAAAAAATGTTGAGATACTCACAAGAATACTCCATTTAATAAGTTTATCGACTCCTTGTTTATTTAAACACACGATTATATACCTCGTAAAAAAACGACATATTATTAAACCCTGCTACATACGCTGCTTCGCTGATTGAAAACTCTTCCGAATCGACCATATTCTTAACCTGATAAATGCGGATAAGATTTCGATATTCTACTGGGGAAGTTCCCGTATACTCCCTGAAAAGCTTACGGAAATTGGATTCAGACATATTGCACATATCTGCATAATAACTAACCTTGTGATTTTCGAAATAATGCTTTTTTATATCCACAATAGCAGGGAGTATTTTAGAATATTTATTTGCCGAAGATGTATCTGGCTTTTCAAGAATATATAGAAGATCGTATATTCTGGCATAAATGAAAGTCGGATTTTGAATATCAACCCCTGAAATGGCGTATAATTGTTGTGATTGCTTTGGCACCTTTCTTAAAACAGGTTTTTTTAGATGGTCTGGAGTTTTATCTTCGGGAATATCAAACAAAAAAATGCTTATAGTTGTATTATCTTCAAGATAGGTGGCATTATAAGGAGTTTTTTGGGGTATATACAAAAGTTGTCCCTTATTAACAACAACTTTTTCTTCTGAATCAAAAAAGTTATACATCATCGACCCGTTTTCAACAATTACCACACAATGAACATCCTTACCGTATTTATAAGGAAATTCAAAATCCTTATTACGGACTACTTTTGTATATCCAATATTCCCTATAGCATAACCAAGATTCCCGAAATTTTGTACAAGCTTCATACCATCACTCCATTATTAATCGAATACCATACAAATATGTTAGTTAGTGGATTGTTATATTGTTTATTGAATTATATACTAAAAGCATAGAAGAGTCAATATTAAATATAGGAGTAATATATGAAAGATAGCTTTTTAATCAACAACTCATACGGCAAAAGTCTATACAGTAAAATTAAAGATTTGTCAATAATCGATTACCATAACCACTTATCGCTTGAAGCCTTGAAAAAAAACACGGCTTTTACCGATATATATGATTTGTGGATTGCACCTGATCCATACAAGCACCGCGCAATGAGAATGTGCGGTGTGGAAGAAAAATATATTACTGGCAATGCAGATTGTCGTGATAAATTTTTAAAATGGTGTGAAACACTTCCAAAGCTAGTTGGAGGGCCGCTTTATCATTGGAGTAGGATGGAAATTGAGTTTCTTCTGGGCAGCGAAGATTTTTCGTGGAATGATGATGATCTTTACGAGCGCCTGAATACACATCTTCAAAAAAACAATGTAACCCCCAGAAGCTTGCTTAATAAATTCAATGTTCAGTTCAACTGCCCTTGTGCATCCTTGATTGACGATATTTCCTTCTGCACAGAGAATCCCTCCCTTGCTCCATCTTTGCGTGGTGATGATATTGTTTGTCCGTCTTTGGATTTTATAAATAAGCTTGAAAGAATCACAAACATAAAAATATCAGACCTTGCATCTTTTGAAAAAGCAGTTCAGGCACGGCTTAATGATTTCTACAAAATTGGCTGCCGTTTCACCGACCACGCACTTGACAACGGTTTTACATATTTTGAAGATGATGGTTTAAATAATACAAGATTTATAAATCTGCTTTCAGGAAAAATCATTCATAACGACATGGAGCGTCTTTCTTCCCATATACTAGTAAAGCTTGCTGAAAACTACTCCCGCGTGGGATTTGTGATGCAGTTGCATATCGGTGCTCAGCGGGCAACAAGCACACGCCTCAGAGATGTTGCCGGCAAAGCTGGTGGCTATGCCGCAATCGGAAACAGCGTGGATATTAATTCCCTTACTAAATTTCTTGATGATGTGGATTTGTCCTACAAGCTTCCAAAAATTGTACTTTTCACACTTAACCCTTCCGATAATGCTATGATTTCTGTTCTTGCAGGTTCCTACTCACAAGACGGCGTAAAAGGACTTATTACCCAGGGGCCCGCATGGTGGTGGTGCGACCATAAACAAGGAATTGAAAATATGCTTGAAAACTGGAGTTCTTTTGGAGTATTTTCGAATTTTATTGGTATGACAACTGATTCAAGAAGCTTTCTTTCTTTTGTGCGTCACGATTATTTCAGGCGGATTCTTTGCAACTGGCTTGGAGAAAAGAAAGAAAAAGGAGAAATATTTGAAAATGAAAAAGAACTTTATTTAATCGCAGAAAAAATATGCTATATTAATGCAAAGGAGATATAAAGATGGATTTCACAAATAAGGTTGCTGTTGTTACAGGAGCTGGCGGAACGCTTTGCTCTCAAATTGCAAAAGACCTTGCCTCTTACGGAGCAAAGGTGGTTCTTGTAGGAAGAACAGAGGAAAAGCTTTTAAAGGTATATGATGAAATAACTTCCCTTGGCGGAAAGGCGATGGCTTTCCCATGCGACGTTACAGATACTGCTTCTGTTGAAAAGCTTGCTCTTGCAGTTAAAGAAACTTTCGGCAACTGCGATATGCTCATTAACGGTGCAGGCGGCAACAACATAAAAGCAATGCCTACAATCACCAAATTTGACAAACGCGAGCTGACAAATGATCTTCCCGAGGGAGAAAGAGGTCTGTATGACATTGACCTTGCTGCGTTCAGAAGCGTTCTTGATATAAACACAATGGGAACAGTTATTCCTACTATGACATTTGCAAAGCAAATGATTGAAAACGGAGGCGGAAGCATTATCAACTTTGCTTCTATGAATAGCTACTGCCCCCTCACAAGATGCTTTGCCTATGCAATGAGCAAGGCAGCTATAACAAATCTCACTCAATCGTTTGCAGCATATTATGCACCTGCAAATATTCGTATCAACGCGATTGCTCCGGGATTTATGGTAAACGAGAGAAGTAAAAACTACCTTGGAACAGTTGAAGACGGGCTTACCGCAAGAGGTACTGCCGTCATTACACACACTCCTATGGGAAGATTTGGAGAAGCATCCGATTTATCGGGTTGTGTAAAATGGCTTCTTGATACTGATGCGTCGGCATTTGTAACAGGCACCACTATCCCAGTTGACGGTGGATTTCTGACGTTAGGCGGTGTATAATATGATACTGACCGATTATTTTCGCAGCAAAAAGGATTTAACGTGGGATATAGCAAAACAGTGCGGTGTGGAAAAAGGAGTTATCCGTCTTCCCGAAGACAATAATTTCGATTTAACAGACAAATCACACTGGCAAACAGTATACGATAATTTTATAAACTACGGAATAAAACCAATAATAATTGAGCCTATGCCAAACGAAGTGCACGACCATATAAAAGCGGGCGACGAAATGCGTGATGAATGCGTTGAAAAGGTTATTAAAATGCTTCCTATAATGCGCCATTTCGGGATTGATACAATATGCTTTAACTGGATGGCTCATATCGGTTGGCTACGCACATCAAGCGATTATCCCGAGCGAGGAGGCGCTACTGTAACAGGCTTTGAAAAAAAAGATTTTAAGCCTGACGACAAGGCAATTACTCACGAAGAACTTTGGAATAACTACGAATATTTTTTAAAAGCAATAATTCCTGAGGCTGAAAAAAATGAAATCAAGCTTGCTCTCCACCCCGATGACCCGCCGCTTCCTTATCTTGGAAATGTGGGCAGAATTATGACAAGCTATGAAAGCATAAAAAAAGCAATTTACAACATTTGCCCAAGCGATATGCTTGGTGTTACAATGTGCCAGGCAACTTTCTATATTATGGGAGAGAAGCTTGAAAAAATCATTCCCGAGCTTCGCGATAAAATTTTCTTTATACATTTCAGAAATATAAAAGGAACAATAGAAAGCTTTCGTGAAACCTTTCACGACAATGGGGCTCTTGATATGGCGCATCTTATGAAGCTATACAAAGAGCTTCAAATAGATGTTCCCATACGTGTTGACCACGTTCCCACAATGAAGGATGAAAATACTGATATGGCTGGCTATGCCGCACTTGGCAGGTATTTTGCAATCGGTTACTTAAAAGGTCTTATTGAATGTTGTTAAAAATAGGATATTCATATGAAATTTATAAAAAGATAGAAATGAGGTAATTTTATGAAAGACAAACTGGTAGCATTTATGCTTTATCTGGGAGAAAATCAATGGGACGACTCTCCTATCCGTATAAATGCTCGCGGAAGCCGCTATCAGCCTAAGCTCACTACCGATAGAAAAGTATGGAGAGAGATTACTGATTTTGCAGTGGAGCAAGGATTTAATGCCATCCAAATTCCCACAGTTGACGGCGTAAAGTATAAATCTCATCCCGAAATCGCTATTGATGGCGCATGGGAGGTTGAAGAACTCCGCGAGGAACTTTGTCGTCTTCGCGAGATAGGTCTTACTCCTATTCCCGAACTCAATTTTTCAACAGGACACGATATATGGCTCGGGGAATATTCAAGAATGGTATCAACGCCTATTTACTATGAGGTTGTGCGCGACTTAATTCACGAGAACATTGAAATATTTGACACTCCCGAATTTTTTATGATGGATCAGGATGAAGAGACTCACATTGTTCAAAGAAGAATGGACTTTGTTTGTTTCCGCCAGAACGACTTATTGTGGCATGATATTGAGTTTATGCATAACTGCATGAGAGAAAAAGGGGTTCGTCCGATAATGGCAGTTGATTTGTTTGCCAACCACAAGGAAGATTTCTTAAAACACGTAAAAAAAGATGTTGTCATAATGCCGTGGTATTATCTGACACTTCAGGAAGATGCCAAGGAGAAGCTTCCCAAACTTAATGACCCTGCCGATTGGGAAAACTACAACAAATTTTTGATTTCTAAAATAGAAAGCTATTCAGAGCTTCCCAAACTTGGTTATGACGTTTTTCCAATGGTTTCAGATTGTTACAAGGACTTTGGCATAGACCACTCAATAAAGCATATTGCAAATGATGTTCCTGAAGATAAGCTTCTGGGAGTTACCGTTGCACCATGGTTTGGTTGCACCACCGAGGAACATAAATATGCTATTATGGATTCACTTGTTTCAACTCAGGAAGCAATAAACAAACATTGGAAATAAAATAATAAGGGAGGGTATATTTTAATGGTTAATAACTATATGTTTCACTTATATCTTGGCGATAATGTTGCAGACGACTCTGTAAACAGCTTGAATGTACATGGAAGAAATTTTTCCACAAAGCTCAATACCGATAAATCTGTGTGGGATGAAATCGTTGATAAAGCGGCTGAGTTTGGGTTTAACAGCATCCTTATTGAACTTGCAGACGGTGTGCGCTACAAATCACATCCCGAACTTGCAGTTGAGGGTGCATGGGAAGTTGAAGAATTAAAAGCAGAACTTCAGCGCCTTCGCGAAAAAGGAATCACCCCCTATCCCAAGCTGAATTTTTCGGCGGCACACGATGCATGGTTTGGCATATATTCAAGAATGGTTTCTACCCGATATTATTATGCCGCTGCAAAAGAACTCATCAATGAGGTTATTGATATTTTTGATACACCTGAAATGTTTAACTTTGGCTTTGACGATGAAAACCGCTGGTATCAGGCTCGCTACGACTTTATCTGCTATCGTCAATGTGAATTATACTGGCACGATTATCGTTTCTTTATCGACACAATAAGAGAAAGAGGAGTTCGTCCCTGGGTGTTTGTTGATCCTTATATTGTTGACAGCGAAAGATTCCTTGAAGAAACCGACAAGGATGTTGTAATAAGCCCCAACTATTATCGTTCAAGCATATACGAAGACAATACTACAAAACAGCCTCTTGGAAATGAAGACGCTATGAAAAATCTTGCAAGCTTCAAAGAGCTTCCCGAATTGGGTTACGAAATTATACCTTTTTGTTCAACCTATATTCATCAATTCAATATAAAGCAGACTGTTAAATATGTTAACGAGGATATTCCTAACGATAAGGTTAAAGCAATTCTTGTTTCTGCGCTTCAGCGCACAGTAAAGCAAAAGAAATTTAAGCACTTTGATGTCTTAAATTTAACAAAATTCGCAAGAAACTCTCTTGGTAATGGAGAAATTCTCGGATATAGGAGGAAATCAGACTATGGCAAAAAGCTACGTTAATGCAAATATAATTATCAAAAAGCAAAAGAATTTCTGGAACAACTTTCTTTTTCACCCCACAGACGGAGTAGAGGATGACTGGGGCTACGAAATACTAAAACAAATTTCCAAAGACAAAGCATCAAACAGGGTAAGAATCTATTCTATGTTCGAGGACATCGTTTCAATAGATGAAATCGGAAAGCTATGCTATGATTTCACCTTGAACGACATCAGGATCGACAGATTACTTGAATTCGGCTTTATACCTCTTATTGCCTATTGCGGTATTCCTGAATGTATTGCCAAGGATCCTGAAATGAACAATACAAATTCACACGGTTGGCTGCGTTATAAAGGCAAAAAATTTATAACTTCCATGCCAAAGGACATCGCCCTTTGGGAAGAAATCTGTTATGAATACACAAAGCATATTGTAGAAAAATATGGTATGGAAGAGGTTTCAAAATGGTATTTCACCTGCCTTAATGAGCCCGACTCGCCCGGTTATTTTTTACCTTATGAAGAAAACGAGGTTAAAAGAGCTTCATATAATAAGATGTATGACGCCTTTGCAAGAGGGGTAAACAGAGTCAGCAGCGATTTAAAGATTGGTGGCCCCACTGTTTCAGGTGAGGAAGATATTGGTCTTCTTGAGGCTTTCCTTAAGCATATAAAAGAAAGTAACACAAGGCTAAGCTTTGTCTCAGTACATGCTTATGGAACTACACCGTGGGAAATTCGTGATGGAAGCAGACCTTTCACCATTCAAAATCATTTCGACCGCATTCACGTATATCGTGATGTAATAAACAAGTACTATCCCAATGGGATAGAATTTGTGGTTGACGAGTGGGGTGCTTGCACTAACGGTTATAGTCAGAAATCTGAATATCCCGAGCTTAATTTCCGCGAAACTCCGCAGTTTGCGGCATATTTTGCAAATATGATAGCTCAGTATATTTACAAAGAATCACTTATTCCAAGCATTTTAATGATTTGCCTTTCAGGCCAGCACACTATGAAAGCAGAGTTTGAAGGATTCAGAAATTTCTTTTCTCTTAATTTTATCAGAAAACCGATATATAACGCCTATATATTAATGAATAAGCTTCACGAAAATATTCTGGAATCGCAGACCGACATTGAAAACCTTACCTTGATTCCCACAAAAGCCGAGGATGATTCTCTTGCTGTTATTCTTTCCCATGCATCAGAAGATTTCAAGGATGATATGCCCACTATAAACGATACTCTTGTTATAGATGGAGTTAATGGTGACAAGAAAATCACTGTGTGGACTATTGACGACAACAACACTTTCCCTTACGGTGAAATGCTTAAGAAAGGCTACTGCGAGCCTCTTACAAAAGAACAGATTGAGTATTTAAAGGATGTTTCAATGCTCAAACCAAAAACATATACCGCAAAAGCTTCAGGCAAGCTTTCAGTTGATATTGAACTTGCGGGAAATGGAATAATTCTTGTTGAAGTTACCAACTCCTGAAGGAAAGGATGAAAAAAATGAATTTTAATGTGAAAGAAGAAGTAATCGCACTTACCCCCCATTGGAAAGGCGAAAGACTTCCCGACGGAAGACCTAAGGTAGATGAAAAATACCTGAAAGCACTTAAGACCCTCACACTTGAAGAGGTGTGGAAACCTATATTTGTTAAAGGATATGAAAGCCAGTTCGAGGGAAGGCTTCACACCCTGCACGACGATGGCAGAAAGCTTATTGGCCGTGCCGTTACTGCAACCTATTGTCCATTCCGCCCCGACCTTGATGAAGTTACAAAAGGAATCGGCAAAAGCGAAGGCAGAACGGGAACATATAACCAATGGGTTATCGATAATCTTATGGAATACGATGTGCCTGTAATAGATATGTATGATAAGATTTACAAGGGCACCTATCTTGGCGGCAACCTTACAACAGCACTGAAAAATAAAACGAAGAACGAAAACGGTGGTGCTGTAATCTGGGGTGGTATACGCGATACCGAGCAGATGAAAAAAGTAGAAGACACTCAGGTTTACTACCGCGGAATTGATCCTACTCCCATACGTGATTTTATTATGACAGGCTACAACACAACCACGCGAATTGGAAACGCCGTATGTCTTCCGGGAGACGTTGTGTTCGGTGCAGGCGGAGGTGTCCTTTTTATTCCCTCTCACCTTGTTGAAGAGGTTGTGGGAGGTGCTGCTAAAACGCAGGTTAAGGATATGTTCGGCTTTGAAATGATTTCACTTAACAAGTTCACAACAGCGCAAATCGATAAAAACACCTGGACAAAAGATATGCTCGACCTTCTTTTAGACTGGATTGAAAAGGATGACCGTGCGGCACAGTATCGCGGACTTGATTGGTCACACGAATACGACCTTGCAATTAACGGAGACCCCAACGATACACAATCTGCTTTATAAGGAGAATCATTATGAATGTTTTTATCCTGACAGACCTTGAGGGCATTCCATATGTTGATGATATAGAATGTATGGACAGAGGTACCGACAAATATCTCGATGCCTGCCGTTATCTTACAGACGCACTTAATCTTGCAATTAAGACCTGCTTTGAAAACGGAGCTGACAATGTATACTACCTTGATGGTCATGGTGGCGGCGGAAATGTTAATCCTGACGATATCGACCCCCGCAGCAAAAAATGTTCAATTGCCGAGTGGCAAAATCTTTTGCAAAACGGAATGGTAGATTGCCAGATAGAGCTCGGCTCCCACGCAAGGGCCGGCACACTGTATGGCTTTCTCGACCATACACTGACTTCAAAAGAGTGGTTTTCACACAAGGTAAATACAATTGAAATGAGCGAGCTTTCACTTCATGCGCTTTTGTGTTCACAATATTCTGTTCCCATCATTGCCTGTATAGGAGATGAGACTGCCTGCAAACAGGCAAAGGAGTATATTCCAAACATATATACAGGTGCAGTAAAAAAAGCTGAGAAACGCAATGTTTCACAAACTTACAAAAACTGTGAGGATATTATTGTAGACACCGTTAAAAAAGCCCTTGAAAACTATAACGGCGTCAGCCTTTTTAATACACATTTTCCTGCATCAATTGAACTGACTTTCTACAGAACAGATATGTGCGACGAGGTTTACGAAAAAGCACAGAAGAATGTGGAAAGAGTAAACGCACGTACTTTGAGAAAAACCATAGAGAAGCTTTCGTTCTACGAAGATTTAAAGTTTTAAAGAGCGAGTGCATTGAAAATAGAACAAAGCTACGGTTTCAGAAAAAATATGTCTTTTTTTAGATAGTCTAAGGGGTGTAAAAAAACTTAGTTTTTTTACACCCCTTTTTGTTAAGCTTATATATTATTAGGAAAAATATAGGTGGCAATTGAATGTGGTTCTATTTTTGATGATACTATCTTTCCCATAATCCTAAAAGAAAAATCATACTCATTATCTGTTGAGTTAAGAACAACAGAAACAATATTCCCATCAGGATTTTTAAAGGATATAGTATCAATTTGAGAAATCCATTTACTGCTGGCAATTCGCTTTGCGCCTTGCCTTACAAATTTACTGAAATGTCCTATGTAATAATAGGAATCATGAATGTGCAGAATATTATTTTTTGTGTCTGCCATAATAGGGGAATCGCAATAATTGCCCACATGATTTGGACCGCCGTCTTCATTTAAAAGAATATTCCAATCATAAAATGCGTTGCATCCGTTGTTAAAGTTGCCTATGATATCGTGCGCATATTTCTCTCCGATTTGTGTTGTGCATGATTTTCCAAGGCTATATTCATAACACCCTTCGGAAAAAATGAGCTGTTTATCTGGATATAGCTTTTTGAAAATATCAAGCTGCTCAAAATGATCTCCGCTATACCAATGAAAAGCAATTCCCTTAACATATTTTGATGCTTCATCATCTTTTAACATACAGGTAGCTCTTTCAATAATGCGCTCTTTATTATGATCCCAAAAATACAAATCGATTCCAAGATTTTGCATTTTTCTTCCCAAATGATTTTTTATAAAGTTCTTTTCTTCTTCAGCAGTATAAACACAGGAATCCCAGATTTGCGTTGCTTTAGGTTCGTTTTGAACGCTTATTGCACTGATGGAAACCCCCTCTTTTTTATATTCCTCAATAAATTTTACAAAATAATCCGACCAAAGCTCGTAAAACTCTTTTTTGAGCTTTCCGCCATTATTCATTTGACCATTTGTTTTCATAAATGCAGGGGGACTCCAAGGAGAAGCAAAAATGCTAATGTCGGTATATTTCTGTGCTGCCTTTATCATGGGGATAACAAATTTTTTATCTCTTTTAATATTAAAAGACTTAAGAGAAACATCGTTTTCTTCTATACAACTATAGTTTCCCAAAGAAAAATCGCAACTGTTAATGTGTATTCTGCCACATGTATATCCAATACCCTCTTGCTTGTCAAAATAGAGCTTTAACAATTTCTCTTGGTTGCTTTTAGATAATTGACTGAAGGTTGAGGCAGCCGCCTCTGTAAAAGCACCACCAAAGCCTGATACTTCCTGATATTCAACTTCTGGGAAAATACAGATAAGATTGTTTTCGGTAATGTCGTCATTAGTAACATTAAGGTACTCCAATTTCATTGGAGATTGTCCTTGTATGGTCTTTATTACAGATACTTTCATTTTATTCCTCCTGAAAATAGTAGCCGTGCATTTCATAAATTGCTTTATTATTCATATAGTGCTCCTTAAGAGCTCTTTCAAGCCTTGTTCTTTCAGGCAATATTGTGATTGGAGGCTCTGTGTTCAGGGGCTGATTAAAAATAAAGTAAAAAACACCACGACCTGCACTTTTTGCGCCTATTCGGTTAAAGCGTTTTCCAAAGTTTACAATGTTTGATTCGTCGCCTAAAAGACCTTCTAACTGCGGGTCCATAAGCCAACTATAGCAAACAACTGCCTTATAATCAAAATCGGGAAAATATTGTTTTATAAAGCACTTTGCCTCTTCAAGTGTTTCGTCTATATCTTTTTCAGTAAAAGATGTTTTACTGGGGATATGCAAGCTTAGAACGCTATCACCGTGTGAGAGCACTTTTTTCCATTCTTTTTTTGATAAAGAAACCTTACTAGAAGCAAGGAAACCTCTTTCGTTGAATGGATATCCAACCCAATCAGCATCTGTTTCTGAAATTGTGGCAGTAAAGGAGTCGGATTCGTCTTCAAAATATTTTGCTCCTAACGGGAATCCATCTTTATGGAATTCCATATTATCTGCCAAAGCTATGTATTCGCCATTTTGGTTTTTGTAAACAGTTGCACTTGCCCAGAAAGATGAGAAGAGTTCAATTTCTAAATGCTTTATTCTGAAAAGTCTTCCATCTATTGATAATTGAAACCAACCTAAAAGATGAAAACCGTATGCTCCGTTGTGGCGCTTCTTATACTCATCTATACCAAGCTCGGGAGTTTTCATAACAGATGAGATTATTTCTTCCGGAAGATTTCGAGATTTTAATTTTTTGTAGCAATAAGGGTAGAGGGAACATATAGCAAGAAAAGGAAGCATATCGTATGCCAGTGCTGGCTTGCCATCCGGAGATTCAGGTAAAACAAGCTCGCTCACATCTTGACGGGCATACTCTCTGTTTTGAAGAGCATAGCAAAGCAGGGCGAGAAATGCACTGAGATATTCGTTTTTACTTATTTGCTTAGCAGTTTCTTTGCATATCTCAAGGTGATTTACCAAAATTCCATATTCTTTGCTTAAATTATCATAATAAGAAATATCAAGCAGAAGAGACCCGTTTGTATAAAAGTCGTCCATTGCATTATTATAAATACTATGCCATCTTTCCGGAAAATTTTTACAGTTAACTTCCTGCATCAGTTCGTCTATCGATAAACGCATAATTTTATCTCCATCTATGTTCGTTTTGCCAATCTGAAAGAAGAGTATCTTCCTTAAATGCCTTAAATGCTTTTGCAGCATGCTCGGCTTCAATCCTTAAAGCGGCTTTACCAATGCGCTCGTTACAACCAATTGGATCATCTCCGGAATAAGCGTTTGGATAATTGAATTCCCAACCATTACTTCTTAATCTTAATCCGGCTTCAATTAAATGATCAGCCTTGTGCAGGTTTTGTCCGCTTTCTATTCCAAGCCTGTCGAGATGTACAGACTCAGGGGAAATTCCCATCATATAAGCAGTTTCTCCAAAACAACCATGCCCAATAAGCATATTTTCGTTGTGATATTTAATGATGAGCTCTTCGTCTTCTTTTGTTAATTCAGGAATAGAGCCCGAGCCTTCCTTTTCAAGAATTTCAGCCATTATGTGTGGCGCAGGCAAGCCCACAGAATATACTGTAACTACAAAATCGTAATCTTTGTTGCATAAATTCCTTAAAAAAGCAGGAAGCCATAAATTGTTGCCGCCATGTGCATTGAATATGATTATTTTTTTGAAGCCGTTATCACTGATTTGCACGCAAAGCTGCTCTAAAAGAAGCATTTGTGTTTCAAGTGGAATACATATATCGCCGTATGGTGCACTGTATGGCACCTTTCCGGGAACATCGCCAAAAATAAAATCAGGAAAAACACAAACTGTCTCAAGCTGAGATGCCATATATGTAAGGTGACTGGCTTGAATAATGTCCTGACCGAGAGGAAGATGCAAACCATGCTTCTCAACACATCCCATAGGAATGACACAAGTTTTTTCTGCTGCCTCACACAGTTTGGGTAAAGTTTCGCTAGTGTTATACAACCAACGTGTTTCCATAATATCAAAACCTTTCTGTTTAATTTACAATAAATATATCACTTTATATAATCTGAATCAAAACAATTCTTGTGAAATAATAAACAAATCTTGCAAAATTATTTCTCGTTGGGAATGATTGGGTAGAACTGAATTGTGTGCCACCATCAACAGTGAGTTCTGCTCCGGTTGTGGTTTTTGAAAGATCACTACCGAAATAACAGGCATCATTTTCAATATCTTCAAAATCTGCTATATTATCTACACTTCCAACGGCGAGAATCAGAAAATTCTGTAAGAGTATTATCTTCTTTGAAGAGTTTAAATATTTTTGCCAAACGTTCTGCTTCAATTCTTAAAGCAGCTTTTCCGATACGTTCGTTGCAACCAATTGGATCATCGGCTGAGTAGGCATTGGGATAGTTTATATCCCAACCATTGCTTGCCAATCGTATTCCGGCTTTAAGTAAGTGGTCAGCTTTGTGGGTGGATTGTCCGCTTTCAATTCCAAGCCTGTCGAGATGTACAGACTCAGGGGAAATTCCCATCATATATGCTGTTTCACCCATACAACCATGCCCAATAATCATATCCTGCTTGTGATATTTTATAATAAGCTCTTCATCTTCCTGGGTTAATTCGGGAATAGAGCCTGAGCCTTCCTTTTCAAGAATTTCAGCCATTATGTGTGGAGCGGGCAAATCCACATATGTTGTAGCAAAAACAAAATCATAATCCTTATAGTAAAGCTTTCTTGAGAAAGTGGGAAGCCATAAATTATTTCCGCCATGTGCATTGAGAACAAGTATTTTTTTGAAACCATTGTCGCTAATCTGTTCGCAAAGTTGCTCTAAAAGAAGCATTTGTGTATCGAGCGGTACACATATACTGCCGTATGGTACACTATATGGCACTTTTCCCGGGGTATCGCCAAATGTGAAGTCGGGGAAAACACATACCGTTTCAAGCTGAGATGCCATATATGTAAGGTGGCTGCCCTGAATAATATCCTGACCAAGAGGTAAATGAAGACCGTGCTTTTCAACACATCCCATAGGGATTACACAAGTTTTTTCTGCTGCTTCGCACAACTTGGGTAATGTTTCGCTAGTGTTATACAACCAACGTGTTTCCATAATATCAAAACCTTTCTGTTTAATTTACAATAAATATATCACTTTATATAATCTGAATCAAAACAATTCTTGTGAAATAATTAACAAATCTTGCAAAATTATTTCTCGTTGGGAATGATTGGATAGAGCTGAATTGTGTTGCCACCATCAACAGTGAGTTCTGCTCCGGTTGTGTTTTTTGAAAGATTGCTCCCGAAATAATATGCAGCGTTAGCAATGTCTTCAAAATCTGCTATATCACCTATAGGTGTATAAGCAGATGGCGCACTTTGAATATTTCCGGTGTTATTTTGCCATCTGTCGGTTTTTATCATCCCCGGAAGAACTGCATTGACTCTTATATTATATTTTCCAAGGTCAAAAGCAAGGGCACGCATTAAGCCAAGAGCACCGCTTTTTGAGGCACTGTATGAAATCCTGTTTGGAATGCAACGATAAGCTGTGTTGGAATTTATAAAGACAATGCTTCCGCCGCCTTTTTTAATCATTTGCTTAGCGGCAAGTCGGGAAAGAAGAAAATTCCAACCGATATTTATATTTATTACATCCATAAAATCCTCAACGCTAACAGAGAAAAAATCTTGGTTTATACCTAAGTTTGCTGCGTTAAGAACAATACAGTCGAGTAAATAACCTGAACTTTCTATATCGTTGAATACTTTAACTAAGTTTTCCTCGCGTAATGAACCTTCCATTTCGTAGCCTTTTGAAAATACATTATATTTTTTTGAAATTTTTTCTGCGGCTTCTTTGGCTTCTTTTCCAGAGCGACTGGTAAGAAAAACAGTATAATTGTTTTCAGCAAATTTTTCAGCAATACCAAACCCTGTGTTAACTGCCGCACCTGTAATTAATACACATTTATTCATTTTATTTTCCTTTCTAAAAATAGAATTCCGTTTTAGCGGGACGAATATCTGTAAGTGCTCCGGTATAATGACGGAGAGTGTGGGGGGTATAGGGGTGCTCGAGACATTTTTCTTCATCAATCTCAATTCCAAGGCCGGGCTTGTCGGGAATAGTTATATATCCGTCTTCATACTCAAGACTTTCATTTGTAACATCTTTTCTCCACGTTACGTCTGAATACATTATCTCGAGAATTTCAAAGTTTGGAAGTGTTGCTGCAAGCTGAAGTGTTGCTGCATTTGCAACAGGACCTGAAGGGTTGTGAGGAGCAAACGCGATATATCGGCATTCTGCTTCAGCGGCTAATTTCTTTAGCTCCATAATTCCGCCGGCATGAGAAATATCGGGCTGAATGTAGTCTGCTGCCATAAGGTCAAACATCTTTTTATAGTCCCATCTTGTGTATAAGCGCTCTCCGGCTGAAATGGCAACAGGAGATTTGTCTTTTACTGCCTTAAGTGCATCGAGATTATCAGGTGGAACTGGCTCCTCAAATAACATTGGTTTAAACTGTTCAAGCTCCTTTGCTATTTTCGTGGCGGTAGGGATGTTAAATCTTCCATGTCCCTCAATCAAAAGGTCTACATCGTTTCCGACTGCTTCGCGAACTGCTGCAACGCATCTTAAAGCCTTGTCAAGCTCTTTGTTGGATATGTTGAGATAGTTCTTGCCAAATGGGTCCCATTTCATTGCAGTTATTCCTCTTTGTACTGCAATTTTTGCTTTTTCTCCGAATTCGTGAGGCTCCTTTGCACCTGCAAACCAACCGTTAACATATATTCTCACTTTTTCATTGACTTTTCCGCCAAGCAGCTGATATACGGGAACATTAAGTGATTTCCCTAAAATGTCCCAAAGAGCAGTTTCAACGGCTGAAAGAGCAGACATTAACACGGCTCCTCCGCGCCAGTAAGCATCACGGTAAATTGCATGCCAATGTTTTTCAATGTCAAGAGGATTTTTTCCTACGAGGTATTCTTTAATATGCTCTACCGCACCAATAAGCGCTTTTTCCTTGTATTCAAGCGTTGCCTCGCCAACGCCATCAATACCCTCGTCAGTATATACTTTTACAAATACCCAATTTGTTCTGAAACAATCAACAGCAAATGTTTTTATATCTGTTACCTTCATTATTCCATCTCCTTATAATATAATTTCTTCATATATTACGGGAACAACTTTATTTGCAGGTAAGAAGTTGTTCATATCAATATCGTCGAATAATCCGCAGTGCAGCGGAACAACCTTTCCGGGATTTATTTTTTCGCTGAATCTGGCAGCATCATCCATATTCATATTGTTTCCAACTCCGTTTACAGGAAGGAACAATACGTCAATATGCGGAGGAATATCCTCAAAAATATCTGTGTTATATAATGTATCCCCCGTTATATAATAACGCTTTTTTCCATCTTCTATAATAACTCCTATCGGGTGTTCGTCAGTGTGTTCGGCAAGTACTGCTTTGAAAAGAATGCCTTGATAAGTAAACTCTGTGTGGCGGTTGAAACGTATGTAATTGTGGGGGCCACCAAACTTTCTAACCTCTTGCCATGCCGATTGAGGCGCCAATACCAAAACACTTTTTTCATCTTTAAGATAATGGCAAAGCGTGTCGGGGTCAGTATGGTCGAGATGATTATGCGTGCATATTATCACATCAGGAGATATATCTAAAAATTTTTCGTTCACAGGGATTCTGCGTGTGTTTTTGGGGTTTATTTTACTGACACTATCGGATAAATAAGGGTCTATAAGAATAGTAAGTCCATCTTTTTCAAACAGTAGTCCTGCCTGACCAAGCCAAGTTATTTTCATAGCTTTATTCCTTTCTGCTTATTCAAAGTCTCCGCACATAATCATCATAGGGTAATCCTTGATGGGAAGATGCAAGATCCTGTAAGTTCCAAATTCATCTTTCTCATACATATCTTCCGGCAATTCATATATACTGCCATCCATCAAATCAACGATTTTTGGTACCTTATCAAAGCAAGCTATCTCAAGAGACATTGTTGATTCGTAATCTGTGGTCATAATGTTTGTGGGGCTCCAATATACAAAAGCGTAAGAACCATTGTTTTTTCTGAATCCCTGATATTTTACGTTGAGAGTATTTACATCGTTTTCAAAAATTCTCGGCGAATATTCAGGATGCATAATAACGGGCACATCGTATAAATATATATCCTCGCAAAACAGAGAGGCAATAACCTGAAGTGCTCTGTATGAAAGCTTTGGGGTATAGGTGCCTGTTGCATGCCCGTCTTCATCAAAATCTGCCCCAAGAACGCCGAAGTAGCCAAAATCTTTATAACTGTCGGGATTATCTACTGTGCCGTTAAGGGCTTCAAACATATCCATACAAGAAAAATATGATGTAAATTTAACGTCAGCTGATAAATCAGCGATAGCATGCCTTAAAAGCTGCTTTGCCTGTTTAAGCTGTGTCCACGCTCCTGTATGTACGGCACCACAACCACCGCTTCTTGATTGAGAACCTGATTCCCCCTGAACAATTTCAAGCTTTTTTCCGTAGGAAGAAGCAAGACTTTTATAGGAAGCTACAGTCTGGCAAACCGATGATTCATCTGCAGTGTATTCATGAAAAGAAATCGCATCAAGATTATCTGCTAATCCTGCCTTCAAGGCTTCGTTAAGGTAGGTAAGTTGCTTTTCACACATAACCCCGCCAATAACATACGCATTCTTATTAACTTCTTTTATATAACGGGATGTTTTTGAAGTAAATATACCAAGCTCAGTTGCATTTACGCCTGTTTTCCAGCACCACACACCGTCAGGCTCATTCCATATTTCAAAGGTATCTATTTTGCCTTCGTAATGATTTACTGTTGCTTTAACATAGTTTTCCCATGCTTTTTCTGCCTCCGGCGTATTTATCGGAGGAACCCCGACAGCACCAAAAGTTTGTGCGGCAAGTTCAGAATATAATCCATTTCCGTAGCAGAGGCACATCCAAGGCTTTAATCCGTGTTCTATAAGCGAATCCACAATAGTATCAAGCCAGGAAAAATCGTAAACTCCTTTTTCTTTTTCTGTTTTTGCCCATCCTGATTGTATGCGTGCCCATTTAACGCCAAGTGCCGAAATTTTATCGTAACACTTTGATGGGTCGAACGCATCGCGGTCGAGCTTTTCAAATCCTAAACCAATTTTAGAAAACTTAATATCTTTTGAATTTTTTTGAGATATTTCTCCAATCTTTATCAAACGTTCCATATTCTACCTCCTGAGTAGTGATAATACTCTTTATTGACAAATAATTTGTCTAATGTTATAATGACACAACAGTAGTGGAAAGTCTATACAAAATATTACTTTTTATTTAGAAATCTTATCCTCAAAGGGCGTGTGAGCGATGAGCAAACTAACGGAATTTAACGTATTAAGTGCAGGAAGTTTCGACAGCAGATATGCTTTCGGTGGAGAAAGTGGCTATATTACAAAAGAAAGATGTCTCTCAAATTATGAACTGGAATTTTTTACAGAAAACGGTGGAGAAACATTTATTGACGGAGAATCCTACGATATATCCAGAGGAAAGGTTCTGGTGGGAAAGCCCGGGCAAAAACGCCACAGTAAACTGCATTTTAAGGCGTGTTTTATTCATCTGGATATAAAAGAAGGTTATCTCAGGCAATGCATTGACGAATTGCCCGATTTTTTTGAAGCACAGAATAACAGAGTTTATGAGGAAATATTCCTGCGGATTACAGAACTTAATGAAGGCGATTTTGATGGAAAAGAACTTTACATCGTCTCTAAAATCTACGAACTTGTAAGTGAAATGTATAAGGATGCTAACACAGCTAAGGTACAGATAGGGGAGCTGAATGAAAAAAAACTGGAAAGTGCAAGAGTATTTATTGAAGAAAATCACAATACTCCAATAAAACTTAAAGATATTTCAGAATTTGTGAATTTAAGCTCTGTTTACTTTCATAAGATATTTAAAAAACGTTATGGCGAAAGTCCTAATGAATATTTGCAGAGTGTAAGGCTTCTTAAAGCGAAAAATTATCTTGCCACCACAGACTGTACTGCAGAAGAAATTGCTTTTGCATGTGGATTTTCTTCACAATCATATTTCAATTATTTTTTCAAACAAAAGGTTGGAATTCCTCCACTTCAATATAGAAGAGAAGCTCTTGGAAAATATAAAATTTAAGGCGACTAAATTATTAGTCGCCTGTTTTTTTTCTGTATTGAAGCGGGGTAAACCCTGTATCCTGTTTAAATACTCTGTCGAAATCTACAAGACTGCTGAAGCCACACTGCATTGCAATATCTGTGAGGGGAATATCTGAGGATGAAAGCATTTGTTTTGCGTGAATAATGCGTATGGTTTTAAGATATTTTGGTATTGAAAGTCCCGTAATCGAATTGAATTTTCGCGAAATAGTGTATGGATCAAGAAAGAATTCCTTGGATAATAAATCCAACGTTATTTTAGATGTGTAGTTTTTTTCTATATACTTAATAATTTCAAAAAAAGTATCGTCGATGCTATGGTTTTCGTCCGGCTCAACATTGCTGCCAAGAAGAAGGAGTAATTCGCAAAGCCGTATTAATGAAACGGAAAGATATTTAGGAGAGTTTGTTTTTTCGAGTGTCTTGTTTTCCAAAGAGAAAATGCAATTTTTAAAATCCTCATAAAATTTATTCACTGGTATTATCGGGGAGCTCGATTTAAAGCATGCCGTAAGGCTTATAGGAATGCATTTTTGGATTCCCTCGATAAATTCAGGACGAAAGTTAATGCACGCACGACTTTGCGGAAGAAGCTCTCCCGAAATTGTCATATGTGGAATATAGGGAGGGATAACTGCCACACAACTTTTATCGAGCGTATATTCGTTGTCTCCGATTTTGAGTATTCTTGAGTTTTCATACACATACAAAATCTCATAATGGTGGTGATAATGAGATTGAGGCATTACTTTTTTATTTCTGTATGTTCTGAATTCTGCATCGTATGTAAGAGAGGCAGAGGTGAAGTTTTCATTAAACATAGTTAATCCCTCTTTATAGCTGAGTTGTGGCAAAAATTGTTAAAATCAAAATTTAAATATTTCAAAATGAGAAAAGTTGCCAAAATGCGGATTTACTCATATAAATTAAGTTTAACATAAGGATGTAAAAAAGTCAACAAGCATCTTCAGGTAAAAAATTACAATTAAGAAAATGAAAAATAAATGCAAGAATTGTTTAAAAATACTCAATAATTGTGTAGTATGATATTAAAAATAGGAGTAAAATTATATTGAGAAAGAAGTCGGTTGGGAGGGTGAATGATATGAAAGACATCGCCGATTTAAGACTGAAAATGTCGACTAACAGATTTTATGAAAATTGTGAATCGTATGATGAAAGCACAGGACTTATATTTGGACCAGACGGAAAAACGCATCCTACAAGAAAAAATGCAGCGTTTGTTCAAAATGTTTTTGCTTTTAAAAGTGAAAGCCACTACGCCATTGCACGAAACATACTGTATAAGTTATGTATGCTGCAAGACAGGAATCCAGAAAGCCCTACGTATGGGCTGTGGCCTACAAGCTTTGAGGAAAATCTTGCAGATATATCTTTCCCGGATTTTAATTTTGCAGATTTTATTTCATCTTCTCTTATTGGAATTTTAGAAAAGTATAGGGAATATCTTGATGAAGAATTAATAAAAGAAACGGAAAAGTCGCTTGAGCTTGCGGCATATTGTTCGATAAAAAGGCATGTTGGTCTTGATTATACAAATGTGATTTGTATGAGCTGCTTTACAATAATCAAAGCAGGAGAAATATTAAATAATCAGGAAATTTTTAATTCAGGAAAGGCTGAACTTAAAAGATTTCTTGAATACACAAGGGTGTGCGGTGCTTTTTCGGAATATAACAGTCCTAACTATATTGTTGTCGCTGCCGGAGCTATTGAAAATATGATTAAATATTTTGAAGACGAAGAATGCAGGGACATGGCTCTTGAACTCAATGATTATTTGTGGGAAATGGGAGCAAAGCACTATAGTAGTACGTTTGATGAATATACCCCGCCATACATAAGAAATTATTCTGATTTGGATAATGGAAGAGATGCCTTATTTATCTGGTGCGTAACTGACGGAGAATACGGAAAACTGCCTGCCAAACTAAGCGGCGGTGGATTAGATACAATAAGATGCCCCAAAAAGTTTTTCCATTTATTCGATAAAGATTTCTGGGAAGAAATCACGTATTACAGAAAAAACAATATCAGAAAAAGTGATGAGGACTTAACAATAGTAAGAAATTTAGATAGTCCCGACCTTGTTCTTTATTCATATAAAACAAAAGAATATTTGTTCGGAGCTTTTCAAAAAACTGACCTTTGGGGGCAAAGAAGAAACCTGATGCTTATTTGGAATCCCCTTTGCAAGAAATTTTTAAAGCTTTGTGCGTTAAAGGATGGCGTAGATTTCTCATCTGCTATGGCATACACTGTTCAAAATAAAGGAGAATCGTTAACGCTCCTTGGATTTGCAACAGATAATGGCGATAAGCATTACATAGTTGATCCGTTAACAGATGGAAAATTCAAAGCAAAAAAACTTTCGTTTATGATTAAAACGGGGGGAGAAAAAAAGCTTCTCTTTGAAAAACATGGAAGTGAATTTATTCTTAGGGATGGAAAGTTCTTTGTAAGCATAAGAATAGATGATTGGTGTTTTGACGGAAAAAAAGGAGAAATCAGATTAACGGATGATGGAATTGAGTTAATCTGTTTCGAATCAGATACTCCGCGTGAAGTTAATTTGTATGAGCTTGGTATGTCATATGGTGTTATAAGTCTTTGCGTGAATGACCAGGCAAAAGCAACGGAAATAAAAACAGATGGAGAAAGAATAATGGTGAAAAATGAAACAGGCTCCATCGAGGGCTATAATACCCCTCAAAAATATAACGATTGCATAATAAATACTTCGGTAAACAAACCGAAAGAAAAACAGGAGGAAGGATAATGAAAATGAAGAGAATCTTATTGATGCTGGTAGCAGTAACTATACTTGTAACATCAGCAACAAACGGCATTGGCTTTTCTGCGCAGGCGGAAGATGGCTATGTTGCAACCGCAGGGGAGCAGAGAGCGCAAAAACTGTTGAAAATTGGCGCAATATATAATGATGCAGATGCAATGGTGCTCACAAGGAGCATAAAAAGAGGCGAATTTGCAAAAATTCTTATTAAGTTCATAGGGCATAATAAGATGGTACCCAATCAGGTAACACAGAAGCCTTTTATGGATGTGGACCTCGATCATCCCTACATAAGAGAAATAAAGCAGATGAAGGATTTGGGAATTGTTACCGATGCCAAGCTTTTAAAGTTCAGGCCGGATGATTACATAACTGTTTTCGAAGCTGCAAATATGCTTGATGCGGCTTTAGGCTACAGAAAATTAGCAAATAAAACATACTCGGCAAAACTCAATATAGTTGATGGCGTTAAGAAATCTGATGTTGCAGTTGCAACTCTTGATGATATTTATGTAATGCTTGAAAACTGTCTTGGAATAACAATTTTTGAGCCTGAGCTTTGGGAAGTTGCTAATGGCACAACAAAGGAAACAGTAATAGAAAGATATTATAAGCTTGAAAAGCGCAGAGGTATTGTAACGGCAAATTCTATCAGTGGTATTTCAGAAGCTGACAAGCATTCGGCAAAAGGATATTTGGAAATTGATGGTGTTCATTTCAAATCACAGGATCCCGAATATGAAAAATATCTTGGATATACAGTTGATTTCTATATTGATAAATCCAATAATGAAATTTACTATATTATTCCCCATACAACTAATCAAACTTTAACTATTGATTCAGATGATATTTTGCCGGGAAATCAAAATACTATTTACTATAAGAACGATAAAGAAAACACAAAGAAGGTAACTGTAAGAAATTATGATGTTATCTATAATAAAAAAGCTTATAGCGGATACGGAAATCTTAACACAGTATTTTCGAATATAGACGGAGAGATTACTCTTCTCGACAGAAACGGAGATAAGGTGTATGATGTTATCTTTGTTGATTCTTATACTTATCATTATATCACGGCAGTTGATATGCAGTTTAAATACATCTATGATGAAGAAACAAACACACGTATCGACCTTTCTGATGAAGAGAATACCTTAATTTATAAGGCCGACGGCACTCGCATAAAAATGGCGGGAATTCCAACAGATGTTTTAGCTTCGGTGGCTGAAAGCAAAAATACCAAAGGCGATAAAATAACAACTGTATACCTCAGCGATGCAGCAATTGAGGGTAAGATAGATGAAATATCAGAGGAAGAAATAGTTATAAACGGCACAGCATATAAGTGTGTTGATAGCATTTATAACAAAGCTTCACTTGGTCTTTACGGCAATTTCTACATTGGAAAAACTGGTAAAATTGTAAAATTTATTCCTCTTGCAGAATCCGTATGGAATTTGGGCATAGTTCATTCTAAGGATGGCGGAGACGGAACCTTCTCAAATCCGAAGGTAAGAATTTTCACTTCTGATGGTGAATTTAAGGTTTACAATATATTACAAAATGCCCGTGCTGATAAAACAATGGAGTATACAAACGGAATCAAAGGCGATGCAGAAATTTGTGATGCTCTTGTAGTTGGCAGTGTTGTAAGATATCAGCTTAATGATAACGAAGAAATTAAAAGAGTACAGATTACCGATACGGGAAGTGGCTCAGGACAAAGCAAGCTTTATGCAAACGATACAGGCTTAAGACTTCTTAAGAGCGGCAATTCCTTCCATTACTATAATAATATGTATGCAACTTCTTTTGGTACAAACACCAATACTAAGTTCTTTATTATACCCACTGAGGAAAACTGGCTGAATGAAGAGGAATTTTCAGCAAAGACTGTGACATTCCAGAACGACAGAGATATTAAATATTATTATGAAGCATATACCTTTGGAAAAAAAGATTTACCAATTGCGGATGTTATGGTTATAAAGGGCGGCTCGGCAGCAACCGTTAAAACAAACGACTATATGTTTGTTTTAAATAAGATTCGCGGAGTTATAGAAAATGGAGAAGAAATGTTCAGCCTTTCGGGAATAAGTAAAGGTAAGAGTGTAAGCTTTTTATCAGCGGATAATCCGAAGACCAAATACAATGTAGAAGAGGGAGATATCCTTATTGTACATACAAAGGCTGACGGCACCGTGGCTGACATAATTAAGGTGTTTACGCCAAATAAGCTTAATGACTCAGATGCTTATATAAGGCCTGGCGTGAATGATTTTAATCTGGGAATGACTGCAACAAGAGCAACTGGTGCGTATGTTTATGTTTACGCAACCGTTACAGGAGTAACGGGAGAAGGTATTTCCTTTGAATATATAGAACCAGGCACAGGTAACACAGTAGAAAGATTTGGATTCTTAAGCGGTACTACATTTGCACGTTACAATATTAATGAGACTGATATTGAAGCAGTAGCGGGAAGTGTTTACGATATTGTTATCGGAGATAAAGTTCTTATTTTGACAAACTACGCTAAACCCAATCAGATTGTAGTATTTAAAAACAGATAAGGAGGAGAACTATGAAAAAGATATTTATTTGTTTGCTTGCCTTTGTTTTTTCAGTAAACACATTGGTTTTAGCAACTGATATAAGTGTGGATTTCAGCCTGAGAACAGTTAATGTAACAGTTACAGATAATCTGGGCGTGGAAAATCCAACACTGCAGCTTTTTACTGCGAATAAAACAGAGCTGTTATACGCGGATGAGGGCACAAAAAATGAAGACGGAAGCTACAGTTTTGATTCTTTCAAAATGAGAGATGATGCTGTAAGCGGAGATTATGTTGTAAGAATCGGTGAAAACGGAAAGCTTACCGAAAAAACAGTTTATTATCCATCCAAAGGCGAAATGGTGGCAATGATTAATTTCATTAAATCAGAAGATTTCAGTGCTGCAGGCCTTGTAAGCACGTATCACAGAATTCTGGGAATTGAAAGTAATCTTTTAGAAAATGCTGATAAGTTGTGGATTGGAAAAATAGAAACAGAAATCAAAAAGCTTTCATTAGATAATACTACCGATGAAGCAATAATTAATGGAAGAACAGACGTAAAAGATACTTTAGTTTTATGGACAGACATAATCAAGCTTTATACTGCAAAGGATAAGGACTCGCTTGATGAGGCAATAGCAAAAGTTGGCGGTCTTGATTTAAAATACTACAAATATATTACCGATTACGAGCACATAGGTAAGGCAATGAGCAGCGTTGAGATTGATATGGAAACACTTACAAAAAGTGATGTTTCTGATTTATTCGACGGAGCAATCCTTACAGGAGCTATAATTCAGAACGACTGGGAAACTGCAAGAGATGTTTTAAAATACTATGTTGAGAAGGAGCTTCTCTCGGTTAAGAGCACATATCTTAAGGCAGGAGCAACAGTTTATAAAGACCTTCAATCTAAGAATATTATAGACTACACTAAGCTTAGTGATGAACTTGAAGATAGCTACAAGGATAAAAATCAGGGAGGAAGCGACGGCGGTTCAGGCGGCTCAGGCGGCTCTTCGGGAGGAACTGTAGTTCCCTCTGATAAAACTATCATATCTGGCGTAACCAATTCGCAGGCTGAAGAGGTTGTAAATAATCAAAACAATGCAGTTTCAATGTTTAACGATATTTCATCTCATCCATGGGCACAGGAAGCTATTATTGAGCTTGCAAGAATGGGCGCAATTAACGGAAAGAGCGAAAAAACATTTGCCCCTAACGACAATATAACGAGAGCAGAATTCGTTAAAATAATCGTTAATACATTTAAGCTTAATGATAATTCGGCAACTGTAAGCTTTGCAGATGTAAATGCAAACCACTGGTATTACAACGCGGTGGCATCAGCAAGCAAGCTTGGATTAGTAAACGGCATGAATGAAAATAACTTTGGAGCACTTGAAAATATTTCAAGAGAAGATATGGCAGTTATTGCATCACGCCTTATCGAACTCTTAAATATAAAGAAAGCAGAAAACAAAGTGGAATTCAGTGATAAAAACGACATAGCAGATTATGCTGCCGAGGCAATTGATACTCTTTCAGGTCTTGGTATTATAAACGGTATGGGAGATGGAACATTTTCTCCGAAGACCAACGTTACAAGAGCGCAGGGCGCAAAGGTTATATACGAATTACACAAAATTTCGAGGAGGGCTGAATAATGAAAAAAATAAGCTTATTTGTTGCTATTGTAATGTTATTTAGCCTTATTCCCACAATGGGAATTAATGCTGCTGACGGAATAGTGGCAAACTCAACCTTTAACGAAGGCTCAAACGGCTGGAGAGGCTCAGGCGGAACCTTTGTTCTTGAAAATGACGATGCTTTGGGAATTCAGGGCGGTAAGTCATACAGAACAAAGTATTCAACCACAAATACTGAATTTCGTTGCCTTAACGTAAATCTCACTCCCGGAAGATTATACGAGCTTCAGTTTTATGCAAAGTCGGATACAGTAGGCGCTGAAATCCAGGGAATCAGAACATACAGAAGCGATGGTGTGTATTACTTTGATAATATTGCACTTACTAAAAGCTGGAAAAAATACAGTGTTGAATTTGTTGCTCCCACAAGAACAAATCACGGTGCAGAAGCAACTGTTGATGGAGATATGTATTTCCGTCTTATGACGCCCGGTTCATCAGTATGGCTTGACGAGGTTTACTTTATAGACCCCACTGTAGTTGAAGAAGAAAAGATAGAGTACAGTGAACCCTATGAAGAATATAAATATTCAGCCTCTGCAAATGCAATTAATATGGATGGCTTTGCAGATACTAAGGGGCATTGGGCAGAATTAACAATAACACTTATGAAAAACGAAAATGTTGTTTCAGGTGTTGGCAACGGAATGTTCCTTCCCAATAAAAAAGTAACGCGCGCAGAATTCTTAAAGATGCTTACTGCAAAGCTTAATGTTGAAGAGCGTGAATATAAGGGTGCTTATGCAGATGTTAAAGCAGAAAAATGGTACAGCGGCATTGTGCAAAATGCAATTGAAATGGGAATTATTTCACCTGTGCTTATTGAAAACGGAAACTTCAAGCCCGATAGTGAAGTAAGCCGTGAGGATGCTGCCGTATTTGTAAGCAGCTATGTAGATTATATTGGTCTTGGCGATAAAGAAAGTGCCAATATGTTCACAGATGACAGTGCAATAGATGCGCAAAAGAAGGAAAGCGTATACAATGCTGTGAAAAAAGGTGTGATAAACGGCTACACAGACGGAAGCTTTTCTCCCAAAAAGATATTAACAAGAGCAGAAGCCGTGCAGATTATCCGTAATATATTGGAATATGACGGGCCGATGGCAGTTTATGTTAATCAAAAAACGGGTAAGAAAGGTAACCCCGGTACGATTGAAGCACCGTTTAAAAATCTTGAAGAGGCAACAGAATATATAGACGCACATAACGACAAAATGGACCATCATCTTTATGTTCTTATGCAAGGCGAAATTTTTGTTGATGAAACAATTGCACTTACCCCAAAAGACACAGGAAATGGTGCATATAGCGTAATATATTCATCCTACGGAAATGAGCAGGCGTTAATTTCAGGCGGTAAGCATTTCAAAGGCGGCTGGGAAGACGATAATACCGCACTTGGAATTAAAAAGCTCTTTGTTGGAGAAGGCGTTAAAACACGCCAGATGTTTGTAAATGGTATGCGTATGACACGTGCGAAAACCGATACAGGCTTTAAAAATCCATCCTATATCACAGATGATAAGGCAGGATACTATACAGAGGATATGTATTTTGCAAATCACAGAGACATAGACGATTTAGAATTTGTATGGCTTGTTACATGGACAGAGCCGAGAGTAACAGCTACCAAGGTTGAACCTATGGGCGAGGGCCTTAAAATAACGATGGAGCAGCCCGGTTTCAAATATGCAGTAAACAAAGGTCATTTAGCAGTCGATCTGCCCGACCATTTTGAAAATCAGTATGAATTTATTGATGAGCCCGGAGAATGGTATCTGGATAAAGAAGGCTGGCTTTACTATATTCCTTACGATTTTATAGATTTACAAACAGCAGATATTGTACTTCCCGTAACAGAGAAGCTTATAACTGTTTATGGAACTAAAGAAAACAAAGCTAAGAATATTTCGTTTATAAACGTTGGTTTTGGATATAACACATGGCTTCGTCCAAGCGGAGAGAACGGTTTTTCAGATGCTCAGGGCGGAAGATTCCGTGAGGGTGCAGACCATATCCCCGATTCATCAGTTTGGGTACAGTATACAGATAATGTTACGTTTAAAGATTGTACCTTCTCAAAGCTTGGAAGTACAGCACTTAACGTAACTGATAATGTTACCGATGTTAATATTATAGGTAACCATATTTATGATATTTCAGGATGCGGAATGTATATAGGTAACCATAATGCCGATGGTAAAACTGTTTTCGGTGCAGCAAATGAAGATTATCCTTCTGAAAGAATAGCAATACAAAATAACTACATACACGATTACGGTGTTGAATATGGCTCGTCAGACGGTATTGAGACTATGGCTGCAAGCTATGTAAACATATCGAATAATGAAGTGTACAACGGAAGATATTCGGGTATCGTTGTAGGCTATGGTAAAAACAGAGCAGCAGGCTATAAATATGCAATTGATGTAGAGAAAAACTACGTTCACGATGTGCTGAACGGTCATGTTTACGATGGCGGCGCAATATACGTTACTGAAATGACGGATGGTACATTCGACCGTTACAACACAATTCAGTATAACTATCTTGAAAATCAGCGCAATTATTCAGCTGTGCTGTATCTTGATAACAGCTCAAGCTTCTGGAATGTTAACCATAACGTTGTAGATACAAGGAGAATGCCCCTGTGGCACAGAAATCGCCAGACGGCACTTAAGCCTCCTATCTGGTTCTCATCAGGCGGTTGGGACAACAACCCAGTCGATTATAACTACATATCAATCGAATCGCAGAGCGAAAACCATCATGGCGGCGACTACACAAATCCCGAGGGCGAAGCAGCAACCTTTGGCGAGCATATCTACTATATTGATTTAGAAAAAGAACAGTGGCCTGACGAGGCAAAGGGTATCATACAAAATGCAGGACTTACACAGGAATACCTTGCAAAATTCAAGGAAGATAATGTTCAGTATCTTGAAATCGATACCTACACAAAGCACTACCTTAAAGCAGGCGAATCGCTTAATGCTTACGAGGCTGCAGGTATCAGAGGCTACGGAAGAAAGAGCGAGGAAAGATCGCTTGAGAACGAAAAGATATACTTTACAACAGACCGTCCTGATTTAATAAAAGTAGAACCCGATGGAACAGTTACAAGCCTTGCAACAGGACTTGCAAACGTAAGAGTTATACATATAAAGGACGATATTGTAAGAATAAAAACATTCCAGGTTTCATCTGCCGATGAATACGACCACGCAGAGCTTGATATGAATGAAATGAACATCTATGTTGGAAATACATATAACATAGGTACAAAGGCATTTACAAAGCTTGGCGATGAAATTGAAGATATAAGCATTACTTATAAAACGGACGATGAAAGTGTTGCAACAGTTGATGAAAACGGTAATGTAACTGCAAAGGGCGAGGGAACTACGAAGCTTCACGTTTATACAGACTGCCTTGATGTTAAGGAAGAGCTTGTAATCCCCGTAAACGTTAAGAACAGACCTAAGAGCGATACATTTGATTTAAGCGAATATTTCGTTGTTGATTTCGAGGGTGCAAAGGCAGAAAACTGGGATAAATGGTTCACTCCTGTTGTGGGAGACCAGGCAGTTGCCTACGAGGACGGAGTTAAGCTTATTCCCCCAAGAAGAGTTGCTTCATATACGAAATACAACTGCGACGAGCTTCTCAGAATGAAGGTCACAATGAATCATACAACAAAGTGGCAGAGCCTTAACCTCAGAGCAACAGACCATACAAAACAGTATGATGAGGTTGGCATAAGTAACTATATGATAAGCTTTGCTCAGGACAAAGGACCTGCAATTGAACGTTTTGCTTACGACCTTGCCTACAGCAAGATGGACCGTACAGGATCAAACAGGAATGGACAGAAGTATGTTGACTTCGATTTCCAGAATGGTAAGGAATACGAAATGATTCTCGGTTGTGTTACTTATGACGATTACACAGATGTTATCGTAGTAGTAGATGGTCAGCTTGTGGGCAGATGGAAAGACACAGGCGAGCAGTATAACACTACAACAGGTGAAGTAGCGCGCGAAAACCTGAATATTAAACAAAAGGGTTGCTTCCAGGTACATTCACGTGCCCGTGACGCAAGCGTTGTTCTTAAACCTGCAGACTGATTAAGAATTTCAGCATCGGCGGATTCTTCCGCCGATGCAAAGAAAAATATAAAAGGGTGATGTGATGAAGAAAATAAGTTTTGTACTGATTTTCGCCATTATGGTTAATCTCTTGCCGATGCAGCTTGTTACTGCAACAACACAAGAGGATTGGCTTCGTCCTGATATGAATATAGATTTAAGCGGTTTTTCAGATACAGAGGATCACTGGATAAATGAAACAGCAGTTCTTTTGAAAAACGAAGGAATTGCATTAGCTGATGAAGACGGAAATTTCAATCCTGAAGAAAAAATTACAAGAGGGGAATTTATAGAATTTCTGCTTGCAAAGGAAATTAATGAAAGCAGCAGCTACAGTGTTTCCTACACTGATATTGATGAAACCGACAGAGTTTATCCATATATACAGGCAGCGTGCGAAAATGGTTATATAGATCCGATTTTGATTGTGGATAATAAATTTTTACCCGATCATTCTCTTACAAGAGAAGAGGCTTGCGTGTTTATTGCAAAATATGCAGAAAAGAAAGGCTTTGCAAATTCAGTGAAGCTGAATACGTTTAAAGACGACAGAGCAATTCATTCCTGCTATAAAAATGCAGTATACAGTGCGGTTAAAAAGGGATTTATTGAAGGCTACACAGATGGGTATATTCGCCCGAGAGAGTATATGACAAAGGCAGAGGCTCTTGAGTGCGTAAGAAAAATTTATGAATATTATGTTCCTCTTGCAATTTATGTAGACGGAGAAAACGGAAGTGATACGTATGACGGAACTATTGAAAATCCCGTTAAAACACTTCAAAAAGCAACCGATATTGCAGGAGAATACAAGAATTATATTGATACAAATAAAATTGACCACAACCTTAATATGAATATAAGGTTGCAAAATGAAATATTTGTGGAAAACACTTTAGCTCTCGACAGCACAGATTCGCCATTAGGTGACAGTCAGTTAATCTATTCTTCTTATGGGGAAGAGCAGGCTGTTATTTCCGGAGGAAGGCATTTCAAAGGAAACTGGCAGGATTCGGGCGACAGAGGCATTAAAAAGCTTTATGTTGGCACAGATATAAAAACACGCCAGATGTTTGTAAATGGTATGAGAATGACTCGTGCAAGAACAGAATCAGGCTTCAAAGAAGCTTCCTATTTAATAAAGGAAGAAAAAGCATACTACACGGAAGACGATATTTTTGTATCGGCTGAAGATGTAGCGGGGCTTGAAATGGTATTCCTTGTTACATGGACAGAGCCGAGGATTACGGCAGTTTCCAAGGAAATATCGGGAGACGGATGTATTTTGAATATGCAAACAGGCTTTAACAGTCTGATTAATAAAAATCATCTTTCGGTAAATATGCCCGACCATTTCGAGAATATGTATGAATTTCTCGATGAACCTGGCGAGTGGTATCTCGATAACGACGGATGGCTTTACTACTGGCCATACGATTTTGTAAATCTCAGCACCGCTGATATTGTGCTTCCCGTAACAGACGGCTTGGTTACCGTGATAGGAGAGGCAGATAATCAGGTAAAGAATATCGCGTTTGTTGATGTTGCATTTAAGTATTCCTCATGGATGCTCCCAAGCGGAGAAAGAGGATATTCAGATGCACAGGGCGGCAGAATCCGTCACACGCGCGACCATATCCCGGGCGCTTCGGTTTGGGTAAGATTTGCTGATAATATAACAATTGAGGATTGCACGTTCTCCAAGCTTGGCGCAAGCGGACTTAACGCAACCGATAACGTAACCGATATACGCATTTACGGAAACCATATATATGATATTTCAGGATGCGGAATGTATGTGGGAAATCACGGCGCAGAGGGATATACCATTCCTACAGGCGGAGTTGCTTACGACCCATATTTATCTGAAAGAATTATCATATCGAATAACTTTATTCACGACTATGGCATTGAATACGGCTCTTCCGACGGACTTGAAGTGATGGCGGCATCTTATGTTGAGGTAAGTCATAACGAGGTTGCTCACGGAAGATATTCCGGTATAGTTGTGGGCTATGGTAAAAATGGCGCTAAAAAGGATTCAAGCGGAAACAAAATTGCAGAAGCAGGATATAAATATGCAATCGATGTGGAAAACAACTACGTTCACGATGTGCTTAACGGCCATATTTATGATGGCGGTTCGATATATGTTACAGAATTGACAGACGGAACATTTGACCGTTACAACACAATTCAGAACAACTATCTTGAAAATCAGCGTAACAGAACATCCATATTATATCTTGATAACAGCTCAAGCTTCTGGAATGTTAACCATAATGTGGTTGATACAAGAAGAATGCCATTATGGCATAGAAACCGTCAGTCTATTCTTCTACCTCCTATGTGGTTTTCATCAGGTGGATGGGATAACAACCCCGTTGACTATAACTACATTTCAAAAGAATCTGAAAATGAAAGCCATAAGGGCGGCGACTACACAAATCCTGAGGGAGAAGCGGCAACCTTTGGAGAGCATATCTACTATGTCGATTTAGAAAACGAAGAATGGCCAAGCGAGGCAAAGAGCATTATACAAAATGCAGGTCTTACACAAGAGTATCTTGAAAAATATTCTTATGCATATCCAATGCTTGAGATTGACACATACTCTGTACATTATATAGAGGAAGGAAATACCTTAAATATTCCAAGTGCAGCAGGTAATTACACAAGCAACGTGAAAAGCTACGGAAGAAAATATGCTGAGGCACAAAGCAATGATTATTCAGTTTACTATTCTACCGATAAACCTGATGTTGTTTCTGTAAGCAGCGCAGGTGTGGTTACACCGCTCGGTCAGGGAACTGCCAATGTAAGAATTATGCAGAAAACAGGAGACGTACTCAGAGTAAAAAGCGTACCTGTTGTAACCGATGATGTGTTTACCTACGTGGAAACAGATGTTGACGATATGTATATGTATGTGGGTAACAACTACGATATTGGCCACACTGCATACACGGTAAGTGGAAAAGAAATCGATTCAACGGCAACATATCAGAGTACAGATACCTCGATTGCCACAGTTGACACGCAGGGCAGCGTTACGGCAGTAAAAGCGGGGGAAACCTATGTTACTGTGAATGTAACGGCAGAAAATAAAACTGTTTCAAAAACAGTGCTTGTTCACGTTAAGGATCGACCAACATCAGAAGGTATTAACTTAGATGAGTACCACGTTGTTGATTTTGAAGGTGCAAGAGCAGAAAACTTCGGAATGTGGTATAACGGCGACAGTAACAATCCCGCTACAGCTTTTGGCAAAGGCATTCGAATAGCACCTATGTGGTATGCATCAGCCTATAAAAAATATAACTGCGACGAGCTTTTAAAATTTAATATGAAGGTTAATAAAACGGGGGATAATCCCGTTTGGCTGGAATTAAAAGCCTCTAATCATAAAGAAGCTTATGATGCAGAAAATCAAAGCCACTATTTTATTCAGTTCAGAGAAGGAGAACCATTCTTAGTTACACGATACGAAACGGGCGTGAAGAGTGATGGCAACCGTCATAATGGGCCTGTTCAGAGCTTGGTTGACTTTAAATACGGAACAGAATACGAGGTTATAGTGGGTTGCGTTGAAAACGGATATTCCACCGAAGTAATAATGCTGATGAGGGAAGCGGGAACGGATGATGAATTTGCCACTGCAATATATTGGAAAGATGTGGCAGGAGGTCGTTTAAAAGGTAAAGGAACAGTTCATATTACGGCAAGACCTCAATCAAGTGTTGAGTTAATGCCCGCTGAATAAGAAAGGATAAGGAGGATTAAGATGCAAAAAGGAAAAAATATTTTAGCAATAGCCACTATTTTTTCAATGATTATTTCTATGGTCAGCTTTCCTGTAAGTACTTATGCGCAGGATGAAAGTGCCCCGTACTTTTACGAGGATTTTGAAAATGGCATAGGCTCGCTTGATACTGAAAACACATTAGCTACCTACGAAATAGTTGATGGTGGCTACGGCGGAGCGGGAAAGGCGCTGAAGGTTACACAGGATGCAGGCGCAAAAACGCCATATTTCCCAATTGTACTTGAAAAGGGTAAAACCTACGAAATAAGCTGCAGAGTTAAGCTTGATAAGGCTTTTGACGAATGTATTGGTGATCAGAAGGTTGACGGAGTTTCGCTCACAGGCATCGACGTTAACAAACTTATGACTTATTTTATCGATAATGTAAGCTTTGAAAAAGAGGGAACACCTTATAAAGGCTATCTCGACAGGCGCTATATTCAGGAATATAAAGCAGGCGATTGGACAGAGGTAAAAACAACGTATACCGTTCCTGAAAAGGCGTGGGTAACGGCAGCAGGCGGCTCGATACCTATAACGGATTTAACACAATGCCGCATTGGCTTACGATTTGGACGAAACGGAGATCTTAAAGAGCTTACGGGCGGTAAAGCATTTACATATCTTCTTGATGATTTCTATGTTGTTGAGGCTAATATGAAATCGCCGTATCCTCTTTGGGATTTTGAGGATGAAACAATCGGAAATGCTTCGAAGCTTGGTGCAGCAAACTCAAAAGGAACGAATGAAATAGTTTCAGACGGAAACGGCGGAAAATGCGCAAAAATAACTATGACTGGCGACTATTATTCACTTAAGTTCCCATTAACCTTAGATGCTTCAAAAAAATATACAATATCAGCAGATATAAAGGTTGAAACTCCTCTTAAGGAATACACAACTGCCGATGCGGGGAAAAACGTAGTTATAGACGGAGTAAGGAAAACTCCAGACGATGCTTTTGATTTGAATACCGCTATGGCGTTCCGTGTGGACGGAGCAAACTATACAAACGGAACAACTACCTCAAACGGCTGGGCAGTTCAGAGGTGCTTCACTGTTCCAAACTGGCGCGCAGGAGCGTCCTCGTGGCAAACTGCATCGTGGGTGCTTGACCCAACAGTTGTTGAATATAATTCAGGTCTTAAGGGAAACGGCTATGTAGAAAGCTACTCTAATCCCTTTATCACTCTTCGCCTTGGACACGATAATGTGCTTTCAACTCTTACAGAAAGCTCAAGCCTTGTATATTATCTTGATAACCTTAAGGTTGTTGAAGAAGGATTTTCAGCTCCCGAGGTTAAGCTTCTTACAAAGAGTGGCTATGTTGCTGAAGGACAAAGCGTAACGGTTAACTGCCAGATGGGTAACGGCGAAACAACAGGTTACCTTCAGCTTTTCAAAAAAGCAAGCGACGGCGGTTGGGCAAGTGTGGATAAAAAAGCAATTACCACCGACTACACCTATACCTTTACGAAAGATGATGTTGGGGCAGAATTTAAAGCACGCGTTACACCTATCGATTTAGAAGGAAAAATCGGTGCATATAAAGAAATCGCGCTTGGTAAGGTTCTTCCTATTCTGAGCATTGAATCTGAATTTGTAACGGAAATAGATGCAAGCACGGTAGGGGCAACAGTAACCATTAACGATTTCAAGGGAGATACCAAGCTTGTGGCACTTCTTCTTCTGCTCGATAGCGACGGAGCTTGCATCAGCGTTGGATACAACAATAACGAGGATGGAGGCTTTGGAACCTATAGCTTCGATGTTGAAGCCAATAACACTTCTAAAAAAGCTGTTAAAGCAAAGCTTCTCTTGTGGGAGGGAACAACTCCTGTTGATACAACAATGATACCAATAGGAGAAGCAAATATCCTTGATTAATAAATGGCAATTTGTAGGGGACGGCCTCCATAGCGTTCCGTTTGGCGGGCTGTCGAGGACGCCAGCCCCTACAAATACCGATTAAATCGCAATCTTCTTGAATAAAATTTAATTAGCCGAAAGGCTTTAAATAAATTATATTATATTAAGGAGGAAAAACTATGAACAGAGTTAAAAAACTCATATCCCTTTTAGTTACACTCGCTATGCTTTTTGGCATGGCACTTGTGCCGACGGGGGCATCAGCTGCAGCAACTGCTGCATACATTGGTAATGTCTCAAAAGATTGGCACAATTCTCTTGAAACAGCACTTGGAGTAGACTTTGCTGATTTCAATGTTTCCACAATGGAGGAAGCGCAGCTTCACTTGTCTGCATTTCAGACAAGTGAAGTTTACAACTATGTTGTAATCGATGCAAGCCTTGTACGTGATGCAGCATCTTACGAGTATCTTGAAAACATACTCTTATCTATGCTGAAGGTAAATCACGCTAATGTGCCTGCAGTGTGCGTTGTTGCAGATAATTCCGAAAGCTCGGCTACACTTAAATCGATTTGCGAAAACTTCGGAGTTGACCTTATCGGCCTTCAGAATAAGGGCGAAGAGGATCCAGGAAGCTACATTGCTGCAAACTTTAAAAAGGCAGCTATGAAGGCACCTGTGCCTGAAAATAAGTATTCAGCATATTCACACGCAATATATCCTGTAAATCACATTTCTGAAAGCGTAACAATTACAGATACTACAAAAACATTCACTGTTTACGGAAGCTATGTTATCGTTAAAACCGATTCTTCTCAGTCGGGAACATTCAGTGCAAACGTAGGCGGCCCAATCCATACTGAATCTTTAAAAAGTAATTTAGCAAGCGGCACTACATACAGTTTCTACCGCCTTGGTCAGGGCCAGCACGAGCTTCAGATTACTGCAGAAGGCACTGTAGCAGTTACTGCAATATATTCAGATGCAAAACCGCTTTACGAATCACTTGTTATGCTTGGATTTGAAGATAACGATTTAAGCGCTTCAACCACAAACAGAACAGGCGGCACATCAAAGGTTGATTTAAAGGTAGTAAGCGACAGTGAAAAGGGTAACGTACTTAACGTTAAGGGAATAAATAATGGTTCTTTAGTTATCCCAGCTAAGCTTAGCCATGGCCAGAAATACAGAATTTCAGGCCAGTTTAAGGTTCTTTCAATGCAAAATGATGGCGATTATCTTAATCTCTACATAAACCAGAAGACTTATGCCGACGATTCTGCTGAAGAAAAAATCTTAAGCGGCAACCAAGTACAGGGAACCAGAAAATATCTTAAGCCTGTAATAGGCGAGTGGGTTGATTTCAGCGAAGAGTATACGCCTGCGCATACTGTAAATGATGTTGAAACAAGTGATTACACAGAAATATCATTTATGCTTGGCAGCGGATATGATACTTGCGAATATCGTATAGATAATATAGTGATAGAGCCAGTTGTTGAAGATACTGCTCTTAAAATCGGTTACCCCGGAAGCAAATACGAAAACGGCCTTATTCAGGACTTTAACGACGACGAAATAGTTTCCGATTGGGGAAACAGATCTGCAACAAACGTAGTACAGAATGACGGTACTCTTAAAATTGCAACAGACAACGTTGGTAAATATAATCCGGAGATAGCAAGAATTAATAATATTTATCTTACTCCCGGAAGATACTATAAGGTAAGCTTTAGTGTGTGGACAACTGATGATGAAGAATATACATTGAATATGTATCCGTTACGCGGTGCTACACGTCAGTTGCGTTCAGACGGAACAACACCGCTTGCCCCCGCTCCTGCGACAAGTTCGTATAAATTCAACGACAAGGTAACAAAGACAAAGACTACCTACGAGCATATTTTCAATTTAGAAAGACAAAATGTTAGCGGTAACACAAAATCATCAGACGATGCAGGTGTAACAAGCCTTGTGCTTCAGCTTTTTGATAGTAACGGTGCAAAATTTGAAACTTGGGGCAATAAGACTATTTATATGGATGATTTCAAGCTTGAGCCTTTGGAGTTAGCTTATAACGGCGATTTCGAAAAAGGAGCAGCATACTATGGTGCTCACGGCGGACTTGCAACATCTATCGTGGAAGAAGATGGCAACAATGTGCTTAAGGTAGATACTCCTTGTGGATACCCTGTAAGCTTCTATCCCGACCTTTTCCAGGGAAGAGCATACAGAATCAGTATGGATATTAAGGGCGATGCCGATGCAGTTGCAGCAGGAGGTAAAGTTACCGCAACATTTGAAACGACATCTGATTTGGGAGGATATTCAACTTCTCCTATATCAAATGTGGCGGTAACAACCGAATGGAAGACAATAACGGCAGGATTTGCTTATCATAATGATAACTATCTCTATCAGGCGTTCCCGCACCTTAAAATAAAGCCTTCTTCAACAGGCAGTGCAGGAAATATATTTATCGATAACGTAAAGGTTGAAGAAATATCGCTGGCTGGAAACTACATTCAGGACAAAAATATCTACGGCGGAAACTTCCGTGAAAGAGTAGTTATGGGAAGCGATGATAAGAACTTTAAGGACGGCTTCTTATATAAAGTATATTCCGAAGACGAAAATGACGACGAAACAATCTATACCTTTGGCGAGGGTAAAGTACACAGAGTGATGTTTAACCTTAATTCGCCCGATGAAAGAATCGATATCCTTATGGATTCTGCAATCGTTTGGGGAAGCGCAAAGGCAACTCTCGGCTATGGCGACATCAGCGAATGGGGCACAGTGAAGCTTGGCACAGTTAAGCGCAGCAATGCTAAAATAACTGCTGAATTCACAACTTCTGATTTTACAAAAGATGCAATTCTTAAAGGTAAAGCAGATGTTGACAACAACGATACTCCTAAGAGCATAGTTGTGCTTATGGCAGTTTATAACAGCGATAATAAGCTTATAGACGTTAAAAAATCAGCAGCGGTTGAGGTTGGTAAACAGGGTAAGAAAACTGTAACAATTGAATCGGCAGCACTTTCAGACACCGCTAACAGCGCTAAGCTCTTTGTGCTCGATTCAGTAACAACAATTTCACCTTACATTCCGCTTGTAGAGGGAGAATCATTTATTACAAAAACTGTTCAGTAAAAGGGCGCAAATTTTGGAGATTAAATAATGATAACTAAGAAAGAAATAGCAGAAAATTTAAAAAGCATTGCCGAAAATATGCTTGTTACAAGGCCGAAAAAAGATGTTAAGCTAAGACCCTTTATAAAACACGGGGCGATAAAAAAATCGCCCCGCAAGGGCCGCATTTGCGCAGAGGTTGAGGTTGATTTAAACGGGTTTTATCCACAGGCAAAAAACGGCGATTATGCTTTTGTGACAACAGAGCTTAGTGTTCCATTTGAAAACGATGTGGCAGTTGTTACATCGGGATGCAGTGAAATTTTCTTTCGTGGAGAAAAGGTTGAACAAGACAGCGATGGTAAGATTGTTGTACGATGCCTTGAGGGAAAAAACGAACTTTGTATGAAGTGCGTAAAGCAAGAAGAAAACTTCAGTTTAACCTTTGTCCCATCGATACTTCAGTACCCGGGAATGTGGGCAACAGATTATCTGTATCACATTAAGGCTTTAATTCCCGTGGAGGAGTATAATAGTGAAGAGGGTGTTGCTGTTTCAAAGCTTAATTCAAAAGAAACGGCATTTCCCGAGCCTACAAAAAAAACAGAAAAAATTGATTTCTTTAAATTGTTTGAAAACCAAAACGGCGATTATGCTTTTGCACTTACATATTGCTCACGCGATACCTTTTGGCACGGAGAGGGCGACCTTTTTGTAAACGGAAAATGGGCAGAGAGTTCGTTCCTTAAAAAGGGCGATGAGGTTGTTGTTCGCTTTATTAAAGGGAACAAATGGGGCTTTTCATATAACATCAATGCCGGCTTTAATATTCCGTTTCTTGAAACCACAAGAAATAACGGAACAAACTGGCTTTTACTTGGACCTTTTGAAACGCCTGAAGTTCCCAAAGTGCAGTTCAAAAAGCCTTATGGCAACAAGTTCTGGCGCCTTGCCGATGGCAGCTATGTAAGGCCATATCTCGATAGTTATTTCTACGGAAAATGGTTTTACGCGCTTATGGTTGGAGAATACGGAATTCTTAAAGCTTCTGAAATTTTAGGTGAAAGCTACTACGATTACTTTGTAGATTCAATGACTGTTATATCAGATTATTATGAATATATGCAGTATGAATATAAGGAGTTTGGATGCCCGACATTCCTTGAAAGAAGCGTAAATCTTGATAATCTTGATGCAATCGGTGCAATAGGAATGAATTTGTGCGAGCTTTATAAAATAAATAAAAGTGACGACACAAAGAAAATTTTATATAATCTTGCCGATGCGGCACTGAACAATATTCCGCGCTTTCCCGACGGTACATATCACCGCGCCATAACAATGTGGGCAGACGACCTTTTTATGAGTTGTCCGTTCCTTGCAAGAATGGGTGCAATTACGGGAGAAGCAAAGTATTTTGACGAGTGTGCTCGCCAGATTCTCGGTTTTAAAAATTATCTGTTTATGGATAGTAAAAAAATCTTTTCACACATATATTTTATGAATGATGAACAGATGAGCCGCGTTCCATGGGGAAGAGGAAACGGATGGATTTTCTTTGCAATTTCAGAAGTGCTTCAGCTTATGGATAAAAAGCACGCGAAATATAATGAAATTGTTTCTCTATTCGCTGAATTTGCTGAAGGAATCTTATCTTATCAGGAAGAGGATGGTATGTGGCATCAGGTGCTGGATTATCCTGAAAGCTACAAGGAAACATCCTGTACGGCAATGTTTGCTTTAGGTATGATAAGAGGTATCCGCAACGGATGGCTGGATGAAAAATTTTATGAAGCAATAGTTAAGGCTATTAATGGAATATTTACCACCGCTCTTGATAAAAACTTTAACATCAGCGGGGTTTGTATGGGCTCTGAGTGCAGTTACGACCCTAAGTATTATGCTCAGCTTGGCGCTGCACTGAATGATGATCACGGAACAGGCGTTGTTTTAACAATGCTTACGGAATTTATTAAATACGAAGAAAGCAAAAATAGTAAAGGAGTGGCACAATAAAATGAAAATGAAAAAAATAGTTGCTATAGTTATGGCTCTTTCTTTGATGCTTGCGCTTGTAAGCTGCGGCGACAAGGAGACAGCTACAAACGATAATGAAAAAATGACAATAACATGGCTTGGTTACCCTAACAATCAGTCGGCAGAAGAGGGAACAGATGCAGAATTACTTCTTGAAGAAAAATTCGGAGTAGAAATTAAGCCGATTTTCTACGCAAACCAGAATTATAACGACAAGAAGACAATGCTTCTTGCAAGCGGCGACATTCCCGACCTTATTTACGAGCTTGATCCATCTCACGTTGCAGCAGATGCTGATCAGGGATTTTTAGCTAAGGTTGATTACAAAACAATAGCAAAATACGCCCCCACAGTTTACGGAATTCTTAAGGAAGAAGCTCCACAGGCATTTATGTATTCTTATGCAGATGGCGATAACTATGGTGTGCCCAATATTTCGTTCTTCAATGAAGGCGGAAGAGTTGGCTGGTGGAGATTAGACTGGCTTAAGAATGTTGGAATCGATAAAGTGCCCGAAACAATTGATGAAATGTATGATGCGCTTTACAAGTTTACGCATAATGACCCCGATGGAAACGGCAAGAACGATACTTATGGCATGTCGGGAGATATTGTGAACTGGCATACAACGTTCTCTGAGGTTTTCGGTGCTTATGGTGTTATTCCTTTCAACTGGATGGAACAGGATGGAAAGGTTGTGTACGGCGGATTTGCTGATGGCATTACAGATGCTATCGACACACTCGCAAAATGGTACAGTGAAGGTCTTATTCATCCCGACTTCAAATCAGACAATGTGTTTGGAAACGGTAAGGAAAGATTTACAAGCGGCAGCGTTGGTTATATAAACCAGCACGGCGGCTATATGGAGCCTGGTGAGCCTTGGGGACTTGGACTTACAACTGTTGAAATAAATCCAAAGGCAGAAATTGCATGCGCTAAATTTGTTAAAGGTCCTGAAGGTCACAGCGGTACACAGTGCTGGGGACTTCCTTGTCACATTATTTCTTTTGGTGCTCACCTTGAAGATGATGAAACAAAGCTTATAAAGATTCTTGAAATCTTTGAAGGAACAATCAATGATTCAGAATTCCTTCATAAGGTTAAGATGGGCGACGAAGGCGTAAACTGGGAATATATCGATAAAGAAGCAAAATTCAAGGGTGGATTCAACTGGCTTGAGCCTTATAATGATTCAGCACAGAGAAGCAAGTATTGTATCGACAGCACCTTTGCTGCACCCACATTCTTCGTTCCCACAACTCCGTCAAGAGCAGAGTATGATGCTCACGTTGGAACAGGCCAGGAAAACTGGAATATAGAAAACGACAGAGTAGGAAACGGCCACGCAGATATTTTCTCAAAACCCGATGTTCTTCCTTCAGCTGCTAAATACTTTGAAAATCTTCGCACACAGCAGATTAATATTATGGTAAGAGCTATTCAGGGAGAAATCACATCAGCAGAATACATAGAACAGTTTAAGGCTCTCTGGGAGAAAAACGGCGGACTTAAGCTTCAGGAAGAAGCAGACAACATGGGCGATACAATGAACAAGGTTATTAAGAAGGTTACATCATATTAATTAAAGTGACGGGCTGTAAAAATTCTTTTACAGCCCGCCAGAAAAGGAGATGAAATTATGCAATCAAAAAATAATCAACTCAAGAAAAAGTCTATCTTCTCTGGCTATATAAAGCACTGGCAGCTTCTTATGATGTTAATTCCAGGCCTTATAATTTTGATTTTGTTTCATTATGTGCCTATGACAGGTATTTTTATCAGCTTTGTTGATTATAAATTCCAGAAAGGAATTTTTGGAAGCGAATGGGTAGGAATGTCGAATTTTGTAGACCTGTTTTCGTTTCTTGATTTTGGAAAGGTTATAATGAATACACTTAGCATAAGTGTATATAAATTATTGTTTGGTCTTCCGGCACCAATTATACTTGCGCTTCTTTTAAATGAGCTGCGTGCGCAAAAGTATAAAAAATTAGTTCAGACATGCACATACTTACCTCACTTTTTCTCGTGGGTTGTGCTTGCAGGTATATTTAAAATGGTATTTTCCAATACCGGTCCTGTAAACGAGCTTCTTATGTTGCTTGGAAAGGATAATTATGTGGAATTCTTCAGCAATGGTACATCCTTTAGAATTCTTCTTATTGCTACATATGTGTGGCAGTCGGTGGGCTGGGGTGCGATTGTTTATCTTGCTGCACTTTCAGGCGTTGACGAATCCTTATATGAGGCCGCATACATTGACGGAGCTAATCGCTGGCAGCAAACAATTCATATAAGCATTCCTACAATTATACCAACGATTATAACGGTATTTATTTTAAATCTTGGTCACGTTCTTAATGCTGGCTTCGATCAGATTTATAATATGTATAACCCGATGGTTTACGAGGTTGCAGATGTTATTGATACCTTCACTCTTCGCGCACTGAATCAAATGGACTATGGCGTAGGTACGGCAGCAGACTTGTTTAAATCAATAATTGGATTGGCACTTGTATTGATTACGAATAAAATAACAGATAAATTGAGCGATGGTTCGCTCGGAATAATGTAAAGGAGGGGCAGAGATGAAAAGAACTAACGGTGAAAAAGCATTTAATGTTTTTAATATTATTTTTCTTGGCCTTTTGGCACTTACAACGCTTTACCCCTTGATTTACACATTATCTATCTCGCTTTCAACTACTGCAGAGGCAGCAAAGGGAGGATTTCATTTCTATCCGAAAGATGTTACTTTTATTGCTTACAAGATGGTGTTTAAAAATCCGGACCTTCCCATTGCATATCTCAACACGATTTTCAGAACTGTAGTTGGTACGGTTGGAGCACTTTTGATTACATGCTTCTATGCGTATGCTCTGGCAAGACCCGAAACTCCGCACAAAAAGTTTTTTACAACTGTTCTTATTATAACAATGCTTTTTTCGGGTGGTAAAATTCCGATGTATATTACTTATAAAAATTATGGACTTCTGGATAATATATGGATTTATGTTTTGCCACATTTAATTGGTGCATACAATGTTGTTGTGGCGAGAAGCTTCTTTTTATCGATTCCAGGAAGTCTTCACGAATCAGCTAAGATTGATGGTGCAGGAGAATTTAGTATTTTCTTTAAGATAATAATGCCTCTTTCAAAGCCTATAACTATGACGCTTGCGTTATTTGTTGCAGTATTCCACTGGAATTCATGGTATGATTCGCTTATGTATATTCAGTCAAATTCAAAAATAGTTGTTCAGTTACTTTTACAGAGAATTATTCAGGAAAATAATGTAGAACTTATTACTCAGGGCATTATAAATCCCGAGCAGACAGAATTTACTTCAGAAACGGTTAAATCTGCTACAGTTATTGTTGCAGTGCTGCCAATTCTTGTAATGTATCCGTTTGTGCAGAAATATTTCACAAAGGGTATGATGCTTGGTGCTGTTAAAGGCTGATGAATTAGAATCAGGTCATTGGCGCTAATGTGTTGTGACCTGATTTTCATTTTGTAAAGAAAGGACATTTGTTATGTTTATTGTACCAAACCCGCAAAAAATAAAAATAAACGACGGTAAGCTTATTATAGATTCATTTTCTATAATGGCTGATGAAGAAAGAATATATGATTTTACTAAAGAATTAAATACAGAAAACGGAAACATTAATATAGTTTTTAAAAAAGTTGAAAATAAGAAAAATGAAGAATACAGCTTATGCGTAAGCGATAAGGGCATTCTTATTGAATATAGTGATTTAGAGGGAGCCTTTCGTGCTTCGAGCACTCTTAAGCAAATTATTAAAACATCTGAGGGCGAAATAAATTATATGGAGATAGAAGACTGGCCTTCAATAAAAAACAGAGGATATATGTTTGATATATCTGCGCCTAAAATTCCTAAAATGGAATATCTTAAGTGGCTGATAGATGCAATGGCAGACTTAAAGTATAATCAGCTTCAGCTCTATATGGAGAGCATGGTTTACGAATATAAAAATTTCCCGCAATATTGGAAAGGTACAGATGTTCTTTCAAAAAGTGAAATTGAAGAACTTGATATATATTGCAAAGAAAGATTTATAAAGCTTGTACCTACAACAAACGGCTTTGGGCATATGAAAAGCTGGCTTGCAAAGGAAGAGATTAATCATCTTGCTATCACAAGAGATGATAATGGAATTCAAACAACTATCAATCCTTTGAAGAAAGAATCCTTGGAGCTTGTTGACAAAATTTATGATGGATTTATAGATGCTTTTTCTGCTGATATGATTAATATTGGTATGGACGAGCCTTTTGAACTCGGAATGGGAGAAACAAAGGAAGCTTGTGAAACGGAAGGTAAAGGAAAGATTTATACCGACCATCTTCTTAAAATATGCGATTTGGCAAAAAATAAGTATGGAAAAACTCCAATGTTTTGGGATGATGTTATTTTTAAATATCCCGAACAGCTTTCCCGTCTTCCTAAAGATGGCATAGTGATGGAATGGGGCTATGAAACAGAACATTATTTCGACAGATACTGCGCCATATTGAAGGATAAAGGTATAAGGTACTATGTATGCCCCGGAAGTGCTACATGGAGAAGCTTCACAGGAAGAACAGACAATATGATGTTTAACGTTGTTGCTGCAGCGAAAAGCGCAAGCTTTTACGATGCAGAGGGGCTTCTTATGACAGAGTGGGGCGACCCCGGGCATGTGCATACATCAACAGTTACATATCTTCCGATGGCTCTTGCGGCAGAATTTTCATGGAACAGCGGAAGCACTGACGATATTGAGGCTTGTATGGAAAGGCGTGAAGCGGTAGCTAATAACCTTAAATATCTGGATAAATATATATTTAAATCAGAGGGAGAGGCTTCTCTTGCTGATATAATTTACAGGATGGGCAACTATTACTTCCTTGAAAACAGTGTTAACTGTAATGCTACAGAATTAAGCTGCTGCTTTACAAAGCCAGAGGTTATAACAGAAGAAATGAAGCCAGGGTTCAGAAGAATAATAGAATATATGAAGGGTTTAAGAAAAGAACTTGATATGGTTAAGGCAGATGAACTCTGCTTAAGAGAAGCAAAGCATAACTGCGATATGGTAATTTTCACGGCTGAAATGGTTTTAGGCAAGCGCGATAAAGCCGAAGCTGAAAGAATGAAAAAAGAGCATTGTGAGCTTTGGCGCGCAAGAAACAGAGAGCTGGGTATAGAAAATTACGGAAATTTGATAGATGTATTTTTTGAATAGAATTTGAAATAGGAGTGAAAGTATTATGACAATTTTACCAGTACCGAAAAAAATGATTCAGAGTGAGGGCAAGTTGTTTGCTCAAAAATTTAAATTGCAGAGTGATAATGATGCAATATGTGAATTTATTGACCTTCCTGAAGCGGAAGACGGATGCTTAGTTTCTTTTGAAAAAATTTCAGGCAAAGTGGATGAGTGGTATTCTGTTAATATAAATGAAGACGGTATTTTCATAAAATATGCCGATATCGAAGGAGCGTACAGAGCATATACAACACTTAAGCAGCTTATACGTGAAAATGCTTCGGGGGAACTATGCTTTGTGGAAATAGAGGACTATCCATCTATAAAAAACAGAGGGTATATGTTCAGCATTTCAAAAATACCACACAAGGATTATCTTAAGTGGTTGATTGATTTGATTTCTGATATGAAATATAATCAGTTTCAGCTATATATGGATCATAGTGATGTTTATCAATATAAAAATTTTCCCCAATATTGGAATAAAGATGCGTTTTCAAAAGCAGATATAGAGGAAATAGATGAGTATTGCCGCAAACGTTTTATAAAGCTTGTTCCTACCACGAATGGCTTCGGGCATATGGAGAGCTGGATAGCAAAGGACGAATTTAAGCATCTTGCAATAACAAGGGATGACGGTGCGCCTTCAAGAACGGTTAATCCGCTTATGGAAGAATCTTTGGAGCTTGTTGATAAAATTTATGACGGGTATGTAGACGTTTTTTCAGCCGATATGGTAAATATTGGTATGGACGAGCCTTTTGAGCTTGGCATGGGTGAAACAAAGGAAGCTTGTGAAAAGGAAGGCAAGGGTAAAATATATACCGACCATGTTATTAAAATTTGTGAACTGGCAAGTAAAAAATATGGTAAAACTCCAATGCTTTGGGATGATATAATATTTAAATATCCTGAAGAACTAAAAAGACTTCCCAAGGATTGTATAGTTCTTGACTGGGGCTATGAAACTGAACACTATTTTGACAGATATTGTAATATTCTTAATGAAAACAATCTGCGTTATTACGTGTGTCCGGGAAGCTCAACATGGCGCACATATACCGGAAGGTCTGTAAATATGATGTTTAATATTGTTGCAGCTGCAAAAAGCGGTGCGTTTTACAATGCCGAAGGATTTCTTATGACAGAATGGAGTGATCCCGGGCATATGCATACACCTACTGTTACATATCTTCAGATAGTGCTTGCAGGAGCGATGTCATGGAACAGCGGAAGCAATGATGATATAGAAGCATGTATGGAAAGAAGAGATGTTATGGCAAAGTGCTATAAATATCTTGATAAATATGTGTTTAAAACAGAGGGAGATGTTTCTTTTGCTGATATAATTTACAGAATGGGTAACTATTATTTCCTTGAAAACAGTGTTAACTGCAATGCTACAGAATTAAGCTGTTGCTTTACGAGACCAGAGGTTATAACAGAAGAAATGAAGCCCGGATTCAAAAGAGTAATTGACTATATGAAGGAAATAAGAAAAGAGCTTGACACTGTAAAAGCAGATGAGCTTTATTTAAGAGAGGCAAAGCTTAACTGTGATATGGTAATTTTCACAGCTGAGCTTGTTTTAGGAAAAAGAGATAAAGAAGAAGCTGAAAGAATAGAAAAAGAAAAAGAGTGTTTGTATAAAATCAGATTTAAAGATAAAGGTGCAGAGATTTTTGGAAATATGCTGAAAACGTTTTTTGAATAACAGGAGTGAAGCGTAATGAACAGCGATATGAATGTATCCGTAAAAGAAATTACGATGATTGGAATTGATGGCGGTGGGACAAAAACAGAATTTGTTTTGTTTTCCGCTGAGGGAACTGTTTTAAAAAGAATAGTTTTAGATGGCACAAATGCTAATTCGGTAGGTATCGCAAAAACAACCCAAATCTTAAAAAAAGGTATAGATATATTATTAAAGTGTAATCAAAATGTGGTTGGAATATACGCGGGAATAGCAGGCTGCGGCGGAAAAGAAAATCAAGAGGCGGTAATAAGCTTTTTAAAAAGCGAGTATCCTGGCTTGCTTGTAGGATGCAGCAGCGATATACAAAATATCATATCGTGCGCTAATACAAATCACTGCATTGCTGTAATTTGCGGAACAGGCTCGTGTGTGTTTGCTCTTGATGAATACGGTTTACACCAAACAGGTGGATGGGGTTATATGCTTGGAGATGAAGGCAGCGGATTTTTTATAGGCAGAGATGTTTTAAGAGCAAACTTATCTTATTATGATGGATTAGGGGAGTATTCCTTGCTTGTTAAACTGGCAGAAGAAAAACTTAATGGAAGAGTGAATGAGAAAATACCCCATATATATTCTAAAGGAAGAGATTTTGTTGCTTCATTTGCGCCTCTTTGTTTTGAGGCGCAAGTGAAGAATGATAAAGTAGCAACTGAGATTATTGAAAGAAATGCCGATGATTTAGCAAAGCAAATTAAAATTGCTTATGATAAATACGGAAAACCTAGCTGCGTTGTTCTGTCGGGCGGAGTTGTTAGTGCAAATCCCGATTATATTAGTTTGATAAAAGAAAAAAGCTGCTTGGATGTGGAATTCAAATTAATTACAAAGCCCCAGGTTTATGGAGCGGGGCTTTCATGTGCAAAGCTGTGCGGCATAGCTTTAAAGGAAGATTTTCTTAAGGAATTTAAAAGAACATACATATAGAACAGGAGTTTTTTAAATGAACAGAACTGAAATGCGGAATCCCAAGACAACCCATATTGATAAAATGAATACTTTAGATATTCTTAAAATAATCAACGAAGAGAATATGAATGCCGTGAAAGCAGTGGAATCAGAGCTTGAGAATATAGAAAAAGCGGTGGAGGCTGCATCGGGTTGTCTTAAAAACGGAGGAAGGATAATTTATATCGGATGCGGCACATCAGGAAGACTTGGGGTGCTTGATGCATCGGAATGCCCTCCTACGTTTGGTGTGTCACCAGATACAGTGCTTGGAATAATAGCAGGCGGAGACAGATGCTTGCGCAGTGCAAGCGAAAATCAGGAAGATAACCGTGAAGCAGGCATTAATGATGTGAAAGCAATTGAGATTTCAGATAAAGATTGCCTTGTTGGCATTTCTGTTGCAGGTGGTGCAGAATATGTCTTGGGTGCAATAGAGTATGCTAAAAAAATAGGTGCTGTAACTGTTGGAATTACATCCAATAAGAATACTCCTCTTGATTTGTGCGCCGATATTTCTATTTGTCCCGATACGGGAGAAGAGGTTATTACAGGTTCCACAAGAATGAAAGCAGGAACTGCACAAAAAATTATTTTAAATATGATTTCTACAACTTCAATGATAAAACAAGGCTATGTATATGAAAATCTGATGATAAATCTTAAGCCATCTAATAATAAACTTAAAGAGCGCGTTATAAGGATAGTGCGTGATATAACAGGAAAAAACGCAGAAGAGGCAACAGATGCTCTGAACAAAACAAACTGGGATATTCGCGGTGCGGTGGAAATTATTGCTGGTAAAGTGTGTGGAGGAGAACAATGAAAAAGTACGAAATTGTAAATAACGGAGTTAGCGAATATTATATTGTTACATCAAAAAAAGCACATGAAACGGAGCATTTTGCAGCTTCTGAACTGCAAAAATATATCTACAAGAGTACTGATGTGCTTATCCCTTATTTTTCAGACCGTTGTGAAAAAAGAGGAAAAGAGATTTATATAGGAACACTTCCACGAGATGTTTATAAAGAGCTTGATATGTCGACAGTCGAAGAAGAAGGCTTTACAATTAAAACAATAGATAATGGCATTGTAATTGCAGGAAAAACTCCGCGTGGGACATTATATGGTGTATACAGCTTCCTTGAAAAATTTCTAGGATACAGGTGCTTTACTAAGGAAGTGGAAAAAATTGAAAAGATGGACAATTTAACAATAGATGAAATTTCTATAGTTGAAAATCCTGACTTTGAATATAGAGAAGCGTATTTCAGGTTTGCTTTTGAGAGTGATTTCGCTGTGAAGAATAAGCTTAATGCAAACTTAGCATCAATACCTTTAGAAAGAGGCGGACACACAAAATTCTATAACTTTCATCATTCATTCGACGATTTGGTTCCACCCGCGGAATATTTTGAAGAGCATCCCGAATATTTTGCAGAGGTAAAAGGGGAACGAATGCCCACTCAATTATGCCTTTCAAATCCCGATGTTTTAAAAATAGCAACAGAGAAGGTTTTTACATGGATAAAAGAAAACCCTTCGTGCAAGGTTTTTTCTGTTGCGCAGAATGATAATTCTATTAATATGGAAAAGTTTTGTTCGTGCGAAAACTGCAGAAAAACAGATTTGTATGAGGGGGGGCCTGCGGGCAGTGTTATCCATTTTGTAAATAAAATTGCAAGAGAAGTTAAAAAAGAGTATCCCGATGTGCTGATACATACTTTTGCTTACCAATATACGAGGAAAGCCCCAAAATACGTAAAACCCGAAGAAAATGTTATAGTTCGTTTGTGCGATATAGAATGTGATTTCAGTAAGCCATTTGAAATACTTGTTAATGAGAATAACAGTGAGGCAATTGATTTCATAAATAATATAAATGAATGGACAAAGATTTCTGATAGAGTTTATATTTGGGATTATTGTGTTAATTTTGCAAATTATCTTCTTCCATTTCCAAATATGTATTCAATGGCAGAGAATATAAGACTGTATAGAAAAAGAGGCGTTAGAGGAGTTTTACAGCAAGGTAATTTCTCTTACGGAGGAGGAGCAAGCCTTGATGACTTAAAATCTTATGTAATAGCAAAGCTTCTTTGGAACTCAGAAGAAGACACTGAAAAGTTAATAGAAGAATTTACTGATTGTGTTTATGGAAAAGGCGGAATATATATAAAGAAATATATCGACCTTATTGCAAAGGAATTCTCTAAATATACTATGAAAATTTATGATAATTCTGATAGTCAGTATATAAATGATTCGTTAATTGAAGAATGTGAAAATCTGTTTGTGCTTGCTGAGAAAAATGCTGAAAACGAAGTTGTTCTCGAAAGAATAAAAAGGGAGCATTTAGCAGTTCAGTATATGCGTGTTTCGAGAATTGAAAACGACGATATTAGAAAAAAACAAGTAGATGAACTTGAAAAGAGTGTGAAGCATTTTAAACTGACAGAAATATTTGAAAGATGTGATTTAGATTGGTCTTTTGATTGTATGCGTCGCTCGCGTTTTGCAACCGATAGAACAGGATATAAGGAGAATTTTCTTTACTACATAATGAAATAAAGAGAGCGTGTTATTAATGGATTGGGATAAAAGAAATATTATAGAAAAAGGTAACTATGATGTAATTGTAGTTGGCGGAGGAATTGCAGGAATCAGTGCTGCTGTAAGTGCGGCAAGAAACAATCTTTCAGTTTTGTTGATTGAAAAGAACGTAAATCTCGGTGGGCTGGCTACAGTCGGACTTATTTCCTGGTACGAGCCATTGTGCGACGGAGAAGGAAAACAAATGATAGGTGGAATTTGTGAAGAACTGATAAAATTGTCTGCAAAGTATGGCTTTGATAATCTTCCCTCTAAATGGGGCGGAAGTGGAGAATTTCCAAGCTCTAATGAAAGGTATTCCACCTATTTTTCACCAACTGTATTTTCTTTGGCATTGGATGAATACGTATTGGAAAATGGAGTTAAAATCAGATTTGATACTCTGGGAGTTTATCCGGTAATGGAAGGAACTCATGCAATAGGTGTAATTTGCGAAAGCGTGGAAGGAAAAGAATTTTTTGGAGCAAAAGTAATAATTGATGCGAGCGGGACTGCTGTTGTTATGGAAAGAGCTGGAGTACCAACAGTTGTAGGTAATAATTTTATGTCCTATGTTGCCCATGGCTATCAAGTTGAAAATGCAGAAAATCTGAAAGAAACAGGCAACACCTGTAAGTTCAGAAAATGGATTGGCGTCGGCAGCGATATGTTTGGAACAGGTGCTGAAAAGAATATGCGAGAACTGAAGGGCATTACTGCTGATGATGTAACTAAATATATCTTACGCGGAAAGAAAGGGCTTCTTAAAAAGATAAAAGAGTATGAAAAAAACAGTTATGATATAATGACACTTCCAGGGATGGCGCAATTCAGAACAATACGAAGGATAGTAGGAAAAACTGATTTTAATGCTATTGATGGAGAAATATTTGAAGATTCAATAGGTTCATGCGGAGATTTTCGACCAAATGGCAAAGGTAAGCATTATCAGCTCCCTTTTGGTGCTTTGTATAATGAAAAATTTGATAATTTAATTGCCGCCGGAAGAATAGTATCTTCTCCGCAGGGAGATGGATGGGAAGTAGCCAGAGTAATACCGGTATGTGCACTTACCGGAGAAGCTGCGGGAAATGCGGCTTCATTGGTTGTGAAGAATTCCGTGAAAGTGGCGGAAATAAACATAAAGGAACTTCAAAAGCTTCAGAAAAATAATGGAGTGTTATTTTAAAGGGAGAGTACATATATGGAAAAGATGCTTGGAGTAATGCTTGATTGTTCAAGAAATGCGGTTATGCGAGTGGAAACAGTAAAAAAATACGCAGAAATAATAAAGCAGATGGGATATAATACTCTGATGTTATATACTGAAGATACTTATGAGGTGAATAATCAACCTTTTTTTGGACACTTGAGAGGAAGATATTCAAAAGCTGAAATAAAGGAAATGGATAGTTTTTGTAAAGAAATAGGACTTGAACTTATTCCTTGTATACAAACACTTGCACACCTTGAAAACTTATTTAAGTGGAATTCGGAATATGATGAAATCAACGACTGTGATAATATTTTATTGGCAAATGAAGAAAAAACTTATGACCTGATTGAGGATATGATTTCCACTGTTTCTGAATGTTTTAGTTCGAGAAAAATCCATATCGGTATGGACGAGGCTTATAGGGTAGGAACAGGAAAATATCAAAAAAAGAATGGGATAGAGGACAGATTTGATATAATAAATAAGCATCTTCATAGAGTGTGTGAAATAACTGACAAGTACGGATTTGAACCGATGATCTGGAGTGATATGTTTTGCAGGCTTGCACTAGATATTGAAAATCAGTATGAAAATGCAGAGAATGACAAAATCCTTGAAAAAGCTGCTCTTCCTGAAAATATAACGCTGGTTTATTGGGATTATTACAGCACAGATTATAATCATTATGTTCAGCAAATAAAAACCAATAAAATGTTTGGAAGAAAAGTTTATTTTGCCGGTGGAGCATGGTCGTGGAGAGGATTAGCTCCGGATAATACTTTCAGTATAGATACAATGAAATCAGCTATCAGAGCATGTAATGACTGTGAAGTTGACGGAATGCTCTTTACAGTGTGGGGAGATAACGGGGCAGAATGCTCAAAATTTGCTGTTCTGCCTTCTCTTATGTATGCATCTCAGGCGGTAGCAAGAAATACAAATATTGAGGATATAAAAAATAAATTTACGCAAGCTACAGATTGTGAGTTTGATGATTTTATGCTTCTTGATATGCTTGACAGGCCTGGTGGTAAGCACAATGACAATCCAAGTAAGTATCTTTTATACAATGACCCTTTTATGGGAATAAGAGATTATTGCTGTGTGGAATCTGATAATAAATTTTATGAAAACTTGGAAAATCAACTGAAAAAAGTAAAATGCGATAGTTTTTTTGAAGAAATGTTTGAACACTATAAAAAGCTTTCAAAGGTTCTTTCAATCAAAGCGGCACTTGGTATAAAGACACGTATAGCATATTTGCAAGGAAACAAAGCCGAGCTCGGCAATATAATAGAAGAATATAATTTGCTATTATCCTCTTTGCAAGAATTTTATGATGTATTTCAAAAAATGTGGTTTAAAGAAAATAAACCCCATGGGTTTGAAGTTCAGGACATCAGAATAGGCGGTTTGATGCAAAGACTGGTAAGCTGTAAAAAAAGACTGGTTCAATTTGTAAATAACGAAATTTCAACAATAGAGGAACTGGAAGAACCTGTCCTTGAAAAAAGTAACGGTCATAACTTTTGGGACAGAATTGTAACTGCAAATGCGTTATGAAAGAGATGGTTATTTTGGAGAATTTTAAAATTGAAACATCACAAATAGGAAAATTGAAGTATGTGATAAGATACCCAAAGGAATATCAAAAAGACAACAAGTATCCTATAATCGTTCTGTTGCACGGCGCAGGAGGAAGAGGAAATGATATTAATGTCCTTTTAAATAATCCGTATTTCAGGAATATTAATAATTACGAGGATTTTAAATTTATTACTGTTGCACCGTTGTGCAGTGCAGATACGTGGTTTGATTTGTTTGGAGAACTTAAAAATCTAGTTATTGAAATTTCAAAGAGAGAATTTACAGATGACAGAAAAATTTACCTTATGGGAGCCAGTATGGGAGCGTATGCAACATGGCAGCTTGCAATGAGTATGCCTGAATATTTTGCCGCAATTATTCCAATTTGCGGAGGAGGAATGTATTGGAATGCTGCCCGCCTTGTGAATGTACCCGTGTGGGCATTTCACGGAAAAAAAGATAGTGTTGTTTTTGTAGAAGAATCTGAAAAAATGATAAATGCAGTAAATAAAAACGGAGGGAATGCAAAAATAACAATTTATCCCGAAAATGAACATGATGCGTGGAATGATACATATTCTAACCCTGAGGTTTTCAATTGGTTGTTGGAACACGAAAATCAAAATAATATAAAAATAGAAAACATATATAACGACAGTGATATTTACGGATAAGAAAGAGAGGGTTTACTGTGGGGTTTAAAAAAGATTTTGTTTGGGGAGCTGCAACGGCAAGCTACCAGATTGAGGGTGCATGGAATGAGGACGGAAGAGGTTTAAGTGTGTGGGATGTTTTTTCACAACAAGCAGGAAAAACATTTTGCGGTCACACTGGAAATATCGCTTGTGACCATTATCACAGGTTTAAAGAAGATGTTTCGCTTATGCGTGAGTTAGGCATTAAGGCGTATCGTTTTTCTATAAGTTGGTCGCGTATATTCCCAAATGGAACAGGTGAAATTAACGAAAAAGGCGTAAAATTTTATTCAGACCTTATTGATGAACTTATAAAAAACGGGATAGAGCCATATATTACTCTTTTTCATTGGGACTACCCTTATGAACTTCATAAAAAAGGTGGATGGATGAATCCCGATAGTGTTGAATGGTTCAGAAATTATGCTGCAACGATAAGTGCGCTTTATTCAGACAGAGTGAAACATTTTATAACCTTTAATGAGCCCCAGTGCTTTATTGGAAGCGGATATCTTAACGGTGCGCATGCGCCTGGGCTGAAAGTATTATATAAAGATATTTTTCTGATGTGCCATAATGTTTTAAAAGCTCATGGTGCTGCAGTTATTGCACTGCGTGAAAATGCAAAACAGCCTATTTTAGTAGGCTATGCTCCCACATGCACTGTTTGCTATCCTTCAACGAATAGCCCTGAAAATATAAGCGCTGCACGGGAAGAATATTTCAAATGTCCTCCACTGGGTGATGGTGTTATGTGGAATGTTTCGTGGTGGAGTGACCCTGTTATTTTAGGTCATTATCCTGAGGAT
>JAFVPB010000031.1 GCA_017505525.1 Clostridia bacterium
TGAATATGATTAGGCATAACAACAAATTTATCTATTTTAATATTTTCATAAAAATTGCTCATATTAATAAGATGCTTATTAGCAACTTCTCCATATGGCGTTAATATATTTTGCGGACAGTCGAGGACGCCTGTCCCTACAGCTATCTCAGATAGCAAACATTTCCTGTCTTTTGTGCATATCGTTATAAAATACGCGCCCGGCGAGGAATAATCATATCCCTTTAATCTTGTAGGTTTTCGTTTTGGTAATTCCATATTATTTTATTTCCTGCTCTAAGTCATCAAATAATTTTGATGCAAAAAAATCTCGTATTGAAATATTTAATCCATCACACAGTTTTTTTATTGTGGAAATTGTTGCACTGTTATTTCTGCCACCCACAATATTATTTAGTGTAGACTGTGTTACTCCGCTTAAAGTTGCAAGTTTATTAACTGTTATCATATTTTCATTACATAGTTCAATAATTCTTAATTTTGTGGCTTCCCCTATATTCATCATAATCACCTCAAAATTATTCTAACTATTTTGAGTTAAAATAATTACCTCTTTTGAGTTGATTTGATTTCTATATTAATATAAACAAAAAGAGATTTTTCAACGATAATTGAAAAATCTCTTTTTTCATTATTTACATCCCCATTAGTCGTGAAGCTCGAACTTCTTGTGTATAGCCTTAACAGCCTTTTCTGCATCCTTTCTGTCGATAAGAACGCTGATTCTGATTTCGCTTGTTGAAATCATCTGAATGTTAATGTCGGCATCATAAAGAGCTTCAAACATTGTAGCCGCAACGCCGGGGTCAGCCGTCATTCCTGCGCCTACAATAGAAACCTTTGAAACATTGTCGTCGTGAACAATAGTTTCAGCACCGATAATGCTGTTGTTTGCATTAAGTGTGTTAAGAGCTACCTCAAGGTCGTTTGTTGCTACGGTGAAGCTTATATCCTTATTACCGTCGCGGCCGATAGACTGAAGTATAACGTCTACATTTACCTTTTTCTTAGCAAGTATCGAGAATATCTGGAATGCCTTGCCGGGCGCATCCTTAACATTTACCAATGAAATTCTTGCAACGTCGTTATCGCGTGCAATACCTCTTATCAACATTTTTTCCACTGTATTTTCCTCCTTAACTATTGTTCCGGGCACTTTCTCAAAGCTTGAAAGCACTTCCATATTAACATTGAACTTTTTAGCAAGTTCCACGCTTCTGTTGTGAAGAACGTTTGCGCCTGCCGATGCAAGTTCAAGCATTTCGTCGTAAGTAATTTCGCTGAGCATTGTTGCTTCAGGCACAATTCTCGGGTCTGCCGTATACACGCCGCGCACGTCGGTGTAAATCTGGCAAAGGTCGGCACCGAGAGCCGCTGCAATTGCAACTGCCGATGTATCGCTGCCTCCGCGACCAAGAGTTGTTATGTCGTCGTATTTGTTTATTCCCTGGAAACCTGCTACAATAACAATCTTTCTCTTGTCGAGTTCAAGCTGAATTCTTTCGCCTACCACTCTTTTAATTCTTGCGCGTGAATAATTGATATCTGTATTCATGCCTGCCTGCCATCCTGTAAGAGAAACAACAGGTCTGCCAAGCTTTTCAATAGCCATCGCAAGAAGCGACATTGAAATCTGCTCTCCGGCAGAAAGTAAAACGTCCATCTCTCTTTTTGAAGCGCGATCGTTAATTTCTTTTGCCTTTTCAATCAAATCGTCGGTGGTATCGCCCTGAGCAGATACTACAACCACCACATCGTTTCCCGCATCATAAGTATCTATAACACGGCTTGCAACGTTAAAAACTCTTTCAGCATTTGCAACACTGCTTCCGCCGAATTTCTGTACTATTAAACCCACGTTTAGTCCTCCTTATCGGTAAAATCTTAATCTTGAAACTGCTCCGCCGATAGCGCCGAGCTTTTCATCTAATTCTTTAATGCTCATTTTCGGTGCAACAAAGCCTAAGCCCGTAACACCATTTATTATTTCAATATCGCCAAATTCTTTCTTTGCTTTTTCAAGCTGCTCTTCTTTTATGCAAACAAAGAACTTTGCAACAATATCTTCATAAGCCAGTTCATTTTCAGGTGCGCTTTCGCCCCATTCATATGCACTGTTGTAGCCTGGGTTTCTAACGATATCAACCACGTCGCCCACAACTGCACTTGCCGTTGGAAGCATACCTGCGCCTCTTCCGTAAAACATAAGCGTGCCCGCCATATTACCTTTAACAATTGCCGCATTAAACACATCTTCAACAGAAGAAAGTGGCGAATTGTTTGGCACAAGCATCGGCTCAACCGAAGCACTTACCTTGCCGTTTTCCACAAAACCGCAGCCGATAAGCTTAATCTTGCAGTCGAGTGCCGCAGCATAAGTTAAATCCTCGGTTGTGAGGTTTCTTATACCAACGGTGTGCACCTTTTCGCTATCGATTTTTCTGTGAGTAACAAGCGACATCAGAATTGAAATTTTTCTGCACGCATCTATTCCGTCAACATCAGCGGTGGGGTCTTTTTCAGCATAACCCAACTCCTGTGCCGTTTTAAGAGCGTTATCGTAACTATCGTTTTCAAGGAACATCTTTGTAAGGATATAGTTTGTTGTACCATTTAATATACCCGATACTTCAACAATATCGTTTGCCGCAACATCGCAGGCAATCGGGCGGATTATCGGGATTGCACCGCCAACACTTGCTTCGTATAAATAACGCACGTTGTGCTCTCTAGCAATTTTGAAAAATTCTTCGCCGTGCTTTGCAACAAGCTCTTTGTTGCTTGTAACCACGCTTTTGCCCTTTTCAAGAAGCTGCTTTGTGTAGTCATAAGCAAAACGCACACCGCCCATAGTTTCCACAACAATATCAATAGATTCATCATTTAACAAATCATTGAAATCCTTTGTGAAAATCTGTTTTTCCTCGTGGTCGGGGAAATCGCGGATATCGAGAACTTTTACCACGCGAAGCTCTTCGCCCGTGTTACGTTTTAAAATTTCTTTGTTTGTTTTTATGGTTTCGTATACGCCCGAGCCAACAACACCGAAACCTATAATTGCGATATTTTTCACACTATACCCTCTTTCGTTATTCTCTTAAGTATTATTTTCACTGTCTGGCAAGAATATCAATTTTTCTTACGCCGTGTATAGATTTAAGCTGAGTTATCAAATTTTCAACGCTGATTTTCATACGGTCTGTCTGCAGTGTAAGAGTGATATTTGCCACACCGTTTACAGGAACGTTCTGGTTTATTGTAAGGATATTGCACCCTGCCTCACTCGTTACTCCAAGCATTGAACTAAGCACGCCCTTAACATCTATCACCACTGCAAGGAGCGTTAGAATTCCCTGCATATGGTTAAAAGGAAAAATACTTTCCTTATACTTATAATACGCACTCCTCGATACATTTGCTATCTTTACCGCTTCGTTAATTGTGGTAGCTTTTCCCGATTCCAGAAGCTCTTTTGCAAAAAGCACCCTGTGATATACCGGTGGCAAAAGCTCGAGGTCTGCGATAACAAACTTTTTGTTTTTCACGTGTCCACCACCCGCGCACATTTGTGTTTAACACGCTATATGATAACACCCGAAACACCTTTTGTCAATAGGTTTTTACCAATTTATCCATTTATTTTATACTCACTGTAAATATCGCGCTTTGAAACGCCTCTGTCCTGGGCAGTCTGCTTAAGGGCTTCCTTTTCAGCCATACCTTGCGAAATATACATCTCCACGTGCTCGCAAACCGTCATTTTCTCCCACTCACGCGCGTTTTCTTCCATTATTTCTTCATGGCTTTTTCCCTCTACCACCAAAACAAATTCACCTCTTGGTGCATTGTCTTCATAAAAGGCTATTGCTCCAGAAAGGGTTGTGCGGAAAAATTCTTCATGAAGCTTTGTAAGTTCACGGCAAAGCGAAATTCTTCTTTCGCCAAAGGCTTTTTTCATATCCTTAAGCGTGGATAAAAGCTTGTGCGGAGCCTCGTAAAAAATCATTGTGCGCTCTTCATTTTTAAGGCTTTCAAGCATTTCGTTTCTTCCTCTTTTATTCACAGTTAAAAAGCCCTCAAAAGTAAATCTTCCTGTTGGAAGTCCGCTTGCGATAAGTGCGTTTATTCCCGCCACCGCACCGGGAATTGGAACAACCTCAATCCCGTTTTCAGCGCAAAGCTTCACAAGGTCTTCACCGGGGTCGCTTATAGCGGGCGTGCCCGCATCGCTTACAAGGGCTATATTTTTTCCGTTTTTCATTTCCGAAATTAAATATTCTCCCTTTTCGCGCCTGTTGTGCTCGAAATAGCTTGTCATTGGTTTTTCTATATTAAGATGGTTTAAAAGTCCCAGAGTATGCCTTGTATCCTCGGCGGCAATCATATCCACGCTTTTAAGTGTTTCCACGCATCTGTAGGTTATATCGCCAAGATTTCCTATGGGAGTAGCGCAAAGATAAAGTTTTCCGTTCATATTATTCACCTTATTTCAAGCTTTGTATGTAGTTATTATCATCATCATACATAAAAAGCGGTTTTTCAATAAGCAGCTGTGGTTTTCCGTTTTCCGCACCCTCAACGAGGATAAGAGAAGCCTTTTTCTTGCTCGACGGATAAACCATCTGCAATCTTTTAGGCTCGATATTATATTTCCTGAAAGTTGAGATAACATCGCAAAGGCGGTCGCTTCTGTGCACCATAAATATTTTTCCGCAAGGCTTAAGCACCGCTCGCGCACTTTTTACAACATCATCGAGGCTGCACGCAATTTCGTGGCGCGCGATTGCCAGTTCGTCAGATGGATTAACAAGACCTCCGCCCGCATTCATATATGGTGGATTACACGTTACTGCATCAAACACCTTTTTTCCGTAAAAATCAGGTGCCTCCTTAAGGTCGAGGCACTCCACCTTTATTTTATCTTCAAGTGAATTTAATTTCATAGTTCTTTGTGCCATAGAGGCAACATGCGGAATTATTTCCACAGCATCTATAGAGGAAAGGTCGTTCATCGCCCACAAAAGCACAGGAATAATCCCCGTACCTGTGCACATATCAAGCACTTTTGCTCCTTTTTTAAGCTTTACAAAACGTGAAAGAAGCACCGCATCACTGCCAAAGCAGAAGCCGCGCTTGTCCTGAATAACCTTGTAATCTTTTATTCCTAAATCTTCAATCTTTTCAAATTCGTTAATCATAATCTACCCTCTGATTTAAGACAATGTAACAAAAAGAGGGTGTTTAAAAACTTTTTAGTTTTAAACACCCTCTTTTTTTAGGGGATAGGAGAAATTTTTCAGAACGGACAAACTGAGCCAAGCGAAGCTTGGGTTTCCCGACGATGTCAAAACAAAGCAGACGATGCTTCGTTTTGCTTAAAAGCAAAACTTAAGCACTATGCTTTATTTTTCCTTCTCCCCAAAAAGCATTGTCTGCTTTTCGGGGTCCCCGAAAGTCGCAAGACTTTAAGGGGGAAAGGAGCAA
>JAFVPB010000032.1 GCA_017505525.1 Clostridia bacterium
AAATAACCCATTTATGGGTAGCAAGTAAAAAATGCATGGCTGGCAGGCCAACCCAAAAACGCACTTGTGCGTTGCCAGTAGCATTAGGGCTATGCCCGAAAAGGAAAAACCACCCGCTATGCGGGTGGATAATTATTTAATCTCTGAAATATCGTATGGAGTACTCTGATATACAAAATAGTTAAGCCAGTTTGAATATATAAGGTTTGCGTGTCCGCGCCAGGAAACAATTGGCTCTTTCTCGGGGTCGTCATCAGGGAAATAATTTTCGGGAATATCGGGATTCAATCCCGCCTGTAAATCGCGAAGATACTCGTTTTTAAGGGTGTCGCGGTCGTACTCGGAATGGCCTGTGATAAATATTTGCCTTCCTTTATTTGTTGCAGCGGCATAAAGGCCTGCTTTGTCGCTGCAAGCAAGAATTTTAATCTCCTTGCATTTTTTTATATCTTCGATTTTTACCGTTGTATGGCGTGAATGAGGAACGTGGAACACATCGTCGAATCCGCGCAGAAGCATAGGATTTTTATAAGTAACTGTGTGCTTATATATTCCCGAAAGCTTTTTTTCAAGCGGATACTTTTTTATTCCGTGATGATAGTAAAGTGCCGCCTGAGCACCCCAGCAAATATGAAAAGTGCTGTGGACATGTGTTTTCGTCCATTCCATTATTTCGCAAAGCTCTTCCCAGTAGTCAACTTCTTCAAATTCAAGCGTTTCAACGGGTGCACCTGTGATTATAAATCCATCGAAATTACGGTCTTTAATTTCGTCAAACGTTTTATAAAATGCAAGCATATGCTCCTTGGAGGTGTTTTTCGATTTATGAGAGCTTACCTGAATAAGCTCAACCTCAACCTGAAGGGGGGTGTTTCCCAAAAGTCTTGCAAGTTGTGTTTCAGTTGTAATTTTAGTAGGCATAAGGTTAAGTATGCCTATCTGAAGAGGACGAATATCCTGGCTTGAAGCCCTTGTTTCATCCATTACAAATATATTTTCTCCCGCAAGAACCTTTGAAGCGGGGAGTTTATTGGGGATTTTTATTGGCATATATGCCTACCTCCTAGAGTGTGTTGAGTGCCTGCTCGATATCAGCAATAATATCTTCGCTGTTTTCAATACCGCATGAAAAACGTATTAAATCGGGAGAAACGCCTGCTGCCTTAAGTTCTTCATCATTCATCTGGCGATGTGTTGCACTTGCGGGATGCAAACAACATGTTTTAGAATCGGCAACATGTGTTTCAATTGAAGCAAGGCGAAGATTTTTCATGAATTTTTCTGCTGCACTTCTTCCGCCGTCAACACCGAAAGAAACTACGCCGCAAGAACCGTTCGGAAGATATTTTTTTCCAAGCTCGTAATATTTATCGCCCTCAAGGCCGCAGTAGCGCACCCAAGAGATTTTATCGTTGCTCTTTAAGAATTCTGCCACCTTCTGTCCGTTTTCACAGTGGCGCTTCATTCGAAGCTCAAGACTTTCAAGTCCAAGATTTAAAATATATGCATCCTGAGGAGACTGAATAGAACCAAAGTCGCGCATAAGCTGAGCTGTTGCCTTTGTTATAAAAGCGCCTTCCAATCCAAATCTTTCAGTATACGTAACGCCGTGATAACTATCATCTGGAGTGGTAAGCCCGGGGAATTTATCGGGGTATTTTGTCCAGTCGAACTTGCCTGAATCAACAATACATCCGCCAACGCAGCTTGCGTGGCCATCCATATATTTTGTGGTTGAATGTGTTACAATATCTGCGCCCCATTCAAAAGGACGGCAGTTGATTGGAGTTGCAAACGTGTTATCTACAATAAGCGGAACTCCGTGAGCGTGAGCAGCCTTTGCAAAACGCTCGATATCCAGAACATCAAGTGATGGATTTGCTATAGTTTCACCGAAAACAGCCTTAGTATTAGGCTTGAATGCAGCATTCAACTCTTCATCAGAGCAATCGGGAGAAACAAAAGTAAAATCAATACCCATACGGCGCATAGTAACTGCGAATAAATTATATGTTCCACCATATATTGCAGAAGATGAAACAATATGGTCGCCACAAGAAGCGATGTTAAACACGCTGTAAAAGCTTGCTGCCTGACCTGAAGATGTAAGCATTGCGGCAGTACCGCCCTCAAGTGCAGCAATTCTTGCAGCCACATAATCATTTGTAGGATTCTGAAGCCTTGTATAAAAATAGCCAGAAGCCTCTAAGTCAAAGAGCTTACCCATATCCTCACTGGTATCATATTTGAATGTTGTGCTTTGAATAATGGGGATCTGCCTCGGCTCTCCGTTAGAGGGGGTGTAGCCTGCCTGAATACATTTAGTTCCTTGTTTGTAGTTATTCATAAATCTAACCTCTTTTATAAATAGATGGAATAAGTATAACATTTACAAAAGAAATTGTCAATGTAATAAAAACGTAAATATCAAGGATTATAACTCGCTCTAATTTTGGAATGTTTATGTGCTTTTTTGTTGTTAACCATTGAGCAACGCCAATTATTTAAAAAATATTTAAAATAACTATTGCATTTTGGAAAAATATATGTTATTATATCAATTGCGTTTGAAATCAAATGTATAAAAATGAAATGATATGTGCTTGTAGCTCAGTTGGATAGAGTATTTGGCTACGAACCAAAGGGTCGGGGGTTCGAATCCCTCCAAGCACGCCAAAAGGCATCTGCATTGGCGGATGCCTTTTTTATGTTTGCAGAAATTAAAAGGGAGTCGAACCCCGAGGGGGAACCGAGCCTGAGCGCCGCCGGTGGCGGGAACAGCGAAGGCGCAGGGTTGTGCAGCGGTCGGCAGAAGGCAAGGCAATTTATTGCCGAAGACAGATGACGGGAACCGCAAACGGGTAGAATCCCTCCAAGCACGCCAGAAAAAAAGACGGATTTCGACAAAGAAATCTGTCTTTTTTTCAGCTAAATTCGCGATCCGCGAGCTAAATATGCTAATGCACGCTAAATTACTTCGTAGCTATATTGTTCTGCTTTTCCAAAAGGCATCTGCATTGGCGGATGCCTTTTTATGTTTCCTCTCTGGTATAATTTATAAGTTGACGGAGAAAAGGTATTATGATATACTCAATGAAGAACCATACAATAAAGGAGAATTAATATGAAAAAACAAACATTTTTAACGTTATTATTAGTAATTGTTCTTGCATTATCAGGATGCGGAAAAGATAAAGAAGCTTCTATTGATAAAGAAATTGTTAACGATGTAACTGTTGAAGAAACAGAAAAAGAAGAGGTTGAAGAAAAAGAAGAGGCTCCTACGGAAGAGGATTCTTCTAAAGAAGAAGAAAAGGAATATAAAAAGCCTGCTGAAAAGCCGGTTGAAAAACCTGCGGAGAAACCCGTAGAAAAGCCGGTTGAAAAGCCGGTTGAAAAACCCGTAGAAAAGCCTGTTGAAAAACCTGCGGAAAAACCTGCGGAAAAACCTGTAGAAAAGCCTGCTGAAAAACCTGCGGAGAAACCTGTAGAAAATCCTGTTGAAAAACCTGTGGAGAAACCTGTAGAAAAGCCTGTAGAGAAACCCGTGGAGAAACCTGCAACGGATACCCGCGCTCTCAGCCAGATTATGGCAGAAATCACAACAGACCTTGGAGAAATGCCAATGATAGGTGAAATAGAGGCAGATAAGGAAACGTTTGAATTCTATACCTTTGTCCCTTATGTTGAGGGCGCAGAGGCTTATATAAGCGAACCCATGATGGGATCATTTGCACATTCTGTGGTACTTGTTCGTTTACCTGAGGGTCAAAGCGCAGAAGCGTTTGCTTCAAAGGTTCGAGCTAATGCTGATCCGCGCAAATGGATCTGCGTTGAGGCAGAAGCAGTAAAGGTAAGCACAAAGGGAAATCTTGTTCTTCTTGTAATGTCTTCGGAAGACAGAGTAAATAAAATTACATCTAAATTCTTAAAGTAAAAAGGTAGGGATTTATGCTTTTTTCAAGTATAACGTTTATATATTTTTTTCTTCCGCTTACGGCACTTTACTTTCTGGTGCCGCAGAAATGGAAAAATGCGTTTTTACTTTTGGTAAGCTTAATCTTTTATTTTTCTGGCGAGCCCGTATATATTTCGTTGCTTTTCATTTCCTCGGTTTCAGATTGGCTGCATGGTCTTTATATAGAATCACATCGTGGAAAAAAATCGGCAAAAGTGGCGTTGATATCGGCAATAGTAATAAATGTGTTGCTTCTTGGAATTTTTAAATACACCGATTTTATTATTGCAACAATAAACACAGTGTTTAATCTTTCGATTCCGCTTACGGGAATAGTGCTTCCTATAGGGATAAGCTTTTTCACGTTCCAGACGATGAGTTACACCATCGATGTGTACAGAGGAGAAGCTCATGCACAGAAAAATCTAATATCTTTTGCCACCTTTGTATGTCTTTTTCCCCAACTTATTGCGGGTCCTATAGTAAGATATACCGATGTGGCGAAAGAACTTGAAGAAAGAAGCTCCACCATAGAAAAAGTTTCCGATGGTATCCGCAGGTTTTGTGTGGGCCTTGGGAAAAAAGTTCTTATAGCAAACCTTCTGGGAGAATTATGTGCTGACTTTTCTCAATCGCAGGATAAATCGGTGCTCTTTTACTGGGTGTATGCTATTGCATTTTCGCTTCAGATTTATTTCGATTTTTCGGGATATAGCGACATGGCAATCGGACTTGGGAAAATATTTGGGTTTAATTTCCCCGAAAACTTTAACTACCCGTATATCTCGCGTAGTGTAACAGAATTCTGGAGAAGATGGCATATGACTCTTGGGGGATGGTTCCGCGATTATGTTTATATTCCCCTGGGAGGAAATAGGGTAAGTAAGTTAAAATGGGTAAGGAACATTGCTGTAGTGTGGCTTTTAACGGGAATATGGCACGGAGCACAGTGGAACTTTGTGCTTTGGGGTGCATTTTTCGGAGTTGTGCTGTTGATTGAAAAGCTCTGTATATCGAAATGGCTTTCCAGATTGCCCTCGTTTGTGGGCGTGGTTTACACATCGCTTTTAGTGGTTCTTAATTTTGTTGTGTTTAATGCAAACGGACTTGCAGGCGTTATAAAAGATTTTAAAGGACTGTTTGGTGTGGGGGATATACCGATGGTAAGCTATGAAGCTCTTTACAATCTTAAAAGCTATGCATTTGTTATGATTATAGCGATTATAGGGTGCACTCCATATCCAAGAATGTTGTGGGAAAAGGTAACTAAGAAGGCAGCCGTTGTTTTAGAGCCATTGGGTGCTGCGGCGCTTCTTGTCATAAGTACGGCGTTTATAGTAAACGGCTCATTTAATCCATTTTTATATTTTAGGTTTTGATTATGAAAAAGATAAAAAATTTATTGATGATTTTAATATGTTCAGTGGTAATACTCTCGATGAGTATTGCCTCTGTGTTATCTGCTGATAAGGGCATATCCTATTCAGAAAGAAGAGAACTGAAGCAGTTTTCAAGTCTTGGTGAAACCAGCATTCTTTCAAGCGAGTTTTCAAAAGAGGTTGAAAAGTATCTTCTCGATCAGATGCCTCTTCGTGAGGGGCTGAGGATGCTCGATTCAAGAATCAGGTTAAACGTTCTTATGCAAAGTGATGCGAACGGCTTGTGGGCATACAAAGATCAGATTTTAAAAAATGATCAGCCGCTTAATGAAAAACAGGTAGCTTACGGAATTAATCTGATGAACAGGCTGATAAAAACAAATCTCCAGAACGCTAATGTATTCTACAGTGTAATCCCTGAAAAAACTTATTATGTGAGGGACAAATTCAAACATTTGAAATTTGATTACAATAAGCTTGAGAACCTTTTAAAAAACGGAGTAGAAGGAGCAAGCTATATAGACATCAAAGATACTCTGGAGCTTTCTGATTATTATCTTACAGATACCCACTGGTCGCAGGATAAGCTGTTTGAAACAGTGGATAAAATAGCAAAGAGTATGGGAAGTGATGCTTTCATTATTCCCGAAACAGAGTATGAAAAGCATACACTGGATCCATTTTACGGAGTTTATTGGAGCCAGGCGGCAATTGGAGAAAAACCTGATAAGCTATGCTACCTCACAAGTGATTACACCGAAAATGCAAAGGTGTACGGAATAGACCCTGAGGTGCTGAAAAATCAATTCGGTGTTAACGATACACTTGAAAAAAAGGTTTATGCAACCGACAGATTTGGCAAGATGGATTCCTATGATGTGTTTTTATCGGGTGCACAGCCTCTTGTTACCATTGAATGTGAAAATGCAAAAACGGATAAAGAGCTTATAATTTTCCGCGATTCGTTTTCTTCAAGTATTGCCCCTCTGTTTGCCGGTGCATATAAAAAGGTAACACTTATTGATTTAAGATATATGCCCTCAATGCTTTTAAAACAGTTTGTTGAGTTTAAAGCAGGACAGGATGTATTGTTCTTGTATAGCGCATCGTTGTATAACAGCTCAATGCTCTTAAAATAATATCGCCATTGGATAAGAGTGGAGAAGATTGGAAACTTTATGTTTTTAATCTTCTCCTTTTTTTGTATGAAATTAATACTTTCGGGATATATTACACACAGGGTGATTATATGAATATTAAAGAAAAACTGGAAAAATATCTTGGAAAAAGCATCACGGAGAGCGGAAATAAGGAAATATATTTTTCGCTTGTGAAGCTTTGTAACGAGCTGAGCGCAGAAAGAAAAACGCCTGAAACGAAGAAAAAGCTATACTATATTTCTGCCGAATTTTTAATAGGGAAATTGCTTTCAAACAATCTTATCAATCTTGGAATATACGATAGAGTGAAAGAACTTCTTTGTGAAAATAAAAAAAGCCTTTCGGAAATTGAAGAGTGTGAAATTGAGCCATCACTTGGCAACGGCGGACTTGGAAGACTTGCCGCATGCTTTATGGATTCGATTGCAACACTTGGACTTAACGGCGATGGAATCGGGCTTTTATACCACCTAGGGCTTTTCCGGCAAAGCTTTAAAAACAATATGCAAACAGAAACCCCCGACTACTGGATGGAAGAAGAGGGGTGGCTTATAGATACAGGCAAGGAATATGAAGTTGATTTCGGTGGAAAAAAAGCCATCTCGAAAATGTACGACATATTAGTGCCGGGTTATGAAAAAAACCTATCTAAGCTTCATCTTTTTGATATTAAGTCTATAGATGAGAATATAATAACTCAGGGCATAAGCTTTGACAAAACAAACATAGAAAAAAACCTCACTCTTTTCCTTTACCCCGACGACAGCGACGAAGATGGTAGAATGCTCAGGATTTATCAGGAATATTTTATGGTAAGCTCTGCGGCGCAGCTGATTGTGGAAGAAGCGCAGTTGCGCGGATGCAACCTTTACGACCTTAATGAATATGCTGCCGTGCAAATTAACGACACTCATCCTGCAATGATAATTCCCGAACTGATACGCATTTTGTGCGAAAAAGGAATAGATTTTGAAAAGGCTTGCGAAACGGTGCAAAAAACGTGCGCCTACACAAACCACACAGTTATGGCGGAGGCGCTTGAAAAATGGAACGGTATCGCACTTCAGAGAACTTTGCCAAAAATGATGGAAATAATTGAAAAGCTTGATGAAAAGGTGCGCAAAAAATATTCAAATGAAGATTTATATATTCTTGATGACCACAAGCGCGTGCATATGGCAAATATGGCAATACACTATGGCTACAGTATAAACGGCGTGGCAAAGCTTCACACAAATATTTTAAAAACATCTGCTCTCAACAGCTTCTACAGGGCATATCCTCATAAATTCAATAATAAAACAAATGGTATAACCTTTCGCAGATGGCTTTTAAAGGCAAATCCGTGTCTTACAGGGTTTATAGCAGAGCTTTTAGGTGATGATTTTAAAAGAGATGCAAGTCTTTTAAAAGGGCTTGAAGCGTATAAAGACGACACTTCCGTTTTAGAAAAATTTGCTGATATAAAGCTCGGAAATAAAAGAATGCTCAAAGAGTATCTGGCTAAAGAACACAACATTTCAGTTGATGAAAATTCAATTTTTGATATTCAGATAAAAAGACTTCACGAGTACAAACGCCAGCAGCTAAACGCCATTTATTTAATTGATAAATTCCTTGAGATTAAAGAGGGTAAGCTTCCTGCTTCATCAATCACTGCAATTTTTGGTGCAAAGGCGGCTCCATCGTATGTTGCTGCAAAAGATATAATCCACCTTATACTCACACTTTCAAAGGTTGTGGAAAATGATGAGGAGGCAAAAAAATTCCTTAAAATAGTATTTATACCAAACTATAATGTTACAAACGCCGAAAAGCTTATCCCCGCGTGTGATATTTCCGAACAGATTTCGCTTGCTTCAAAAGAGGCAAGCGGAACGGGGAATATGAAAATGATGCTTAACGGGGCTGTAACTCTGGGCACGCTCGACGGGGCAAATGTTGAAATAGAATCGCTTGTGGGGAAAGATAATATTTATATTTTCGGAGCTTCAAGCGGAGAGATTGCAACAAAGATTGATTCCTACAATCCAAAAAGCGTGTGGGAAAATAATCCAAGATTATCGCGTGCTCTTGATTTTATAACGTGCCCCGAAATGATAAATGCGGGAAATAAGGAAAGGCTTGAACGTTTAAAAATAAATCTTTCTGAATCTGATTATTTTATGGCTCTTTACGACTTTGAAGATTATAAGAAAACAAAAAATAAAATGATTGAAGACTACAAAGATAAAACTGCGTGGGCAAGAAAAATGCTGATGAACACGGCAAACTCCGGCTATTTTTCTTCCGACAGAACAATAGAAGAATATAATAACGATATATGGAAGTTGGGAAAGATATGAAAAAAACTATTTTATCTCCCGCTACGGGAAAAATTGTTCCTTTGGAAAAGGTTAATGATGCAGTGTTTTCTGAAAAAGTGCTTGGCGACGGCGTGGCTGTAGAACTGAGTGAGGGGAAAATTATATGCCCCGTTGATGGCGAAATAAGTACAACTGCAGAAACGCTTCACGCCTATGGAATTAAAACGAATGATGGAGTTGAGCTTTTAATTCATATAGGACTCGATACACTTAAGCTTAAAGGCGAGGGCTTTAAATCATATGTGAAAACGGGCGACAAAATTAAAAAAGGCGATATTTTAGCCGAAGTTGACCTTAAGCTTCTTAAAAGCAGAGGTATCGATATAACAACTCCCGTGGTTATATGCTCTCCGCGTGAAGATGTTAGAATAAAAAAAGCACAGGGAAATGCGAAAAGGGGCGAAACCGTTCTTCTTACCATTGAAAAGGAAGAGGCAAAAAAAGAAAAATCCTCTAAATTCGATGCTCTGCAGAAGCTTGGCAAGGTGCTTATGGCTGTTATTGCCGTAATGCCCGCAGCGGGACTTATGATAAGCATAGGTAAGCTTATATCGATGGTAAGCGATGTTGCATTTATTGTTTCTGTAGGTTCGGTGCTTGAAGCAATTGGATGGGCTATAATAAGCAATCTCCACATTCTGTTTGCAGTTGCAATCGGCGGATCGTGGGCGCGCGAAAGGGCGGGCGGAGCTTTTGCTGCAACAATTGCCTTTATTTTAATAAATTGTATTACGGGGCAGATTTTCGGCGTTACCAACGATATGCTCAGCGATGAAGCCGCAACAGTTACCACGCTTTTCGGACAGAAAATTCCCGTGGACGGCTACTTTGTATCGGTGCTTGGCTCACCTGCACTTAATATGGGTGTGTTCGTTGGCATTATTTCGGGTTTTGCGGGTGGAATAATCTATAATAAATACTATAACTACAGAAAACTTCCCGATTCTCTTTCTTTCTTCAATGGAAAAAGATTTGTGCCTCTTGTTGTAATTTTATGGTCGATTATTATTTCTCTTGTGCTTTGCGTGGTGTGGCCGTTTGTGCAGATGGGAATAAATAAATTCGGTATATGGATTGCAAGCTCTTCTCAGTCGTCATCTGTTTTCGCTCCGTTTGTTTACGGAACCCTTGAAAGACTGCTGCTTCCATTCGGGCTTCATCATATGCTCACAATCCCTATGAACTACACCTCTTTCGGCGGAGAATATATTGTTCAGACAGGTATAAATGCAGGAACTACGGTATTCGGGCAGGATCCTTTGTGGCTTGCGTGGATAACCGACCTTATTAATTTTAAATCTTCAGGAAACATCACAGGCTACAACAATTTGATTTCAACCATTGTTCCCGCCCGCTTTAAAGTGGGGCAAATGATAGGCTCGTCAGGACTTTTGCTTGGCGTGGCTCTTGCAATGTACCACTGCGTTGATAAAGACAGGAAAAAGCGCTATAAATCGATGTTTGTTTCAACAAGTCTTGCAGTTTTTCTTACTGGAGTTACGGAACCTATCGAATTTATGTTTATGTTCTGTGCAATTCCTCTTTATATTGTGTATTCGCTTCTTCAGGGGCTTGCCTTTGCAGCATCGGGAATAGTTAATTTAAGGCTTCATTCCTTCGGCAACTTAGAGCTTGCCACACGTATCCCCATGGCGCTTCGTGCAGGACTTGGAGGCGATATTATCAATTTCCTGATTGCCGTGGCAGTGTTCTTTGCAGCGGGATATTTTGTGGCAAGGTTTATGATTGTGAAATTCGGCTATGCAACCCCCGGCAGACTTGGAAATTACCAGAATGATAGTGAAAACGAATCCGCAAGAGTGTCGCAGGGCGCAGAAAATTCACAGGCAGAAAGAATAATTGCGCTTTTAGGCGGCAGGGAAAATATAAGCTTGGTTGATGCATGTATGACGCGTTTAAGAGTAACCGTTAAAAACGCCGATTTGGTTAAAGACGAACAGGAATGGAAAAAAGAGGGGGCACTAAGCCTTTTCATAAAAGGCAACGGTGTTCAGGCGGTATATGGCCCCAAGGCAGATGTTTTAAAAAGCGACATCAGCGATATTCTTTAAAAAATGAAGCTTTTAACACTTAACACCCACAGTCTTATAGAAAAAAATCCTTCTCTTAAGGCAAAAATTCTTGCAGAAACAATTTTGAAAGAAAAGATTGATGTTGCAGCTTTTCAGGAGGTTAATCAATCGATAAATTCCGAGGGAATTATATGCTCTGATATAGAGGGAGATATAAAAAAAGATAATTATCTTTTGGCGGTTATGAAAAACCTTGGGGAAAAGCACGGCTATAAGGGAGTATGGATTCCCATAAAAAAAGGCTATGGAAAATTTGACGAGGGGATAGCCATATTAACCCGATTTGAAATACTTGCAGTGAAAGAATTTTATGTGAGTAAAACAACTGACCCGGCTAACTGGAAAACACGTCGCATTCTTGGTGTAGAAACGCCAGCAGGGTGGTTTTTCAGTGTTCATATGGGATTCTGGGAAGACGAAGATTCTTTTAAAAATCAGTGGAAAAGACTTTGCGATAATCTTCCGTGTAACAATAAAATATGGCTTATGGGGGATTTTAATTCTCCATCCCACGTGAAAAGCGAGGGGTACGATTTGATTTTAAAATCAAGTTGGTACGATTCTTATAATCTTGCAAAGGAAAAAGGTAGCGGTGCTACCGCTAAGGCAAATATCGATGGCTGGAAAAATGGCGATGATGAAATGCGTATAGATTATATTTTTTCCAATTTTAAGGCAGATGTAAAAAGCTCTTTTGTGGTTTTTAACGGCAAAAGAGAGGAAAAAATATCCGACCATAATGGCGTTGTAATTGAAACGGAGGCGTAGACTATTGAAAAGACAGGCAGGGGTGCTTATGCCCATAATAAGCCTTTCATCGGAATATGGAATAGGTTGCTTTTCAAAGGAAGCATATGAATTTATAGATTTCCTGAAAGAAGCAAAGCAAAGCTTCTGGCAAATACTTCCGCTTGGACCTACAGGCTTTGGTGATTCTCCGTATCAGTCGTTTTCTTCTTTTGCGGGAAATCCGTATCTTATAAGCCTTGATGATTTGGCGGAAGAAGAGCTTTTAACAAAAAACGAATGCCGTGAGTGTGATTTCGGTGCAGATGAAGAAAAGATTGACTACGGAAAGCTTTATAGCGAAAGATATCCTCTTCTGAAAAAGGCATTTATGCGCTCGTCGTTTAAAGAGAGCGAGGCTTATATGGATTTTGAAAAGAATAGCGAATACTGGCTTGATGACTACGCACTTTTTATGGCAATTAAAGGGTATTTTGGCGGTGATGCCGTGCAAAACTGGGAAATAAATATCCGTATGCGCGACGAAAAAAGTATCGATAAATTTAAAAATATGCTGAAAGAAGAAATTGATTTTCAAAAATTTCTGCAGTACAAATTCTATTCCCAGTGGAAGAAATTAAAAAAGTATGCAAATGAAAACGGCATAAAAATAATAGGCGATATTCCGATATATACGGCCACCGATAGTGCCGATGTGTGGGCACAGCCTGAACTTTTTCTGCTTGACGAAAAGCTTTCTCCCTCACATGTTGCGGGATGCCCGCCAGATGGATTTTCAAAAGAAGGTCAGCTGTGGGGAAATCCTGTTTATAACTGGGAAAATCATAAAAAGAATGGTTTTTCGTGGTGGATAAAAAGGTTGGAGCACTGCTTTAAAATGTATGACGTGGTAAGGATAGACCATTTCCGTGGATTTGATGAGTTTTATATGATTCCCTCAAAGGAAAAAACGGCAGTAAACGGAAAATGGGTAAAGGCACCGGGGAAAGAGCTTTTTGGTGCAATAGAAAAAGCCCTTGGCAAAAGGGAAATTATTGCCGAGGACCTTGGCTTTATTACTGAATCAGTGAAAGACCTTCTGGAGTTTACCAATTTTCCGGGGATGAAAGTGCTCGAGTTTGCGTTCGATTCACGCTCGTCGGATGAAAATAATACGCATCTTCCGCACAATTATCCTGAAAACAGCGTTTGCTACAGTGCAACACACGATAATTCCACGTTGAAAGGGTGGTTTAAGGCAATCCCCGATGAGTGCAAAAAGAAAGCACGCGAATATTTATGCGATTTTTACACGCCCGACGATAAACTGAACTTTCCGTTTATAAGCGTTTTGATGAGAAGTGCATCATACATTTGTATTATCCCGATGCAGGATTACCTGTGCCTTGAAGACTGTGCGCGGATAAACACACCGTCTACCACAGGGAAAAACTGGCAGTGGCGCATAAAAAAAGGTGGGCTTAATTCGCATCTGGCAAACGAGATAAAGTTGTTAACAAAAAGATATTCAAGGTAGGAATTGTAAAAAAATAAGCCTCGCATACGAGGTTTATTTTTTTACGTATTCGCCCGATACAAGGGTTGTTTCAGCACTTCCGCCTGAAATATCGGCAACTTCTTTAATAAATTTATCCTGAAATCCGTCGGGTACACAAACTGTGAGGCAAACATCGTTTTCAAATGCGCTGTCCTTTAATATGTAGCCACTGTTATTTATTAAATATTCAAGCTTTCCGTAAGTTGAATAGTCGCATCTTACCACATATATTGAGCAGTATATCATTTCTATAGGGTGAGCACTTTCAATGCCAAGCGCAGCACTTTTTCCATAGGCGCGCACAAGACCGCCTGCGCCAAGAAGAATACCGCCGAAATAACGCGTAACTACAACTGCCACATCGGTAAGACCGCCTTTTTTTATAACCTCAAGCACAGGAACCCCTGCAGTGCCTGCAGGCTCGCCATCATCACTGTAGCGGGAAATATTATCTTTTCTCAGCACATAGGCATAAACGTTATGCGTTGCCTGGCGGTGCATCGCACGGATTTCTTCAATGAAAGCAATAGCTTCCTCCTGAGTTTTTACACTTCGGCAATATCCTATAAAACGGCTTTTACGCTCTATCATTTCGGCTTCGCCCTCGTGCTCTACTGTTTTATAGTTTTCCACGTTACTTTTCCTCCACAATATATTCTTTAAGGTGGGCACAAAGCGCAGAGTCTGCAAGAAGTGTAATCCTTGTGCCGTCCGCTTCGTAATCCTCCGATAAAATAACCTCTCCGTCGTGCAAAACTGCGGCGGTGCGGCTGTCGGAATACGGGATTAAAACTGTGATTTCCCTTTTTTTTCCAGGAAGAGCATCGCTTAAAAGCTCGATTAATTCGTCCATGCCTTCGCCCGTTTTTGCACTGAGCGAAACAAAATCGGTGTAGTTTCCCTCGGGGCGGGGCGAAAGCGGCTGCGCAATATCGCATTTATTGAATGCAGCAATAATTCTTGTTGCACGGCATCCGAGCTCGGCAATAATTTTATCCACAATCTTCATCTGTGTGTGCATTTCAGGATTTGATGAATCGATAACGTGCACAATCACATCTGCCATAACAGCTTCATCAAGAGTTGATTTAAACGCCTCTATAAGATGGTGAGGAAGCTTGCGAATGAAACCGACTGTGTCTACAATAACGGCATTTCTGCCATCGGGTAAATCAAGCTTTCGCACAGTTGGGTCAAGCGTAGCAAAAAGCATATCTGCTGCTAAAACCTTGGAATCTGTAAAATAATTTAAAATGGTGCTTTTGCCTGCGTTGGTATAGCCTACAAGAGCACACACTGCGGCACTTTCCTTTGTTCTTCTTTCGCGGAGTAAATCGCGGTGAAGCTGAATTTCACGAAGCTCGTCTTCAAGAGCGTTTATGCGCCTGTAGATATGACGTTTATCACTTTCAAGCTTTGTTTCACCCGGTCCGCGTGTGCCTATACCACCGCCAAGTCTTGAAAGCTGACCACCGATTCCCGAAAGCCTTGGCAAATTATATTTTAGCTGAGCAAGCTCAACCTGGATTTTACCCTCTTTCGAAATCGCACGCTGGGCAAAAATGTCAAGAATAAGCATACTTCTGTCAATCGTTCTTATGCGTGTATAGTTTTCTATGTTTCGTATCTGACTTCCCGTAAGTTCGTCATCGAAAATTAAAAGTGTGGCATCAAGTGCCTCAGCGGCAAGACGAAGCTCTTCAATTTTTCCTTCACCAAAATACGTTGAAGCTTCAGGATGGTCTTTGTTCTGTATCATTTCACCAACAACCACGGCTTTTGCAGTATCGGCAAGAAAACGAAGTTCTGCCATAGATTCTTCGTCGGTATCTTCAAGTACATTATTGCTCCCTGTGTGTACGCCGCATAGAATGACGCGTTCAATTTCTTTTTCAGTTTCGTGCATAAAAACCTCCGAAATTTTCCTCTTTTTACATAGGATAAGAATTTTTCTCTTTCGTATACTAATAAAAAGAGGTGGATTATGAAAAAACCAGTTTTAATTTTAATTTCATTTATAGTATGTGCTTTTTCCGGACTTTTTTACGGATGGATGTGGATTTTCCCCGTGTATTTTTTGTTTTCCGCATTTGTGTTCGGGGCGGATATGGTGTGGGAGGTTCCGCTTGGCGCACTTGCTGCCTCTTGCTTAATCCTCTTTTTTCCTGAAAATCTTCCCGAACTTTTTAAGTGCTTTATCTTTCTTGGCAGTGTTTTAATTTCTTTTTTCAATCCGAAAAAGCTGTTTATTTATTTTCCACTTTGTATTCTTCTGCTTTTTTTGAAAAACGATATAGCGGGCATTTATGCCCTGATGGGCGCAATAATGGGAAGTGCGCAGAAAAGAACAAAGCTTTTAAAAGATTGTATCATAAAACAAGAGAATATACAAGATTATAAAATTGACTTTTAAAACTTCAATATGATATAATAATATTAAATTGATTCCGTTAATTCTTGGGCAGGGGTATGCTCCTGTCATAAATTGCATTGCCGAATACTTTACATATTAAGAAGGTGTTTTCTATAAAAAAATTTGTGAAATTTGTCTATGATGTTATCGGAGGAATATGGCGCGACAATGTAGGTGCTTATTCTGCACAGTCGGCATTTTTTGTTACAATTTCATTTATCCCTTTTGTTATGCTTTTAATCAGCCTTTTAAGATTCTTGCCGTTTACGAGGCAGGAATTAATCGGTCAGGCGATTGAGATATTTCCCAGAGCAGCAAAAAGCTTTGTAACATCGTTTTTAAGCGAAGCATACCAAAAAAGTGATGCCGCACTTATTTCAATTACGGCGGTTTCTGCACTGTGGGCATCATCTATCGGAGTTTTCACAGTTTCTCGCGGATTAAATCGTGTTTTTTGCACCGATGAAACGCGAAATTATTTTGTTGTCAGATTTATAAGTCTTATTTATACTCTTGTTTTAATGGTTATAATCGTTTTATGTTTAGGTATTCTTGTTTTTGGCAATACTATAACAGAAACACTTTCAAAAAATCTTCCTGAGGTATTTGGTGTGGCAATAATTATTATGAGCCTCAGGAAACTCACAGGCGGCATAGTGCTTACACTGTTTTTCGCATTTTTATTTACTTTCGTACCAAATAGAAAAGGCAAGTTCTGGGTGCAGCTTCCCGGAGCGGCAATAAGTGCTTTCGGCTGGCTGATTTTTTCTTCAGTTTTTTCATATTATTACGAGCATATGTCGAGCTATTCTTATCTTTACGGAAGCCTGTCTGTGCTTGTGTTCTTTATGCTTTGGCTGTTTTTCTGCATTTATATTTTGTTTATCGGAGCCGAAATCTCAAAATGTATTGAAGATAGACTGGAAAATGCAAAATTAATGAAATAATTCTAAATTTTACTTTGACAAAATTGGCGAAAAGTGCTATAATAATATCGTTAGAGATGGAATTTAGGTCCGTGGGATGGAGGTTTTTCCCAAATGTATAAAATAGGCGACAGCGTTGTTTATCCCATGCACGGAGCAGGTGTGATTGAGGGTATTGAAGTTAAAGAGGTTCTTGGAAAGAAACAATCATATTATGTGCTGAAAATGCCCATCGGTGATATGAAGGTTATGGTTCCAATGGCTAATGCGGTTGAAGTTGGAATGCGCGATGTTATTGATAAAAGCGTGGCAGAAAAAGTTTTGTGCGATTTTAAAACTATTGAAACCGATGTTGTGCAGAACTGGAACAAAAGATTTCGCGAAAATATGGTGAAAATAAAAAGCGGAAACATTTTTGAGGTTGCCGCTGTTGTGAAAAGCCTTATGCTCCGCGATATGGAAAAAGGTCTTAGCACAGGCGAAAGAAAAATGCTTGCAAATGCAAAACAAATTTTGATAAGTGAAATTGTTGTTGCCACGGGAAATGATAATGCCTCAATTGAAAAAAGATTAATTTCCATGGTTGAAGAAGAACTTGAACTAGGATAAAACCTTCTCTTAAGAGAAGGTTTTGTTTGTTTCAACAGGCAGTTTCTTCCTATATTATATATACAGAGGTGTTTTTATGAAAGTTTCAGCAATTATTCTTGCCGCAGGAAGCGGCAGCAGAATGGGAACTGATAAAATGCTTTACTCGCTTTTGGGAAAAAGCGTTATTATTCACACAATTGAAAAATTTCTAAGGTGCGAAAGAGTAGATGAAATTATAGTTGTAGCATCGGAGAATAATATTAATATAATTAAGGAAGAAATAAAAAATAATTCCATATCAAATTGCAAAGTAATAACGGGTGGGAAAGAAAGGGGCGAAAGCTCATACAAAGGGATTAAAGAAGCTATGGGCGAATATGTACTCATTCACGATGGTGCCCGTCCGCTTATAACTCCTGAGGTTATAAATTCTGTTGTTGACGGCGCATTGAAATATGGAGCATCAGCTCCGGGGTGCACTCCTAAAGATACGGTGAAAAAAACGGCCGATGGTTTTGTGAATGAAACGTTTAAAAGAAGCGAGCTGGTAAATATTCAAACACCGCAAGGGTTTAAAAAGACTGCAATAATTAAAGCGTATGAGAAAATCGGTTTTAACGAAACTGACGATTGTGCTGTAATTGAAAAGGCGGGTGAAAGAGTTTATGTGTGCGAGGGAAGCTACGAAAACATAAAAATAACAACGCCGATGGATATTGTAGTTGCCGAGAATATAATTAAAAAAGAAAGAGGTGCCTGTATGCGAATCGGAACAGGCTTTGATACACACAAACTCACAGAAGGCAGAAAGCTTATTATAGGTGGTGTGGAAATACCTTTTGAAAAAGGTCTTCTGGGGCATAGCGATGCAGATGTGCTGGTTCATGCAATTATTGATGCTCTTTTAGGTGCGGCAGCGCTTGGCGATATAGGCTCGCATTTTCCCGACACTGATGAAGCCTATAAAGGAATATCAAGTATCGAGCTTCTTGAAAGAACAGCAAAGTTGCTTTTGGAAAATGGGTATACTGTTTCGAATATAGATTCCACCATTATTGTTCAGAAACCGAAAATGGCACCACACATAGATGCAATGCGGGAAAACATTGCAAAAGCCTTGGGCATAGATGTAAATTTTGTAAGCGTTAAGGCGAAAACGAATGAACATATGGGCTTTACAGGGCGTGGCGAGGGAATAGAAGCACGTGCAGTAGCACTTTTAAATGCATAATGTGAAATAAAAGAGGAAAACCTTTAGGTTTTCCTCTCAGCGTGTCGATAAACCTATCGGCACGCTGGCAGACTGGGAAAAAGGAAGGTAAATCTGTTCAATACAAGCTCGTCGGCGTACGATTGTACGGTAGAGATTGTATTGGACAGAAGCAAGCAAAAGCCCCTGAAAACTGTG
>JAFVPB010000001.1 GCA_017505525.1 Clostridia bacterium
ATTTCTTCCAAAAAATGTGCAGACAAAGTATCCATCGTAAACCTGACGTCACGACCTTCGTAATACTCCAGCACTCTCTTATCTGTCAACCATTTAAACATGAGTGGAAGATCTGTTTCCGTAAAATCTCGGATTGTTATTACATCTTTTTCTTTTTTCACGTAATTCTCCCTGCAAACTGCGATTTTGCGTCATCCCGACAAACTTGAATTTGTGCGATTAACTTCCGGTATATCCTTCATTCATTCTTTAATTATATTTTCGTAAGCACGTCGTCTATATCCCCATCAATGCAGATGCTCCTATATCAATTCCTTCAACGCATCCGCCAGCGGCGTAATCTCACGACCCAGAACCTTTTCCAGCTCTTCCGGAGACAGAGCATCTTCTCCGTTGTTCCCTGCAAGCGCATAATCCTGATAGTTTGTGCCCAGCATCCTGCCTAGCGGTGAAATCTCATCTTCCGTGTACACTGTTTCAAATCCCTCTCTTGTGACCACTTTTACATCCAGCTTCTTACTGCCTGCCCTTTGGGCAACAAAAGAGATAAAAAAATAAACCTGCAGGCAATCTTTCATTGAATCATTTCAGAATATATTCCATATGTGTTGTCATCAAACAGCACCCACATCACCAAATCAAATGCATCCGGATTCTCATCCATATATTTCTGAACGGTCTTAACTGCAATCTTCGCAGCCTGCTCAACCGGATAATAAAACACACCTGTAGAAATGGAGGGGAATGCTATGCTGCGTATCCCCTGTTCTTTGGCAACCTGCAGCGAGTTTCTATAACACAATTCCAACAGCTTATCCTCATTCTTTTTTCCGCCATGCCATACCGGACCGACTGTGTGAATCACATACCTGCACGGGAGATTATATGCCTTTGTGATCTTTGCCTCTCCCGTTTTACAGCCATGCAATTTAAAGCATTCAGCCCGAAGTCCCGGTCCCGCAGCCCTGTGGATCGCGCCATCCACTCCGCCTCCTCCGAGCAGGGTGCGATTCGCGGCATTGACAATGGCATCCACACCATGAACTTTTGTTATATCACCCTTAATACATCGTATCATCAATACATCCTCCTATGACAGCCCGGCAAAAACCTCATCGCAGGTACTGTGGATATTCAGAAAGGCCGAAGAATCAACCCCTGTCTGTTTCGGATTGATCTGTACGATCTTGGCAGACGGTTTTATGTGATTCCAATATACGCTTCCATAGTTCCCGATTGCGCCTACAATAATGACGAGCTTTGCCTTTCGCGCCCATTCCTGAGCTTTTAGCACATCCTCATTATAGAGCCCAACATGCGCATAAACAGGCCAGCAGGAATATAATCCTCCGCACTCACATCTTGGCGCTTTCCCTTTATTCCAGATATTCACATCATAGTTTCGCTTTCCACATTTAAGACAGGTATTCACGGCAAAGTTTGTATCTGCCCATCCATATTCGCTACTCCCATTGAAAGTTACCTTTTCCTGCTCCCAGTTCAAAGTGATATTTCACAAGACCTGTATCCACACCGGTAAAGATGCCGTTATCACAGGAAATTGAAACCTTATTTCCTTTACCTCTGATGGTGAATGCCTGCTTTGCCAGTGCGGTAGGCGCTAAGAGTGCTGCTTCAATGCCGTCCTTAAACCACTGTGGTGCTTCTCCATCGTATGAACTGACCTGTTCTGCCGTCTTTGTCTTATGAGGAACACCCTGCGTCTGACCGTAGCCGACAGCGATGATTCCTACGGGCTTTGCACCTTCGGATTTCTCCTGTGCTCCTTTCCGGTTATAGGTACCGCCTACCCACCATGTATTCAAACCAAGCGTCTGTGCATAAAGCATCAGATCAGCACCGCAGTAACCGCACAGTTCATCCGCGCCATCAGGACCCGCCATGATAAAAAAGTTATTCACTCCTTTTGCAAGGATCAACCTGATTACGCCCGGAACCGCAGTTTTATCGTTTATCATAAGCCTGATGGACAAGCCATGCTGCTCATTATTGATTCTGACACGTTTGTTCAGCCTATCTACAATATCTGCAGGAATCGTTCTGCCTGTATATTTTCGAACCATATGTCTGGCTTTCATTGCCTCTTTCATATCCATAATAAGTGCCTCCCGTCTACAGGATCATTTCGTCCTGATTCATCTTCAGTAGCTCCGCGCTCTGTTCCCACAGTTTTTTCGCAGCCTTCTTATCATAACTTGGTTCCGAAGTTTTCGTGATCGTACCCCGGTCATTATACTTCCCGGTTACACCTGCAAAACTCTCTTCTGTTATCATTTTCGCAAGCTCCTTCCCGGAAGTCAGTCCACTCCCGTAGCGGTTCGTAAGCTTGGCCACCATTGTTGATCCCGCACTGATCAGGGCTTTCTTTACCTTGCTGCCCGTCGGCATGAAATTCGTATCCGTCATAAGCCCCGGATTGAAGGCGTTGACCGTGATCTTCTTTCCGGCAGCATTCAGTCTGTCAGCCATTTCATAGACACAAAGGATATTGGACAGCTTTGCCATGGAATATCTGAGATTCATATCCTTGCCGGACGGCTTCTCATTTTTCCCAAGATATGCCAGCTTGTATGCATCAGTAAATGCAGGTGCCGTAAGCGACATCATGATCGGAGGCCTGTGCATATCGCTGGCCACAAAAACAATCCTGCCGTCTTCAGCCACCATATCAAGCATCTCATTCACAAGAAGGAAATGTCCTAAATGGCATACCCCAAAGGTCATCTCAAATCCATCTTTTGTATATTCCAGCGGAGTGCGATTGAGTCCAGCATTGCACACGATGGAATAAAGCGGCGGAAAGTTTTCCTTTTTGTAAAGCTCCTTAAAGGTGCGTACCGAATCCAGCGACGCAAGATCAAGTGCCACGGAGAAGATATTTTTGTTTCCCGTTTCAGTCTTTATATCCTGTATCGCCTTAGCTGCTTTCTCCGGGTTCCTGCAGGCAAGCACCAGCGTATAATCCTTGTCCTTCATTGCTATATTTTTTGCACACTGGTAACCAAGTCCTGAGTTGCCGCCTGTTACGATCACTGTTCTCTTTTCCATCTTGTTTTCTCCTTTTTCATTGTTAATTTTTTACGGTGTAAACTTTATTTCATTTTTTTGCAGGCAAGTCACTGCCTGCAATGGTTTAGTCTGCTTCATTCATCAGCTTAAATACTCTCGTCAGCATCCTGATGAACTCCCCGGAATCCTGTTCCCCCAGTTCTTCAAAGATATGTGTCATGGTTCTGTAACCTGACTGAAGCTCATTCATGACATGCTCTCTTCCGGAATCTGTGAGTGTCACGATAATATTTCTGCGATTGTCCTTATCGATCTCTCGTGTAACCTCACCTTTTTTTTCCAACGCATTCAGGACGGCGGATACACGGCCTTTGGTACTGTTCATAGCCTCACTGATCTCGGTCGGTGTTGCCATTCCCCCCTGAAGGAGCAGGATCTTAAGCACCAGTATTTCGCCCTTGGAAAGCCTTGCCAGTTTCTCAAATGCACTGAAATGGTCACTTCGTACAAGTTCTTCAAGCGCCACTATGGACTCATTGACATAGGCCGGAAGAGATTCGTCTATCGGTAATTTTATTATTGCCATTTGCCTTTCTCCTATCCATTGCTACTATAGCTAATAGTATATAGTGTAAAATATTTACTGTCAATACCTTTTTTTTTGCAAAAAATCAGCTTCATACCCGACTTCACACGAAGACACTCGAATGAGCCTTCTTTTCCTAAAAACGCGCCGGTTCCTGAAAACCGATACCTTTGGCCTGAAAGCCGACTCACATCTCCATAAACTCCGATTTGACTTACTCATTTATATTCAAAGATACTTTTTTACAATAGTTTCAAATCCAGCTGCATGCAATCCGGTACAGATTCCGCCTGGACCAGCTTATCCTTTCGTTTATATTCCTTCCATCAAACTTGGCATCAACTGCTTCATACCCTGAGACTTTGCTGATGTGTGATAAAGAAGTAGTAGAAGTGTAAAAAATTTTGCCGTTCCTATCCGGCGTTTGCGCATTGCGCCGGATAGGTCGGGCGGTCATTCGGGCAGGTCTACCTTGCCAACGAAAGAGTAATAAATATCAATGTCCTGTCTGCGTGTGCCGTTCTCGTCATAGCTGCACTCATGCACAACGATTTTCTCCACAAACTCACGCAAAAGGGTAGGGGTAAGTTCTTCAAAGCTGGTGTACTTGCGGACAACATTCATAAACTTTTCTGCGTTTACCGTGGCTTCCTGCGCTTTGGAAAGCTCTGCCCGGATAGCGGCGGCTCTCTCTTTCAGTTCTTTCTGCTCGGCTTTTTCATATTCTCCGTCATTTAGATATTTTTCAAAGCGTTCCCACATATCACCCTCAACATTTTTCAGCTTTAATGTTTTGGTGTCGTAGCTTGTAACCTCAAAAATATCCGTTGGATTGTTCTCGTCAAAGTATGTAATCAGATATACATTTCCGGGCTTAATATCAATATCACCAATAGCGTTTGCGTTGCTATAAGTTTGTTTTGTTCCTGTTTTTATATCAACTTTGATTTTCTTTACAGGAGAGACGGCGACATCTCCGTTTTCAGTATAAGAAAGCACTTCGCCGAAAAATATATGAGCTCCGTCATAGTGTAGTAAATCCTCCGGCACGCTTCCGGCAAATACTGTAACCGATAAGGAAAGCAAAAGGATTGTAATGCTGATAAAACTAATTAACTTTTTCATATCCATTTACCGCCTTTTCGTTTCTTGATAAAAATATATATCATACACACAAGATAGTATAAGACAAGGCAACTACCTACAATTATTTCCTGTTCACCAAGTTTTACATTATGTGTTCCGTTTTCAATAAAAATTATTCCGGGTATAATGCCAATCAAGCCACCAAGCCAGATATGTTTATGTAAAAGTATTCCGGCACATAATAATGCAGCAAGGAATAGAAAAACTGTGTATTCAAAAGAAAGACCACCTATACAAATCACAGCAAGATATAAGGTCATAAATGCAATAAAAGGAATGTAGTATAATATTTTTTTCATTGGAATTTGCCTCCTTACTCAATCGTGAAATATAGTTCGTATGTTTTTGTGTCAAAATCTCCGGCTGCTCTGAAATCCGTTATTTCCTTTGTCAATCTATAAAATCCAGACGGCAGAGGTCCGTATATATATTGCCAGTCAATTTTCATTTCTGTAATTTCATTCTTTTGGATTTGATAAGCTGCTGCGTTCCAAGCAGGAGTATTACTGATTATTGTCGGTACAGGTTGCCATTCATCATTGATAATTCTTTCAAGTGAGTACGCTAACCCTGTTTGTAAATCTCCCGTTGGGGAGCCGCCGAACTGCTCAATTTGAAGATTTAGACTTAATGGCGAAATTTTGTCTGCCGATAAAGAAATTCCCCATTTATCAATATCCCCATAAACTCTAAATGTTGTTCTGTACTTTTTATCATTAGGAGTTTGAGAGCTGCTAAATAGTTTGTTGTGTTCTTCAAAATTATAGTTTATATCTTCTGTCAATACAACTATTTCGCTTTCGTTTTCTGCGTTAGGTGTTTTGCCTTTTAAGTAAAAGCAGTATTTGAAAATGCTCATATCAAGTTCAGAATCGTCAAACTGCTTAAAGATTACCCATTCGCCATTTATGGGGATTTCCTTTGTAATGCTTGTAGCACTCTGATAGCCTTCTGCACCCTCAAAATTACATTCGTTATCATTTTTAGGTATTTCGTGTTCTGCTCCGACTTGTTTCAGCTCTCCGTCAAGAGTTCCGCAGCGGGGCGTCATATCACTAACTTTTCCACTATCATAATACAGCTTCCCGTCAACCTTAATCATACGGAGAGGTTTTTTAACGGTATCGCCGTTTTCACTACTGACAAATATACTTGTCGGGCCGTCTGCACCGCCTATTACTCCGACGCTTGTACTGTCGTTGCAGGCAGAGAGCAGCAGGCAGCTTAAAATAAGTGATGTAATTAAAATTCGTTTCATAGGTAATGCCTCCTTTATATCTTTTAGACGTGTGAATGAGGAAAAAGTTTCCTCTACTTATAATACACTTTTGAAGCTCAAAAAGTTGCATTTCGCACTTATTTTTTTGTTGTTTTCTTAAATAGTATTACATTCAGAATAAGCGTAATTATCATCAACAAAAATGCAATTTTAGTAATAAATCCTGATGTATCAAGTAATGCAGACCAATCCTGTGCGTTTACTCTGCTGTTATATTCGCATATCTGACAATACAAAGATAAAATACATAGCGAATGACTTATGCAAGATATTTTATATGCTTGTCTTTTCTTCACAACGAGAGCAGCAGCGGGAAGAATTATTGCTATTGTTCCAAACAACAAACTCATTATATTAAAAATCATTATTTGACACCTCACTCATATTTATTACCCTCGCTGTCATAGTAAACAACGCTCAATGTATAATCTTCTGTTGGGGATATGTGATAAAACATATCCATATTTCGAGAATCGTGTTTGATTGTTTCTGTTCCGTCAGATGTTGTATATATTATTTCTGCATATTCTGTTTGAGCTCCGTTAAACCACGCAAAATCATACATTTTGTTATTTATCATAGTGTTAGATATAATGACTTTGTTATCTTGACGATAGGCTGTACTTTTCAATTTGTATCTGTTTCCTTGTTTTTCAAACTTTGCTATGCCTATTTGTCCGTCGCTTCCGTAAATAGCACTGATGATACAATTATCAATGTTAGTTTCATTTGCAATTTTCCAGTTTTGGCCTCTTGGGGGATTTTTATGTTCAGCCATAATCAATTCTCTGCTTTCTATTGTCAGCCCGTCCGGCTGCTGTTGATAGTTATAATAAGCTATCCCACTAACAACAACGATAACAAGAAAGATTGCTGTTATAATATTTCTTTTCCGCATATTAAAATCCCTCCTTAAAGTGTTATTCCTGTTCGTGCATACGGATTGTATGGTTTAACTCAAATATGTCGCCCTCGTTCTCAATTCTGTATAAATCCGTATAGGAATATGTTTTCGTTTTACTTGTGTTCTCATAAAATATATCTTTCTGCTCATAGACGATTGCACTTTCGGCATGGTCGATAACACTTGCGTCTGCATTACGGGGATATGTAATGTGTCCGATCCTCACATACAATTTTCCTCTGTAAAGTTTTAACCAGCTATCTCTATGAGATTTCAGCCTGTTTCTTATGGTGTTGTGCTTTGTTGCAATACCGAGATACAGGCTTGTTTCGTTTTCTCCGAACACACGGGAAAGATAGTACAATCCCTGTGTATTTGATAATTCGCTTTCTATTGCTTCATCAAGAAGCAAAGCGTTATTCCATTTTATCCTAATGATTTTATCACGCATTAAATTATGCTCCCAACTCAAATTGTAAAATGTCCTGTTTCGATTTCGTCCTGATACAATGCAAACAGGCTTTCAATATCTCTTTGCCACAGCTTCGTTTCCTCATTCTCAATCATAGAGAAAAGAGAGGTAGAGTATATCTTTTAGGTCAAAATACAACAAAAACCCGTCCAACATTCAAACGGCATAGAAGAAATGTCGGAAACAGGCTTTTAGGTTAAAACGGCTTTGTAAAAGTAAAGCATTATTAAGTTGTCTATGGTATTGATATAAGCAGGGCGAAGCAATGCAAGCGATGTTGTAATATGAATTTTCAAAATCGCCTATAACATTGTTGTCTGAAATTAAAGGTAAGTCGTACAACGATATTATTATACCGTCAATATGTATTTTCTTTTTCATAATCGCACCTATTTTTTCTATAAAACCATTTACCACCTTTTAAGTACAGATATACACTTATATTATAGCATACATAAAGGAAAATTACAATATTTATAACAAAAAAAACTGATGTTTGATATATTTTCTCGCTTATGCACAAAGTAGGAGATTTTTGTTTGTTGACTACCTACAAGAAAAATGGTATAATAAACTCATTATGTAGGTATGGAGTGTTGAGTATGAAAATTGAGAACGGTGTTTTTACAGGAACATTTGATGAACTGCTTGAATATGTTTTTTCAAAGTATGGTGATGAAATTATAAAAGCTATGAATGAAGAAACTGACCGGCGTATAGCAGATGTTGAGCTTCCTCCCGATTGGGAAGAACGCTCAAAGGTTGTTTGGGAAAGAATATGTGAAACAATTAAAAAAATGGAACAGGAAAACGCCTGATACCGTTTTCCTGTTCCATTTGGATATTAGAAATGCAAGTATTATTCTGCCGAAGATTTTATCATTTGGAGTATGATAGTCTTTTTATCTTCCGGCAATTTCACCCAGCTTTCAAAAAGCTCTTTTAATTCGGGTGTGAGTTCTATAAAATCGTTATCTGCAAAGAACTGTGATAGGGTTAAACCAAAAGCCTTGCACACGGCTTCTAATGTAACAATGTTAGGGATTGTATTTCTTTTATATAAATTTGATACTGTTCCTTGTGCTAACCCAGCTTCTTTTGCAATACGATAGTCAGACCAGCCATATTTGCTTTGCAAATCTCTTAATCGTTTCAAAACATCCATACTGTAACACCGCCTTGCAACTTGATTTTCCTATTACCTACATTCTGTAAATATTATACCTCTTAAATGAGGTGTTGCGAAAGATACGAGATGTGAAGAACTCGGCTACAAAGTAGGAGGTAAAACAATGTTAAGGAAACGACTATGCAGCATTGTCCTTTTGTTGTCAATGTTGTTTGTGTTCGCAGCTTGCGGGACAGATACCATTAACACAGCAGATTTAACCGAGCCACAGGATAGTGTGGTAACAGATTTAGTTTCTGCAGAAAAGGACACGGATATTCAGGAGGAATCGGAAACCCCTGTTGAGCTTGACGAAAATTCAAGTTTTGAGGTACATTATCTTGATGTAGGACAGGCAGATGCAGCCCTTGTCTTATGTGATGATAAAACAATGCTTATTGACGGCGGCAATCCGGGCGATAGCAGTTTGATAGCAGCATATTTGAAGAAACATAGTATTTCTCATTTAGATTATGTTATCTGCTCGCATGCACACGACGACCACGTGGGAGGTTTACCCGGTGCATTGTCAGTTGCAACAGCAGGTGCAGTATATGCACCAAAAACGGGAAATGATATAAAGTCATATCAGAGCTTTAAGAGTAAAGCACAGGCGCAAGGCCTGACAATTCAAAATCCCGTTCCGGGAAGCAGTATTAAATTTGGCAGTAGTACAGTTGCTTTTTTAGGGCCGATAACAGAAAATTCAAGCGACCTTAATAATACCTCGATTGTTCTTAAAATAACTTATGGTGAAACCTCGTTCCTGTTCACAGGAGACGCAGAACGCGAAGAAGAACAAGACATATTGGCTAAAAATTATGACTTGTCTGCTACTGTATTAAAGGTCGGACATCACGGCAGCGAAAATTCTACCTCGTATGTTTTCCTCCGTGAGATAATGCCTAAATATGCAATTATTTCCGTTGGCGATAATAACTACGGACACCCCACAGAAGAAGCATTAAGCCGTCTGCGTGACGCTGATGTAAAAGTGTACCGAACAGACCTTCAAGGCGATATTATAGTTAAGAGCAACGGAAAGAAAGTAACTGTTGCACCCTCAAAAAATGCAAACATAGAAACCAATACCACAGTTAAGCAAAAAGAGGAAACGTCTCCGGCTGTTGTCGGAGCTCCTGTTCCGCAAGAGCAAAAGCAGGAACTGGCACAATCACAGGAAGCGACACACTCATATATAGCAAACAGCAATACAGGCAAATTACATTATGCAGGCTGTTACAGTGTTGATAGAATGAAAGAAAGTAATAAGGTATATATGACATGCACACGGAGCGAAGCGCTGGCGCGTGGTTATAGTCCTTGTAAAAACTGTAACCCTTAATTGAATACTCAAAACAAATAAATGTTCAAATCCCTTGCCGGACAGTCGGCAAGGGATTTTGATTAGTTGACTTTGATTATTTGGTCGCCTATTGTAATACTTTCTATTGTCTTAATATCGGTTATTTCATCAAACACATATCCGAGTGATGTATAACCTTTGTTGTTATCTCCCGTTTGATAATTTGAGAACATTCCATAAGCATTTTTATCTTTTGCATTGTATGTCAGCGTTGTTCCGTCTTTGAATTTTACAACAGGATTTATGGCACTTGGAATTGCGTCACCCTCTGCGATTATCCATATAGAAATTGGAGATATATCAATACGATTTAGAGTATTATTGTTTATTCCGTTTATGTCAAGTTTTTCATTAACTGAAATACTTTTTCCTTTATCTTCGTACTTAAAATTCCAAGTTAGATAAATATTAAAATCTCCGCATATCTCTGCATTTTCTCTGTTGAAAACTGTAACTTCTTCTGATGTGTTACCAAACTTAACCGAATTATCAACATATTTCATATTACCAACAGACAATCTAACTTTATATTCGTCTGCAATTTCTCCGGCCAATCCGTTATACTCACATAATGTTATTTTATTTTTTTCTACACCTAAAATCTTATGTTTTCCAATTCCAGAAAGAATTGCATTATCATTTTCAATACTCTTCTTCTGTTCAAGATAAACAAAATGAGTTATATTCCTCATAAATTCATCAACATTTGTTTCCGAAATCACTTTGTCCGGAGGAAGCACAAGCTCATAAAGAACATATATTCCGTGTTTATCTGCTAATGTATTAAGAACGTTAACAGTATATCCGTTATCCGTTCCCGAAACCATAGGAGCGTCAAAAGCTCCGTTCATCAGTTCCATTTGTTCCGCAGTTGGATTGTTAAAGTATTCAATCAGTTTATGATGCCAACCGAGCGTTGCAGCAATAACGGTTAAACTTGCGATTGATAGAATGAGTGCGGCAACAAGTGCCGAGCTTATAAATTTTCTTCTCATAAATATTCTCCTTTCCACAGGATCAGCGTTTATGCTATTATTTACTTTTGCAATAATGCTTTGAGAGTTCGGAGCCTCCGCATAGTCATTTAAGCCCAATTCATCATTAAGCATACGAAGCCTTTTATTATTCATTGTAAAACCTCCCATTCTGCATAATAGCATTTTTTAGTTTTTCTTTTCCGCGTGATAGCTTTGATTTTACAGTAGAAACATTGATATTCATTACATCTGAAATTATCCTGATTTTTTCATTGTAATAGTAATATCTTAAAAATATTTCGCTGTCCGGCTCTCCGAGAGCTGCAATCATATCAAGAAGAAATTTTCTGTCCTCATTCTTTAATAATATATCCTGCGGATTGTCAGAATCGCAAACTATGTTTTCGTCAAGCTCCTCGTTTACTCTAATTGTCCGCAATTTATTTTTAGCTGTATTTCTCGCAACAGCTCCGATATAAGAACGAATACAACCTTTTTCCTTGTCTATACTGTCGGCGTTTTTCCATAGCTGGAGGAATGTATCAGAAATTGCTTCCTCAATATCCTCTTTGGGTGCAATGCTGCCGATAGTGTTATAGATTACAACACTCACATAGGGGGTATATAGTTTGATTACATCTTCCAAACAGTTCCTTTTCTTGTTTTTCAGATTATGTAATAGTTTTATTTCATTTATCACCCTGCGGAGCCTCCTTTCATAAAAGATAGCGCTATTTTTATTACTCGCTATTATATACACGGGAATAATAAAAAAGGTTGCATAATTCAAATAAATTATATCATTTTTTAAGTTTTGCAATAAAACCCTTGTCGAATAATCGGCAAGGGTTTTACTGTTATCCAATTTTATAACCTTTGGAAACAAGTTCCGTTACTGTTTTAATGCCTATATCCCTGTTCTCAAAAAAGATTTCTTTTCCGGCTGGATTTTCTTTGATTGAAATTACTTTCTTGTTTTCATCAATCCATACAGACCAAGCCTGTTTAATGTTTTGTTCATTCATAAAATGTCAGTTCTCTCGTTAAAATTATAGCTTACACTCAAAATCAATCTCGTTAATATCATATCGGTTTATATCTGTGTCAAGAGCAAAGTAATAATCGTGATGTCCGTTTCCTTTACCCATTCCAACAGCTTTTATTTTAACAGGTGTTCCGTTAATTGAGATTGTGAAATGCTCATTTGCAAAATCTGCATTATCTTTTACGCTCGTTCCGTCGTACATATTAGTTACCATTTCACTACATAGGCTACTAAATTCATCATCAGCAATTAAGTGATGTGCAATCATTGAAATTCCCAAGTATAAACCACCATAATAATCATCATATCCTATTTTTGCCCAAGATAAGTGATTAAGATTGTCGCCTGTTAAGGTATAGTCATCATATATGGTTTTTATGGCCTTTCCTGATATATATTCAATACCGCTGTTTCTTTGAAAATTCTCACCCTCGCCGTGATTAGCTTTATTGAAATCAGAATAGTTGAAAGCAGCTTCCCATTCTAATTTTATTTTGTCGTATAATCTAACCATTGTTGCGATAGCTTGTTCAACGGTATATGTTCCTTTTGGGGAAAACTCATAGCCGTTTACACCCTCCATAATTCCAAACTGTCGCATAGTTTTTACTGCGTCAATAGCCCAATCCGAAATATTGCTTTCGTCCCAATAATATACTGCATCAATAATCTGCGGCATATCCATTCCGAGATATACTGCTATTCTGTTAAGAATTGTTGCACCTTCTTCACGGGTGATTAAATCATACGGAGCAAAGATAATTCCTGTTTTCTTTTGTTCTTTTCCGTTGATAATTCCGGCAGCATACAGTTTATCTACATTTTCATTGTTTATATCACTAATTCCCAAAGGAAATTGAGGATTTTCAGTTGCAAGTTCTTCACCGATTTTTGTTTCAATCATTTTAACAGCGAGAATACAGAAATTTTCTCTTGTTATTGGTTGGGTGTAATCTGTAACTGCAAAATCATTTGGGATGATTTTTAATTCATTTGCTTTTGAAATTTCTCCGA
>JAFVPB010000033.1 GCA_017505525.1 Clostridia bacterium
TCTCAAAAAGAAAAATTCATTTTGAGCCCTTACGCTATTTAATTTTCAAGGTACTTGCCCGCTCGTTTGGCGAGCTTTTTAATTATACATTGCTTTTCGCCGTTTGTCAACACCTTTTTTTAAAAAATTTAAAATATTTTTTAAGTTTTTTCAAGGTGCCGCCTCAAGACGCGCAACGTTGTTTATATTACCACGCCTTTCACCGTTTGTCAACACCTTTTTTGAAATTTTTTTAACTTTTTTCGAAAAAAACAAATGTGCGGCAAAATACCCCCATTTTACCGCACCGTAATAACGGAAGGGGCAAGCCCCTTCTCTACAAATTTATGCGTGGAAACAAAACGGGATGGCACAGAGACCCTCCCCTACAAATTTAGAAATTACATCATTATAATAATAATAAGAAAACCGCAAGGTTTTCAACATTTATTCCGCATTTCGAATTCCACATTTTATCACAACCTACATTATGCCCATAATGAATAAGTACCCGAGTGCTGCAAGCAATATATAATCGTCGCACCCCTCAAGCATCAGCACAACTATTATTCCCAAAAGAATATAGTCGTCTGTTTTAAATCCGTTTAAAATTTTTCTTATATTATAGGAAGATACTCTTTCCGCTTTGTTTTCAGGCACAACATTTTTTTCTCTTTTTACAACATCGCTTCCCTTTTCAGGAGGAGAGGAAAAAGCATTCATCTGTACCACGCGCATATGCCCACCCCCTAAAACAGTTTAAGGTCTTTTCCTATTTTGCCCATTTTCACAAGCTTCATTATTGTCAGCGCACTATCCATATACGGTGCTCTTTTTTCACTCAGAAATGGTTTTAGCGCCAAAAGAAGATTCGTTCTGTCGTCGTTTATATTCTTTGAAAGTGCCCCGAGCACCGCATTTGCATTATCACCCAGATTCATTTCGGGCGCATTCTGCGTTTTTTCTTCTCCCCCCAACGAAGCAAGCACGCTTGAAACCTTATTCATAATATCGGGGTCTGAAAGCGCTTTTGAAACTTCTTCTGCTATATCCATACAATCACCTTTTTCCGCCTAATATTTCACCTATTTTTTTCATTACCTCAGGATTTTTGCTGAGCGACGATATAAGCTTGTTTTGTTCCTCGCCCGAAATGGGAATGCCATCTATCGCTTCTCCATTCTTTATTTTCTCAACCATTTCCTGTCCCTCTTTTGTTTTCGTAAACTCCTGCGCCTTTTTAACAGCCTCGTCTATATCTTTTTTGCTGAACTTACCGAGCATTTCAATAATATCCATAAAAAAACCGCCTTTCAATCCCTTTTTAACAGTATATGAAGTGTTGACAGTTTTTGTGATTTATTATAAAATAATGTATATTGGGGGAGTTTTTATGAGAATTATTGTTTTTTCCGATAGCCACGGAAATACCTATTCCCTTGACGAGGCACTATATAAAATAGGCAAGTTTGATGCCATTATTCATTTGGGAGATGTGCAATCCGACGTTGATTATCTTGAAGCAATATATAGCGACGTTCCGATATATTCAGTTCTTGGAAACAACGACTTTTTCGCCTCGGGAGACCACGAAAAAACAATCACAATAGATGGATATAAGATATTTATTGCCCACGGACATACTTTGGGAGTACATATCGACACAGAGCGCCTTATTAAAGCTGCAAAGCGCGAAGGTGCCCAGGCTGCACTTTTCGGGCATACTCACAGGGCGCTTCTGGAACACACCGACGGGATATTGGTTCTTAATCCCGGGAGCACAAGCCGCCCGAGAAGTGGGAAGCCATCTTTTGCAGTGATTGAAACAGATGAAAAATTAGATGCAGTTATTGTGGATTGGATGTTATAATATGAAAGAAATTTACAAATTTACTCCTCCTATGCAAAAGAACACCCGCACAACTTCCCTTTTTATAGTATTTTCGCTTATTGTGTGTGCCGTTCTTTTAAAGCTTTCAACATATCTTCCCGCAACCTGGCTTTTTGAAATATTGATTATTGTGCTGTGCGCTGCAACAATAAACAAAATATTAAAGCAGGGTGTTTTCACTTTAACATACGTTTTATATGAAGATTCTTTAAAGTTTTACACCCGCTACGGTTTTATAGAAAAGGAAACAATGGCTTTTCCGCTTGAGAATTCCTCTTTCACGGAATCTGCTATTATATATAAAGGAAAGGCTTATCCCTTTTTTCCCGATGAAAAGCTGAAATTGCTTCTTAATATATAGATTTTCACATAAGCTTTTACGGGGTGGTAAAAGTGAAATCTTTGTTAATAATATTAGGAGTAATACTCGGAGCGCTTTTCTTTTTAAATATAAAATCCGCTTCCGAGGTTTTCTCGAGAATAATTTGCGGATTCTGTGTGCTGTTAGTTATAAATTCTGCTTTGGTGCTCTTTTCTGCACAAACCTTGGGGATAAATCTGATAACGGCACTTATAACCGGTATATTTGGTGCGCCGGGAGTGATTTTTATATTGGCGGCGGCACTTATTTTATAGGAGATTACATATGACACTTTTTGAAGCACAACCAGGAAAAAAATATCTTGTAAAAAAGCTTGATATGGAAGAAAAAATTGAAAGACGGCTTGAGGCACTTGGCCTTACAGAAAATTCTATGATAGAACTATTGAGTTGCAAGCGCGGAGGTGCTATGATTGTTAAAATCAGAGGCACTCGCTTTGCCCTTGGTAAAGAAATCTGCCAGGCAATCTATCTTTGGGGGGATAACAATGAAAAATGAGCTTACAGTAGGTTTTATAGGAAACCCCAATTGCGGAAAAACAACGCTTTTTAATGCCTATACCGGCGCAAAATTAAAGGTGGCAAACTGGCCCGGCGTTACGGTTGAGAAAAAGGAGGGCGTTTTCTGCTACCATCAGCACAACTACAAATTAGTTGATTTGCCGGGAATATACAGTTTAACAAGCTACACGCTTGAAGAAAAGCTTTCTCGCCGTTATATTCTTGAGGGCGACGTTGACGTTATAATTAACGTTGTGGATGCAAGCTGCCTCGAAAGAAATCTGTTTTTAACGCTTCAGCTTATCGAGCTTGGCAAGCCCGTTGTTCTTGCCCTTAATATGATGGATATTGTGGAAGAGCGCGGAATGGAAATTGACCTTCACCGTCTTCCCGAAATGCTTGGTATTCCCGTTGTACCTGTTTGTGCAAGAAAGAAAAAGGGAATTGATGTGCTGATGCACACCGTTTCCCACCATCAGGACAAGCCAATCGGTGCTTTGGAGCATCAGCATGCAAAAGGCGACCATTGCCACGACCATCATAGTGAATATCCAATTGTTTATTCGGATAAAATCGAGGATTTGATTGATGCCGTAACCGAGCGCATTTGTGCGGCTAATAAGAATATAATTAACCATAGATGGTATGCTTTAAAAGTGCTTGAGCACGACAGTGAAATTATGGAGGAATTAAATATCGACTTCAGCGATATTGTCCCCCATAGCCTTGAAAAGGAAATTATTAATCAGAAGTACGATTTTATTGAGGAAATTATTGCCGAAGTGCTGATGAATAAAGAAAAGAAGCAGCAGATGACCGATAAAATCGATTTATTCCTTACTCACCCGATTTGGGGGATGCCAATATTTTTTGGTATAATGGCGCTTATATTCTTCCTCACATTCTCTGTGGGAGATTTACTTGCCGAGTGGTTTTCTTTTCTTATCGACGGTGTAAGCAGCGCCATTTCCACAGGGCTTGACTTAATAAGCGTTGCCCCGTGGCTGAAATCATTGATAGTCGACGGAATTATTGCGGGCGTGGGCGGAATTTTAACATTCCTCCCCAACATATTCATTCTGTTTTTATGTCTTTCCTTTTTGGAAGACAGCGGATATATGAGCCGCGTTGCCTATGTTATGGATTCGCTGATGGGTCGCATTGGTTTAAGCGGAAGAGCATTTATCCCTATGCTTTTAGGCTTTGGATGCACCGTTCCTGCACTTATGGCAGCGCGCACACTTGAAAACAAAAGCGATAAACTGCGCACAATACTTGTAACTCCGTTTATGTCGTGCAGTGCAAGGCTTCCTGTATATGTGCTTTTTTCGCAGATGTTTTTCCCGAAGAATGCAATGCTTGTTGCATATTCAATGTATATAATCGGGCCTGTTGTTGCAATTATTGCGGCGCTTATTATGTGGCTTTTTACAGGCAAAGAAAAAAAGCCCGCACTTTTAATCGAGCTTCCTGAATATAAAACGCCCAACGGACGAAGTATTGCTATCTATGTTTGGGAAAAGGTTAAAGATTATCTAACAAAAGCGGGAACAACAATTTTCATAGCATCTGTTATACTGTGGTTCCTTTTAAACTTTAATTTCACAGGACTTTGCGATATGAACGAAAGCTTTGCCGCATCTATCGGCAAGCTCCTTTCTCCCGTTATGAAGCCTGTGGGACTTTCACAGTGGCAGATAGTGGTTGCACTTATAAGCGGAATTGCCGCAAAAGAAGTTGTGGTATCAAGCTGCGGCGTGCTTTTCGGCATTCCGAACATCAATTCCGCAGCGGGGATTGCTTCTTTCGGTGCAATTCTTACAGGAATGGGCTTTACGGGGCTCAACGCATTCTGCCTTATGCTTTTCTGCTTGCTTTATTCCCCGTGTGCGGCTGCTATCGCAACACTTGGGCGTGAAGCAAACAGCCAAAAATGGGCAGTATTCTCAGTTGTTTATCAAACGGGAATTGCGTGGCTTGTATCATTTTTAGTATTCCAGATCGGAAGTCTTTTTTAGCAAAGAACGTATGTGGCGAAGAGTTTCATCTTCGCCCTTTTCTTTTAACATAACTAAAAACGATTCTAAAAGCTTTGATGTATCGGGATGGATAAATCTTGAATCCCTTCCTCTTTCAAAATATAAAAGCGGATAAGCCTCGTCGTAGTTTTTTCCCTGATAAATTTTACTTGCGGCAACGCGGTCGCAAAACATTTCTGCCACGTAATTAAGCGGCATTTTAACGGGTGCCACCTTTTTTTCAACAGGATTGTAATCTGTCCAGTATTCAAAATGGTGCTTATTTCTCCCCTTGTGATGAAGCCAGGCAGAGCTATACCCCTTTTCCGCTCTTTCAACCTCGTTAGGGCTGCGGTTTCCAAGATAACCGCGCACCCCCGGAAGAAATTCTGTAAGGGAATACTTTGAAAGGTCGTGCCTTAAACCCTGACAGAGTATTCCTGCTTTGGCGCAAAGGCGTATTACCGCATGGCGGTGGCTTGTTATAGTTTTAAAATGCCCTATGGCATTTTTTATTTCATTTTTCATAATAGCACATCCTATTACATTAATATTTTATATTATAGCACAGTATTCATTTTTTATAAAGAAGTATTTTTAATAAAAAATATTGACAAAGAAAAAAAGGTGTGTTATTTTATAAGTGTATTAAGTGTATTAATACACTTGGTCGAAAGAGGTGATGGAATGATTTTTCTTGACTACAAAAACGATAAACCCCTGCACGAACAAATACGGCTTGGGATTAAAAACCTTATTATGACGGGTTCGCTTTCAAAAGATGAGCAACTTCCTTCGGTGCGTGAATTGAGCATCAGCTTAACGGTTAATCCAAACACTGTTCAGCGCGCATATAAGGACCTTGAAAAAGAGGGCTTTGTCTATTCAGTGCAAGGCAGAGGATGCTTTGTTTCACAGCTTCCCGAGCGCGACGAAGCAAGGATAAGGGAGCTTAAATCGCAGCTTGAATCCGCTGCACGCGAGCTTATCTTCCTTGGAGAGGATAAAGCTTCTATTAAAAGCATTATTGATTCTTTAGGAAAGGAATGAGATTTATGATTAACGTAAAAGGCGTTGTGAAAAGCTTTGATGGTTTCCGTGCTCTTAATATGCTTGATATGAACGTTGAAAAAGGAAGCATCTATGGTTTGGTAGGGCCAAACGGAGCCGGAAAAACGACTATAATCAATCACATAACAGGCGCACTCACTCCCGACAGTGGAATTATAACTGTTGATGGGGAAAGCGTTTATGATAATGAAAAAATAAAGCAGCGCGTACTGAGTATTGCCGACGACTGGTACTATTACGGCTCGTTCACCGTGGGCGATATGACGCGCTTCTATAAGAGAATATATAATAATTTTAATGCCGAGCGTTATATGCGTATGGCAGAGCTTTTTTCCATTGAGGAAAAGAGGCAGATCCGCCGCCTTTCAAAGGGAATGAAAAAACAGGTTGCTTTTCATCTTACTCTTTCGTGTATGCCCGATGTTTTAATACTTGATGAACCTCTCGACGGACTCGACCCCGTAATGAGAAAGCAGATTTTAAACCTTATTATTAACGACGTTTCAGAACGCGGAATGACGGTGCTTGTTTCCTCGCACAATCTGCGCGAGCTTGAAGATATATGCGACCACGTTGGCATAATTCACCGCGGAAGCATGATAATAGAAAAGCCGCTTGACGATTTAAAGGGAAGCGTTCACAAATATCAGGTGGTACTCAACGGAGATATTCCCGAGTCGCTTTATAAAAAGCTGAATATTCTGCATTCTTCAAAAATAGGCTCGGTGCACAACCTTATAATTAAGGGCGTGCCCGAAGAAATAAATTACGCAATAAAAGAGCTTAATCCTCTGATTTGCGAAAACATCAGTCTTACACTTGAAGAAGTATTTATCTACGAGTTGGGAGGTTTAGGTTATGATTTTAAAGGAATCATTGTTTAACAAAGGCGTATTTAACACAGTTTTAAGGCGTTTTCGCCTTGGAAGCCTTCTTTATTTTATAATTTTGTTTTTATGCGTACCAACAATGTTTTTAACTCGCTCGCCCGAAGTTCTTGAAAGCCGTTATTTCGGGCGCATCGATATTGATTACACAATTGCCGATTCGGCACTTTTCAGCACAGATATGTTAATTCTGCCTGTGCTTGTAACAATGCTTGTTCCAACCGTTGCGGCTCTTTTAATATTTAACTATATTCATTCGCCGCGCCACGCAATTTTCACTCACAGTATGCCTGTATCAAGAAAGGCAAACTATTTTTCATCACTTTGCGGTGGGCTTACCTTAATGGCTCTCCCCGTTGTGATTAATGCAATCATACTTATCATAATAAGCCTCTTGGGGTACGGAAAAGTTGTTGGGCTTATCCCCTCGCTTGTGTGGATGCTTGTGTTCCTCGCGGTAATTTTTATAATGTTTTCCGTTGCAACGCTTGCATCTTTCCTTGCGGGAAATCCGTTTTCTGCGGCGGCAATTAATTTAATCATTCATCTTATTCCCTTTATGCTTGCAGCTTCTGTTTCATTTTTTGGCGACAGATATCTGTATGGCTTTGCAAACGACAATGAGATGTTTGAAAATATGCTTATGGGTTCTCCCCTGATCAATCTTTTCACAAACCTATTGGGCGGTGATGTGTATTACTTTTTTAAGAACATGTCCGTCTGGGTTTTCCTTGTCGTTTCAATTGTGCTGTTTGTTCTTTCCTATTTCCTATATAAATATCGCAAAGTGGAATTAAGCGGAGATGTTGCAGGCTTTAAAATTATGCACCCCATTTTAAAATACACTCTTTGCTCGGGCGCATTTATCCTTTCTTTCGCTATATTTACCTCAATAGAAATAAGCGCCATATGGTATTTCCTTTTAACGGGCATTATCACGGCTATTGTGTATTTTGCCTCTGAAATGGTTCTTAAGAAAAACCTCAGGATATTCCATCTTTATAAGGGATTAATAGGCTTCTTTGCCGCAGCGGCAGTGGTGCTTTCATTCCTTGCTTTCACAAGTGTATTTGGTTTTGAAACAAGAATTCCAAAAGAAGAAAAAATTGAAAGCGTTGCACTATACACAGACTACAACGACGAGGTTCCATATGTGAAAGACCCGCGTGTTATAAAAACAGCAACGGAGCATCACAGGAAGTTTATAAAAGATATTCCCGCACTAAAAAAAGATTCTTTTTATTATACCGAGGAAATTTATACTGCCGATTCACTCTACACAGAAGCGGAAAAGCCTCATCACACCTACACCGTTATGCTCAACTACAGGCTTAAAAGCGGAAAAGTCATTTCAAGAAGATACCGTATTGAAAATGAAGCCATGTATAAAATGCTATCTGCCCTTTTTGAAAGCAAAGAATATAAAGTAAAGAAGACGGGTATTGATGAAATAATTTTCGACAATGTGAAAAAGCTTGATATCCGAACAAACTGTGGAGATTTAGGCTTTGATTTCACTCTTTACGATAAATCGCCTGAATTCCTGCGTGCCCTTAAAAAGGATATTGAAAATATAACGTATGATGATTATTATACAGCGTGCCCTGTTAACATCTACGCTTCGCTCGATGCTTCTCCCGAGGAAAACAAAACAGAAAAAATATTTAAAGAAAGCGCCTACCCTTATCACTACTATCATTTCAGCATTTCAATAAACCCGAACTTCAAAAACGCATATAATTTCCTTTTGGAAAACGGTTATATCGAGCAAATGAAATCACACATCACAGACAATTTATATGTTTCAAAAGAGCCGGTTTATTTCAAAAGCGGAACCTACACATTCAACGGTGAAAATTTCAATCCTGATTCCGTGATTCATATTGGCACAGAATTTTTAAGAAAGCTTTCGCCAGAAGAAAGCGAAAAAGCATATGAAGAAATTCTTCTGAAGAAATACAATCAGAAGGAAATACCCTTCAGCGAAAACTATTATCTTTTCTGCGCCAACACAACTCATATGGAAAACGGCACATCCGCCGCAAATAATATTGCAAGATTTTCACCCGACACTATGCCCGAATTTTTAAAATAATTGTGTGAGATGGATATAATAAAAATGGAAAACAACTTACCTAAGCGAAAATCTACACGCTTAAAAGAATACGATTATAGTTCTCCCGGTGCATATTTTATTACGATATGCACCAAGGACAGGAAATGTTTGCTATCTGAGATAGTTGTAGGGACAGGCGTCCTCGACTGTCCGCAAAATATATTAACGCCATATGGAGAAGTTGCTAATAAGCATCTTATTAATATGAGCAATTTTTATGAAAATATTAAAATAGATAAATTTGTTGTTATGCCTAATCATATTCA
>JAFVPB010000034.1 GCA_017505525.1 Clostridia bacterium
ATCAGTTAGATACCGCTTGACGGTTTATTTAGAACGAGGTTACAAGAGCAATGAGCCCCTGTGGATCTAAACAGCGTCATATTATTTTTTGGAGGTGTCGTCATGATTTTTATTGGTATTGATGTAGCAAAGGATAAGCATGATTGTTTTATTGTCAGCTCTGATGGTGAAGTGTTATTTGATGTTTTTACCATTACCAACACTCTTGATGGTTTTAATGACCTACTTTCAAAGGTCAAGTCCGTTTCAAAAGATTTAGGTATAATAAAAGTAGGACTTGAAGCCACAGGACATTATAGTTACAATCTGCTTGGATTTTTACTTGACAACGGACTCCCAACCTATGTCATAAATCCTCTGCATACCAATCTCTACCGCAAGAGTCTGTCGTTGAGAAAGACCAAAACAGACAAGGTAGATGCTCGCACAATTGCTTCTATGTTAATGTCTTGCGTAGACCTCAAGCCCTACACAAGAGCATTATACCACAATGAAGAATTAAAATCACTAACAAGATACAGATTTGATAAGGTTTCAGAGCGAGCAAAGCTGAAATCTTCCGTTTCAAGACTTGTTAATATTCTTTTTCCGGAACTTGAAAAGATGGTTCCAACAATACACATGGTTTCTATATATTCACTTCTTACTGAGTTTCCGTCTGCAAACCATATTGCATCCGCAAATCTTACAAGATTAACCAATCTTTTATATACCGTTTCCAAAGGACATTACAACAGAGATACGGCAATTTGGTTTCGTGAAGCTGCCAGAAAATCTATTGGTTCTGTTATGCCAGCAAAATCGCTTGAATTAAAACATACAATCAAATTGATAGCAGAACTTACTACTGAAATCAACGAAATTGAGGCGGCGATTGAGTCTATTGTAGATAGCATAGGAACAACTATATTAACCATTCCAGGTATCGGTTATACTACCGCTGCAGCAATTCTTGCTGAAATTGGTGATTTCACAAATTTTGAAACACCGGATAAAATTCTTGCATTTGCTGGAATGTCGCCTTCTACATATCAATCTGGACAGCTTTCTAACTGCTATGCACATATGGAAAAGCGTGGTTCAAAGTATTTGAGATATGCCTTATACAATGCCACCAAGTATGTTTGTAAATGGGACAGTAACTTCGCAACATATTTTGCCAAGAAACGTGCTGAAGGAAAGCATTACAACGTTGCTATATCTCATGCTACAAAGAAGTTGGTACGGCTAATTTTTGCTTTGGAAAAATCACGGCTACCATATATACCTGTCGTATAAATAACATAAAATCTTTTTCAGGGCATCCTTTGGATGTCTGTTTTGTCATGCCGATTTTTAATAGATAAATTTTTTCAATTTTTTTAATTTTACCTATTGACTTTTAATAGTTAGTCTTTTCAAATATTATATACCGAATAATTCTTTCGAATACTGTTTTGAAAAATTGTTGTCAATGTTTCAGTATTAAATTCAAAAGGCGATTGCAAATTCGTTAACCGAATTGCAATCGCCTTAAGTCATTTGTATGCTTTGCCATATAATTTCACCTCCTGTTGACACAAAGCATACCACAGAAGAGAGAGGAAGTCCACGAAGGATTTTTACAATCGTCCATGTCTTTTCTGAACATTTTCTTCTGCAACCTCTTCAATATAACTTTCATAGTAGTCATCATACTCACCGCTGGCAATGAGATTTTGTTTCTCAATGCTGACGGCTAACTTATAGAGCATATCAACGACTCTGTCGGTGTGACCGGCAATTGTAGAATCTACCGCTTGAACTAACAGTTTATTCATGTATGTACCTATGCTTTCGTATTGAAGTTTTGAGAGATATTCTTCGATAGCTTCACCGCAAAATGCACTCTCACTTTTGTATCCAAGGTCCTCAACATAATTTTTAATTTGTCTCTGGACCTTGATAGGAACATTGAAAGTCATCTTTACTTTTTTGTTCTTCTTCATTATATTTTCACCTCCTAACTACATACCATGATGGATGCCCATTGATGCATCTCGTCTGTATTCTTTTGTTCTCTCTTTCGAATCCACAATTGATTTCGTGAACCCTTCCTTGATGTCATAGTCAATCGACTGCTCAAACATTTTACAGATTGCAAAAACAATTCCGCCGTAGGGTATACTGCCTTGCGCTTTATCTGTATACAAATCATTCTTTTTATTGTCATAGATGGCTGCCCTAAGAACAATATTTTCCAAGCGTCTTTGGAGGTTAAGATTGTTCTCCAAGCTATCAAAACATTCTTCAGGATCCTTGCGATAATATTTCAAGAGAGCCAGCTGAACTTGACACCATTGTTGATACAAATCTTGCAGGTTTTGATCCTTGCAAACGATTTTTACAACCGCATCAACTTTTTCTTTTTGCTGACGGGAAATGAATTGATAATTGTTCTTGCCGGTGTATCCATTAAGTGAGAATTTCAAGTCAACAAATGATTCGGCAAACCCATCGGGAGCTTCACCAATTTCTGCACGAAACTCATTCATTTTTTCTTTCACAGACTCAACTATTTTATCTCGAAGAAACTGTCTCTGATCATAGAGTTGTTTCATCTCATCTTTGAAAATAGTTTTTGTTAATGAGTCTTTGTACCTGTTGTAGTCCCTTGCACAAAGAAATTCGCCGCCGGGCTGCTTATTGAACAGAATAAAATGCACATGATAGTGTCCTTCCTCTTTATGAAAGGCAGCATACCATTTCATATTTTCAGCAGGAATTCTATGGTAGGATGCAATCTCAAATTGCTTTGACCTGAGAAGATTTCTCCATGCCTCCGGCGTATCATATCCAAGCCTTTCTGCATCAGTTTGCCTGAGAGATATGACTTGCTGCCAGACGATTCCGTTGTGATTATATATTTCTTTTGAGGCTTTATGCAGATTAACATAGTCCTCTTGTCCAAATAAACCGTGTTCGCCCATTGTGATAACTCCCGGTCTCTCCGCAGCATATTTTGGGAAGACCTCTGACCTTCTTGCGTTAATTGTTTTGTCAACTCTGTCTCTCCTTGAGATATAATTTGTGAATCTTCCGCCGACTGACTTGCCGTTGGAAGAATACTTTGTTCTTATAACAACTTTACTCATAATTTCACACTCCAATCTTAAAAAATCTTGTAATTTTGAAGACACCTGCTATTACACCTACTGCACCCTTATACAATGCGGTCATATGGCATATTAGACACCAACACAGCACCAGCAGATGCATTTTAGAAACTCTCCGCCGGGCTTCGCACGGCGATGTAAGAGGGCTTGGAGCGGAAAGCGCACCAAGCTTTATCCTGTTTCTATCATTTTCTTGTACTTTTCGTTCCTCGGGGCGCCCCGTCAGGTGTTTTCTTGTACCTTCGTTTGTTCTTTTAAATCGATTTTAAGGGCTTAACATAGGGCTTATCCTTTCGGTTCGAGAGGTTAACTTTTCAGGGTGGTGTACCTACCTTACCCCGAATAGTTATGTGCTGAACACCCCTGCTTAACCCCCTGTCAAACGCATAAAATCGAATTTAAGGTCTTAATCGTCTGTAATTTACAGAGTTTTTCCGACCTAAAAATTTTCAGTAGTGTTAAGACCTTACCTCGAGACTTTTTGTCTCAAATTTCTTTAATTTCTATTAATTTTGACCTAATATCGATTTTAAGGTGTTACACTCCCTGTGGCGTTAGCACAATCTGATGTTAAACATTCAGGGAGGTGTAACTACCTTACCGCAAAATTTCCGTTTTCAAACCTGCTATGGCGTTGGCGTTGAAACGGGTAAATAATTTATGCGGTTGCTTTTGGATGCTTTCTGTTATATTCATCAAGCATCTTCTGAGCTTTTGCCCGAGCAGCAACCTCGTTAACATTTTTCATCTGTTCATGATGATAATGTTCAATCGCATCCTGTATGGGACGGATTGTGTATTTCAGGTTGCCGTTTCTTTTCTTACCGTCTTTCAGAGTTACTTCTGTAGGTTCGGTATAGATCAGGCACTTATCTTCAAGCTCTCTTACATATTTAGCAACAGTACCTTTGCTTTTAATCTTAAGAGCCTTACCGATAGTCTTGTAGCTCGGGTAGCACTGATAAGTTTTTCTGTCCTCGATATACATGAGGTAGATATATATTGCCAGTGCCGTTGCGCTTATATCCAACTGCATAACGTAGTTGGATATAATAAACACATTTCTTAGCTTGTATTGCTGATTTAAATAATAGTAATTCATACTGCTCCTCCTTTCTCATTAATAAGACCATGTTCGATATCATGCTTTGCAAATAAACTCATCAAATTATTATTTGTAAGAGCCTTTACGAAAATCAAATAAGACAGAATTTCAACTCCATCTAATCTGTTGCAATGCATGAATTCATCAATTGCAAAATCGATATGCTCCGGCATCAACTTCTTGAGAATAATATACTGAATTTCTGCATTAGAAAATTTAATCACCTCAAAAGAAATGCTCTCCGTTTGCCACAAATTTTTCATGGCCTGGAGAGCAATTTCTTTTATTTCTTTTGTCGGATACATATTATCTCTTGATGGATGAAAGAAACATCTTTCCATCAGTTCAACAAATTTTTCATTTAATTCTTTACTTGTTTTTTTAATCATAAAAAAATCCTCCTTATAAATTAGTTTTACTGTCCACCCATTGGCGGAACTTTTCTTTCGGCACAAGCAGACGGCTTCCTATTTTCAATGCAGGAAAGTCTTTCTCATGCATTAGCTCGTAGGCAGTAGATGTAGCAATACCCAATGCCTTTGCCACCATTTCCGCATTGAGAAACAGAGGCATCTCATCGTAAGATTTGAACATAGATTCCTTCATATTTTATCACCTCGCTTTCAAAAAAAGATATACTGCTCACTCAAAAAAGTGAGGGCAGTATTCATATTGCGTTTTCAAAAGTTTTGTGATATAATTTTTACAAAGTGAGGTGAACCTTTATATGCGCAAGTATAAAATCTATATGATGTCTGCAAGAAATATTATCAGCTACGCCCAGAAAGATTCTGACGGCATATACAAATTTAATTTACAGGCACGGGAAACAGAAAAATGTAAGGTGCCGACAGCAAGTCATGAGCAGGAAAGCAACGCATTGTTTTATCAAATAATGTGTCATCTCCACGGAGATAATTTTGAGTTCCCCGAGGATGTAAATTTAATAACCGACCTTGAGGATGTTATTTTCTACATAGATTTTTCAGGTATCTTTGACAGAAATGGAGAGCAGAAAAGATATGCAGAGAGACAACAAAAAGCGAGGGATATGTTCAGGAAAAATGGAATCAATTTAGACTTTGGCAAAGGTTCTATGCCTTATGTTGCATTCGAACGTTCCCAAAGTATGAGCCGGAACGCAAGACTTTCTTTCATTCACAAGGACATTTATAAAGATGTTCGCCGCCGTATTATGCTTGATATGAATATTGGAGAGTGTCAGCTTTCCAAGCTATATGCATATAACGGTTTGATGCTTTCATCAGGAACTCGTATTGATGATATAGAAATTGACAAGCCCCACAGAGTTATTGTTGTAGAGAATAATAAATTACAGGCAAGTGCTAATGTTATTACTGTCGAGGAGGCTCCTAATTGTACTAACCCAAGTATGCGTAAGTATAACCGTGTGGAACGGCATGAGCAATTTACTGTCCTTGAATATGATGGTGAGGGACTTATTTCCAAAGAATATGCCAATGTAGTTGACAAAAAACTCTGTGGTAAATCCGTTCACACATCATTTCAGATTCGTATGCCCTATGTTAAGGGTATGCTTCATAAGGTGGATTTTAAAGACCTTCTTACAAGTGCAGGCTTTGAATATATAATAGATATTTGGGGAGAGAAACATCCAATAAGCGATGTGGATATTATCCTGACCGAAAGTATGTTTAAGGGAAAAGGCTGGCTCTCTGATTCCAAAATGACATGGCAGGACTATTGGGATAAATTCAGAAAATACAACCATGCCCTGTATATTACTAATGTTAGCAAACTGCATCCCGAGAAGTTTACCGAGCTTAATTATCAATTTTTAAATACGCTTTCTGTCAGAGCAAAAGAATTCAGACCGAGTGATTTGCCGCATAGTTGGGAGCATAGTCCGGAGGAAGACACTCGCAACTGGCTGACCAAACAAACGGAACTTGAATACTATAATCTTTGTGCAAATGAAGAATACAGAAGACAATATTTTTTGAAAGAAAAGAACAGATTTTTCTGGAAGAAGAAAACAAAGGCAAATTACCTTGCGGATATTCTGGAAATAAATCCTTTGTTTATAAACGAACCTATATATTCAAAAGAGCTTGAGGACAGAGCCGAAAGTATTTTAAAGGATTATTCTCTTGGCACACTGCTTGTTGCCGGAGACAGCAGATACTTATCTGCAGATTTATTAAGGCTGTTATCTATAATCCCAATGGAACGAAAGACCAAACTCACAGAAAGCGAAAAGAAATTTTATGCCACTCTTATGAGCGATCGTTTCCCTGAACAGTCCTTCTATGCTCCAAAGGCAGGTTATGAAGTCGATGCACTATGTACGCTTCTTCGTAATCCTCATATTGCACGAAATGAGGAAATTATCCTTAAGCTCATGAAGGAAATTCAAAAAATGCGAGACCGTTATTTAGGACATCTCAGTGATGTTGTTATGGTAGATTCTGAAATGTACGCTGCAGAGAGACTTGGCGGTGCGGACTATGACGGTGATACGATAAAAACAATTGCTGATCCTATTGTTAATATATGCGTGCAGAGAAACTATGAATTTGAAGGCTCCTTTGAAGACAGAAACAACATGCCCTTTTTGAAAATTCCGTCAGCCGAACCTTTGATAAGCGATGCAAATGATTGGGAAGCAAGATTTGAAACAGTAAAAAATACATTTTCATCACGGGTAGGTCAGATTTCCAATGCAGCATTTGACCGCAGTGTTATTGCATACAACGAAAACTCTACCAGTGAGGAACGGCAGAAATGCCGTGAAGAGGCAGAGACGCTTGCAATTTTAACAGGACTTGAAATTGATTCTGCAAAAACAGGAATTAAGCCTGATTTATCGGAATACTTGGGGAAATCGAAAAGACAGAGAAGTATCTTTTTAACCTATAAGAGACTACTTGAAAATGTTAGCAAAGGCGTAGCCGATGCAAAAAACAAGTTAAATAAATTCTTTGAAAATACAAATTGGGACGAAATTGATTCCAATGTAGAAAAGCTTCCTTACTATGCAAAAATGCTTAAAGAGGGAATTCCCAAGATTAAAGCCGAGACAATTCCGGACAATAAACTTTTCAATTTCGCCATAGAAGATGATTGGAAAGAAAAACTTGATACAGGTATTTTAGATGCTGTCAGCACCCTAATTTCGGAATATGATGAGGTGTTAAGGAGAATCAGGGTAAGCCGTGCTGATATACAGACAAAAAAGCGGTATAAGGATATTGACAGAATTTTATTCTCACAAGGCAAGGATGAAGATTTTGATGCAGATGTCTTGTATGCAGAATTTTCTAAAATAAGCGATGAGCATTTGCAGAAATTTCACGAGGCTATGATTGAGCAGAATTGGCATCTTATGATAAAAGAAGACCGGGAAGCATTCCTTTCTGAGTGGTTGCCGGAACTCACAGAATATTTTGATATTCTGTCCGATTTCACTTTCAGCGGTTACAGAATTTTAAATGATTTAATTCTGGACATAAGAGAAGCTAATTCAGTGGAATCATCAAGACAACTGTATAGAGATGGTGACACCGAAAACATGATCGCTATGACGAATGCCTATGTGAACAAGCTTGCATCTGACAGTTACCGTGAAGCCGTTGCAAAAAAATGCCGTGAGCTTTTAGAAAAAATTATTAAGCCTGCGGATGCAGTTAAATATGCAGTTGCACTTGGCAAGAGAGGTTTTATGTGGGATGTGCTTATTGATTGTGTATCCAAAAATGCATTGAAGATCAGGAGGGATGATTTATGATTAACGAAAGAGAAGAATTTTTAAGTTATATAAATTTCCCTGAATACAGTTCCAAAAGCAAGCAGGATTATGGTTATCTTGGCAGATTTACCTTGGAAATGTTTGAGGATTTAACCGGATTTAACAGAGTCCTTACCATTCTTGCAAGAGGATATATGTTTGACGAAGAAGGAAATGCAGATATCAAGCGTGCAGAAAAGGCAATCCGTGCATGGTGCAGTGTGCCGGACAAGAAAAATGCCAAGCCTTTAGAGGATTGGCAATACATAACTGATTTTCGTGCGTTGCATGATGAATTCCCCGAGCTTGTTGATAAGAATGGCAAAGGCTGGCTTTACAGGCATATAGCGAATATTGTAGCTTATGTAAAAAAGAACCCGGACAAGGTCAGTCAATCTGCAACCACGAAAATGAAAGGATATTTAAATAAATTTGAAACGAATTGGCGAGAAAAGATTAAGCAATTTCATACATCCATTTATGATGTTAACACCATAAACGGTTGGATAATACGGTTTGACGGAATTATATCCGATGCTCTTGAGCTTGGCCCGCTTCGTGAAGAGAAAATAGAAATTCCCGATTCAATTCTATATAAGCTCCACGAAATTCTTTCCGAGAATTGTATCGAAGGGGTTACAGTCTTAATCAAGTATTATATTGCCAACAGACAGCCTGATACTGATTGGGTTGTTATATCACATATAAATCTTGACGGCTATCTTGGGTATGGCACATTCACAAAGAAGCTTCTTGCAACAATACCCGAAGACATTTTAATTCGTTCAACAAATCACGGCGTTAACCGATATAAGATTATGCCGGAATTTTTGCCATAAATGAAACAAGCGGAACCGAGATTTCTTTCGATTTCTCGATTCCGATTTTCTTTGTTTAAGGCGTGTCATTTTTTGATATGGTAAAATGGATATTGTTGAGTAACTCACTCTTTACCTCTTTCATATCATATATTAAAGATTACTATTTGAATAAAATATATGCTAAGGTACTTTTTATAGAATTATCAGGAGGTAGTATAATGAATTCTTGTCAATTAACCGCATCTATAACTGCAGTGGCTAATGCGATTTCCAGCAAGTTAAACATTGAAGAAACAACGTTGCTTGCTACCGTTCTTGTCCAATTAGGAGACACATTGGCAACTATTGCGACGCAAAGAGCGATATGCGAGGCAAAGGATGATAAAGGTAAGAATTAGTTTGACGGAAATAAAGTGAGGTTATTATTTTTATCGCATATTCCTAAATATATCTCTTTTGCATTATCATATTTCTGCTTCTTTAATTGTTTATCAAGCCATGTCAAATCAAGTCCAAGCCTTTTCAAATTTTCATGCAAAATACGACCGTCCATAATAATCTCTGTGCATATTTCCGCTTTCTCGGGGGTAATATTCATATCCTCCGGAGTAAGCGGTCTTTTTTCACTTTTGGGCAAAATTGTAATTCTGCCGTTATACTCAAAAACTGCAGTTTCAATATCGTTTATATTGAAATATCCTTCCTGTCTACACAAAACCATAAATTCAGAAAGCTCAAGCTTTGCCTTTTTCATATTTTCACGATATAGCTTTCCATTGTCCATAACAATGGTTGGTGTTCCGTTGACATATTTACGGGTTTTAGGAAATTTATGTGCAAGTATCGTTAGCCCAAGTGCAACAAGACCATAGATTATCATTGCAACAAGAGGCTTCCACGGTGCTTCCAATTCTGTTGCAAGCTCTGCTGCTATTGAGCCGATGGTGATACCTGTAATATAATCAAAAAAATCAAGCTGTGCCATTTGTTTGTGTCCCATTATTTTTGCAATCACAAACAGCGATACCACTGACAGTATAGAAGTTAGAATAACCTTAATAAATTCCAATTATAAACCACTTCCTTTTTCTTTATTATGTGATGTCAGTTAAATATTTATTATATCATTTTTAAAGTCCCATTTTTCTTTGTTTAAGTCATACCATTTTTTGATATGGCGGTTATAGATTACTCGGTTGAAATTGTCTCAAAAACGCCTTGTATCGTTCTTAAGCATAACACCTGATTCTCATTCTTCCTTAATTCATTCTATTGTCTTACACGTGCAATTCTGTTTGCAATTTCACGAAATGTATGTTATACTTAAATAAAATTAAGTGTGCTGATTTTTTGGCAGTTGGGCATCAAATTTGATGAGATATTCGTATAGCATCAATAAAGCATCAAAAGGCATAAGGTTCAAAAGAGCAAGTAGCACAAACGGCGGAGCGGTGGGAACAATTTGGACAGTCCTTTTTATATGACATTGTCTCCAAAACCGTTCTTGAGGGTTCGAGTCCTTCTACCCCTGCCAATAAAAAATGAGTGATGCTTTTTTTGCATCACTTATTTTTTTATTTAAAGAGGACTCGAACCCTGAGAGGGCAGCGAGCGTATAAAAAACGATTGATAATCGTTTTTAGCGATGCTGATGCGCAGACGGGTACTGCACGCTTGCGTGCGGTCGTCAAGCAACTAAGACGCGAAGCGAATGTGTCCTTCTACCCCTGCCAATAAAAAAGCACTTCTTTTGAAGTGCTTTTTTAATGAAATTTGCCTGCGACAAGTGAAATAGCTTCGCTGTGAAATACTGCTACGCAGCGTGAAATACGCCTTTCGGCGTGTGAGAAGGCAAATTTTATTTCACAGAAAGCATAAGCTTTCTATTTCACAATTTCTGCAAGAAATTATTTCACATCAACGAAGTTGATATTTCATTTCATATAAATTAGAGCATCAATTTCGCCTGTAGAGAACAATTCTGCAAGAATATTTTTTAATTCTCGCAGATATCATTTCCCCAAATACAATTTGGCTTTCCTTTAGTTACTGTATAACACATTTAAAAGTTACGGCACGGAGAAAATCCGTGCCGTTTCATTCATATAGAATATAATGCTTTTTAAAAATTTATTTTTTATTTTTGTATATCAGAAACGAATACACAGTCGGAATAATAACAAGTGCAAAGATTATTGCCATAAACAGAAATGTTAAATTAAATAGTCCTGCTATCGTCATTATAATACCGCCTGCCATCCAAATCTTTCCTGCAAGTTTGTGTGTCTTATCCCAATTTTCTTCATCGTGTAATGTCCATGGGAGTTTGATTCCTATTGTGTAATTTTGTTTGCATTTTGGAAGAATAAAGCCAAGCACAAAAAACAAAATTCCCACGAAGACAGGCATTATGCTTTCGACACTTATTTGATATCCCAATGCATTAGCATAAATACAAATTCCGCAAATCAATGAGCAAACGGGAACAATGCTTATAACGGTCGAGAACATTTTATTACTTATATTCTTTCGTCTCGGATCGGCACTTGTTGCAATAATACATATTAAATTTACAAAAGTCAGTATCGCCGGAAGTCCAACAACTGCAAAAATTTTACTGTTGTAACCTGTAACCTCGCCATTCCAACCGAAGCTTGTCGCTATATTTTCCGGAAGTCTGTTCCATACTAAAAATCCGAAAATCATCGGCAACAATGTAATTATAGAGGAAATAACTATCTTATATTTATTTTGTTTTATCATATAACCACCTTATTCAACCTTCATCATCCTGTATCCGACACCAATATGCGTCTGGATA
>JAFVPB010000035.1 GCA_017505525.1 Clostridia bacterium
CACAGTTTTCAGGGGCTTTTGCTTGCTTCTGTCCAATACAATCTCTACCGTACAATCGTACGCCGACGAGCTTGTATTGAACAGATTTACCTTCCTTTTTCCCAGTCTGCCAGCGTGCCGATAGGTTTATCGACACGCTGAACTCTCTGCTTGTGGCAGAGAGTTATTTTTTTCAAAAAACTAAATTTGCTATTGACTATAGAGGAAGAAATCATTATAATAGTTTGGGTGTGAAAAATAAATAGAAAGAAGAGATTATAATTATGAATGGAATCTTATCGGTTTCAGTAGCGCTTTTGGCAGGACTTTTAATGACAAGACTATTTAAGATATTTAAGCTTCCTGCCGTTACTTCATATCTTGTGGCAGGCGTGTTAATCGGGCCTTATTGCATAGGCGCATTAAATCTGCAGAGCTTCGGATTTCATAATGCCGAAGAGGTAGGAAAATTGGGAATGCTTTCGGAAGTTGCACTTGGTTTCATAGCTTTTTCAATCGGAAGTGAATTCAGAAAAGATGAACTTAAGAAAACAGGAAAGCAAGCGATTATAATAGGTATATTTCAGGCGCTTGCAGCAACAGTTTTAGTTGATCTGGCACTTTATGGCTTCTATCTTTTAATGCCCGGAAAAATATCGGTTTCACAACTTATCACATTAGGAGCTATCGCAACAGCAACTGCTCCTGCAGCAACACTTATGGTTGTAAGGCAGTATAAGGCAAACGGACCACTCACAAAGCTTCTTTTGCCTATAGTTGCTCTTGATGATGCAGTTGGTCTTATTGTGTTTGCGGTTTCTTTTGGAATTGCAAAAACGCTTATTTCAGGAACTGTTGATATTGCAGCGATAATTCTTAATCCTTTGATTGAGATTGTTTGCTCTTTAGGTTTAGGTGCAATTATGGGTGTGATACTTACGTATCTTGAAAAGCTTTATAATTCAAATACAAACCGCCTTAATTTAACTATCGGTCTTGTTTTGTTAACTGTTGCACTCACATCTGTTAAATTTGAAATAGGCACAATACATATCGGATTTTCATCGCTTCTTACATGTATGATGCTTGGAACAATATTTTGTAATATCTGTCCTCTTTCAGAAAACCTTATGGAAAAAGCAGATAAATGGACTTCTCCGCTGTTTGCAGTTTTCTTTGTGATGAGCGGTGCAGCACTTGAAATGAATGTGTTTACCGATATTGCAATAGTTGCAATCGGAGTTGTTTATATCATATTCCGTTCACTCGGTAAGTATTTTGGTGCATTCTACAGCGCTAAAATGACAAAGTGTTCAGACGGCATATGCAAATATCTTGGTATTACACTTCTTCCGCAGGCGGGTGTTGCACTCGGAATGTGTACCACTGCAATGCAGCTTGGGGAAGAGGGCAACCTTATAAGAAATATTACTCTTTTTGCCGTACTTATATACGAACTTGTAGGTCCGCTTCTTACTAAAAATGCCCTCATGGCAGCAGGTGAAATTACGCCAATGTCTGATGAGGTAAAGAACCGCAGAAAGACAATGCTTGAAAATAAAAACAACGCATGATTACATTTTAATATATGGAAAGAAGATGTAAAAAACTAGTTTTTTACATCTTCTTTTTTATGTGCTTTTTTGTGGGTTGAGTGCTTTATGCTGTTCGTAAATGCTATATGTAGTGTAATATTTTCCAAAAATATTACACATATTGATTTGCAAATGTTACAATGATTGCTTTTGTAGTCATAAAAAAATAAAAAGATTAATAGAAATATAAATGTAAGCAAAAGCCTGTTATATTGGGGGATCAGAGGTTGGAACAAAACAAAAAATTAAACAAATGTTACAAAGTTATAACAAAAAAGCACAAAAAAGCTTGACAAATGTCAATTAATTAGTTATAATAGGGATTGTTTTGGAGGAAGTGGTAATATGAAACTCAAAAATAAAAGTATGAAAAAAATAATATCAGGATGTTTGGCAATATCTACTATTATGGCTAATACAATTATTGCTTTTGCATATCCCATGAATTATAACTATGAAGATAATATAAGGAAAAAAGCTCTTGGAGAGTATCTTTCATCAAATAGCTTTATAGTTGCCATGGCGAATAATGCAGAAACATCTCACGAGAAGGCAGCTCTTGGTGCTCAGATAACTCAGGCAGTTGTTTATGCAGAAGAAACACAGGTTGAAGAAATTCCATTCAACACTGTAAAACGCCTTAATACATCTCTTGATGCCGGACAGACCGTAACAGTGCGTGAAGGGCAGACAGGTCAGCTTACAAAGAATGTTAAGATTAAATATATAAACGGTGAAGTAGCTGAAACAACAGTATTAAGTGAGGTTGTAACAGTTAATCCAGTGGATAAGATTGTTGAATACGGAAGCTCAAACGAACAAACAGTTTCTGCTTCTGTAAATGGATTAAGTTATAAATATGTTATTGAATGTGAAGCTACTGCTTATGATATGTCTCCCGAAGAAAACGGAGGATATGGCGGACAAACCGCAACGGGGGTTCCGCTTGATAAAGGTGTAATAGCAGTTGACCCGCGCGTTATTCCGCTTGGTTCAAGAGTGTATATCGAAGCTCTTGATGGAAGCTGGAGCTACGGATATGCAGTTGCAGCAGATACGGGCGGAGCTATTAAGGGAAAACGTGTTGACCTTTGCTATAGAACACGCAGTGAATGTATACAGTTTGGCAGAAGAAAATGCCGCGTATATGTATTAAGCTAAACTATAAGAAGATGTTTAAAGACCTTACGTTTTTAAACATCTTTTTTGTTTGGTGGAATATATTTACCTAAATGGTTTTCTTTATAAATATATTTTATTCATTTTGTTGACAAAGAAAACTGCAGGGTATATATTAAACTGCGAAAGGTGGTAGAGTGCTATGTATACAACAAAAAAAGGTGCAACAATGCTTGATGCCCATCGCGGAGTAAGCACTGAATATCCTGAAAATACAATGAGTGCTTTTAAGGCAGCATCAGAACAAGGGTACGAGGTTATAGAACTTGACCCTGCCGTAACAAAAGACGGTGTAATCGTATTTATGCACGATTCTACGATAAACAGAACTGGCAGAAGGCAGGATGGAAGCATAATCGAAAAAAGAACATATGTTGATTCACTTACCTATGCAGAACTTTGTGAATTTGATTTCGGCATTCATTTCAACGAAAAATTTAAGGGGACAAAAGCACCAACGCTTGATGAAGTTCTTGATTTTGCTTATGAAAACAATATGATTCTTAAAATAGATGCAAAGCTTGAGCTTTTCAGAATGGAGGCACTTACAACCTTTGTTGAAACAGTGAAGGCTCATAAAGCGAAGAAACTTGTGGAGTTTACTGTGCAGACGCTTCCGTTTCTTGATTTTATTGTAAGCCATTTTCCGGATAATTATATTCACTATGATCTGTATATGGATAAGTGGCACCTTAAAGAGTGCCGAAAAAGGCTTAAAAACAATAAACTTACGGTATGGCTTCGTATGGATAATGAAGAAAGCAAGTGGTGTATATATCCTCCTGTTAACGGTCGAATATATCGTTTGGCAAAAAAATATGCCGATAGTATTGGTATATGGATTCTTACAGAGGAGAAAGAGGCTGAAATAGCCATAAGAAAATACAAACCAAGAATTATTGAAACAACAGGCTCGATAAAACCTAATTCATAAAATTTAGTTAATTTCCTCAAAAGAAGCTGTTTAAAAACCTCGTGTTTTTAAACAGCTTCTTTTTTTGTTCTCAGTTTTTAATTGTAGCTATGTTGTGGGAAATTTCAATGTTACTATAGTTCCGTTTTCATCACTTTTAACTTTAACACCGAATTCATTACCATAAATAAGCTTTATACGCTGGTTTATATTTTTTAATCCGACGTGTGAGCTTCCGAACATATAATCTTCATCAAGTGCTTCGGTAAGCTCTTTAAGTTTAGAGCTTTCCATTCCAAGGCCGTTGTCTGTAATTGTGATGATAATGTTTTTATCCTCTTTTTTTATGTTCAGGTCGATATGGCCTTTCCTGCGGGTGGGTTTAATTCCGTGATAGAGAGCATTTTCAATAAGAGGCTGAAGCACAAGTCTTGGAGTTTTGCAATCTTCAAGCCCTTCTTCAACATTCCAGCTTATGGTGAAAATATCTTTGTGGCGAAGCTCTAATATTTTTGTATATTGCTCTGTGTAGGCAAGCTCGCTTTTAAGATCGGCAATATAGTTTGAAGTATCAATATTTCGCTTGAATAATTCTCCAAGAACTGTTAAAGCCTCTGAAATATCGTTTTCTCCGTCGAACTTATCTATTGCCATCCAGTTAATCGTGTCGAGTGTGTTGAAAAGGAAGTGAGGATTAATCTGCGATTGCAGCACAACAATCTGCGAGTGCTTTAAAAGCATAAGACGCATATCAAGCTCTTCCTTAAGTTGCTCGTTCGTTGCAAGTGCTTTAGATATATGGTTAAGAATATATGTGCTTTCATTCTGATGTGTGGAAGAGAGCAAATCGTTTGTTCTTTTTTCCGATGGAGTATCTATAAGCTCAATAATGTTTTCAATAGGCCTGAATGTTCGTATGCTTAAGTAAAATGCACCGAAAAGCCCTACAATAAGTGAAATAGTCATAAGGATAAGAAGATAATCCGTAACAGACTTTGTAAGAGGGGTGAAAGAAGTCATCGGCACAATGCAGTGATAGTGCCAGTTGAAAAATTGCGACTTTATTTCAGAAAACATATACGTAGTATTTTTTGCTTCAAAGGTTGACTGATTATTTTCGCGAGCTTTGAAAATATTGGAAAGAATAGCGGTTTGTTCCACTTTTTTCAAAAGGTCGCGCTGTTCTTCGCTGTAGATAACAGTGTTGTTATCATCTGTTATATAAAACTTCTGTGTTGAAAGAGAGTTCATATCAAGCGAATAGAAAACGTCCGTCATTTCCTGAATGTTGATGTTTATAATAACGGCGCCTTTTTTATCAACATCGGTGGGGTATATAGGATGAATGATGGTTATAAAAAACGGGTAGTAGTTGTTTTTCTTACGAGCAAATATAACGGTTTCTTCTTTGTTGAGATTTAAATACTCTTCATACCAGCCACGGTCTGAAAAGTTTTTAAAATCAAATATGCCATAGTCTGTAAGAATGGTGTCGGCTCCGTCGCCATATATGTATATGGAATGAAGATGTTTAAGCGTGTTTGTGTAACTGTAGCAGTATTCCATAAGTGCATTTAAATCCGAATAATTTGTGGAATCGGGATTTGCGGCGTAGTGGTCAACCTTATCGAGATGCGCTGTGTTTATTGTGAGTGTGCGCGCTTCATTCATTATGGTATCAGTAATATTTCGCACAGTGTAGGCATAATTCTGGTTGGTGCGTGAAATTTCATTATACATCGATTTCATATTTCTGTTGTGAAAGAAAATACTTAAAATATCAAGCGGAATCATTACCACAAGAAAAATAATAATAAAATTTCGCACAAATAAGCTTTGCAGCTTATAGTTTTTTATGTTTTGAAAAAGCGATCTAAGGCGCGACACAAAAATGCCCCCTGTCAGTTAATTTTACTGTAGTCCGAAGGTGTTTGACCTGTGTATTGCTTAAAGATTTTAGCAAAATACTTGCTTGATTTATATCCGCAGGCATCGCTGATTTCGTGAATTTTATACTTGTGTTCACGAAGCATATCACAAGCAAGATTTATGCGGATTTTTGTGAGATAATCGGTGAGAGTTATCCCTGTATGCTGCTTGAAAAAACGGCTGAAATATACGGGGTTTAAGTATACAAAACCTGCAATATCTTCAAGAGCGATATTTTCTGATATATGGTCGAAAATATATTTCTTTGCTTTGGCAATTGTTGGGTTTTCTATATCTTCACTGCTTGAAACCTTGTCGAAAATACACGAGAGTGCCTCTTTACCTTTTTCAAACAATTCAGACTCACTGTCGGCATCATCGAAAGATACTTGAGAAAACTGAAGATCATCAAAAATAACGTTGCTGATTTTACCAAAAAGCTTCGACATAAGGTTTTTACTGTCGCTTATTGAAATGGATTGAGAGTAAATACGTAAATCGTTAAGAACTTCTGTTGCACTCTGGTAATCGTGAGATAAAATTGCCGAAAGAAGTGATTTCATTTTATCCTCAATAAGTGTTGAATCAGAAAAAGCTCCGCTTTCTCCGTTGTGGTAGTCGAGAAGTGAATAAATATTTTTACCTGAAAAAAGTACGTTGTAATTTGTATTCAGGGATAAAAGCTCAAGAGCGTTTTCTGTGATTGCGCCAAGGTCTTTACAAACGCTTTCAAAAAGCTCTTCGCAGTTTGAAAAACCGCTGAATTCCCCTAAATAAAAGGATTCCTGGCCACTTTGTGTAAGCAGAATAGCATCCTTTAGACCTGTAATTTCACGTAGCAAATTTAAAAGGCAATTATGGAGCTCATCTCCGCTGTAGTAACAATCTTCGCCGGGAAGAATGGTTAAAGAAAAAACCAAGCATTGAGTGTTTTCCAGAAATTCTTTTCCAAGGCGGATTTTTTCTGCACGAAGAGAGATTTCTTCGGGGCTTTTAAGTATTCCGAGAAGAATATCACTGTAGAAATCGCGCTTAACTATTGAAAGAAGAGTTTGAAGGTCTTCGCTATCTTTTTCGATGCTTTCGCGCTCGGTGCGTAATTCATCAATAAGCTTGTTTACCGACTCTTTAAGCTCGGATAATTTTATAGGCTTTGAAAGATAATTCTTTACACCGTATTTTATAGCTTGCTTTGCATATTCGAATTCCTGATAGGCACTTAAAAAAACCACCTTTGTATCGGGAGAATTTTCGAAAATAAATTGCGCCACGTCAATGCCGCTTTTTTCCGACATTTTGATATCAGTGAGGACAATATCTGAGTGATTGCTTTCTAAAAATTCGATAGCATCTTTTCCATCTGAAAAGACCCCTATTATATTAAGTTCGGGAAAAGAACGCCTTATGTATTTTGATAATCCCTCGCGGATAGTTTCTTCATCATCAACTATAATTGTGTTAAACATATTATCCTCCAAAAAACTTCAAATCTTACGTTAATTGTACTATAAAAAAAGTTGAATTGCAAGTAAATAAAAAAGCATATGCAATTAATGGGAAAATACGAACATATTGGGAAAAAGTTATGTTTTTGAGCCTTAAATTAACGTATTTTTACAAAAGAGGTAAACAGAGGATACGGATGTAAAAATAATGGCGTTGTGAAGAAAAAGAAGCTATGTTACAATTATGTTACAGTGTATTACTGTATAAGGGGGTAGTGCACCCAAAAATAGTTTGAAATTAATTTTATTAATATAAATTTTTAATTAACAGGAGGAATTCTTTATGAAAAAAAGAATGCTTGCAATTATGCTTGCAATGGTGCTTGTAATAGCTGCTTTTGCAACAGGTTGCACAAAGAAAGAAACCGCAGCCGATAACGGCGGAGAGGTAACACTCAAGTGGCTCCTTGGCGGAAACGGACAGCCAAAGGATGGAGAAATGGTTTGGAAAGAATACAACAAACAACTTCAGGAGTATCTTCCAAACACAAAAGTAGATTTTGAGGTTATTCCTTTTTCAGATTTTGCTGAAAAGTGGCGTCTTATGGCAGCTGCACAGGAAGAGGTTGACCTTCTTTGGGTAGGCTGGATGCTCGACCTTTATGAAGAAGCAAACAAAGGCTCGCTTCTTGCTATGGACGATTATCTTCACCTTGTTCCCGATCTTACGGCAGAACTCCCCGAGTATCTTATAGACCTTGGAAGAGTTAAGGGAAAGCTTTATGCAGTTCCCAACTATCAGATTCAGACATCTCTTCCTTACGGTACAAAAACACAGAAAGCTCTTGCAGAAAAGTATCTCGATATTGAAGCAGTTACAAAGAACTTTGATAAAGATACATACCCTGTGAAAGAAGACTACCAGGTTTTTGAAGATTATCTTGCTAAGCTTAAAGAGGCAGGAAAGCTTCAGAAGGGCGTATCAAAGAGCTTCCTTGATTACATTCTCGGTTGCATAGGCAGAGGCCCATGGATGGAAACAGTTGCAGGAAATGCCCGCATTGATGTTAGGGATCCTGAACTTAAGGTTTACGATTTTCTGACAGATTTCCCTGAAAACGAAGATTACTTTGCAATAACTAACGACTGGTTCAAGAAGGGCTATATCCGTAAGGATATCCTCTCGGTTCAGGACCATAAGGCAGATGAAAACAAAGAAGACGGATATGTTCTGTGGTCGCATTCATCATTTAAGGGTGCAAGCGAAACCGACTCGGCAAAGTATGGATTTGATATTCTTTCAATTCCCACACATCAGCATATCTACATTCCGTTTACAAGACCTTCTTCAAAAACGGGTATTTCAAGAACAACTAAAAATCCTGAACGCAGCATCAAGCTTCTTGAACTTATGAATACCCAAAAGGGTAAAGACCTGTTCAATCTCCTCACATTCGGTCTTGAGGGAGTTCACTACGAAAAAACAGATAAAGAAAACATTATAAACTGGCTGGGCGATTCAGCACCTGGCGCAAGTGCAGATGCTCCTTATGGTTTCAACAACTGGGCAATCGGTAATATCTTCAACGGTTACGAAACACAGTACGATGCAGAGGGCTGGAACGACTATATCAAGAACGATGTTAACGTTAATGCAGAGCCTTCTCCGCTTATCGGATTTACACTTGATACATCTCCCATTAAGCTTGAACTTGCACAGTACAGTGCTATTATGAAGGAATACGAATACGTAACACTCGGTACAAACGACAACTGGAAAGAGCTTATTGCAGAGCGTAATGCAAAGCTTAAAAAAGCTGGCAGTGATAAGATTGTGGAAGAGGTTCGCCGCCAGATTGAAGAGTGGAAAAAAATAAAATAACCGACTTTTGCAGTGGAAAATTTTAAAAGTCAGGAGGATTTATATGAGAAAACGTATATTTGCAATGATTATTGCAATGCTCATGCTACTTTCCATTGTGCCATCAGCTATGGCAGAGGGGAGCGACACTGTTGAAATCTATGTTTCCGTTTCCGGTAACGACAGTGCTGCGGGAACAAAAGATGCTCCTTTAAAATCCCTTACAGCAGCAAGAGATAAAATAAGAAGCCTTAAGGAAAGCGGCATAGCACCTGCGGGCGGGTTTGTGGTTTATCTTCGCGGCGGAGATTATCAGCAAACAGAATGCTTAGAACTCGATAGCCGAGATTCGGGCACAAAGGAAGCGCCTGTTGTGTATCGCGCTTATCCGGGGGAAAAGGTAACGCTTGTAGGCGGTGCAAGTATTCCCGGAAGTTCCTTTAAAAAGGTAACAGATAAAACAGTGCTTGAAAGAATTATCGATGAAAATGCACGTGGAAAAGTTATGGTAGCAGACCTTGCTGCTTTAGGATTTACCGAATTTGGCGAGCCATTCTGGCCCGGTGCATACAGCTATATGGCAAGCTGGCTTACAGAACCAAGCGCAGCATCGCCCGAGCTTTTCATCGATGGAAAGGTGCAAACCCTTGCACGTTATCCCAATGAAGGCTATATGAAGGTTAAGGAAGTTTTCCATGCGGGCGCAGCACCAAGATACTGGGAGCCCGATATGGCAGGCGATGCAAGATATAAGCCTGAAGGTCAGCGCGACCCTGAAGACACATTTGAAATATCTTTCGATGATAACCGTTTCCTCAAGTGGACAAAGGTTTCACCAAGAACGGCTATTATGTCGGGCTATTTCTGGTACGACTGGGCAGACCATAGCGTTCCGATTGAAAAGGTTGAGGGCGGAAAGATTTATTCATCCGAGCCAAGCTGGTACGGCGTAAGAACAGGGCAGAGGCTTTTCGTTTTGAATCTTATCGAAGAGATTGATATTCCGGGCGAATATTACCTCGACAGAGAAAATGCTCTTTTATACGTATATCCTGAAAAGGATTTAACAGATGCCGATATTAAATTCTCGCTTCTTGAAAACGACCTTGTTCACGTAGACGGAGCAGAGCATATCACATTTAAAGACCTTAAAATGACAGCTATGCGTTCAAGCGCAGTTGTTATCAACACAGGTAATAACATTGAAATCCGTGATTGCGAAATTGAATATACTGCCGATTATGCAGTTGTTATGGAGCCGGCAACACGTGAATGCCGTGTGATAGATAGCTATCTTCACGATGTAAACGGCGGCGTGTATATGCGAAGCGGAGATTACCCAACTCTTACCGAGGGTAACAGTAAGGTGGTAAATAACGTTATTACACGTTTCTCGAGAATAAATAAAACATACACTCCTGCAGTTCAGCTTCAGGGTGTTGGTAACCACATTCAGCACAACGAAATGTATGATGCACCTCACTGTGCAATTCAGTATGCAGGTAACGAGCACGATATTTCCTATAACGAAATATACGATGTTTGCCAGCAGGCAGACGATATGGGTGCAATTTACTCTGGCAGAAGCTGGGTGCAGCGCGGAACAAAAATTCACTATAACCACATCCACGATGTGCGCACCGACTCAAAGGCAACACTTGGTTTGTTTATGATTTATTTCGACGACAGACTTTCACAGCAGTCGGTTGTGGGTAACCTTATCCGTAACTGCGACGGCCATGCATTCTTCTCGAACGGCGGACGCGACCATGTGTATTACAACAACATTATTATAAATCAGGAAAAATGCTATAAGGTAGGCGCTTTAATTCCGCCCGACCCGATGGCAATTGACCCTGTAAACCTTATGAATTCACTTAAAACAGTTCCATGGCAGAATGAACAGTGGACAAAGAAATATCCGCTTCTTTCAACAATTCTTGATATTGAGGGCGATGCAACATACCCCAATAACAACTATGCGGGAAATAACCTCCTTGTAAACTGTGCACCAAGAATAGTTGACGCTGAATATATCCACCCCGAAGCTTATGCGCGTGGAACATTCGACAAGGATTACGAAGTAGCAAGCATAGAATTTGTGGATGAAGAAAACGGAATTTATCTTCTTCCCGAGGATTCACCCGTATTCAAAGAGCTTCCCGATTTTAAAAACCTTCCCGTAACAAGAATGGGAACATATTCTCACCGCGCAAAGGCGAGAGTGAATGAAGCCGTAACAATGGCAGTGGGAAGCCCCAACGTAATCAAAAAGGGAGAAAACACCTTTATCGATACTGAAAATAATGCAGTTGTTCCCGTTATAAAGGATTCAAGAACTTTCGTTCCACTCCGCTTTATTTCAGAGGCGTTTGGTATGGACGTTCAGTTTAATAACGAAACACGTGAAATCACAATTTCAGGAAACGGAATAGTTTTAAGCCTTTTCCCGGGAGAAGCATCAATCAATAAAAACGGAGTGGCAACACAGATAGATGCTCCGGCATATATCTCGGGCGAGGGAAGAACAATGGTTCCTCTTCGCGCGATAAGCGAAATGCTTGATAAGAAGGTTTACTGGAACAACCGTGGCCTTATTATCATAAGCGATACAGAAAATATCATCAACGATAAGGCTGATGATAACTTAGTAGATTATCTCTACAGTGAATTAATTAACTATTAATATAATTGGAGGAAAATTTTATGAAAAAATTATTATCATTATTTACTATCCTCTGCTGCATTTTTTCATTCGCATCATTTCCGGCATTAGCAGCGGAAACAAGCGCACAGGTTGTTACCTTCAGTGATAACTTCGAAACAGAAGATGGAGTTCCCGATAACTGGAGATTATACGGAAATAGTTCGGGTGCTGAACTTACTGTTGAAGAAGAAAACGGAAATAAGTTTTTAAGACTTAACCCCACACAACAGTGCTGGTCAAATGAGGCTACTGCGCCAATTGCTATTACCAAAGAAGGAAAAGTAAACCTTCCTACAAACAGAGGCGTAGTTCGTGTTAAAATGAAGTTCCGTGTAGCTGATATTACAGGTGCAAACTCAATGCCTACTGTAAGACTTGCATATCCCGAAGAAACAAACGGTAGCATCTATACACCAACTTATGCAAATGAATATCTTCTTTTTGTAGCTCGCGATTATGGTACTGAAAAAGATATGTTCTGCTATGCGGGGACTTCTGATAACGCTGTAAATTCAAGTGGAATTGCATTAGTTAACAACACCTGGTACGATGTTACAGCGATGATGGACTACAGTGCAAAGAAAATTTATTATATTGTTGGAAGCAGAGAAACAGGTTACAAAAGATTTTCTTCAAATATAAATGGTTCATCTTTATCAAATGTTGAAGTTATTGACAATATTACTGTTAAACTTATGCAGGTGAATGCAAATAACTACACAGATATAGATGATGTTTCTATAAGTTATCTCCCCAATGCTAAGAATTTCTATGATAATTTCGAAACAGAAACAGATACAACTCCTGATAACTGGGAAGTTGCACAGTCAAGTGAGAACACAACGGTAACTGTACAGAGTGAAGAAAATGGTAATAAATATCTTCGCCTTCAGCTTAATGAAACTTTATCCGGATGGAATAAAAAGAATCCCGCGGCTGCTACAAAGGCAGGAATTGTTTCAATGCCCCTTGCCGATAAGCCTGTTCTCGTGAAATATAGAGCAAGATTCGATGCTCATAATGGTTCTGCGCCGGAGTTCCATGTAAGAGTGGCAGTTCCCGGTGGTGCCACGGCACCAGAAGATACTTCTAACAAGTATAAGTTAGTAGAAGTAAGAACAGCTAAAGATAGTAATGAAGTAAAAACAGCAACACTTAGATACTATACAACCAACACATATCCTTCTGTTTGCTCAAAAATAACATTTAATCCTGGAGAATGGTATGATATTTATGCGCTTGCAGAGCCTTTAACATCAAAAGTTAGATATGCAGTGGGAAATAAAGATGGTGAATATGTAGTATTTAACGATGCTAAGTTTGAAATACTTGGCACTGCATCTGTTGATGTCATAGACAACCTTTATCTTTCAATGTTAAATTCAAATAAGGGATTATATATGGACCTTGACGATGTGTATGTAGGGTATTATGAAGACTATACAGACTATCTGCCATCTGTACTCAGCTTTGAAGATACATTTGAAAATGCAGCGGTAGATTCTGTTCCCGCTAACTGGATAGACAGAGCAGGTGTTTCCACAATCAAGGTTATGGAAGAAACAGGCAATAAATATGTTCGTGTTACAAAGTCTGCTAATACAACAGGTGTACCTCAGGTTTCAACAAAAGATGGCGTTATAAATATTCCGTGGAACGGAGAATACGGAAAGGGAATTATTGTTGAAGCTAAAATCAGGCAGCAAAATGCAAATTACAGAAGCCTTCTTATGGTTAATTCTCCGTATCTTGCAAACGATACAGAGCTTAGCGGCAATTACGGAACTCCTTTCTATATCCACACAAATATGAGTGCCTACTTTATGCCAGGCTACAAAGCTGCAAATGCTGCAGTAGCAACACTTGGCGAGTGGCTCAACTACAGAGCCGTTATAATTCCCGGAGAAACTCAAACAGAAATTCGCCACTACTTTAACAATGAGCAACCAATAATAACATATGCAAATGCAAGCAATATGCCCGAGCTTTTCAATCCTGAAAGCCTTTACAATATCGCATTTACATGGAGACCTGATTCAGGAAATCCGTCATCAGCAATAACCACAGGATATATGGACTTTGACGATATCAAGGTATACGAAGTAAAAGCACCTATCTACGAGGTTAAGGTTACAAATGCACAGGGTACAGAAATTGAGAATATTGAAAACGGAACAATAACAGTTGACGCAAAGGTTGTTAATAACGGCACAGGCAGAACAGTTGACGTTATTGGTGCTCTTTACACAAAGGTAGGGGATAGCTGGAAGCTTACCGAAACAAAGAAAGTTATTAACCCCGATGAAAATGATTACCTGTATGCCTTTGCATGGAGAACGGGTACAGGTACACTTTCTCTTAACGTTACAGATGCAGCAAATCAGATGATTAAAGTGTTTGTATGGAACAGAACTGCAGACCTTGATGATGATGCGTCAGCATTTGAAACATCGCTTCGCGCTATACCCGTTTGTGAACCTATCGTAATTGACTAATTAATTATAGTGCAGTGGCAAAATTAAATGTTTTTGCCACTGCACGCAAGAATGTTTTACAGGATAATTTGTACAGGGTATTTTTTACCCATATTCAAGGAGGACAATTTGATGAAAAGATTATTATCTTTATTTACTATCCTCTGTTGTGTTTTCAGTTTTGTAACGTTCCCCGTGGCAGTAAAAGCCGAGGTAGTTACATTCAGCGATAACTTTCAAACAGAAACCGACACAGTGCCTGATAACTGGTCTGTTGCGGCAACGAGTTTAAATACAACTGCAACGGTTGAAACCGAAAACGGCAATAAATTTCTTCGCCTTGCAGCAACTGCACAGCGCTGGTCTAGTGCGCTTCCATCAGTTGTAACAAAGGAGAATATGATTTCGGTGCCACTTACAGATAAAGAAGTTCTTATTAAATATAAGACAAGAATGAGCAGTGAAAACAGCACTAAAATTCAGTTTTATATGCGTGCAGGCGTTCCGGGAGGAGCAAGCTCTACAACAGAGATTACAGGAAACAACTATAAGGTTGTGGAAATAAGAAGAAACGGCGATGCAGAAAGAACCTCGCTTTACTACTACACAACAAACACATGGCCGAGCGAGCATACCGGTATATCATTTAACAAGGATGTGTGGTATGAGGTAGAAGCTCTTATAAATCCAACGGATGAAACGATCGTATACACCGTTGGCAATGAAACAGACGGCTATATTACACTCGATGCGAAGATGGAAATAAACAGCTTATCATCGCTTGAACTTATTGATAACCTTGCAGCTGTGATGTGCTATGCAAATGCAGGTGCATATATGGATATCGACGATGTATATGTTGGATATCCCGAGGAAACCGAAGTTCCCGAAACCCCTGAAGTTCCCGAAATTCCCGAAGAACCACAGGAACCTGAAGAAGTAGTTAATAAAGAGAGATACATTCTTTATGATGACTTTGAAAGCGACGGAACAACACCCCAAAACTGGCAGCTTTACAGTGGTACGCTTGCAACAGTTGAAGTTAAAGAGGAAGAGAATAATAGCTTCCTTCGCTTAAAAGCAACAGAGGGAGTTGTAAATAACGGCTCTAACACAGCAAAGCAGCCGATTGCTATTACAAAGCCCGGAGTTATGGACTTTAAGCTCAGCGAAACTGAAAAGCTTGTGATAAAAGCAAAGCTTCGCCATAACGAAACGGGAAGCGGCAATATGAGCTCGCTTCGCCTTGGATATCCCTATCCCGAGGCTAATTTCACGGATACTGTTTCAGGAAGTTATGCAATATTCGGCTTTCGTGAAAACACAGTCCGTCATCTTGACTATGACGGCAGCCACACACAGTCGTGGCTTGACACTGTGGCAAGTTACACAACATCAGTAGACAAGTGGTATGACACTACAACAGTAATTAATCCTGCTGATATGACATACACACTTACAATTACCGATGGCACAAATACTAAAACTGCTACAGGTAATATGACAAGAACAGGCACAGATTCATTCTTTAATGAATTAGACCTTGTAAAATCACTTGCATTAAAAATAACAGGTGCTTCATCTTCAAGCACCTATATGGACGCAGATGATGTGATAGTTTATAAGGTTTATACAAGTCCCAAGGCAGATCTTGTGGCAGATAACGGCTACATTGCAGCAAATGCAAGCTCGGTCAATGTTAAATTCGATAAGGATATGGACGAAGCTACCCTTACCGAAACCACAGTTTTACTTGAAGATGCTGATGGTGGAGAGTTAACTTATGAGGGAAGCTATGATAAGGAAACAAAAACATATAAAATTGTTCCCGATGAGGCTCTTATCCCCGGAGAAACCTACTATGTGAAGCTTGATGAAGAAATCTATGCTAACAACATAGGCGAGATAGGCGACACTGAATACGATGGCGGTAAGCTTACAGGAACAAAGGAATTTTCCTTTGTTGTAGCAGCGCCAAAGAGCGATAACGCACGCCTTTCAGCAATCACTGTAAATGGCGAAGAAATCGCAGATTTTGATGGCGATACTACAGCGTATACAGTGAAGCTTATGTATGCAGATGATTTGGAAATGCCCGTAGTTACTGCAACAACAGAGGATGCAAAAGCTAAAGCACCGCAGATAACTTACCCCGACGAAGTGGGAAAAGATATTACTATTAAATCTGTTGCAGAAGACGGCATAACAGAGATTATCTATACTGTTTCTGTTAAGCTTATTGGCAAGGAAATGGCAAAACTTGGTGAAAACCTTGTTGTTAACCCCGGCTTTGAAACAGGAAATCTTGACGGTTATACCTCAATGGATACCTTCAAGATAGAGTCGTCCACTGCTCACACCGGCTCTTACAGCGGAAAGAGCGTTGGAAGAACAAATCCGCAGTCGGGCTTTTACAGACAAAACGTAAATGTTAAGGCAAACCGTACATATCTTCTTTCGGCGTGGTTTAAAACATCATCAGGAACTCAGCAGTACGAAATATATCCAAACACATCAAATGTTGAACGTCCGTACCGCGAAAGTGAAACGGTGGCAGGCTCTCCCACAGAGTGGACAAGAGTAATCCTTACAATTGTTCCAAAGATTGACACTCCTATCACACCTTCAGTTCTTTCGTGGACAACAACAGAGGATTACTATGTAGATGATATATACGTTGGAGAGATTAAGCCATCTGTTGTTTACAATGGCATTAATACGGTTGCAGTAGACAGAAGCAAGGAAGTTCGCAGCGAGCTTAAAGCCGATATTGTAAACCAGTTTGGAACAAAGAACGGTCTCGCATCTGCTGAAATTACAGAGTGGAGAATAGTTTCTGCTCCTTACGGTGTTTCGACAAGCGGAAACGAGCTTATTGTTTCAAGAGAGGCAGAAGCGGGTACAGCAGTAATCGATATCGTGTTTGAGCCTAATTATGTTGGTGCAAACCGCGTGCTCGATGAAGATGTTCCCGAATGGACAAAGAGAATAGAAATTACTGTTACAGATGATACAGAGCCTATTCCTTATGCAAAAGAGCTTAAAATTCTTGGCGAGGTAGTGCTCGATGGAGAGCTTGAGGCAGACTACCGTTATTATCATAATGGTGGAGTGGATGAAAAGCTTCCTGCAAATATAGTGTGGCTTTACAGCGACAGCGCTAATGGTACATACAATGAAATCCCTGAAGCTACAGGTGAAAAATATATTGTGGAAGAGGACTACGTGAATAAATTTATCCGCGTAAAGGTTACTCCTGAAGCAATCGACGGCACTGTTGGACCCAGCGCAACAAGCAATTACGTTTGTGCGCAGGCACTTCCAACTGCAACAGTAACTGTTGAAACTCCACAGGCTTACGCAGTAGGCGACACGCTCAAGGGCGATTATGTATACAGCGATATCAACCTTGACAAAGAGGGCGAGACAACCTTCAGATGGTTAAGATTCAATAAAGAAACAGAAAAATATGAGGCTATAGTGGGAGCAACAGGAAAAACCTATGTTCTCACAGAAGATGATTGCTTCACAAAGCTTAAATTTGAAGTTAAGCCTGTAAGCACAAAAGAACCAACAAGTGCAGAAGATAATTTGTTCTACAGTGAAGAAATCAACGGACCCGATAAGCCATATATTGAAAACCTTAAGATAAAAGTAAGCGGCAAGATTGCTACAGTAAGCTATGATTACAAGCATCCAAACGGAGTAGCCGAGGGTGCAACCATCATTAAATGGACTGTAGACGGAAAGTCAAAGGGCGAGGGAGCAAGCTGTATTGCATCAGAAAGCTCCACAATAAAGGTTGAGGTTACACCTGTTGCTTCAAAAGAACCAAGCAAGGGAGAAACAAAAACTGCAACTAAAAAAGGTGAGTCAACACCGCAGTCAGGCGGTGGCGGCGGCGGAAAAGTTACTGCCGGCAGCATCGTAATTCTTCCCGAGGTTACAGTTACACCTGAAAAGAGCGAACAGTTCCTTACAGGAAGTGAAGCTAACCACTGGGGCGCAAGTGCTATTGAATGGGCAATTGCAGGCGGATATATGGAAAAAGAAGCAGACGGCCTCTTTAATCCGGATATGGAATATAACAGACAAAACTTCCTTACAAGCGTATTAAAGATGGTTGGAATGAAAGGTTCGCTTTATAAAGACACATTTAAAGATGTTGAAAAAGGTGAATTTGCAAATCTCTTACAGTCGGCGGTTGATGCAGGAATAATCAGTGTTGACGAAAACTTCAATCCTCAGAGAAATGTTTCAAGAGAAGAAGTTTGTAAGATAATTGTTACTTCTCTTACCTATATGGGTCTTGATAAGAATGCTAAGGGCGATATCACTAAGTTTACCGATAGCGCAGAAATCGGTGCGTGGGCAGAAGAATATATAGCGAAAATGCTTGGAACAGGCCTTATGGTTGGTACTGACGATGGCAGATTTATGCCGAAGGGTACTCTTACAAAGGCGCAGACTGCAACAATACTTCGCAGACTTTCCGAGTATGTGGAAAATGTTAAGGAGGGTAAATGATGAAAAAGTTAATAAAGATTTTATCATTCCTTATGGCACTTCTTGTTTTCAGTACATCGGTGCTTGCCGAAAGCCCGAAAGAAACGGTTAAAAATATGATGGATAACGATCTTGATTATTTTGAAGATGTTTACCGTTTCGACCTTTCTATCCAGAAAGAAACCCAAGATGATACAAAGGAAAAATTAACTAACCCAAATGCAGTATTCATGGTGCTTACACTTGGCATTATGAAGAATATGCCTGATGGAACATTCAGCGAAAATCTGATTGTTACATACCCTGAATTTGCATCAATGGTATACACTTTATCGGCAGGAACAGAAAGCGGATTCGTTCCCGACTACAGCTCTTTCGATAACAGCAATATCACAGTGGGAGAAGCTACTTATCATGTGCTTAATGCTCTTGGCTACACAATGGGAAGAGCATACGGTTCGTTTGATGAAATGGCTTTGGCACAGAAAATCGGTCTTTTCAAGGGCGGAATTATGAAAAAAGAATCGCTTGTAACACGCGGATTTGCGGCACAACTTTTCTATAATGCTCTTGAAATTGATATGATGGCTCAGGTTTCTTACGGAGAAAATGATAACTATTCAATTCAGAAGGGCAGCACTCTTTTAAGTGATGTGTTTAACGTTGAAAGAATAGAAGGAACCGTGAATGCAACTCCCGGAATAAACATTTATTCAACGGTTCTTCCTGAAAACGACCAAATTCAGATCGACAGAGCAGTTTATATAGCGGGAAAGCTTGACTTTACAGATTTTCTCGGAATGTATGTAGAGGGATATGTAAAAATTGATGATAAAAACAACTATCCCGTTGTACTTGGCCTCAGAAAGAGCGACAAGGGAAATTCGATAAAGATTAAGCTTACAGATATTGAATCTGTAAGTGATACTGCAATAAAGTATTACGATGGAGAAAAGCTCAGAAGCATAAATATTTCAGGAATAAAAAATGTGCTTTACAATGCTGATTCAAAGGTTAACTACAAGTTTACCGAATCACTCATCGATAAAGAGGGCGAAATCGTATTTACAGGCGGAAAGAACGGCAAATATACAAATGCAATTATAAAAGATAAGGCAAGCTACACAGTACGCCATATTGCAGAAAAGAATAAAAAGATATTCCTTAACAACGGTCTTCTCTTTAACGGAAGCGATTATATCGACGTTTCAAATGAGGATGACGACAGATTTATAAGAATAGTTAAGGATGGAGCTATTATTTCCCTTGCAGATATTAAGGTGAACAATGCTATAAGCGTTATTCAGCGCGCAGATAAGCGCTATACTTATATCGAGGTAAGCGACAAAACTGCTTCGGGTGTTGTAAATGCCCGTAACGATAATATGATTACAGTTGGTAATAAGGATTATTACGTTACATCTCTTTATGAAGAAGCTTCACAGCTTGAAGATTCAACTGCACGTAACTTTGTGCGCGGCGACAGCGGTGTTTTCTATCTTACAGACGACGGATTTATTGCAGGCTACAGTGGTAACGACGGGGTTAAATACGGTATTATCTCTTTGTTTGGTAAAACCGACGGAATGGACCCTGAGCTTAAGGTAAAGATCTTCACTGAAAACAGTGAGTGGATTACAGTTATGGCTGCAAAGAAAATTGAGCTTGATGGTAAGGAAATGACTAAGCTTGAAGCAGCGGATATTCTTGATGCTGAAAAAGAAGATATTGAATATAACCCTGTAAGATTTAAGCTTAATGCAGATGGAGAGCTTGTATTACTTGATACGATGAGCGAAACAGAATACAGTGACCACAAAGAGGCGCTTTCTCCTGATAAAAAGGTAACGTGGTCGGGCGAAACGAACTGGACATCTCCTTACGTTATTTATAGTGGAAGCGAAAGCTACAGTATTTTTGATGCTAAGATGTTCATTGTTCCTGAAGAAGCTAAGCGTGATAACGAAGAACTTTATTCAGTGCAGAAATCCACAAGTATTTCTTCAGGCGCACATATCTCTCTTGACATCTATAACCGCGATGAATTAGGCCATGCTGCACTTTTAGTAAGAAGTGCAGGCGGCGGATCAGACCTCTATGGCTCAAGAATTATAGCAATAGAAAATGTTCGTCATTCAATAAGTGATGATGGAGACCGCGATGTTATCATAGGATATCAGCATAACGGATCATCACCCGGCGTAGGTACGTGGGATTCGGTAACGCTTGCTATAAGCGATACGCTTCTTAAGAAAGAACCCGATATAAGCTTTAAACCCGGAGATGTTATTCTCTATGCTAAAGATTCAACGGGAAAAGAGCTTATAAACTACAAGCTTCTTGTTCGCGACGGAGCTTTGTATCCGGGAATAAATACCACACAGTTTGATGCTAACACAAACATCACATACGCCTACGGCATAGCTAATGCATTCAATTTTGATTCATCAGCTAAGCTTATGCAGGTTAAAGCAGATCTTGGTGGCGGCATATTCGGCACTTATACATTTATACCGCGCGGAGTTGTGGAATGGAAATCTTCCGAGAAGCGCTTCAACTCAATTTCACTTGATGAAATTTCCCCCGGTGAAAAGGTGCTTGTTTCAGGACAGGGTTGCCACGTTAGTGCAATTGTGTTAAGATAATGAAATAAATTAGTTTGTTTCATTCTGAATAGGAGGATGTCGTATGAATAATGAGATTAAAGTGTTCTTACCGCAGAAATTTGATTTGGTAAAAGGCGATTTATTTCAGCTCTTTTACCGGGGGGTAGTAGATGCACCGGATCCATTCGTCTATGACATCCTTTCTGTTTGCGAAAAAGGCAGAAATTTTCCAAGATATTTTGAATTTCTTCCAGAAGACGAAGGAGAATTTGAGCTTGAAATTTATGTGTATGGTGCAGGAAAAGAGCTTTTGGGTAAAGGGAAAACCATTTTAAAGGTTACAGATTCGAAACCTGCCGAAAAAAATGTAAATATTCTTTGCATCGGTGATTCTCTTACTGCAGGCGGAGAATGGGTTGGCGAAGCGAAAAGAAGGCTGACAGAAAACGGAGGAGAGCCTTTCGGTGTTGGGTTTGACGGTATTAATTTCGTTGGAAACTGCAATAAAAACGGAGCTTCGTTTGAAGCCTTTGGTGGATGGAAGTGGGAAAGCTTTTACAGTTGCGTGCATTCCTCTATGTGGATTGAATGTGAGCACGATAAAACGGCAGTAGATCAGCATTCTTTGTGGGAAGACGAGCGCGGAAGCTTGTGGGTTCTTGAAACTATTGAAAAAGAGCGCCTTAAGTTTAATCGTGCATACCTTCATGCAGAGCCTGTTCCCGAAAGCGGTGTTCTTAAATGCTTTGGTTATGCCACAAACACTTCTCCGATAAAAATTAAAAAAAGCTTTGAAGAACAAAACAGCCCATTTATCAATCCCGAGACAAACGAAGCGGATATAAGATGGTATCTTGATAAAAACAATATAGATAATCTTGATTTGGTTTATATTCTTTTAGGTACAAATGGATGGAAAAGTGAGCCTCATGAGGGCCTCACAGACGAGGAATACGTAAAACTCCATGCTGATAACGGAAGAAAGCTCGCAGATTTAATTCACGAAGCTTCCCCCAATGCTAAAATAAAGGTTTTGGGACTAATCGGATGCAGCGTGAATGGGGGAACGGGCACAAGCTATGGTGCAAGGCTTCCTTATTGCGACGATTATGGATATATGCACTTTACAATGCTTTTAAATAAAGCATATGAAGAGTGGACAAACGAAGAAAAATATAAAGACTTTATGGAGTTTGTTAATCTTTCCGGTCAGATAGATGCAGACCATGCTTTCCCATGTGAAGAAAAGAGAGTTAACACAAGAAGCACTGCTACAGAAACAATAGGTACTAACGGTGCTCATCCTTCTTATGAGGGATATATGCAGATTGCAGATGCAGCGTGGAGAAATATGGTAGCATCATTAAAGAAATGATATTAAAAAAATACGGAGATGTTTTTTAGCATCTCCGTATTTTTTTGTTGATTGAAAACGGTGTGTGTGATATAATATAATGAAAATATTGAATTAGTAATTTAAATAAAGAGGGAAACGTTATGAAAGTCAGAAAAGCGCTGCCGGAGGATTTGAATTCAATATTTGAAATATATGAAACAGCCCGTGAGTATATGCGAAGAACAGGCAATCCCACCCAGTGGGGAACTAACAAGCCATCTGAAGAGCTTTTGGTAGACGACATACGAAAAGGTGAGCTTTACGTTGGAGAGGCAGAAGACGGGAATATTCACTTCGTTTTTGCGTTTATACTTGGAGAGGACCCAACATATTCGTATATAGAAAACGGGAAATGGCTTTCCGATGCTCCTTACGGAACAATTCATCGTATCGCAAGCGACGGAGTGGTTTCGGGCGTTGTTAAAACGGCAGTTGATTTCTGCAAAAAAACTATTACAAATTTAAGGATAGATACGCACGAGAATAATAAAACCATGCAGCATGTTGTAGAAAAGCTTGGGTTTGTTAAATGCGGTATTATATACATAGATGATGGCACCCCAAGAATTGCATATCAACTTTTATAATATAAGAAAGGAAGTATATTATGGAAATTATTGCTAACCACGCTCATATTTTTCAAAAAGAGGTGCGGGAAGATGGGTGTGTTGAAGCACTTCTGGATTTTCTGGATGAATGCTCAATAGCTAAGGCAGTATGCTTTGCACCATTTGATGATTATTTTAACTCAAACGGGGAAAGCGCAAGCAGATGGATGTATGAGCAAATAAAAAATAACGACCGTTTGATGGCTTTTGGTACAATTGATTTTACTAAGGAAAATCTTAAAGACCAGGTTGAAGAGATATATAGCTTAGGATTAGCAGGAATCAAGATGCATCCCGCCTATCAGAAGTTTAAAGTGGACGGGGAAAGAGCGTGTGAGGTTTACGAGATAGCCGAAAAAAGAGGTCTTCCCATATCTTTTCACACAGGAATACACTGGCACAGAATCTCAAGTTACAACACGCTTTTGTATGATGAGGTTGCATATAAATTTCCCGAGCTTAAAATATGTATGGAACATGTGGGCGGTTATTCATTTTTCAATGATGCAATTGCAGTAATGAGTAACAATGGAAGCAATATTTATGCAGGCCTTACAAGTGTATTTCATCACGATACACATAAGCATTGGTATCTTGGTAAAGAAAGAGTTAAAGATCTTATTTGGCTTACAGATGTTAAACAGTGCGTTTTCGGACTGGATTTTCCATATACGAAGCCTTATCAGATTAAGGAAGCAATCAATTCACTGCGCGAATGCATAGATGAGATGAATCTTGGGGAAGAAGCGCTTAGTGATGTTTTTGGCGGAAATCTTATGCGTATGATAGGAAAATAAATTTTACAGGAGGACATATACGTGGAATTAAAAGGACTAAAGATTAATTTTCTAGGCGACAGCATCACAGAGGGGGTTGGTGTAAGCACTCCTGATGCTCTTTACCACGCAATTTTAAAAAGGGAGGCAGGACTTAAAGAAGCGCGCAACTACGGAATAAGTGCGACAAGATATGCACTTCAGAAGGGTTATCCCGCAAGACCGAAAGACGACTATGTTGATGTTAATTCTTTCTCTGAAAGATTTAACAAAATGGACGACGATGCCGATGTGGTTGTTGTATTTGGAGGAACTAACGACTATGGCCACGGAGATGCACCGATAGGAACCTTTGAAGACAGAACTCCCGAAACTTTTTATGGCGCGTGCCATTATTTATACAGTGGACTTATAAAAAAATATCTTGGAAAAACAATCGTTATAATGACGCCTCTTCATAGAATAGGGGAAGAAAGCAGGTCATATGGCGTTAAACCCGGAGAATACGGCAGCCTTAAAGAATATGTAGATATAATAAGAGAAGTTGCACAATACTACTCGCTTCCCGTTCTTGATTTATTTAAAGAAAGCGGACTTCAGCCTGCAGTAAAAGAAATTCAGGATAAATACATTCCTGATGGACTTCATCCAAATGATGAGGGTCATAAAATAATAGCAAATAAGCTTAAAAATTTTCTTAAAAATCTATAAAGGAACATATAATGGTAAGACAAGCACTTAAAGAGGAAAAAGAAAAAGTAATAAAATTTTATGATGTTGTTATCGAAGCAAATAACAAGGCAGAAATTAATCTGAGATGGCAAAAAAACATTCATCCGTCGCACAAGCTTTTAAATGAATCGGTAGATAACGGAGAGCTATTTATTTACGAGGAAAAAGGTGATATCCTTGGTGCATGCATAATGAATAAAAGCTTTAATGAAAGCTACTTGCAGATAGAGTGGGGCGTTGATGTACAGTTATGCGAACTTGGAATAATTCACGTTTTCGGGGTACATCCCGAATGTTTTAGAAAAGGCATAGGAGAAAAGCTTTTAAACGGAGTTAAAGAATATGCGAGAAAAAACAAAATAAAAGCAATAAGGCTTGATGTTTTTAAAATAAACACGCCTGCCGTAAAGCTCTACGAAAAGCTTGGGTTTTTAAGAATGGGAGAAATTGTAATGTTTGTTCCAAATATTGGAGATGAAGATTTTTATTTATACGAATATAAAACCGAGGTGTAAAAAATGAAAGTTATAGCAGCAACAAAAAATAAAAATAAAATCCGTGAATTTAAAGAAATTTTACCTGATTTTGAAATAATAAGTCAAGAAGAAGCGGGAATAGATATAGATGTGGAGGAAACAGGCGCCACTTTTGAAGAGAACTCAATGCTTAAGGCAAGTGCAATTTATGAAAAATCGGGGATTGCATCTATCGCAGATGACAGCGGTCTTGAAGTTTATGCTCTTAAAAATGCACCCGGGGTATATAGCGCTCGTTATGGCGGAGAAGGTCTCAGTGATGAAGAAAGAGTTGAGCTTTTACTTAAGAATATGAAAGATATTCCAAAAGAAGAGCGTGGTGCAAGATTCGTATGTGCAATAACTCTTGTTTCAGATGAAGGTGTTATTACAGCACGAGGAGAATGCGAGGGCGAGATTAATTATGCGCCGATAGGAGAAAATGGATTTGGATACGATCCTGTTTTCTATGTTGAAAAATTTGATAAAACCACAGCACAGTTGCTTCCTGAAGAAAAGAATGCTATAAGCCACAGAGGAAAGGCACTTAGGGAATTTGTAAAAAAATTAAATGAAAAACAAGGGGTGTAAAACACCCCTTGTATACATCCGCTATAGGGACTTAGCAGCCACAGCTACCGTTGCAACCATAGTTGTTTCCGCCACAAGCGCAGTTGAGTAAAAGAACAATGATGATTATCCAGATTATCCATTCGCAGCCGCAGTTATTATTACCGAAAAACATAGTAGATCTCCTTTCAGATTCTATATATATTAAGTAGGTCGCCCTACATTAGTATAGTATGAAATATGTCGAATATTGTTCCTGCTTTTTATGATTATTTATAGAAAAACGGGAAATAATAGCGTTGTATTCCAAAAAAGAAAGGAAAATTTTATTATGAAAAAACTTTTATGCTTAATTTTTGCGCTGACAATCCTTACAACTGCCTGCGGAAGAAACGATAACAACGAAAACGACAATGTAAACGATAACTCAGGTAATACCACAATGACAGACAATGCCGATAAGAATAACGATGAAATGGGAAATGGCACAGCTGATGACGAAGATGGCATACTAGATGACGAAGATATGGATGATAACGATAGTATGCTGGAAGATGCAACAGATGGTTTGGCAGAGGGAACACAGGATATAACAAACGGAGCAAAGAATGTTGTCGACGATGCGGCCCGTGGTGTGCAGAACACGGTGGACGATATGACCAAATAACTATAAAAAAGATGTTTGAAAAAAACATCTTTCTACATATAGGGAAAATAGAATAAGGAGGAAAAGAATGATTAAGGAAAGTTTAAAAAAGGGAATTAACCTTTATATGATAAAAGACAGTAAGTTTAAATCTTTCAGAGCTTGCGTTATGATTCACCGCAATCTTATAAAGGAAGAGGTAACGCTCAATACTCTTTTGGCAGCAGTTCTCAGAATGCAATGTGAAAAATACAATACCTTTGAAGAAATATCAACTGAACTTGAAAATCTCTATGGTGCTGATATGATTGCGCGTGCGAGTAAATACGGCGAGAATCAGATTATAAAAATCGGTATTCAGGCACCGTGCGACAGCGCTATAGGTGAAAAGGGTAATTTTAATAAAGCAATAAAGCTTCTTGAGAATCTTGCTTTCCATTCAGGAAACGGAAAAACGTTTTCAAAAGAGATTATAGATACCGAAAAAAAGAACATAGAGGATGCAATTTTATCGCAGAAAAACGATAAACGTACCTACAGCACATTAAGGCTCCAGGAAGAAATGTGCAAAAACGAGCCATATGGTATTAATCCAATGGGTTATATTGATAAACTTGGCGAAATTGATTCTGAAAAACTGTGGAAACACTATAATTTTGTTCTTCAAAGCAGTAAAATAGATATAATTTTTACAGGGAATTTTGACGAAAACGAGGCACGGGAATGTGCAAGAAGTTTTTGTGAAAATCTTTCCGAAAGAGAAGTAACTTTCGATAAAACAGAAAATATAAAAGCAGTTGACGAAGTTAAAACAGTAACGGACAAAATGGATGTTACTCAGGGAAAACTTTGCATGGGATTTCGCACAAGCGAAAACATTAAAAGCGAAAAATATGCTCAGGCAGTTTTATATAATACAATTTTTGGAGGAAGTGCCACAAGTAAGCTTTTTAACAATGTGAGAGAAAAGCTAAGCCTTTGCTACTATGTTTCAAGTAATCTCGACAGATTAAAGGAGATAATGATAGTGCGCAGCGGCGTGGAGTTTGAAAACTTTAAAAAAGCATACGATGAAATTCTTTCTCAACAAAAGGATATGTGTGAAGGTAATTTTACAACTGAAGACATAGATGCTGCTAAGAAATATCTTATTGGAGCATATAATTCAAATTACGATAGTCTGGGAGCAACAGAGGAATACTATACAATGCAGCTTCTTCTGGGAACTGATATATCAATAAAGGAAATGACCGATTCAATTGAAAAAGTAACAAAAGATGAAATTGTAGCTGTTGCAAATTCAATGCAGCTTGATACAGTGTATTACCTTGACAGAGAGGAGTGAAATGTGTGAATTTCGTTGAAGAATACAATTATGAATTAAAAGAAACTATATTTAAGGCAAAGCATAAAAGCGGACTTAGCATTATTCTTATAAAAAAACCGGGATTTAAAAAGAGCTATGCAACATTCAGCACAAAATATGGTTCTATAAACACAGAGTTTGTTGTTCCTGGTGAGAGTGAAAGCACAAAAGTGATCGATGGAATAGCACATTTTCTCGAACATAAGGTTTTTGAACAACCCGACGGAACAAATGCTTTCAATCAGTTTTCTCTTTATGGTGCAAATGCAAATGCTTTTACAAGCTTTGGCGTAACCAACTATCTTTTCAGTGCAACGGATTATTTTTATGAAAATCTGGAAATCCTTTTGAAATTTGTGCAAACTCCTTATTTTACGGAAGAAAATGTTGAAAAAGAAAAAGGCATTATAGCTCAGGAAATAAAGATGTATGAAGATGATGCAGAGCAGACTTGCTATTATAATTGCCTTGAGGGAATGTATTACAACCATCCTGTAAAGACAAAAATAGCGGGAAGTGTGGAGGAAATAATGAAAACCACGCCCGAGCTTTTATACAAATGCTACAACACTTTCTATCATCCTTCTAATATGGCGGTTATCTGTGTGGGCGACCTTGATGAAAATAGATTAGGCGAAATTGTTGAAAAATGCATAGATAAAGAAGCGCCAAGCGGAAAAATCACACAGGTTTTCCCGAATGAGAAGAAAGGATCTAAAGAAAAAAGGGTAGAGGCGCATTTTGATATTCCTATGCCTATGTTTATGCTTGGATTTAAAGATTCTGATGAAGCTTTAAGCGGCGAAGAACTTTTAAAACGCGATATTCTTACAAGTGCTCTTTTAAGAACGCTTTTTGGAAAGAGCAGTAAATTTTTTGCAAGACTCTATGAAAAGGGAATAATTAATAAAAGCTTTTGTGCTTTCTATGAATATGAAGATAGCTGTGCATATGCAGCCTTTTCGGGAGATTGTCCGAATCCTGATGAAGTAGCGGAAAATATATTCATTGAAATAGAAAATACAATTAAAACCGGAATTAACAAGGATGATTTCGAGCGCGCAAAAAAGGTTCTTTTAGGCAACTTTATCTCTATGCTTGATTCTACAGAAAACCTCGGGAACGAGTATATGTTTGCTTACCATCGTGGTATAGACTTGTTTGATTATCCAAGGATTTCCAAGGAAATTACAACAGAAGAAGCAGAAAAAAGACTTAAAGAATTATTTGCAAAGGAGAATAGCACTCTTAGTGTGGTGCTGCCTAAAAAATGATGAATAATATAGAGTTTCCAGCAGTTGGAATCAAATTTAATATCGATCCCATTTTAATCCATTATAAAAATGGTGGGGGAATACACTGGTACGGAATAATTATAGCTTTGGGTGTTTTACTTGCAGTGCTTTATTCAAGGTATGTTGCCGCGCGTGAAAATGAAAACAAGGATGTTATTGTTGATTTGGTTTTGTATGCCATTCCTGTATCAGTTGTTTTTGCGCGTACATATTACGTGATTTTCTCATGGGACAGTTACAAGGACAATTTTATTGATGTCTTTAAAATATGGGAAGGCGGTATAGCAATATATGGTGCAATAATCGGTGCCGTGCTTACTGCATTCGTTTTTTTCAAAATTAAGAAAATGAATGTTCTTAAAATGTTTGATATATGTTCGCTTGGACTTATAATCGGGCAAATAATTGGCAGATGGGGAAACTTTGTAAACGGAGAGGCACACGGTAGAGAGTGTAACTTTCCATGGGGCATGACCATAAATGGAAAAGGACCTTTTCATCCCACTTTTCTTTATGAATCATTATGGAACTTATTGGGTTTTATAATTCTCTCGCATCTCAATAAAAAACGCCCATTTTACGGCTTTACTTTTTTTATGTATGTGGCGTGGTACGGCTTGGGAAGATTCTTTATAGAGGCGTTGAGAACAGACAGCCTTTATCTTGGTCCGATAAGAGTTTCCCAATTGGTGGGAGGTATATGTGTTGTGGTAGGAACGGTATTTTTGATTGTTCTGCATAAAAAATCAAGAAAAGATGATAAAATTTCCTGATTGTGCAAAAATTTAAAAAAATACTGTATTGACTTATGACATAGGAAAAGGTAAAATATATATAAGTGGTATTATGGACTACAATTTATAAAAACAAAGGAGAGACAATATGAAAAAGTTTTTTTCGGTTTTGATTGCAGTTACAATGATTCTTTCGTCATTTGTATCTTTTGCAGCAGAAACTACAAATACAACCACAGATGCTGCGATTAATCTGCAGTTCAGCGATGTTGAAAAGGGAAGCGTGGTTGAGGAGGCTGTTGAAAATCTTGTTGCCAATAATATTATCAACGGCTATCCCGACGGAACTTTTAAACCTAACGGTGATATTACGCGTGCTGAATTTGCGGCAGTTATTGCAAGATTTAAAGGAATAGCAACCAATCTTTCAGAAGATGCTGTAACAGGGTTTAGCGATCTTGATAGCGACGATTCATATAAATGGGCACGTCCTTATGTTAAAGCAGCGGTAGATTCGGGGATTATCAATGGCTTTGAAGATGGAACTTTCAGAGCAAGTGAATATGTTACATATGAACAGGCTGTAAAGATGATAGTATGTGCTATTGATTATCATGCAATGGCAAACAGCGAATTAACAAGACTTAAAATGCTTGATTCATCTGTAAGATGGTCGGCAGGTTATATATCAGCTGCAAGTAAAATAGGTGTATCTAAAAATGCATTGATGTCAGATGTTACACAGCCCGCTAACCGTGGTTTGGTTGCGATTCTTACCAATAATGCATTTTCAGCGCCTAAAGTAGATGTTACTACAGATAAGCAAGGTAATGTGAGCTACTCTCCATCCACAGGTGGAGGTTCTTCAGGCGGAGACAGAAGTGATACCCAGGAAATGATTAAGGGTATTGTTACAGCTACTAAATACACTTCTTTAGATGGCCAGGATTCCGGTCTTAAAAACAGAGAAATTAAAATTGGCGACAAGGTGTATGAGGTTGAAAGAGAGCTTAATGATAAACTGAACTACCTTGATCTTATAGGTAACCGTGTTACGGCATATTACTCGAAGAGCGACGGAGAAATCAGCTCTATAAAAGTAACTACAAATGAAAAGTATATTGTTCGGATTGAAGAAGAAGATCTGGTAAGACCGTTTGTGGCAGAGGAAATCAAACATCTTGATAGTGAACTTAAAAATAAATCAGAAGAGATGAATGGTTATAAGTTTATCTATAATGGAAAATATATCCCTGATGCTACATTTGATATGTTTGATCTTGATGGTGAGTATCCATTTAAAAATGGTTCTTTAGAAATTATAAAGGATTCATCATCAAAAGTTGTAAAAATAACAAGTTTTGACGTTTTTGTTGTTAGGAGATTTGATTCTTCAAACAAAAAAGTAACTTTCAGATACAAGAAAAAATACAATGGACAGGATTATTATGAGTTTCCTTCAAGACCAAGTGAACGTCCTGTGATTTACAAAAATGGTAAGCAAACAGATCTTGACGAGCTAACTCTTAAAGACTACGATGTTATAAATCTTATGGAGTCGCCCAAGGAGACTGTTGGAGAGCATGCAAAATTAATGTATGTTACTTCTGGAGGAAAAACGGGAGAAGTTGAAGAAGAACTTATAGATTCCCGTGAAATTCAAATAGGCGGAAGGATTTACTATCTTACGAATGATTATGCAAACTATGAGCCTCAGTCTACAGGCGACGAAGAAAAACCGTCATTCAGAATAGAAGATAAGTATAATTTCTTTGTTGATTACACAGGACAGATTGCAGCAATAAAATATAGCGCAGCAACAACTGTAACAAACTATAAATACGGTTATCTTATTATAGCTGACAATTCTGAAGAAACCTGCAGAATTCGTTATATTGATGAAAACGGTAACGCGCAGAACAGAAACTTAAAGAGCAAAATAGAACTTGATGGTAAAGAAGTAAATGCAAGTGCTGCAGTAAACTCACTTATAAGAAGTGCAAAAGAGGCGAACAGAGCATATAATGCAAGGGTAGAAGCTGACGAAAAGTGGAATGCGAGTCCTCTCAGCGGCGATTATTATGCACAACCAATAAGAATTTCTTTAACAGGTGCTATGGTTGATGGAATTGATACCGTTCTTAAGGGAGAAGGCGGTCCGGAAGATTTGCTTAACTGTGTTACAAGTCTTGAAAGTGGAAAAGTATCTGTTAATACAACAACAGCAGGCTCAAGCAGCGTTAACAGTTCCACCAAGATTCTTTATGTTCCTGATGACAGAACAGATTCTGCTGCCTATCGTTCATTGTCGAATTCAGAGGCATTTAGTATTAATAAGAAGAGATATGTGGAAGTGTTTACAACAACAGGTACTGCTGCATATATTCTTGTATATCAAACTAATCCTCTTCACGAATTCAAGGGAACATCTCCTTATATGATGGTTTCGTTTATAGATAAGAACGGAGACTTTATAAACGGTTACGGAAGCTCTACCGGTGAAACTGCCGAAAAGCTTATTATAGCAGACTCTGATAATTTCAAAACAGATATTGATCCTGCGTGTGTTGCTGTAAGTGATTTGAATAAGGGCGATGTAATTCAGTATGTTCTTGATACGAAAAGATCACCTCATGAGGTTGTCGCTATAAGACGTATTTATAATGCAGCGAATCCGTCGCAGGCAGTGCCGGTTGAGGAGGTTGATCTTGCTAAAGCCAACAGATATTGTGATTACAGTGTAGGAAATACTTATCTTAGAGCTTCTTACGGTTCTCTTTTATACGATTATGCATTGAACGAGAGTGGAAAGGTAAGATTCACATGGTTTATCAAGGAGGATTCAAACGAGCTTCCAAAGGAAAGTGTTGAAGGAACAATAGCATTTAATGTATCAGGCAAAAATCTTATAGAGTTTAACGGAAGTGAAGTCAAAAAACTTAACTCGTTAGGTTCAATTGCAACAATGGATGAATCTAATCCTTCAGAGGTTTTGATTATGTCTTCAAGTATTGCAAACAACTCTGCTGCAGGATGTGTATTTGTATTTAATACGAAGCCGGTTGTTGATAATGATGATGACGAACCTACAGACGAAGACTCTACTGAAGGGAAAACAGAATAATAAAAAAGCTTTTGCGTTTTTCAACGCAAAAGCTTTTTTACTCTTTACCTATTTGTTTTTTAGTGGTATAATATAATTCATATCAGGGAGAGGGGGATAAAGTATGCAAAGCAAAAGGGTTTCCCGAAGTATAAGTGTTGGAAATATAAAAATCGGCGGAGGTGCACCTGTCAGCGTACAGTCGATGTGCAATACTGATACGAAAAATATAGAAGCAACTTTAAAACAAATAGCAGAATTAAAAAAATGCGGATGCGAAATTGTCAGGCTTGCAGTCCTTGATATGGAGGCGGCAAGGGCAATAAGGGAAATAAAAAAGGAATCACCTCTTCCAATAGTTGCTGATATTCATTTTGATTATCGTCTGGCAATAGAATGTGCCAAAGGCGGAGTTGATAAAATCAGAATTAACCCGGGAAATATTGGCTCGGTTGATAAAATAAAAATGGTAGCAGACGAATGTGGAAAGCGAAAAATTCCAATAAGAATAGGTGTTAACGGAGGCTCGCTTGAAAAAGACATACTGGAAAAATTTTCTCATCCCACACCTGAGGCATTGTGCGAAAGTGCGTTAAGACATATAAAACTTTTGGAAGACATAGGCTTTTATGATATTGCACTATCTTTAAAATCGAGCAATGTTTCTTTAATGGTGGAGGCATATCGCAAAATTTCAAAAATGATTGATTATCCGCTGCATATTGGCGTTACAGAGGCGGGAACGGAATATAGCGGAATTATAAAAAACAGTATCGGAATAGGTGCGTTGCTCCTTGATGGAATAGGCGATACAATACGTGTTTCGCTTACTGCAGACCCTGTGCGAGAGGTTGTTGCAGGGATTGAAATACTTAAAGCTCTTGGGCTTAGAAATGGAGCAAAGCTTGTAAGCTGTCCAACTTGCGGAAGGTGCAAGGTAGATATGATACCCATTGCAAACGAGGTGCAAAAACGCATAATAAATCTGGATAAAAATATAACAGTAGCTGTGATGGGATGCGCGGTTAACGGCCCGGGAGAAGCTCGTGAAGCGGATATCGGATTTGCTTGCGGAGATGGGGAAGCTCTTTTAATAAAAAAGGGAGAAATACTTAGAAAGGTGCCAATTGAAGCGGCATGTGAAGAACTAATGATAGAAATTGAGGAATTATAAATGGCTGAAAACTATTCTTTTAAGGAAACCTTTTCTTTGGCAGAAATTGATGAAGAAACAGGCAGAGGAATTCTCAGTAATCTAAGTTGTGATTTAGAAAAAAGAAGCATATCTGCAAATATAACCTTCAAAAATATAATTTCATATTCTGAACTGATTAATGCAAAAGATGAAATAAAAAAAGCCTATAAGCTTAATGAATTTTCTCTTCAGGAAAAGTTTGAAATAGAGGAATCGCTAAACAAGGCAGAAGCTATGGCATATTGTATTTCTAAAACAGAGGAAAAAAATGCACTTTGGTGGACGATTTTTGATTCGTGTATTATAACTGATAGTGAAAGCTCGGTTATAATTACGCTAAGGCATGGTAACCGCCAGATTTTAGAAGATGAAAAAGTAATAGATTTTCTTAAATTACAAATGAAAACACTTTTTTCAGTGGATACGGAAATTAATCTTGCTGAAGACGAGATTGAAGTAACGCATGATCTTAAGCCTATCTTTGTTGAAAAGCCACAGGAGAAGCCACAGGCACCTAAAGAAGAGGGGGTAGTAATAGGGAAACCGTTTACCCCCGATGATATAACGCCCATTGTTGAGGTGAATACAGACATTGGAAACTGCATGATTCACGGAAATGTGTTTAATATAGATATGCGGGAAATTACAAAGATAAAGAAGCATATAATATCGTTTTACATAACGGATTTTACGTCTTCAATTTCCTGTAAGTGCTTTGTTCCTTCAAAAGCAGCAGATGAGGTGGCAGACAGCCTTAAAAAGGCAGGCTGTGTTGCACTTCGCGGAAAGGTTGAGTTTGACACTTTTTCACGCGAGGTAACTGTTATGGCACGTGATATAATTGTGGATAAACTACCAACTGTAAAGGATGAGGCAGAGGAAAAACGTGTTGAACTTCATGCTCATACTAAATCTTCGGCGCTTGATGCTGTTGTAAGTGCGAAAGACCTTGTTTCCCAGGCTATCAGGTTTGGCCATAAGGCAATTGCAATTACAGACCACGGATGCGTACAGGCATTTCCCGAAGCTTTTAAAACGGCAGGCGATAAAATAAAAATTCTGTATGGATGCGAGGGATATCTTATCGAAAAAGGTGCTCCGCTTGCAAAAGAAACAAAACGCTATCATATAATTTTAATTGCGCAGAATCTGATTGGACTTAAAAATTTATATAAGCTTATAAGTGCTTCTAATCTCGAGCATTTTTACCGTCGTCCGCTTATACCACGCGATGTGCTGGATAGCCACCGCGAGGGACTTATAGTAGGCTCGGCGTGCGAAGCGGGTGAGCTTTTCAGGGCAGTGCTTGATGGAAAAGATGAAGAGGAGCTTATGAAAATAGGCTCTTATTACGACTATTTTGAAATACAACCCATTGGTAACAATGGATATCTTGTCAGAAATAACACAGTAGACAGTGAAGAAACTTTAAAAGATTTCAATAGAAAAATTGTTCAGCTTGGAGAAAAAATGGAAAAAACCGTTGTTGCAACGTGCGATGTTCATTTTCTTCACGCGCGTGATGAAATCTTCAGGCGTATCCTTCAGGCGGGGCAAGGCTATACAGATGCCGATATTCAGCCCCCATTATACTTTAGAACTACGGAAGAAATGCTTGATGAATTCCGTTATCTTGGAGAAGAAAAGGCGTACGAGATAGTTGTTACAAACACAAATAAAATTGCCGATATGGTCGAGAATATTCGTCCCGTACCAAAGGGAAATTTTCCTCCAAAAATTGAGGGAAGTGCTGAAGATATAGAAAGAATAGCCCGTGAAACGGCGCGTAATTTGTATGGAGAGCCACTCCCCGAAATCGTTGAAAAAAGGCTTAAGCGCGAGCTTGAAAGCGTTATAGGAAACGGTTATGCCGACTTGTACAACATAGCAAGGCTTCTTGTAGCACATTCGCGTGAACAGGGATATGTGGTTGGCTCGCGAGGCAGTGTTGGTTCGTCGTTCCTTGCTTTCTGTGCTAAAATAACAGAGGTTAATAGCCTTCAACCACATTATAGATGTCCGAATTGTAAGCATTCTGAATTTATAGATGATGAACAGTATGACTCAGGCTGTGATATGCCTGATAAGGATTGCCCTGTGTGCAACACACCATACGTTAAAGACGGGCACAACATTCCATTTGAAACATTCCTTGGATTCAAGGGCGATAAGCAGCCCGATATCGACCTTAACTTTTCAGGTGAAAACCAATCGAGTGCACATAAATACACTGAAGAAATATTTGGTGAAGGCTATGTTTTCCGTGCAGGTACTGTGAGTACGGTTGCTGAAAAAACGGCTTATGGATATGTAAAACGCTATTTTGAAGACAGAGGAATTCATATCCATAATGCAGAGGTCGAAAGATTAAAACAGGGTATTATGAAGGTTAAAACAACAACAGGTCAGCATCCGGGCGGTGTTATAGTTTTACCAAAAGGGCACGATATTCACGAATTCACGCCGGTTCAGCATCCTGCGGAGGATGTGGGGAGCGATATAATTACCACTCACTTTGATTATCACAGTATTGATGAAAACCTTTTAAAGCTTGACATTCTCGGACACGACGACCCGACTATGATTAAAATGCTTAAAGACTTAACGGGAGTGGAGCCAACAGAGGTGCCTCTTGATGATAAAAAGGTAATGAGTCTTTTCTTGAATACAGAGGCTTTGGGCGTTACCCCTGAAGATATAGGTAGTGAAACTGGAACTTTTGCTATCCCTGAATTTGGTACTAAATTCGTAAGGCAGATGCTTGTTGATACCAAGCCAACAACACTTGGCGAGCTTGTAAGAATTTCAGGACTTTCACATGGTACAGATGTGTGGACCAACAATGCTCAGACGCTTGTAGAAAAGAAAATATGCACGCTTAAAAATGCAATCTGCTGCCGTGATGATATCATGATTTACTTAATAAACCGTGGACTTCCGCCTGAGCGAGCATTTACAATAATGGAGCAGGTAAGAAAAGGTAAAAAACTGAAACCGGGCGACGAAGAAGAAATGCGGGCTCATGATGTTCCGGAATGGTATATTGAATCGTGTAATAAAATTCAGTATATGTTCCCAAGAGCGCACGCAGCGGCATATGTTACAATGTCGCTCAGAGTAGCATATTTTAAGGTGTATCATCCGATAGCATTTTATCAGTCATACTATACTGTTCGTGCTGATACGTTTGATTATGAAACGATGGCTACAGGCAGGGAAAATGCCCTTAGAAAAATGCACGAGCTGATGCAGATAGAAAAACCGTCTGCACGTGATAAAGCAACAATAACAATTCTTGAAGTTGTAAACGAAATGTATGCAAGAAAAATAGAGTTTTTACCTATAGATATTTACAGGTCGCATCCTACTAAATATCTAAACATAGGCGGTAAAATTTTACCGGCACTCAATAGCATTGCAGGTCTTGGTGATAAAGCGGCACAATCTATTGCTGATGCAAGAGAAAATGGCAAGTTTTTCTCAATCGATGATTTTAAGAGCCGTACGTCAGTAAGCGAAACTCACATTGAGCTCTTTAAAAAGTTTGGTTGCTTCAAAGGAATCCCTCAAAGTGCACAGGTTGATTTGTTTGAAACCTTTTCCATGTAACAAAAATCACCTCTCATAAGTAATATGGTAAAGAGAGGGGGTACCTTATATGAAAAGGTGCAGAAAACCCTGCGGCATAGGAATGATGGCTTTTGTTGCAGGTATATTTGTTGCTCTTATATTTCCCGTTTGGCTTTTGGCGGTAATAGAAGGTGCCCTTATTATAATACTGGGCTGTACGTTGCTCAGAATATAGAAAGGGTGGCAGGCATGAAAATAGTAGTTTTTAAAATGCCAAAAGGATTAGCAGGAATTACAAAAGCAATATTCAGGATTAAATAAAAAAACGCCCATTGGGCGTTTTTTTATTGTATAACGAAAACCACGCGATAGTCGCGTGGTTCAAAAAAGGTTAACCGATGAGCAGATAACGAAGTACAAGATATTCCAAAAAGCAAATTATTATTGTAATATTGCAGTATAGCACAAATAATTTGTTGG
>JAFVPB010000036.1 GCA_017505525.1 Clostridia bacterium
ATAGTGTATTTTGAGAAATTTTATGGTAATATAAAAGTGCGGAAAAAATTCATTGATAATATATGCCCCGTATAGCCCTAAGGCTAATCAAAAAAATAAAAAAATATTTTTTTATCTATCTATGGAAAAAGTCGGAGAGGGATATGGGGGTGAGCGTAACCTGTGGTAAGGGTGCGTAAACTCCAACGGAGTTTTCCACGCTTTCCATAGGTGGAGCGAGGGGGAAAAGGGAGAGGTGACTTTTTCTTTAAGGGAGCGTAAGCGACCGCTTTTTTGCTCTCCCTTTTCCCCCTTTATCGTTTGGAGGTGTTTTTATGCTGTCTGATAGGTCTGAATTGTTAAAACAACAAAGATTTTTATATATAAATAAAAATGCGCTGCTTAATCAGTTTTATGAGCAGATTGAGCCGTATGATTTTTATAGATACATATTTCCTGAAGGAGCGTTTGAGCGAAAAGGACATTATGAAGATAATAAACCTAATGCTATTGCTGTAACTATTGAAAAAAGGTATAAAGAAAATGGTATTGCAGTTGAGCTTAAAAGGAATGGTAAGGGTAAGAGATATACGATTACTGATAATCTTGAAGAATTGAATGAGCTTAATAAGGCTGAATTTACTATTATGTCCCCAATTTCATATTATGGTAAACAGAGAAATGCTAAAAACGCTCGGTATTTGTATGCTTTGGTGTTTGACCTTGACGGTGTGGATATGCCGCAGCTCCGGGACGTGCTTCATCAGATGGATAAAGATATTTTGCCAAAGGCTACTTTTGTCGTAAATAGTGGCACCGGATTGCATTTATATTATGTTCTTGATGAGCCTGTTCCTATGTATCCTCAAAATCAGTTGTATATGAAAGAGTTGAAATATGCTTTAACTCGGCAGATTTGGAATAGATTCACTTCTACGATTAAAGAACCGCAAATGCAGGGAATAATGCAGGGCTTTAGAGTTATTGGAACGTGTACCAAACTTGGAGAAAATTTCCCTGTTGTTGCTTATTCGGTTGGAGATAGAATTTCTTTAGATGAGCTTTTAACTTTTATTCCTGATTCAAACGGAGAACAGCAGCACGTTAAAAGTATTATGATGAAAAGCCGATTATCAATCGAGGAGGCAAAAGAAAAATATCCTGATTGGTATGAAAAGAGGATAGTAAGAAAAGAGCGCCGGGGCAGATGGACTATAAAAAGGGATTTATACGATTGGTGGCTTAATCGAATTAAAACTGAAATAAAGGTAGGTCATAGATTTTATGGTATAATGACATTGGCTATATATGCAAAAAAGTGTTGTATCGAAGAGGGCGAGTTGATGAGGGATGCTTATTCTCTTTTAGAAATTTATGACGATATGAGCATAGAAGATATAAACCGATTTACGGAAGATGATATTAAATGTGCTTTGGAAATGTACAACGAGGATTATGTAACATTTCCCAGAGATGATATTGCAAAATTATCCGGTCTGCAGATTGAAAAAAACAAAAGAAATGGGAGAAAACAGGCTGAACACGTTAAGCTGATGAATTTTGTGCGTGATGAAATAAATGGTAACAAGAATTGGAGAGCCGGGAACGGCAGAAAAAGCAAAAAGAATGTTATAATGGAGTATATGAGAGAAAATCCGGGTATAACAAAAAAGGCAGCAATAGCAAGAGCTGTTGGGGTAGATAGAAATACGGTAATAAAATATTTTGACGAAATAGTTGCCGAGCTGCAGCAGGAACGTCTGCGATCCGAACGCATGGAGCAAATTGACCGTGACGGACATATTTCTGTTAAAATTACACCGTCACAAGAATTAAGTGATTATATTTTAGGTGAATTAAAATTATAAAATAATATTGGGAGTGTGTGTTATGGCTCATCTTACGGTTGGTATGCGATTAGAGGGTACAAAGGGAAGTATCGTAAAAGCTATGGAGTATATGCAAATGCAAGGAATTAAATTTATACAATCAAAAGGCTTTTATGGAGAAGATGAGGGAAAAGAAAAAGTAAGAGTATATACAACTGCTCTAATAGACTTCCCTCAAGATGGTGATGAATTTCTTAAAGATATTGCAAGAATAAATGCCGGTGAAAATATAAATAGTGATGAGTCTGAGGAATAGGTGTAATTATGAGTAAAACTGTAAAACAAATTGCTGATGAATTAGGTGTATCAAAGCAAGCTGTTCATCAAAAAAGAAAGAGTAAGGAACTGTCAACAGCTTTACAGCCGTTTACGTCAACTGTTGACGGTGTCGTTTACATATCAGTTGACGGTGAAAACCTTATAAAACAGGCGTTTTTGAAGAATGACCGTAAACAGGTTGACGGTAAGTTGTCGTCAACAGTTGACAGTTCGTTTACACCCTCGTTTACGCCTTCGGAGGATAGCGAAATTGTATTTTTAAGGGGGCAAGTGGAAAAGCTGCAGGCTGAACTTGAAAAGGAAAGAGAGCATAACAGGGAGAAAGATAAGCAGCTTCTCGAAACATTAAATAAATTAGCTGAAAGTCAGGCAGCTTTGTCTGCCGGACAAGCTGCAGATAAACAAAAGGCATTGGCTGAAAAAATAATTGAGGGTAAGCAGCAGTTTTCTGATGAGAAGTCGGGAGCTGATGTTCCGCAAAGTTTTTTAAAAAGAATTTTTGGGAGAAAAAGAGATTTTAAATAAAATATTAAATTTTCAAAATATATTGCTATTTAATAAAATTTATGATATAATAAGAACAACTTAAGAGGAATGGAGGAGATAACGATGGTACAGTATTTATCAAAGGGGCAAGGCTCATATAAAGTGCAGCAGTTGTTATATTCCTCTGTGCAAAAAATTAAATAGATGAATATTAACTGTTGAAGCATAACGTGTGAGTCAGCTCCTTTGATTTTAGGAGTTTGATTTACACGTTTTTTATTTGTTGAAGAAAGGAGAAAAAATATGGCTACATTGATACACAATTCTACACCAACTTCAAGAACCCCCACTTTTAAAACAACAGGGTGTTCCACGTACAGAAATACAACAGAAGACTTCTTTTATTCTAACAATCCTGAAGAGTTGGCATATTCACATACTGCGGATGCTGGAAAGTGGTTATGCAGAGAAACTGTGAGAGGAACGGTGCAACTCTATACATGGCATCACAACAAAGTTTCTGTGAACGGAGTGAATAAAAGTATTAATTCGACTATTTTGATATACAACCCAAATTCCTTTGCGGTTGATATTACTATATCAAACCAAGGTGTTACGAGTATGTCTTATAATACTACCGGCTTTTCCGATTATAATGCCTGGGAAAATTATGTTAATAGTAGTTCATCGGTTATAACCGTGCAATCGGGACAATACTATAATATTTTCAATAGACAAATACCATATAATTATGTTTTTGGTGTGGTTGCAAAAATTCAAATAAAAAGAAGCGGAACATCTACGGTTGCTGGTGTGACTCTATTTGATATTGCGTATGTGTCTAATTCTGCAGGAGCAACTGCATGTGCTGCGTCTACTGATCCATTAAGAAGAAGAGGGAATGGAAATGGATTTTACCAAACATTGCAGTTTGGCACATTAGAATTTGCAAATTCAACTCCACAAGCATATAAGTTTGCAGCATCGGTAGAAGGGGTTTTTGGAGGAGATGATTGTTCGGATATTATAGACGAAAGCGGGCAAGCATCAGGTCTTCTTGAGGGTGGCTTTGGACAAATATTTGTTGTAAGATTGCCTATAAAAAACAACTTTTCTACAGCCAAAACGTTTAAAATTTTTCTTGGAAGTATAGGAGGACCATCTTTCCCGTTTGCATATTTAGGGAGCGATCTTGCAAAGTATGGTCAAACGGATGCGTTTAAATATATAGATATAGTCAATCTTGGAAGTATTGGTTCGGGAGAAACCTTAACTGAGCCATTTTCTATAGTTATTCCTGCATCTGCGGCAACTCCTTATATAATAGGAGCATATCCAGTGTGAATCACAGGGGCAGTTTTTCTGCCCCTGATTTCGAGGAGAATTTTATGAAGAAAATATTTTTAGTATTGATAGTATTTGTTGTTTTAAGTAGCACAGTTATTGCGGCTGAAAATGATATAATTACATCAATATCGCCGTTTAATGTTAAAATAATTGAAAGCGGATATATCGGAAATGACACTTATCCGTCTTTATTTTATAATAATGTCGTTTATATACCAATGACATACAATGTTGGTGAAAGTGTAGGAAGAACTATTGAATGGGTAGATGGCTATGAGCAAGATGTTCTTCTGCTTACTGAAAAGGAAAGCGAAAATATTGTTGTAAAAAATACTTTAAGCGAAAATGAAATCAACCCACGAGCTGTTATTGCCGAAATTGCTGATTGCACGGTGGCAGTATGTATGGGAGAAAATTTGAATTTAATTAGAGGTACAGCGGAATATCCATTGTTAAGATACAAAGACATCATATACATTCCGCTTACTTGGGAGAATATTGTCGGGAATTTTGGATGGAGTTATACTTTTGATGAAGAAAATGGTGTAAATATAGATGCCTCACAAAGCAATATATCCGAAAAACCAGAAAAAGATATATACATCAGCGAAGATGGAAGCACAACTTGTTATATTTTAGAAAAAAGAAATTATATCGATGGTGATGGTTATAATTCGACAGATTGGATTGGGATTATTCGATGTAATTATGAAATTAAAGGAAAAGATTTGTTTGGTTCGGATATGGGAGAATTTATAATAGAAAAGGAGTTTTCTCACCCTATACAACAAGGCGATGTAAGATTTTTTAAAAACTATAAAGCAAATGAGTTTAAGGCTCCTGTACTAAAGGATAGCTGGAAATTTCTTTATGCAGCAACAACAATGATGTTGGATGCACGAACAGGGTGTATAAATAAATGGAATGCGCTTCCATCGTGGAGACAAACCGTAACAAGGAATGATGAATTTGGGATTACCTCTATAAGTATGTCAGGAACTGATTATGTTGCCGATTCCCTGGATATAATAAATGGCGAAGATTATGACATAGAACTCAAGCCGATTCCGATGCAATACATTATAAAACGTGTTGATAATGGTAAGGATGAAGTTATATTAACTTATGATGTTCCGGAGTTTCCCGATGGAAGTCTCATTGTTCCGGCTCCTACGAGCACAATAACAAAGGTTCATTTCAGTTTCCCACGATGGGACTTTAGAGATGTAAACGGAAATTATGTGCCAGAAGGGGAGTATGAGATTTCTTTAATTGTTCCCAATAAAGTAGAATATGTTGTAAATGGAGAAAATGTAGTTAATGAAAATCCCGAGGGACTTATTATAAATTCAAGGATTAAATTAGTGAAATAATCAAGATGAAGGAGAGCCTTCTGTGGCTCTCCTTTTGTAAAAAAACAAGACTTGCGTGTGATGAGCGACACGCAAGTCTTGTTTTTCTATGCAGCAGAAACACAGATTTTTAATGAGCGTGGAGTGTGTTTCTGCTGTGGCGGATTTGCAATTATAACGGTTTACCCGTATGCGTATATCGTGTACGGGTAAACCGTTATGTTATAGATTTAGTGTAATATGTTGACAAACATTTTCGATTGTGGTATAATAGAAAATGAAAAAGAGGCTCGTCTGAGCGAGGGTAAATAGTGTTTAGGCTCAGAGCGTTCCGGGAAAATTGCCGGAGGTACATTATTTTATAATGTAGAAGCCGTTTAGGTTTGATACACCTATATGATGCATGGGCTTGTCATAGTAACCTTGTGAATTGAAAAAATGTATCATTGACCTTTGTGTAAGTAATCTTTTGAAAGCACATTGTAAGCAAAAACGTATCATTGAATGTAGCCGGACATACTGACAAATTGCC
>JAFVPB010000037.1 GCA_017505525.1 Clostridia bacterium
AAATCCTACCCATTCACTGCCTAAGATACCTGCATCGTATGTGTAATCCTTGAAAGCTATGATAAGACCAAACATTGGCGCATAGTTCCAGATTATGAAGCACAGCAGTGCAGGAATACAAAGCATGAAAAGCGAACTCTGCTCCTGGAATTTACCCATACTGAACTTCTTTTTTGTTTTAGTTTTTGCGTTGTCCATTTTTCGATTCTCCTTGCCTAATAGTTTAACACACCATAATTATACCACTAAGGAAGCAATTAAGTAAATACCATTATTTTAACATTAGTCTCATATTTTGCTGATTTTTGTGATTTTTCGAAAAAAAATTTGATCCTTTTCTTTTTACATTTCAACCTGGCATCACTTTTCTGACAATAATATACAACATATTCATTTATATAGAAATGGTAATTTTCATTAAAATAGTTCAACATCGTGATATTTTTTTATTGAAATGATTGTTATTTTGTGGTATAATGACTAATAATATTTTTTTCGGAGTTGATGGCATTGAAAAGTAATGACGAATTATTTAATAAATTGTGCAGTATTTCAAAAGAGGCATATAAAATCGACCCCTCTTTTTATGAAAAATACAGTGTAAAACGCGGTCTTCGTAATTCAAACGGAAGCGGTGTATTGGTAGGCCTTACAAAAATCGGTGATGTTCATGGCTATCTTATGGACGAAGGTGAAAAGCGTGCCGATGAAGGTATTCTTCGCTACCGCGGAATTGATGTAAGCAAAATTGTACGTGCCTGCCAGAAGGAAAACCGTTTCGGTTTTGAAGAGGTTGCTTATCTGCTTTTATTCGGTGCGCTTCCTTCAAAAGACACGCTTAAGGAATTCACAGACTATATCGGCTCTATGAGGGATCTCCCTCCAAACTTTACCGAAGATATGATTCTTAAAGCACCAAGCGGAAATATTATGAACAAGCTTGCCCGCTGTGTGCTCGCAAGCTATTCTTACGATTATAACCCCGATGATACAAGCGTTGAAAATGTACTTCGGCAATCGTTTGAGCTTATTGCAAGAATGCCTACCATGATAGCTCACGCTTATCAGGCAAAGGCTCACTATTATGACAATAAAAGTCTTATTCTTCATTCGCCAGACCCTGATTTAAGTACTGCAGAAAACTTTTTAAGACTTATGCGCCCAACGGGAGAATACACAATGGAAGAGGCTCAGATGCTCGACCTTGCACTTATTCTTCACGCTGAACACGGCGGCGGTAACAACAGCGCATTCACAACTCACGTTGTATCTTCAACAGGAACTGATACATACAGTGCTGTTGCAGCGGCTATCGGCGCACTTAAAGGACCGAAGCACGGCGGTGCAAACGAAAAGGTTATGGGTATGATACGCGATTTCAAGGAAAACATAACCGATATAACAGATGAAAAGCAAATACGCGAGCATATAATCAAGCTCTACAGAAAAGAAAGCTACGACCATTCAGGCCTTGTTTACGGTATAGGGCACGCTATTTATACAAAGAGCGACCCGCGTGCTTCTCTTCTTCGCGAAAGTGCAGGAAAGCTTGCCAAGGAAAAGAATATGGAAGACGAGCTTTTAATGTATGATTTAATTGCAAAAAATGCAATCGAGCTCTTCACCGAGATCACAGGCAAGCACAAAGATTTAGCAATAAATGTGGACTTCTACAGTGGATTTATTTATCAGATGCTCAATATCCCGCCCGAGGTTTACACACCAATCTTTGCAATGAGCCGTATTACAGGCTGGTGTGCACACAGACTTGAAGAAATTATGGTTTCAGACAGAATTATTCGTCCTGCATACAAAAATGTTCATCAGCGCGACGAATATGTGGATGTAGATAACAGATAACAGGAGGTATTACCGTGGAAGAAGGATACTCGAATTTTATTCACGACATTATTGATTCAGATTTGGCAGAGGGGCGCGAAAACAGTGTTCACACAAGATTTCCTCCCGAGCCTAACGGCTATTTGCATATAGGAAGTGCAAAAGCCATATGGATTAACTATCACACAGCAAAAAAATATAAGGGACTTTTCAATCTTCGTTACGACGATACAAACCCCGTTAAGGAAGACGATGAATTTGTAAAAGCAATCGAGGCTGACCTTCATTGGCTTGGAGCAGACCCAACAGGCGGAATTTACTACGGAAGCGACTATTTCGATAAGTGCTATGAATTCGCCTGCAAGCTTATAAAGGACGGCAAGGCTTTCGTTTGCGACCTTTCTCAGGAGGAAATGGCACAGTACCGCGGTACACTTACCGAGCCTGGTAAAGAAAGCCCGTATCGCAACCGCAGCGTGGAAGAAAATCTTGATTTATTCGAAAGAATGAAAAATGGCGAATTCCAGAACGGCGAAAGAACTCTCCGTGCAAAAATCGATATGACATCGCCCAATATGAATATGCGCGACCCTGTTATATACAGAATTCTTCATATGGACCATCACCGTCAGGGAAATAAGTGGTGCATCTATCCTATGTACGACTTTGCACACCCTATTCAGGATGCTCTTGAGGGAATTACACATTCTCTTTGCTCGATTGAATTTGAAAACCACCGTCCGCTCTACAACTGGGTTGTAGATAACATTGGATTTGAGCACAAGCCCCATCAGTGGGAATTTGCCCGCCTTAATATGACATACACCGTTATGAGTAAGCGTTATTTACGTAAGCTTGTTGAAATGGGCTATGTCGACGGATGGGACGACCCCAGAATGCCAACCCTTCAGGGTCTTCGCCGCAGAGGGTACACACCATCAGCAATTTTCGATTTCATTGAAAGAAGCGGTGTTGCAAAGGCGAACAGTATGGCAGATATAAGGCTTCTTGAATACTGCATTTGTGAAGAGCTTAACGAAGAAGCACAGCGCAGAGTGGCAGTTATCGAGCCTCTTAAAGTAACAATAACCAACTACCCCGAAGATAAAACTGAATATTTCGAGCTTCCGAATCATCCTAAAAAGCCTGAACTCGGAACTCGTTCTCTTCCCTTTACAAACAAGCTCTATATTGAAAAAAGCGACTTTATGGAAGAGCCTATTCCCGGATTTAAACGCCTTAAGCCCGACGGCGAGGTGCGTTTGATGGGAGCATATATTATGAAATGCAACGAAGTTCTTCACGATGAAAACGGAAACGTTACCGAGCTTCTTTGCACAGTAGATATTGAAACTGGAAACGGAAACCCCATTGACGGCAGAAAGGTTAAAGGTAATATTCACTGGCTCAGCCGTGAAACTGCCGTTGATTTTAAGGTTCGTCAGTATGATAATATCTTCAACAAGGAAAACGTTGCCACACTTTTAGAGGACGACAACTTTGAAGAATTTATCAACCCCGAATCTGTGATCGATTTCCCAGAAGCTAAGGGAGAGCCATCTCTTAATGATGCACAGATTGGTGAAAAGTTCCAGTTTGTTCGTATGGGATATTTCACACGCGACAGTAAGGACGAGGGTGCATTCAACAGAACGGCACCGCTTAAGAGTTCATTTAAACCACAATAAAAAACAACAGAGGATGTTTAAAAACAAAAAGTTTTTAAACATCCTCTGTTTATTAGGGATAGGAGAAATTTTTCAGAACGGACAAACTGAGCCAAAGCGTAAGCTTTGGGTTACCCGAAGGCGTACAACGTCAAAACAAAGCAGACGATGCTTCGTTTTGCTAAAAAGCAAAACATTCGCACTATGCTTTATTTTTCCTTCTCCCCAAAAAGCATAGTCTGCTTTTCGGGGACCCCGAAAGTCGCAA
>JAFVPB010000038.1 GCA_017505525.1 Clostridia bacterium
ATCCTCAGGATAATGACCTAAAATAACAGGGTCACTCCACCACGAAACATTCCACATAACACCATCACCCAGTGGAGGACATTTGAAATATTCTTCCCGTGCAGCGCTTATATTTTCAGGGCTATTCGTTGAAGGATAGCACACAGAGCATGTGGGAGCATAGCCTACTAAAATAGGCTGTTTTGCATTTTCACGCAATGCAATTACTGCTGCGCCATGAGCTTTTAAAACATTATGGCACATCAGAAAAATATCTTTATATAATACTTTCAGCCCGGGTGCATGCTCACCGTTAAGATATCCGCTTCCAATAAAGCACTGGGGCTCATTAAAGGTTATAAAATGTTTCACTCTGTCTAAATAAAGCGCACTTATCGTTGCAGCATAATTTTTGAACCATTCAACACTATCGGGATTCATCCATCCACCTTTTTTATGAAGTTCATAAGGGTAGTCCCAATGAAAAAGAGTAATATATGGCTCTATCCCATTTTTTATAAGTTCATCAATAAGGTCCGAATAAAATTTTACGCCTTTTTCATTAATTTCACCTGTTCCATTTGGAAATATACGCGACCAACTTATAGAAAAACGATATGCCTTAATGCCTAACTCACGCATAAGCGAAACATCTTCCTTAAACCTGTGATAATGGTCGCAAGCGATATTTCCAGTGTGACCGCAAAATGTTTTTCCTGCTTGTTGTGAAAAAACATCCCACACACTTAAACCTCTGCCATCCTCATTTCATGCTCCCTCAATTTGATAGCTTGCCGTTGCAGCTCCCCAAACAAAATCTTTTTTAATCCCATTATTATATTACTCCTTTCAATAGTTCATGCTTCGTCAGCGATATATAATCTATATGCCATCAGATATTCGTATAGGCAATATGCCTTTATATTCATTTTTTTCCATAGCATCAACTAATGCACGTACTGCCAATTCTGTATATTCATAGCAAGTTACAACCGCGTTGCAATCCGAAACAAACTTAAAATCGTATGGTGAGTTAAGAAGAACTGCAACAATCGGAATTCCCTTTTCTTTCAGTGCATTTATAATATCCCTTTGTATGCTACTGCTATTAAAATAAAAAATCCCAACCACTGCCACATCATAATTACCTTTTATTTCAGGGATTTCATCAGTTGGCATTTTCATAGCAGTTGCATTCTTAAAGGCTTTACCAAAGATTTCAGAAAAGCTCAGCACACCTTCAAATGCTTCTTCTACGCCACGATGCAATTTCCAGTCAGGAGCAATACACAAAACTTCTTTATTCTTAAGATTATTTAACACTCCATCGTCCTTTATGCATGTAATTGACCTGAATTTGTCATCATAAATTTCGGCAATAGAACTTTCGTCAAAGACCAGTTTCTTAGCAATTTTAAGATTTGGTTCAGCATCTGAAATTTTATATTTTTCTTTTTGTTTTAATATTCTTTCTATTGATTCATCAAGCCTTTTCTCTGTAATTCTGCCCGACTCTACTGCCTTATACACAGCTTCTAACGGTTCTTCAACATACTCCCTGGTGTAGCTGTAAAGTAAAACCTGATCACATCCTGCTTCAATTGCTTTAACAGCTGCTTCGCCTTTTGGATAAAGATTATTGATTGCTTTCATTCTGATAGCATCAGTAATAACCACTCCATCAAATTTCATTTTTTTACGCAAAAGGTCAGTTATTATTTCATAGGAAAGTGTTGCGGGCTCACTACTTATATTAGGATATGTAACATGTGCAGTCATAACTGCTCCTATGCCTACATCTACTGCCTTTTTAAAAGGTGCAAAATCATTATCTGTTAAAAATTCTACCGAGGAGTTATTGACTACAGTTTCGAGATGACTGTCTCCACAAACATTTCCGTGACCCGGAAAATGTTTGCATGCTGCAATAACGCCTTCTTCTTCAAGACCTTTCGCAAAGTTTACCCCTAAATTCATAACCTGAGCTGCATTATCACCAAATGCCCTTGTTCCTATAATTGGATTTTCAGGATTCATATTAATATCAAGCGACGGAGCATTATCTATATTGCATCCCACTGCGCGCAGAATTTTACCTAGCCGTCTTCCCATCTGCACCATCTTATCTCCGTCTGCCCCTGATGCAGCATAAGACATTGCACCGGGCATCATACCTGCACCGGCATAAAATCTTGTTACCCAGCCACCTTCCTGGTCAATTCCTATAAAAGGAAATTCATTTTGTGTAAATTTAGCAAGTTTTCTTAATGAGGATGTTACAGCACAGATTTTTTCAATACTTGTTACCTGATTTGCATCAAGACAAAAATTACCTAAAAAATACTTTTTGCAAATTTCTTCATATTCTTTGGTAACTCCGCCAAGCGGAAGGCCGACCATGAAAAGAGCCCCAATTTTTCTTTTTAAATCTTCTGTTAATTCAAATTTTTTTGTCATTAATGTTTCCTCAATTCTACAAAAATTTGTAATATTTTCACACATTCACAATCATTCCACACTCATGATTCAAACAAACAAATCTTATTCGGATTTAATATATTCTTTTCATCGAATGCCCTCTTAATGTTTTGCATAAGCTCTATCTGAACATCACCCAATTGATTTTTCAGGTAATCTTTTTTGGCGTATCCAATGCCGTGCTCTCCCGAAACAAGTCCTCCAAGGTCTTTTGCTTTTTCATACATTCTATCGAAGCACTTTTTAAGCACGTCTTCCCAATCTTTATCAGAAAGACTGTCACGGCATATATACACGTGCAGATTTCCATCGCCTGCATGACCGAAGCTTGGTATTCTCACATTCATTTCTTCAGCAAGACTATGCGTGAATTTTATAAACTCGTCAACTTTATTCACAGGAACTACAACATCACATTCATCCATTTCAGTTGTAGAAGCCTTAATGGCCTCAAGAAACGCACCTCTTGCTGACCACACAGATTTTTTTCGTTCTTCGGTATCAACTATGTATGCATCCACTGCACCAATTTCAAGACAAAGCTCTGCCACCTTTTTCATATCTTCTTCAACCTGAGCTTCAGTGTTTCCGTCAAATGTGAGAAGAATATATGCATCATTTTTTGTATCGGGAAATTTCTTCCCAAGATAGTTTTCTGAAAAAAGAATTGTATCTCTCGACATATATTCTATGGCAGTAGGCGTAACCTTCGACCTGATAATCTGCGGAACTGCCTCAATAGCACTTTTCATATCAACAAAAGGAACTAAAAGACTTATTGAAATCTTTGGAAGCGGCACAAGCTTTAATATAGCTTCTGTGATAACGCACAAAGTGCCTTCAGAACCAACTACAAGGTCTTTAAGGCTATAACCTGAGCTGTTTTTAGCAATTTTCCCACCGAGTTTCATTACTTCACCATTTGGCATAACAACGGTAAGTCCTCTTACGTAATCCCGGGTAACGCCATATTTAACTGCTCTCATTCCACCTGCATTGGTAGAAATATTTCCGCCTATCGTTGCAGATTTTTCGCCCGGGTCAGGAGGATACAAAAAATCATTTTCCTCTGCAAACGCAGAAAGCTCCATAAGCAGAACTCCAGGCTGTACTGTAACAGTTAAATTATCGCGGTCAAGCTCTAAAATCTTATTCATCGCTGTGGTTTCAAGGAGTATTCCGCCTTCAACAGAAACTGCCGCACCTACAAGTCCTGTTCCGCTGCCTCTGACTGTCACAGGAATAGTTTTCTCCCACGCAAGCTTCATCACAGAAGAAACTTCTTCTGTTGAGTGAACACGAACCAAAGCATCGGGCATCTTCTCTATTCCGCCAAGCTCATCGTGAGCATAATCGGGATTTATCTCGCTTCCGCACAAAACATTTTCTTTTCCTACAATATCTTGCAGCACCTTTACATCTTCAAATGATAATTTATTGTACACTATTTTGTGCCTCCTTTATTTTTTCTATAAGGTTGGGTACAATTTCATTCGCATCCCCTACTATTGCATAATGAGCCACATCGAATATAGGTGCTGATTTATCAGTATTTATCGCAACAATGCATTCTGATGCTTTCATTCCCGCTGCAAACTGTACTGCACCTGAAATGCCAAGGCAAATTATAAATTTAGGCTTAACTGTTCTTCCCGATAGTCCAATCTGATGCTTGGCATCAAATATATTTGCTTCAACAAGAGGCCTTGTGCATGCTACCACTCCTCCAAGTAAATCTGCAAGCTCTTTTGTGTATGTCCGCATCGATTCACTTGATGCTCCTCTTCCTACTGCTATTATCACATCCGACTCTGAAATATCAATATCCTTAGGCTTTTCCTCTATTGAAATTACTTCAATAGCAGAAACAAGCTTTTCTTTATCAATTTCCATTTTAAAAATTTCGCCATTTGCATTTTCCGATGGTTCAGGCTCAGAAAATACTTTATAGCGAACGGTACAAAACTGCGGTCTTGTATCGGGAGATATTATCTGTGCCATAATATTGCCGCCAAAGGCAGGTCTTATCTGCACAAGGTCTGTGTTTTCTTTCATTTCAAGAACTGTGCAATCCGCAGTTAACCCCGCCCTGCATCTTGCTGCAACCCTGGGTGCAAGCTGCCTGCCAAGATTTGTAGCGCCTACAAGAATTGAAGATGGTTTTACTTTTTCAATAAAATCACAAAACGCAGCCGTGTACGGCTCAATTCTGAACTCTTCAAACTCTTTATTATCATAAACAAAAACCTTATCAACTCCATAATGAAGAAGTTTCTCAGTTTCGTTATCCAAATTGTTTCCTATAACAAGTGCATAAACCTCGTGCCCCGTAACAAGCGAAAGCTCTTTTGCTTTTCCGCATAGTTCGTATGTAACGCGGTGTATTTTCCCCGCTGAACGGTCAACAAAAACTGCTATTCCGTTCCAGAGCGTTTTATCTACTGTTTTCTTTACTTCTTCTGCATATTCAACTATGCCATCACTCTTTTTTACGCAAAGCTTACACATTTTACAGGCAGATGAAATATCAAGCTTATTGCCATCATACGAAATTGCTCCAAAAGGACAAAGGGCTGTAACCTCTTTTGCAATTTCAGGTGTTACTTTTTCCTGATTTATAATAAGTTTACCCATTATTCCCCCTCCTTATATAAGCTTACGGGCAGAAATCAAAGAAAATAAGCTTTCCGATTGCTCCTCAGCAGTACCCGTAAAAGTGCTTTTTTCCGAATTTTTCTCGGGAGGGAATATTCTTTCTACCTGTGTTGCCGAGCCTGACAAACCGTAATTATCAGCATTTTTGTCTTCAAAGTCATCAAAGCTAAGAAGCTTAACCATATCATCCGTAACGCCTTGTTTAACTTTGTATGATGGCAGTCTTGGAGTGTTAATATCTCCGTCAACAGAAATAAGGCACGGCATTTTCATCGACATTTTTGCAATTTTTTCGTCAAGAGATGCAGTAAAATACACTTTTCCATCTTCGATTTTTTCTACTGAAAGAACATTTGCTGCATTGGGAAGCCCAAGAAATTCTGCCACCTCTGCACCAACCTGCGCAGTATCCCCGTCAGTAGTCTGTTTTCCGCAGATTATAAGGTCATACTCCCCTGCTTTTTTTATTCCCTGCGATATTGTATAGGCAGTTGCAAGCACGTCTGCACCTGCAAACTTGCGGTCAGATAAAACAGTTCCGCCTTGTGCCCCCATACAAATTGCTTCAATTATAATTCCTTTTGCCTGGGGCGGTCCCATAGTAAGTGCCTCAACTTTTCCGCCGTATCTTTCAGCAAGAGACAACGCAAGTTCAAGTCCATACAGGTCGTAAGGATTCATTTTGCTCTGAATCCCGTCGCGCTTAAGAACGCCTGTGATCGGGTCAACCTCAACGTTACTCGAACCGGGCACCTGCTTAACACAAACTAGAATATTCATATTTTCTGCTCACCTTCTTCAACATATTGCTTTAAATACAATCTCATTCATTAACTCTGATATCATATATTATTATTTTTGCATCAGTATTTTTCATATGCTTTAATTTGAGAGACTTAATAACCTTTTCCGGAAATGGATTTTTCATAGGGCACTCAAGCAAGGTATAGTCGTTGCCTTGTTCATCCTTGCCGCAAATCGGGCGGGCAGAATATGTGCCTATATATCCCTCATGACGGAATAATATAGACTCTATTGGCCAACCATAGGTTATAGAATCTTTACATATATTAAACCCATACGAGACATCAAGCACAGTGCTTGTGCCATCATCATAGCATATCTCATACTCTCCAATCTTAACCGTCGGCTTCCACATTGCTCTTCCAACACTTTTATCTGTAGCATGTGTGATATATAAAATATCTGTTTTTTTATCTATTAGTATTTCTGTTTCAGAAGCATCTGCAGATAATGCTATAGCTTTTTCATAGGGAATATTCCAAAGAAGTAAGTTTGGAATATTTTTTATACTTCCTTCAAAGTCAATCGATTCAAGTCCGGCATTCTCGTCAATCTCAGCTATCGCACATTTTTTGTTCCACAGAAGCTTTTTTATAATCTCATTATAATAAAGTCTGTAATCACTGTTATAAGAAGCACTCCAAAGCATATTTCCTGTGTAGAGCATATCATACATTTTGCCCTCGTATGCATACCTGTCTTCATTACATTCTACCCACATAGAAATCTGACCGCCTATTACACCTTTTTTCCTGATGCGCGAATCATAACGGGGAAAATGACTTGAATACAGATTGCCGTATGCAACCTTAAAATTATGCTTGAGTAAAACGTCTTCAATATCAGACTCAGTGTGAAAATACCATGTAAAATCAAGCATAACTACATCATCGTCAACATAGTTAATTGCCTCAGGGCAGGTGTATACTCCACCAAAGCGATATTCCGGATGGAACATATCCGACCATATCATCATAGTGAGATTCTTACTTTTTACATATTCGTTGAGCTTATTAACCTCATCGGCAAAAAGCTTTGCTTTATCGTGCTTTGAGCATTTCTCGCATTGACCGAGAAAGTATCCCTCGTCGTGACCCATATGCACATATCGTTCAGGCTTTATAGTCTCAATTATCTCATCTGCGATACCAAACACAAACTTATAATAATCCTCGTGAAGCGGACACATATTGTGAGCATAAAAATTATTATGATTGTTGTCTGCCATATATAAATTGCCAAAACTGCCATTGTCGGTCTTAAGGGGGACTTCTGCAAGCTGAGGATATGCTGTTGTTATGTATTGAGCATGAGACAGAACCTGCACTTCAGGAATAATCTCAATTCCAAACTGTCTTATCCAATCACATAATTCTCTAAGTTCTTCTTTTTCATATATCTCTCCGCTAACAAATCCATAGAAAGGCGGGCGTGGCCATTTTCCTTCGTTATAATTTTCAATTGCAGTAAGCCACATATTATTAATTTCAGGAAAGTTATCAAAGCGCATTGCAGCACAAATACAGATGATAACAGTATTATAGCGCATTGGCACCACTATTTCGCGAATAAATTTTTTCAAAAACGGAAGGTCTTTTTTTCCATTCAGGCCAATGTGTATGCCTCTGAAGTCCATCATTGGCTTATCTGCAAGCTCACAGCATCTTATACCATTATCAGAAGCAAGCTGAACAAAAGTATCTGCAGCATACACAAAGCCACGTTTGCATCCGGCTGAAATCACACATTCATTTTCTGTAACCTTAATTTCAAAGCCCTCATCATTTCTTGAAGAATGAATCATTTTAACACAAGCAGTATCTGAAATTGAAGCATCAATATCAAATTTTTCTTTTATTCTTTCGCAAAGATATCTTCCGGCAAACTCCACCTCCGATGCTTCCACACTAATAGATGTGATTTTATCATAACCAAGCACCCCGGTTTTATATGAAATATTTTCAGGCAATGGAAAAATCGCATCATCTGCATCATTAACAGAGCATATATCTAGTTTTTTGATACCTACAGGTTCATAAGCACCATTGAAGCGAAGAATAATGTTATCACAAAAATATCCAATACTGATTGTAATTTCTTCATTTCCTACAACCTTACCCTCTGAATATGTAGCTATTTTCTTGAGTTTGCATCCATTCTTAGTGAGCACATCAATCGATGCAGGGCGTGAATCTACACTTTGCTTTATATAAATATGATCAACAAACTGTTCTCCACCCAAGCTTATATTTATATCAACAGCTCCTTCAAGAAGCACTTCGCCTTTCCACGACACCTCAACACCATAAAAAAGATTGCCGTTTTCCTTGTCATAAAATTCCCTGCCATTAAATCTTTCACACATTCTGTCGGGATGATAAGGCTGATTTGTTCCTCTTCTTGTATAAGAATATGTGAGATTTCTTTCATCCGAAGTATCATAAAACGAATTAAATTTCATATACTTTCTCCTTATTCGTCAATTTCACTATCAATAAATATATTTTCAAATTTTATATCATTATGCTTTGCACACAGTCTCAATGTTTCTCAATCCACTCTTTATACCAATATGCCGAATCTTTAGGTATTCTTTTTTGTGTTTCATAATCAACAAACACAATTCCAAAACGTTCGTTATAACCTCTTGCCCATTCATAATTATCGATGAATGACCAAAGGAAATAGCCTGCTACATCCGCCCCGTTTTCCGAAGCTTTTTCAAGTTCAAGAAGGTAACGATTTAAAAAATCAATACGATTTGGGTCGTGAACCTTTCCATCAAGAGATAAAACATCATGTGCAGACATACCATTTTCTGTTATATATATCGGAAGTTTATATCTTTCATACAAAAATCGGGGACCCCAATTTAAGCACTCAGGTGTAATTGACCATTGACTGCCCGTTTTTGGAGCACCTGTTTTCTTCCTTGAGAACTCTGCCTTTCCATCAGAAGAAACAAGTACTTCCTTTCCATTATAGATATTCTGTGCATAAAAATCCAATGGTTGGCATATCAGCTCCATATCCTCCTTTGTAATTTCAGGAAGATATTCTTTATACATTTCAAGCCCATCCTCAGGATAATGACCTAAAATAACAGGGTCACTCCACCACGAAACATTCCACATAACACCATCACCCAGTGGAGGACATTTGAAATATTCTTCCC
>JAFVPB010000002.1 GCA_017505525.1 Clostridia bacterium
GCAAAACATTCGCACTATGCTTTATTTTTCCTTCTCCCCAAAAAGCATAGTCTGCTTTTCGGGGACCCCGAAAGTCGCAAGACTTTAAGGGGAAAAGGAGCAAACGAGCGGCAAGTTTAAGTTTTATTAAAACTTAAACCTCAGCGAGCCTTGCGACGTGCGAGAGGCGAAGTTTGTTCGTAGCAAAAAGGCTTAAAATTTTAGAAAAATCGAATAAAATGAGATTTTTCTACCAAAATCAAAAAAATTACCATTTCAGCCTGATTTATTTATTATCATAAATGCCTTTTTGCGTTCTGGAGAATTTAAACATCCCTTTTTTCTTTTCTAAGCTTTTCCACTTCGTTTATCCACTCAAGCCAACCCTTAACATCAAAAGGATTCCACAATATTTCTTCATCCTTATTGCGAAGCCCCTCAAGAGTTGCATCAACAAAATCCCTTGCGCTCACGCTCATAAGAGTTGCATCGCCGCAAGTTGTTATTTTCCACTTACCAAGCTTTTCAAGACGTTCCTGCATCCCCTCATTATAAACGTGAGGCCACAATCCCGGTTTACAAAAACTCCAGAGCTTTGACTTCATTTCTTCAAATTTGGGATGGTCTTTTATAGAATCAAGAACCTCATTTATGTAAACATATTCAGCATAGTGGCGAAAAGTAACACTTTTAGCACTTACTCCCTGAAGAATAACGCGCGCGTTTAAATTATACATTTTCTCCCATGGAGAATCGGGAGCAAACGGTGTATCTCCCATATCTCCCCAACGTTTTGCTGTGTGCCCGTGAGTTTTTGTAAGTTCTTTTGCAAGCTTTCCGCAAGCTGCAACCGAGTGTGTTGCCTGGTCGCTTCTTACCGAACCCTCACGTGTTCTGAAATAGTTCGTAAGATAACCCGTATCCGATGGTTTGTCTATATGCCATGTTTCGTATGCTTTTTCAAAATCCTTTTGCGTAAAGCAAGGGAAAACAAGTGTGCCTTCTTCTCCCACTGCATCAAGATACCCCTGAATTACTGCTTCGGCACCGCCATCTATTTCTCCAAGGCTTTTATATGAAGAGTGAACTAAAACTATATCTCCCTCTTTTACGCCAAGTTCCTTTGCCGCCTTTGTAATGTCTTGTTTTGTTACTGCCACTATAATCACCTCTAAGTTTTTTATTACCGATATTATACCCTAAAGATTTTAATATGTAAACCTATAATTTCAACTAAATAGTAAAGAAAATCCACCTGATATTATCAGGTGGATTAGTTTTTTATTCTTCGTCTTTATTCTTTTTGCTTACCATCGAGTTAATCTTCTCGAAAGCTGTGGGGATATAATCGATAAGCTTGTCCACAGGAGTGTTGCTTGAAGAAATAGGAATAAACTTAATCTGCTCTTGCGACACTACTAAAAACCCTATCGGAGAAATTGAAACACCTGCACCACTACCGCCGCCAAAAGGCTGTGTTTCAGCTGTTTTTGTGGGGATATCGCTGCCGCCTGCCGCAAAACCGAAACCAACTTTTGAAACGGGGATGATGATTGTTCCGTTAGAAGTTTCAACAGGATCGCCTATTATGGTATTTACATCCACCATTCCTTTAATATTTTCCATCACAGTGCCCATAAGATTGTTAATTGGATGTTCGCTCATTTTTTCTTCCTCCTATACGTTTTGTTATTAATTAAAAACGATATGATAATAAATATAATATGAACAATACGGCAAGATATTATACACCGCGCGTTCGTTTTAAACTGTGTTTCTTTATAGTTTGGTAAAATTTCCACATCGGGTTTATCTATATACAAAAGCATACCCAAAGCTCCAATAAAATTATATACAACTGCCCACAAAGCGCCTACAGAAATTGCCGTTGTTGCGGCATCGCCTGTGCCAACATCAATATTCACTTTAAATTCTTCCACATCAAAATACTTTTTTGTAAGATGGGATAATCTGGTGTGAATATCGTAAAAATGCCTTATTTTTTCCTGCGCCGTTACAAGCCTGTCGGTAAAAAGTGCTTCTTCGCTTTCTGATTTTTTACTTTTTGGGGTGCTTTCAACTTTTTTATTGCTTCTGATTTTCTTTTTAAAAAACAACACCTTAAAAAACACACTTAGCTTCTTATCGGAGTAGGAAAACTCAATCTTCACTTTAAGAAGCATTATTAATATTAAAAGGATTAAAATAACCGTTAAAATCTTAATAATCAATTAAGCATTTTCCTCCGCTTGCTCATTTATAAATTCATCAATTATATCAGTGTTTTTTTCTTCTGTTTCTTCAGGCGTTTCCCTTTCAGGCAGTGGTGGCAAGTCGTCAAGGCTTTTAAGCCCGAAGCACCTTAAAAATTCCACCGTTGTTCCATAAAGAATAGGTCTTCCCGGGGTGTCGGCTCTGCCAAGCTCATCGATAAATCCGCGCTCTACAAGTCTTGTTACTGAATATGTACAATCCACTCCGCGGATGAATTCTACAGTTGCCTTTGTTACAGGCTGATTATACGCTATAATCGAAAGAGTTTCAAGTGCTGCCGAGGATAGTCCCGCCTGTTTTTTAATTTGTGTAACACGCTTTATCCCCTCGTAATATTCAGGATTAGAGCACATCTGAACGGAATTTTCAATTTCTATTATCTTTATTCCGCGATTATCCTTTTCATATTTTTTACTAAGAACCTTAACTGCTTCTTTTATTTCATCCTCATGAACTTCAAGCGCTTCTGCAAGCTTTTCGATTTCCACTTCTTCCCCAAGGGAAAACAAAATAGCCTCCAACGCGCACTCAATATTCTTCCCGAAGGTCAAGTTCCACATCGTTTTCACCCCGTTCACAATACAGCTTGTCGCCTTTATTCGTAACAATAAGTATATTTTCTTTAACTAATTCAAGTATGGCAAGAAATGTTGCAACATATTCTCCCCTTACCTTAAGGCCCGAGAATAAATCTTCAAACACTGTTTTTTCGCCCTTTTTTATTCTTTTCATAACGCACTCTGAAGCGTGGCGCACAGAATAGTTTGTCCGCCCGATAACTCTGCGGAACATTTTCGGGTCGATTGGTTTTCTGGTTTCACTTCTGTCGAGCACTGCAAAGAAAGCATCGAAAAGTTTTTCAAGAGGAATAAGCTTGTTTTCCGTTTGCACGCTTGGTATTTTAAGAGGCTCGGGGTCTTTAAAAAACACATTGTCCATAGTGTGCTGAAGCTCGTCCATGTTTTGTGCAGCTTCTTTATATCTTTTATATTCTTCAAGACGATCAATAAGCTCTGCCCTAGGATCTTCCTCGCCCTCGTTTTCAACGGGAAGAAGCATCTTCGATTTTATAAGAAGAAGCTGCGAAGCCATTACTAAAAATTCTCCTCCAAGCTCCATATCTAGTTCCTGCATAACAGATATATATTCAAAATACTGGTCTGTTATCATCGCAATGGGAATATCGCATATGCTTACTTTATTCTTACTGATAAGGTGCAACAAAAGGTCGAGTGGGCCTTCAAACACCTCGGTTTTAAAAGAAAGCTCTGTCATTCAAACACGTCCTAAAATCAACTAAATAGTGCAACCAATCCGTTGAGCATACTCCACCACACATTGTATAAAGGATCTGCAACTAATGATAAAACCCTTCCAAGAAGCCCCGTAACAGACAAAATAATCAGCACAGGGAAACCAAATCTTTCATACTGTAAAAGTGCCATATATTTATCCTGTGGCAAGAGTGCTCCTAAAACCTTGCTTCCGTCAAGCGGTGGAAACGGAATAAGATTAAACACCGCAAAACTTATATTTACCATTGCAAGTTCAAAAAACACTTCTATTATAAATGCTGAAAGAGGCGCCCATATAATCGGCTCTAAAAAGCATGAATATAATGCAAGTACAATGCCCGAAAGAAAAGCAAGTGTTACATTTGCAACAGGACCTGCAAGGGAAACAATCGCCGTATCTCGCTTTCTGTTACTGTAGTACATAGGGTTGATCGGAACAGGCTTTGCCCATCCAAATCTGAAAAATATCATACACAGAGCACCAATAGGGTCAAGATGCGAAAGCGGATTCAATGAAAGTCTACCGCTGTATTTTGCAGTGGGGTCTCCCAATTTATATGAAGCAAAACCGTGTGCATATTCGTGCACCGTTATTGCTAAAAGGATCACAGGTAATCTTGCCAGCATCTGTATTAAAGTTCCAAAATTAAACAAGCTATCACCACCATTAATATTATTATCTATACTTGTTTATATAATACCATATTTTTCATGTCATTGTCAACAAATCAGCGTCTCATCAAAGTGAAAACTTTCGATATTATTCCCTTTTTCTCTGTTATGTTTCTGGCAGAGTAAAGATTAATGCTGTATAGTTCTTCCCCGTCCACAGAAATATGAGCCACTGCACACACTGTTTCCTCTGTAATCGGAAGCTTAGGTTTAAGATAATCTATCTCCACACGATAATTCTCATCACTCTTCATCATAATGGATACTTCCTCCCTGCACACAAGGGGAACTCCCTTTTTCTTTTCCGCATCCCAAAAGAATTTAGCTACCTTTTCGCCTTTTTTAAAGATAACCTTTTTATTAAAGTTTTCAAATCCAAAATTCAAAAGTTCTGTGTGGTCATTCCAGTCGTCGGGCGCATTAAGAGTAACGCAAATAAGGCTCCCATCCCTCTCGGCACTTGTAACAAGACATCGTCCACACTTTTTTGTATATCCTGTTTTAATCCCATTGCACCCTTCATAACGCCAAAGCATTTTATTGTGGTTTGTAAGCGCTCTGTCCCACTCCTCTCCCTCCATGGGAATAGAGTATTTTTTGGTAGAAACAATTTTACGAAAAAGCTCGTTTTTCATTGCTTCTCTTGAAATAAGCGCTAAGTCGTATGCCGTCGTGTAATGCCCCTCTGCATCAAGTCCGTTTGGATTTTTAAACTGAGTGTTGAAGGCTTTTATTTTTTGAGCTCTCTGTGTCATTTTCAAGCTGAATGCACTTATGTTTCCACACAAATGCTCGGCAATTGCAATAGCCGCATCGTTGCCGCTTTTAAGCATCAATCCGTATGTAAGATTTTCAAGTGTTTGCTTTTCTCCGATTTTAAGCCATAGCGAAGAGCCCTCTGTGCCCGATGCCACAGGGCTTGTTACCGATATTTCCTTCATTTTTCCGCTTTCACACGCCAGCAGACCTGTCATAATTTTTGTGGTGCTTGCCATAGGAAGCTTTTCGTGAGCATTTTTTTCATAAAGAACTCTGCCGCTAGCACTATCTATAAGCACTGCACTTTTAGCACTTATCGCTTTTGCATTGTCAAAACTGAATATAACAACAACACACAATAAAACAGAAATTATTTTACGCATAATAAAAACCCCTTTTCCCTAATTATTATTTAAGGAAAAGGGGGTTTATTCTCTATTTGTTTTATTTTACAAATTTCTTAACTCCGTCTGTAGCGTCGTTAGGATTCATGCTGAGAATAATCTGAATTTCTGCCTTGCACTCTTCTGCAACCTTATCAATACGGCCGAGGAACTTTTCAAAGTTCTCTGTTGTGTCGTCAACTATTTTTGTGATACTGTCGACAAAAATATGAGCTATATCGTAGTTCTGAGAAAGAATTCCGCAGATAAATCCGTAAAACTCATCATATGTAGCTACTTTGTAATCATCTGTATCAACCAATCTAACCTGATGTGAAAGGTCGAGCACGTGGCGCTGGCCCTTATTTATAAAAACTACGCTACCGGTAGCTGAATCCAGCGCAACCTTAACTGCTTCGAGAAGCTTCGCTGTTTTACCGGTACCTTTTTCTCCAATAATTACGTTTAACATAGATAACCCTCCTGTATTTATATATATTTCTAAGCACTGGGTTTCCCTTTGCTTATCTTTATTATACTATACATTGAAACCCTTGGCAAGTGCTATTTAATAAAATTTGGATATTTTTTATTAAAGCATAGAATTAAACTCTTCTTCACTGATAATAATCACACCCAAATCCTGTGCTTTGGTGAGCTTGCTTCCTGCTTCACTTCCTGCAAGAACGTAATCTGTTTTTTTGCTTACAGATGACGACACCTTTCCACCGCGTTCTTCTATAAGCTTTGCAGCATCAGAGCGTGTGTAGGTGGGAAGTGTGCCCGTTAAAACAAAGGTTTTACCCTCAAAAATACCACCCTTTGATTTTTCCCTGCACTCAAAATTCACGCCTTTTTCACGAAGCTTGTTTACTATATCAATATTCTGCGGTTCTGAAAAAAACTGTACTATGCTTTCTGCTATTACATTTCCGATTTCGTTAACCGCAGCAATTTCTTCGACATTCGCATTCATCAGCGCATCAAGTGTTTCAAAATGCGAAGCAAGAATTTTTGCATTTCTCGAGCCGACGTGCCGTATGCCAAGGGCGAAAATAAGCTTTGAAAGGTCGTTCTCCCTGGATTTTTCTATTGCTTTTATTAAATTATCTGCACTCTTTTCCCCCATTTTATCAAGAGCAGATATATCATCTGTTGTAAGAGAATAAAGGTCGCTTGATGATTTAATAAGACCTTCTTCAAGAAGCTTTGTTACAACTGCGGGGCCAAGTCCCTCTATATCCATAGCATCACGCGAAGCAAAATGGATTATATTGCGAGTAAGCTGTGCGGGACATTCTCCGCTTGTGCATCTGATTGCTGCCTCGCCCTCTTCGCGGTAAACCTTTGCACCGCAAACGGGACAAGCTGCAGGCATTTCGTATTCCTTTTCGTTTCCGCTGCGTTTTTCCTTAACAACACCCACAACCTCGGGGATTATGTCGCCCGCCTTTCGCACGATAACTGTGTCACCGATACGAATATCCTTTTCCCGTATAAAATCTTCATTGTGAAGAGTTGCGCGCGAAACTGTTGTGCCCGCAAGGCGCACACTTTCGAGCACTGCATTAGGCGTAAGCACACCTGTTCTTCCAACCTGAATTACAATGTCAATTAATTTTGTTTCTTTTTCTTCTGGCGGATATTTATAAGCTACTGCCCATTTGGGGCACTTTTCTGTGGAACCAAGCATTTCTCTCTGACGGAGTGAATTTACTTTTATAACTGCTCCGTCGATATCGAAATCAAGGTTTGCACGGTTCTCGCCAATTCTTTCCACCTCGCTGAAAGCTTCCTCTATAGTATTGAAAACATTTTTAACAGGAATTGTTTTAAAACCTAAATACGCAAGATAATCGAGCGCTTCCTTGTGAGTTTTTAAGTCTTTATTATCAGTTACCTGAATGTTAAAAACATAAATATCAAGCTTTCTTTGCGCAGCAACAGAGCTATCGAGCTGCCTCAAGCTTCCCGCTGCGGCATTACGCGGATTTTTAAACGGCTTAAGTTCAAGAGCTTCCTGCTCTTCGTTAAGCTTTATAAAGCTTTCGTGAGGCATAAAAACTTCTCCGCGAACTTCTATATCCACTTTTTCATTGAGTTTAAGAGGGATTGTGCGGATTGTTTTTAAATTTTCGGTAACGTCTTCTCCAACCACTCCATCACCACGTGTAGAGCCACGGAAGAAATAACCATCTTTATATTCAAGAGAAACGCTTAATCCGTCAATTTTAAGCTCTGTTACATATTCAGCCTTTTCTCCAAGGTTTTCCTCTGTTTTTCTTCCGAAATCAAGAACCTCTTCTTTATCAAAAACATCATTAAGGCTTTCCATTTTAACAGCGTGAGTAACTTTCTCAAACCCCTCGAGGATTTTTCCTCCCACGCGCTGAGTGGGAGAATCAGGCGTAATCAACTCGGGATTTTCTGCCTCCATCCTCTTAAGTTCACGCATAAGCTTGTCGTATTCGAAGTCATCAATTTCGGGAGTATCGTGTGTGTAGTAAAGCTCACTGTGATAATTTATTAATTTTCGTAATTCTTCTATATTCATAATTGCCTCGCTTACAAGCTTTGTATTATTTAAAAAGGATGTTTAAAAACTTTTAAACATCCCCTTTTTCCATTTTATTTAGCCCACTTAGTTTCGTCTGAAAATACAACCTCTATAACATGGAGATTTTTAATTATATTTGTTGGGTCGCAATTCTCAACCTTCCACGCGCAACGTTTCTTTTCGAAAGGCTTCATTTCAAGATTCTTTGCTGAATAAGAAACTGAGTTTGTTTCAATTACCGTTCCATCAGCAGCACAAATATCGAAATTTACTTTGAATGACTGAATTCTGTTGTTGCTGATATTTCTATAGTCAAGAATAACAAGCTTGTTTCCACTTTTTTCTGTGAATTCATATTCGATCATAGCAATGGGAGCATCTTCAGCCTTCTGCCAGTCGTTCATTAAAAGCGAGCGCATATAGTGAAGCATCGGCACGTATTCAGAGTTTGTTTCCTCTATTTTTTCAATTGCAGCCTGCACCTTTAAGAAAGCTTCTTCGTACTTCTTTTCGCCCATAAGAGCCTGTGCACCCTTTTCTCCGTTAAGGCCAAATACCGCATAAGAGTATACTGCTGCATCATATGCATGGTACCATCCCTGTGCCTCGTAGGTTTTATATTCCTTTTCAGGAATTTCCTTCGACTGTCCATCGTAAGAATAAACCATCATTTTCTTAACAACAGGCTTTGTTTTAACCCATCCTGCCTGTTCATACTTAGCAACATCTTTTACGTCAATTTCTTTTTCCACGCCATCGGGGTTATACATAACAACTGTTTCAGCTTTAACTTCAACCTCATCAGCTACAACCCAACCTAAAGCTTTATACATCTCAACATGAATCTCTGGCACACTTACAACTGTTGAATCAGTGTATTTAACAGCCACTCTTTTTTCAACCGGCTGAGCAGGTGTTTCAGGTACGGGAGTCGGTTCGGGAGAAGGTGCAGGTGCAGGAGTTTCATCTTTTAAAAACCAACCAACACTCTTATAAGCTTCAACCGATTCCTGTGGCACCATAATAGTTCTGCCGTCAAGTGCATACATTTCTACAGGTTTGTTAAGGAACCAACCCATTCCCTCTGCGGTATATGCTTCAACCTCGTTTTCATTAACTGCTATCGTTCTGCCATCAAGCGCATAAAGCAACACATCTGTTGCATATGCAACTGTAGACATAAGCAAACAAGCTACCAACACAAGTGAAACAAAAGCCTTTTTCATATAATCAATCCCTTCATCAATATACATCTATTATATATCAAATAATTTATCAGGTCAACACAATTTATTTGTTTTTTCGTTCAGAAACAGCCACATATTCTCTGTGAGGAGACACCGCCTTATAAGCGGGACGAATAATCTTATTGGTATTGATTAATTCCTCTATTCTGTGAGCACTCCAGCCGGCTATACGCGCTGTTGCAAAAAGCGGAGTAAAAAGCTCTTCGGGGAGTTTCAGCATAGAATATACAAATCCACTGTAAAAATCTATATTAGGGCTTACCCCTTTATATATCTTTCTTCTCTCTGAAATTATTTTTGTTGATTCTTCTGCCACAATTGTATAAAGATTAAATTCATTTTCTCTGCCTTTTTCTTTAGAAAGCATACTCACGTATTTTTTGAATATTTCAGCTCTTGGGTCTGATATAGAATACACAGCATGTCCCATACCATAGATAAGACCCGTTTTATCAAAAGCTTCTTTATCGAGTATTTTTTCAAGATATGCGCTTATTTCTTCCCTGTCGCTCCAGTTTGAAACATTCTTTTTAATGTCCTTAAACATATGGCACACCTTAATGTTTGCTCCGCCGTGCTTTGGCCCTTTAAGAGAGCAGAGCGATGCAGCAACAGAAGAATAAGTATCTGTGCCGGAGCTGGTTACAACATGTGTTGTGAAAGTGGAATTGTTCCCTCCGCCATGTTCTGCATGAAGAACGAGCGACAAATCAAGAAGCTTTGCCTCAAGCTCTGTATATTTTCCGTCGTTGCGCAAAAGGGTAAGTATATTTTCTGCTGTAGACTTCTTAGGATCAGGATGGTTTATATAAAGCGCCTGTTTTTTCACATAGTGATTATACGCATGATAAGCATACACTGAAAGAAGCGGAAAATTTGCAATAAGCTGAACACACTGACGAAGAACATTAGGTATTGATATATCGTTCGCATTCTTATCATATGAATACAATGTTAAAACACTTCTTGCAAGAGAATTCATAATGTCTTTATTTGGTGCTTTCATCACAACATCGCGCACAAAGTTGCGCGGAAGAGTTCTGTATTCTGTAAGAAGCCTATTAAACCCATCAAGTTCATCACTGTCGGGAAGCTCACCAAACAAAAGAAGATAAACCGTTTCTTCAAACCCATACCTGTTATCATTTAAAAAACCTTCAACTATGCTGTTTATATCAATTCCCCTGTAGTAAAGTTCACCCTCACAAGGCACACTTTTCCCATTTATGATTTTGGAAGAATTAATCGTTGATATTTCGGTAAGTCCTGTTACAACGCCTTTTCCGTTAATATCTCTTAATCCTCTGTTCACATTGTGAATGCTATAAAGCTCCTTGTCTATTTCTCCGTTTTGTATGCACTTTTCGCTAAGAGCATAAATTTCTTTTGTTATATCTGAATAATTTTTAACAGACACTTACCTCATCTCCCTTAAAATATTTTTGTTATTAAGCTATGTATTTAAATTAATTATATCATTACCTGGCAAAGCAGTCAATTTCAGCTGATTATTCTTTACAAAAATTTAATACCAAAGGGGTGTAAAAACCAACGCTTTTACACCCCTTTTTCAAGCTCTTTACCTGATATTATAATCGCCCTTTATCATTACTATACTATCCATTGCCGCCCATATTCCTCGCCCATCACTGCGCGGAACAACAACCATATGGTTTAACGGAACAATCTCGGCATTCTGAATATCTGCGCCTGCAGTAACATCGCTTAATCCTCCGTTTTTATCTGCTATTACTGTGCAAAGTCCTGAACGCACAACTACCTCTGTGCCCGCATAGCAAATCACAGATTTTTTTGCAGGCACATTTACAACTCTGAATTTAGCAGCATTATTCACATACGGATAAACCACATTTTCAATATAGCTTTTTGTTACAAGCGGATCGGCATCGGTTCCTGGCTGAGCCGCATATGCCGCAATCACGAATAAAACTACAAGTGCCGTAACCATAATTAAAATTTTCTTTTTCATCTTTAGAATCTCTCCTTTTTAGTTATCTATAAGACCAAAGCTTACCGAGATGGCATCGTTAACCTTAACCATCTGCAGTTCATCGAGCTTACCTATTTTTTCACGCAGACGTTGCTTATCTATTGTTCTTACCTGTTCAAGAAGAATCACACTGTCTTTGCTAAGGCCGTACTCTTGTGCATCTATTTCAATATGCGTGGGAAGTTTAGCCTTGTTTATCTTACTTGTTATTGCTGCAGCAATGATTGTAGGACTGTATTTATTCCCAACATCATTTTGAACCACAAGCACAGGACGGACCCCTCCCTGTTCAGAACCGATAACAGGGCTTAAATCCGCATAGAAGATATCACCGCGTTTTACTATCACGTTCTTCACTCTCCGATAAAAATTCCTCGTAGATTTTATATGCACTTTCATCGGATAACAGAGAATCCTCGGCAATTTTAAGGTTTATATTGCCCATTTCAAGGTATCCCTTTTTCATTTGTTCCTTAAGTTCAATCATACGCCTTTCGCGCATATATTTTTTCATTGCCAGCGCAACAAACTCGCTCCTCGTTTGATTATCAAGTTTTGCAAAGTTATCCACCTCGCAAACCAGACTTTCGGGCAGGGTTAGAGAAATCTTACGCTGAACCCCATTTTTCATCTGACTCCCCCCTTAATAAAATACTACATTAAGTATACTATATAACTAAGGCAAGGTCAAATGTAAGTTATTCCAATGAGCACCCGGCTTTATTCTAAGCAGCACGCTGCTTATGTAATGCCATATAATCTACACTCACATTATGCTCATATAGTGGAAATAAAATACATTCAATTCAAAATTTCTTTTATAGCAAGAGGTATATTATTTATTAAATCATCACAGGTGGTTCCATATACACCAATGGTTTTTTCCGCAATAAGCCCTGCTTTTGCATGCACGTGGCACGCTGCTGCACCACTATCGGTAAGAGAAAGTCCCTGCGAGGCAAACGAAACCATTATGCCGCTTAAAATATCGCCTGAACCAGCCTTAGATAGCGCACTTGTAGCTATAAGAGATACATATTTATTACTTCCGCCATATGCAACAATGCTTCTTGCACCCTTTAATAGTAAGCTCACCGAATATTCGCTTGCAAAATTTGCAGCATACTGCACTCTGTGGCGTTCTATTTCACGAACCTCTATTCCGCTGATTCTTGAAAATTCAAGAGGATGGGGTGTTAAAATAACATTCTGATTCTTTATTATATGAAGATTTCCTCGCAGAGCATTAATACCATCAGCATCAATTATAATCGGTGCATTTGTGGCATTGATTATGTTGGAAATCAAAATTGAATGATCTCCTTTTCCAAGTCCGCACCCCACAAGCACTGCCTGCGCTCTCGAAAGTGCCTCGCGCATATCCTCTGTTAGTTGCGGTGCAATAACACCGTCTTTTTCGGGCGCTTTAATAACAATAGCCTCTTTTACCAATATATTCAGCACAGACGAAATTGATTCAGGAGCTATGATTTTCACAAGACCGCACCCGCTTTTATATGCCGCAAGAGCAGCCATTGCTGCTGCACCTGCCATTTGTGAGCTTCCTGCAACAATTACTGCCGTACCAAAGGTTCCCTTGTGAGAAAGTCTTTTTCTTTCCGGGAGCATTGTTTTCACAAGCAGATCTGTTATCGGCACACAACCACTGTCAGATACCGCACTATAGTCAATAGGGATTCCCACATCAGCTATCACAATTTCTCCACAGTAGTCAACACTTTCATTTGAAAGCATTCCTCGTTTAGGAGCTGTGAAAGTAACTGTTTTATCTGCTCTTACACATTCTCCAAGAGCTTTTCCTGTATCCGCTTCCATTCCGCTCGGAACATCACACGAAACTACATATCCGCCTTCGGCATTGATTATTTCTATTGCCTTTTGAGCATTCCCGCTGATTACACCTGAAAGCCCTATTCCAAAAATGGAGTCGAGCACTGCATCGAAAGATTCTGTTGGGAAGTCCACTTCATTTTTTATTGTAATTCCCTCGCGAAGTGCACGATTATAAAGTTCGATACACGCATCTCTTTCAGGCTCGTAAACTGCCACAATTTCAACCTTTACACCTTTTTTACTTAAAAGAATGGCAGTGGCATAACCGTCACTGCCGTTATTTCCTTTTCCGCAATATATTCTTACGGAACTAAAATTTTTAAGGTGAGAGAAAAGTGTGCTCGCTGCCCTATCAATCAGATTCATTTCCGAAACATTTTCCATAGCTTTTAATTCTGCTTCCCGAATCATTTTTTCAGACAAAAACAACATAACAAATCCTCTATTCGTAAATCGATATATTCCAGGGGATAGGAGAAAATTTTCAGAACGGACAAACTTAGTCTTTTTGCGTTCTGGAGAATTTATACATCCCCTGATTAAAGGTGAATCTTTGAACGTGCATACTTCTGCATCATTTCAAGCATTTCCTTTGGAGCTTCAAACTTTAAAAGCGTTCTTCCGTCTTTTTCCACTATTGCAAAATACACATCTACGCCTTTGCGTCCACTTGTAGCATCAATCTTTTTATCAAAGCTTCCCGAAAGCAAATTATTATATTGAGAATCATTTACGTTTGCTATAACCTCAATTTGTGCTGTATTAAATGTTAAAAGTCTTTTACGCTTTGATTTATTCATTATAACATCTATATCCATACAGTCTTCTGTGCAGATATATTCAAACTCTTTATTAAGCCTTGATGTAAACTGAAAAGCAATATATATAAATCCTACCAGAACAAGAAGTGCTATTCCACCTCCAAGAAACTTGAGGATATACGGATAAACCAAAACTCCTAAAATAGCAGCAACTACGTATGCTGCTATTGTTATAGCAACACTTTTGGCTTCTGCTTTTCTTTTTATCATATATTCTTTAAATGCCATATTCTTTCTTCCTTTACTGAATAATTATCGCCTCTGAAGAAGGTGTGCTTTCAACAGGGGGAGCAACATCAACAGGGGGAGCAACATCAACAGGGGGAGCAACATCCACAGGCGGAGGTGCAACATCTGTTGGCGGCGTGGTTTCGTTGGTATTTTCACTTGAAGTTTCGCCATCAGGATTGTTACCTTCCAGTGTAATTCCCTCGAGAAAGTCCTCAGTAAATATTGCCTCTTTTTCTTTTTCTTTTGCTTTCACTACAGGCGCACTACCGCTTTTCAAAATATTCTTATTGAATTTATATTCGTGTGTTGAGCAATGCTTTTTCGGAACATCCTTTTTGTCAAATTCCTTTGAAACAAGCCTTGTACAAGAAGGAGTTGCCCTAAGACCACTGTCGGCACAAACCATCATCGAAAGCTTATCCGCACTGTTATCTTCAAAGAACGCTCTTCTTTCAAGGTCCTTATGAACCTCCTGCATAACCTTTCTCCATGCAACAGCTGATGGGTTCGGAGAAAAACCGCGAAGTGAAGCGGGCTGATCATAGCCAAACCATACTGCACCTACATAATAAGGTGTAAAACCTACAAACCATCTGTCGTTGTTGTTTGATGTGGTACCTGTTTTACCTGCAACCGGCATATTGGAAAGCCTTGCAGCCGTTCCCGTACCGCCATTAACCGCATTTGTAAGCATAGATACCATACTTCTTGCCGTAGTTTCGCTGATAGCTATCTGCGATTTGTTTTTATGATCAAGAACAATATTTCCCTCGCTGTCCTCAACGCGAGTATAAGTAGTTGGTTTTGTATAAACGCCTCCTGTTGGGAACGCACAGTATGCAGCACACATTTCAAGTACCGACACACCGTCTGTAAATCCACCAAGTGCAATAGCGGCAAGCCCCTTATCAGAAAGTGTTATTTTTCCATTATCTCTTCCCTCAACAAGGCTTGAGATATGATAATTGTTTTGTACAAAGTCGAACGAAGCTTCTGTTGTAAGATAATCACATATTTTAACGGCAGGAACGTTTCTTGAACCACGAAGTGCCGCTGCAACAGTAATTCTGCCTGCAAATCTTCTGTCATCGTTTCTTGGTGCCCACTTGCCGTATTTTACGGGTGCATCGTTTATTATTGAATTTGATTCCACAAGTCCGTATTCGATTGCCGGAGAATAAACCGACAAAGGCTTAATCGATGAACCAGGCTGACGCAGAGTTTGTGTAGCACGATTTAACACTCGGTTAGCTGTTTTCTCGCCTCTTCCTCCTATTAAAGCCTTTACCTCGCCCGTGTACGGATCCATAATTACCATAGAAGACTGTGGCTGAACTTCCCTGCTTGCACGCTGGAATGTAGATGGGTCGTTAAACACTCTGTCAAGAATTTCCTGAATTCTTGTATCCATTGAAAGATATATTCTAAGACCACCGTTAAAGAGCACCTTTTCAGCATACTCCTTGCTGTAGCCATACTCTTCCATCAAATCAGCTATAACCTGTTCTATCGCTGCATCTGTGAAGTAGCTCTGAACTTTCTCAGTTTCATTTGGGTCAGGTTTTTTTATTTTTATTTCTTCATCACGCGCAGTTTGGTATTCGTTCTTCGTTATATAGCCAAGCTCATACATCTTCTTAAGAACAACCAACTGACGCTCGCGGTTATTTTCGGGATTTTTAATCGGATCAAACTTCGTGGGATACTTTGTAATACTTGCTATTACAGCACACTCAGCCAGTGAAAGCTCTGAAACCTCTTTCCCAAAATAGGTGTGAGCTGCACTTGAAACACCATTACACTTTTGGCTTAAGTAGATAGTATTAAGATAGTATTCAAGAATTTCATCCTTTGAAAGCTCTTTTTCTAGATTATATGCTCTGTAGATTTCCTGAATTTTTCGTTTTACAGAGTAGTCGTCATCTTTTGTAAGATTCTTTATAAGCTGCTGTGTGATGGTACTTCCGCCATAGCTTGAATTACCTTTTGTCGACATATACTGCATTGCTGCACCAGTGAATCGCTTAATATCAAATCCGCTGTGCTTATAAAAACGCTCGTCCTCAATTGCAACAAAAGCATTTTTCATATGCTCGGGAATTTCACTTGCAGACACCCAAACTCTGTTTTCAGTGTCATACAGCTGCTCAATCTCAATTTCCTCGCCTGTTTCGGAATCAACAACATAAACAAACGATGTAAGGTTAAGACGCATATTATCCACATCTATCAGCTCTGTATCCTCCACATAGCCATAAAGCGAGCCGGCAACAAGACCTATCCCCGCAAGCAAAATAATACATATAGCTATGCCAATGCCTAAAAGCACTTTTAAAAAGACTCTTTTGGCTCTTTTTTTAGATTTTTTCTTCTTCATTTTTGACACCTCCGAGACTAAAAATGTCCCTATACGGTTTGTATTGTATCATAAAACAATTAAAAAAGTGTTACATTTCTGATTTTATTTGAATATATCTGTATTTTACGGTTAAAACTATAAAAAATATACTTATTTTTCTGAATTAAGGTGGTAAGATGAAAAAATCTACTTTTATTACAGCTTGTTTTATTATGGGATTTTCCGCATTTTCAGGAGCATTTTCGGGATATGTTAAAAGCAGAGCTTATCAAACTCTGGAAATTGTTCCTCCCTACTCTGCCAATCACATAAATTCTGAAAACACCACTGTTGGCTACGTCTGTAAAGAAAAAAACAACAAAGTTGCCATCTACACTAAAATGAAAAATGGTGTTTTAAAGCTATACGGAGAATATAATGTTTTAGTTAATATGCTCCCGAAATACGATAGAGAGCTGCTGAAAAAAGGCATAGAATTTGATAATTTAAGCGACGCTTTAGTGCTGATAGAGAACTATTCGGGATAGAAAAATGAGAAATTCGGAATGTGGAATGCGAAATGAAGGAAAACACCTCGCAAGATTAACCTTGCGAGGTGTTTTTTGTTTGTATAAATTTGTAGGGGACGGCCTCCCGGACGTCCCGTTTTGCGGGCTGTCGAATGAATCCTCCCACCGTCTTCGACGGTCCCCCCTCCTTTAGGCAAGGAGGGCGTATCCTCCCCTACGATTTAATGCACCGAAGATGAAATTTATATTGTAGGGGATGGATTTATCCGTTGTGTAACGGAATGCATAAATGCATTTCCCACATAGCATTAAACAAAAAGAGTGAGCAAAAAGCTCACTCTTTTTAATAAGTTAAATTATAACTTACGCTTCGATAGAAGAAACAACGCCTGAACCTACTGTTCTACCGCCTTCACGGATAGCGAAACGAAGACCTTCTTCGATAGCGATAGGTGTGATAAGTTCTACAGAGATTGTTACGTTATCTCCAGGCATACACATTTCTGTGCCTTCAGGAAGGCTGATAACACCTGTAACGTCTGTTGTTCTGAAATAGAACTGAGGACGGTAGTTGTTGAAGAAAGGTGTATGACGGCCACCTTCATCCTTGTTAAGAACGTAAACTTCGCCCTTGAACTTTGTGTGAGGATGAATTGAACCGGGCTTTGCAAGAACCTGACCTCTTTCGATTTCAGTTCTCTGAACGCCACGGAGAAGAGCACCGATGTTGTCACCAGCTTCTGCCTGAGGAAGGAGCTTTCTGAACATTTCGATACCTGTTACAACAACCTTACGAGCTTCGTCTGTAAGACCAACGATTTCAACTTCGTCGTTAACAAGAAGTGTACCTCTTTCAACACGGCCTGTAGCAACTGTACCACGACCTGTGATTGAGAATACGTCTTCTACAGGCATAAGGAATGGCTGATCTGTAGGACGCTGAGGAGTAGGAATGTACTCGTCAACTCTAGCCATAAGCTCAACGATAGGAGCATATTCAGGAGCGTTGATATCTGTAGATGTTGATTCAAGAACCTGAAGAGCGCTACCGCAAACGATCGGGATGTCATCTCCCGGGAATTCGTATTCTGTGAGAAGGTCGCGGATTTCCATTTCAACGAGTTCGAGAAGTTCGTCATCGTCTACCTGGTCGCGCTTGTTCATGAATACTACGATATAGGGAACGCCAACCTGACGGCTGAGAAGGATATGCTCACGAGTCTGAGGCATAGGACCATCAGCTGCAGATACAACGAGGATAGCACCGTCCATCTGAGCAGCACCTGTGATCATGTTCTTAACGTAGTCAGCATGTCCGGGGCAGTCAACGTGTGCGTAGTGACGTGAATCTGTTTCGTACTCAACGTGTGCTGTTGAGATCGTGATTCCTCTTGCTTTTTCTTCAGGTGCCTTGTCGATCTGGTCGTAAGCTGTGAAGTCAGCCTGACCCTTCATACCAAGAACCTTTGTGATTGCTGCGGTAAGAGATGTCTTACCATGGTCAACGTGACCGATTGTACCAATGTTAACGTGGGGCTTATTTCTTTCAAATGTAGCCTTTGCCATTGTAATTTCCTCCTTTATTTTGTGGATTTATTTGTAATTAATTATAATACAAGTTATTTAAAAAATCAACTGATTTTTTTGGATTTTATTATTCGCCCTTATTTCTAAGAGAGATAATCTCGTCCATAATGCTCTTAGGAACTTCCTCGTAGTGAGAGGGGCTCATAGAGTAGCTTGCACGACCCTGTGTATTACTACGAAGGTCGGTAGCGTAACCAAACATTTCGCTGAGGGGAACATAAGCACCGATTGCCTGTGCACCATTTCTTGCTTCCATACCCTGAATCTGACCACGGCGTGAAGAAAGGTCGCCAATAACGTCGCCCATGTATTCCTCAGGAACACTTACGTCAACCTGCATGATGGGTTCCTTAAGCACAGGATTAGCCTTTTTACAAGCTTCCTTGAATGCCATAGAACCGGCAATCTTGAACGCCATTTCAGATGAGTCGACTTCGTGGTATGAACCATCATAAAGTGTTACTCTAACGTCAACTACGTTGTAACCTGCAAGCACACCGGACTGCATAGCACCCTGGATACCTGCATCAACTGCGGGGATGTATTCCTTAGGAATAGCACCACCGACAATCTTGTTAACAAATTCGTAACCTGCGCCTGCTTCAAGGGGTTCAACAGTAATCTTAACATGACCGTACTGACCTTTACCACCACTCTGACGAGCGTACTTGTGATCCTGATCAACAGTCTTCGTAATTGTTTCACGATAAGATACCTGAGGCTTACCAACGTTAGCCTCTACCTTGAATTCACGAAGAAGACGGTCAACGATGATTTCAAGGTGAAGCTCACCCATACCAGCGATAATTGTCTGACCTGTTTCTTCATCTGTGTATGTCTTGAAAGTGGGGTCTTCTTCTGCAAGCTTTGCAAGAGCAATACCCATCTTTTCCTGACCTGCCTTAGTCTTAGGCTCGATAGCTACGCGGATAACAGGTTCGGGGAATTCCATTGATTCAAGAATGATAGGTGCATTCTCGGCACAAAGAGTATCACCTGTACCTGTGTTCTTAAGACCAACTGCTGCAGCGATATCACCACTGTAAACAATGTCGATATCCTTACGAGAGTTAGCGTGCATCTGAAGGATACGACCAAGTCTTTCCTTAGAATCTCTTGAACTGTTAAGAACGTAAGAACCTGTTTCAACCTTACCTGAGTAAACTCTGAAGAAGCAAAGCTTACCAACGAATGGGTCTGTCATAACCTTGAATGCAAGGGCACTGAAAGGACCATTGTCGTCAGCGGGTCTTTCCTCTTCGGCTTCTGTGTTGGGGTTAATACCCTTAATAGCAGGAATGTCGAGAGGAGAAGGCATATAGTCAACAACTGCGTCGAGAAGCTTCTGAACGCCCTTGTTTCTATATGAAGTACCGCAGCATACAGGAATCATTGTTACGTTGATTGTAGCTGTACGGATACCTCTCTTGATTTCTTCGATAGTAAGTTCCTCACCTTCGAGGTACTTCATCATAAGTTCTTCGTCTGTTTCAGCAACATGCTCTACGAGTTCAGCTCTGTAAGCTTCTGCATCAGCAAGCATATCAGCAGGAATTTCTTCCTCGCGGATATCCTTACCAAGGTTATCGTAGTAAACATACGCTTTCATTTCAACAAGGTCGATAAGACCTTTGAAAGTATCTTCCTTACCGATAGGAAGCTGAATCGGAACGGCATTACACTGAAGACGTTCCTTCATCATTTTTACAACATTATAGAAATCCGCACCAAGGATGTCCATCTTATTTACATAAGCCATTCTGGGTACGTTATACTTATCTGCCTGTCTCCAAACAGTTTCACTCTGAGGCTCAACGCCGCCCTTAGCACAGAATACTGTAACACTACCATCAAGTACGCGGAGTGAACGTTCAACTTCAACTGTGAAGTCAACGTGACCGGGTGTGTCGATAATGTTGATTCTGTGTTCCTTCCAATGAGCTGTTGTAGCAGCAGAGGTAATTGTGATACCTCTTTCCTGTTCCTGCTCCATCCAGTCCATTGTAGCGCTACCGTCATGAGTTTCACCGATCTTGTAGTTAACACCGGTGTAGAAAAGTATTCTTTCTGTTGTTGTAGTCTTTCCGGCATCGATGTGAGCCATGATACCGATATTTCTGGTTTTCTGCAGTGAATATTCTCTACCCATAATATCCTCCTTAAACTAAATAACAGAAAGTTACTATTACCAACGATAGTGAGCAAACGCCTTGTTTGCTTCAGCCATCTTGTGAGTATCTTCTCTCTTCTTAACAGCTGAACCAAGGTTGTTTGTAGCATCCATAATTTCTGCTGCAAGGCGTTCAGCCATTGTTCTCTCGCTGCGGGCTCTTGAGTAAGTTGTGAGCCAACGAAGACCGAGAGTCTGTCTTCTTTCGGGGCGAACCTCCATAGGAACCTGGTAAGTTGCACCACCAACACGTCTTGCCTTTACTTCAAGCACAGGCATGATGTTATCCATTGCTTCGCGGAAAACTTCAACAGGTTCTTTACCTGTCTTTTCCTTAATGATTTCAAAAGCACCATACACAATCTTCTGTGCTGTACCCTTTTTACCATCGAGCATGATATTGTTTATAAGGCGAGTTACCACCTTATCATTGTATACCGGATCCGGTAATACGTCTCTTTTGGGAATAAAACCTCTTCTTGGCACTATTCTTCCCTCCTTCATTAAAATTTTGATGAATTCATAGGTACTCTGCGGCAATGCCGCCGTAAGTGCAACGACAAATATATATAAATCCGTACGTCACACTAGGTTTAGTACGGGATATTACTTCTTGGGTCTCTTTGCACCGTACTTAGATCTTGACTGGAGTCTTCCGTTAACACCTGCAGTATCGAGTGTACCGCGGATAATGTGGTAACGAACACCGGGCAAGTCCTTTACACGTCCGCCACGGATAAGAACAACGCTATGCTCCTGAAGGTTGTGACCTACACCGGGAATGTAGCTTGTTACTTCGATACCGTTTGAAAGTCTTACTCTGGCAATTTTACGAAGAGCTGAGTTAGGCTTTTTAGGAGTTTGCGTTTTAACGTTTGTGCAAACACCACGCTTCTGCGGCGAACTATGGTCAGTTGTGGCCTTCTTTAAAGAATTGAGAGTCTTCTGAAGTGCGGGTGCAGTTGACTTTGTAACAGCTGTTTCCCTACCCTTTCTGACAAGCTGGTTAAAGGTTGGCATGATTTCACCTCCAATAAAATTTTAGCAGCACCGGACAGTCTTTTCTGCACAAAAAGGCATAATAATCTACTATCCAATATACCACTACCATACTATAACAAAAGAATTATGAAATGTCAAGCATTTTTTGCGATTTATTTTACAGAGCACAAACGCAGGGCGTAACGACCTCGGGCACGCCACCCTCAGCTCGTATTTTTGAATCATTTTTCTGTTTCAAAGCAAAAAGAGATGTGAAACTTAGTTTTACATCTCTTTTTAATAAAGGCGAACAAATTGTTTACTGTGTTTGTTTAGCTTACTATCTCAAACTCAATGTTCGGGTTTTCAGAATGAACTTCATCAAAAATTTCAAAAATATTGTTCATATATTCTTTAAGTTCACTTGGCAATTCATTAATTCCTTTTACAATTATTTTAGTTTTTTCAAAACTGTAGTATCTTAAGCAATCCCAAAGCGCTGATAAATTTTCTCCATAATAATCGGGGAAATCAAGTTGTTTCTTTAAAGCCTTATGTATTTCCCCTAAATATTTACATTCTGAAAAATTCAACTCAATAATTTCTTGCACCATTTTCTCCTCCTATACAACCTCGCAAAAAGTTTGATAATGATTATATGTCACAAATATCAATCCATCATTTGAAAATAAAAGTCGTGATTTATTACGATATCCAGAAACATAATTTATATCTGCCTCGTACCAAACTCTACCTTCACTCTCAGGTAATCTGCCATCTTTATTTAAATATACCCCGCCAAAAAGCATACAATCAGGAGCCACTTTACTCAAATTTCCAATTTTAGGATTCCACCCTTTAGTTTTTGCAATTTCATAATCAATATAATAATCAGGCAATGTCTTATAATATTTGATATACCAATCTTCCTTGCTCCCCATTATTGGTAGCGTTACCGGCTAAAACTGCTTTCATTTTAATAATCTCGCATCTGCAATTATTATGCAGCGGCGGAGAAGGTTTTTGTTTTTCAATATATTTTCATACGATATAGCTTACGGGACGTCGGGGACGCCGTCCCCTACAGTTAGATATGATTTACACAATTTTTGTGCTCCACTCGGAAACATCCCATACCTCATCTGCCACGCTTTCGTAAAATTCACTTTCGTGGCTTACTAAGATTACGGTGCCACGAAATTCTTTCACTGCACGCGTAAGCTCTGCCTTAGCATCAATATCAAGATGGTTTGTAGGCTCGTCGAGAACAAGAATGTTGCACGGTCTTTGCATTATTTTACAAAGACGCACTTTTGCATTTTCTCCGCCCGAAAGCACTTTCATCTGGCTTGTTATATGCTCGGTTGTAAGCCCGCATTTAGCAAGCGCTGCGCGTGCCTCTGCATTTGTGAGAGATGGAAATTCATCCCAGAATTCCTGAAGTGCCGTTTTGTCGCTTGTTACCTCTTCCTGCTCGAAATATCCCACGTTTATAAACTGGTCGTGCTCTATTTCTCCCTCAATGGGCGGAATTAATTTCAGAAGAGTTTTAAGAAGAGTTGACTTTCCAAGCCCGTTAACTCCCCTGATGGCAATTTTTTTGTTTCTTTCGATTTTTATATCAATCTTTTTAGTAAGGGGACTATCGTAGCCTATCACTAAATTTTCGGCTGAAATAACCACTCTTCCGGGCGCGCGGTCTGCCTTGAAGTTGAATATCGGCTTAACTTTTTCCTTTGCGATATCTATTCTTTCCATTTTATCAAGCTCGCGCTGGCGCGAACGTGCAAGCGTTGCCGTAGCGGCACGCGCTTTATTTTTTGCAACAAATTCTTCAAGGTCGGCAATTTTCTTTTGCTGTTTTTTATAAGCTTGTTCAATCTGTTGCTTTTTAATATCATACATTCTTAAAAAGTCTTCGTATGTTCCCTTATATCTTGTAAGAACAGTGTTTTCAAGATGGTAGATAACGTTTGTTACCTTTGTGAGGAAAGGAATATCGTGAGAAACAAGAATAAAAGCATTCTCGTAATTCTGCAGAAACTGAGTGAGCCAGTTTATATGGTTTTCATCGAGAAAGTTTGTAGGCTCGTCGAGAATTAAAATCATAGGATTTTCAAGCAGCACCTTTGTTAAAAGCACCTTCGAGCGCTGACCGCCGCTTAATTCACTTACGTCTTTATCAAGCCCGATTTCGCCAAGCCCGAGCCCGTTTGCGTATTCTGAAATTTTCGCATCAATTGTGTAATAACCCGACGATTCCAGAATTTCCTGAATTTCGCCCACGTTCTCCATTATGTCGTTAAGCTCGTTTTCATCGGCTTCCGCCATTTTTTCATAAAGGTCGAGCATTTCTTTTTCAAGCTCGTTAAGATAAGAAAATGCATCGCGCAAAACGTCCATTATAGTTTTGCCTTTTCCAAGCGAGGAATACTGGTCAAGATAGCCGTATGTTATATGTCGGCACCATTCCACGGTGCCATTATCGGGGGCAATTTCACCCGTAATTATTTTAAGAAAGGTTGATTTTCCCTCTCCGTTGGCGCCAATCAATCCGATATGCTCTCCTTTTAAAAGGCGGAAGCTTGCATCTTCAAGAATTTGTCTGCCGCCGAAGCCGTGAGTTATATTTTCCGCGTTAAGTATACTCATTGTTTTCTCCTATTTAATAATAAAGGGTGTAAAAACAGTGTTTTTACACCCTTATTTTTAATTAGATACCGCTTTCAATTTTCATATTTTCTACCATATCGGCGATAACATCGGAATAATCGTTTCCTGCTGTTTCCACATCTATATCGCGGTACATCGGCACGCCTGTACCTGCAGGGATAAGCTTACCGATAATAACGTTTTCCTTAAGACCAACAAGCGGGTCAATCTTACCCTTGATTGCTGCATCTGTAAGAACACGTGTTGTTTCCTGGAAGGATGCTGCTGAAAGGAATGAATCTGTAGCAAGAGCTGCCTTTGTGATACCAAGAAGAAGCTCTTCTCCAACAGGAGGCTCTTTACCTTCTGCCTTATATTCTTCAATGATTTCACCGAATCTGATTCTTTCTTCAGTTTCTCCTACAAGATAGTTACTGTCGCCCTGCTCTTCAATTCTAACCTTACGCATCATCTGACGAACAATAACCTCGATGTGCTTATCAGCTATATCAACGGCCTGCTGACGGTAAACCTTCTGAACTTCTTTTACAAGATATTCCTGAACTGCACGAAGACCCTTAATCTTAAGAATATCGTGCGGGTTAACGCTACCTGTTGTAAGCTCGTCGCCTGCTTCAAGTACGTCGCCGTCGTTAACCTTGAGAGTTGAGCCGTAAGGAATAAGATATGTTTGAGCCATACCCTCTTCATCGGCAACTATAACTTCTGTTTTAGATTTTGTTTTATTGATTGTAACAGTACCTGCGATAGATGTTACTATTGCAAGACCCTTGGGCTTTCTTGCTTCGAAAAGTTCTTCAACACGAGGAAGACCCTGTGTGATATCGTCGCCCGCAACACCACCGGTGTGGAACGTTCTCATTGTTAGCTGAGTACCGGGTTCACCGATAGACTGAGCTGCAATAATACCAACTGCTTCACCGATGTTTACAAGGTCGCCACGGCTTGCAAGGTTTGCACCGTAACAGTGTGCGCAAACGCCCACCTTAGCATGACAGTTAAGCACGCTTCTGATTTTAACCTTTTTAATGCCTGCATCAACAATAGTCTTTGCAATTTCCTTATTCATAAGAGTATTTTCAGGAACGAGAACCTCACCTGTTTCAGGATGAACGATATCGTCGCAGTTAACTCTGCCGATAAGTCTTTCTTCAAGTGGCTCGATAACATCCTTGCCTTCCACGATTTCAGTAACGTTAATACCATCGTGAGTATGACAGTCGATTTCGCGGATGATAACATCCTGTGATACGTCAACAAGACGTCTTGTAAGGTAACCTGAGTCTGCAGTTCTGAGCGCTGTATCGGCAAGACCTTTACGAGCACCGTGAGTAGAAATGAAATATTCAAGAATATTAAGACCTTCACGGAACGATGCTCTGATCGGGATTTCCACAGTACGTCCCTGTGTGTTAGCCATAAGACCACGCATACCTGCGAGCTGACGGATCTGGTTGATACTACCACGGGCACCTGATGTTGCCATCATATAGATGGGGTTGTATTTATCAAGGTTTTCCATAAGAGCCTTTGTGATTCTGTCGTTAGCGCCCTGCCAGGTTTCGATAACCTTTCTGTAACGTTCTTCATCTGTGATAAGACCCTTTCTGTAAAGCTTGGTAATCTTTTCAACTTCTTCTTCAGCTTCGTTAAGACGTTCTGCCTTACTTCCGGGGATTTCCATATCGCTTACGCTGATTGTGATAGCGCCGCGTGTAGAGAACTTATATCCAAGCTCTTTAACAGCATCAAGCACTGAAGCAGTTCTTGTTGTACCGTGAACGCGGATACAAGCATCGATAATTTTTCCAAGTGCTTTCTTATCAGCAAGGAAAGAAACTTCAAGCTCGAAATCGTTTTCCGGGTTTGTTCTGTCGACAAAACCAAGGTCCTGCGGAACAACTTCGTTAAATATAAGTCGTCCAACAGTTGTAGAAATAATCTTACTGCGGATTTCTCCATCGATTTCTTTTTCTATTCTTACTTTGATAGGAGCGTGAAGACCAACATCTCCGCAATCGTAAGCCATCATGGTTTCATTTACTGAAGCAAAGTATTTTCCTTCGCCGATTTCACCCTTGAAGCATCCAACACCCTCATCTGTGAATTCGATAAGATTTTTGCCCTCTCCTTCAAGCGCGCAGTTCTTTTCGTAAACTTCGCCATAATATTTATAAACTTTTCCTACCTCAAGCTCTGAATCGCCTGCGTTTGTAATCTTAACTTCCTTAGGCTTAACAAGTGTAAGATAGTAGCTACCAAGTACCATATCCTGTGTGGGAACAGTAACTGGGCGACCATCCTGTGGCTTAAGAAGGTTGTTTGCACTGAGCATAAGGAAACGTGCCTCTGCCTGTGCTTCAGGTGAAAGCGGAACGTGAACAGCCATCTGGTCGCCGTCGAAGTCAGCGTTGAATGCTGTACATACGAGGGGATGAAGTCTGATAGCTCTGCCTTCTACAAGGATAGGCTCGAAAGCCTGAATACCAAGACGGTGAAGAGTTGGTGCACGGTTAAGAAGTACAGGATGCTCGCGAATTACGTTTTCAAGCACATCCCAAACCTCTGTCTGTGCGCGCTCTACCATTCTCTTTGCGCTCTTGATGTTGTGTGCACTGCCGTTTTCAACAAGACGTTTCATAACGAAAGGCTTGAAGAGTTCAAGTGCCATTTCCTTAGGAAGACCGCACTGATAAATCTTAAGAGCAGGACCAACAACGATAACGCTACGGCCTGAGTAGTCAACACGCTTACCAAGAAGGTTCTGACGGAAACGTCCCTGCTTACCCTTAAGCATATCGGAAAGAGATTTAAGTGCACGGTTTCCGGGGCCTGTTACAGGTCTGCCACGTCTGCCGTTATCAATAAGAGCATCTACTGCTTCCTGAAGCATTCTCTTTTCATTTCTTACGATAATGTTAGGTGCTCCAAGCTCTAAAAGTCTTTTAAGACGGTTGTTTCTGTTTATAACTCTGCGGTATAAATCGTTAAGGTCGCTCGTTGCAAATCTGCCACCATCAAGCTGTACCATGGGGCGGATTTCCGGAGGAATTACCGGAACGCAATCAAGAATCATCCATTCAGGACGGTTGTTCGACTTTCTGAACGATTCAACAACTTCAAGTCTTTTAGCGATTTTTGTTTTCTTCTGTCCCTGTGCAGTTTCAAGTTCTTCCTTAAGCTCGTTGCTTAAAGCATCAAGGTCGATTTCGCTAAGAAGCTCTTTAATAGCTTCTGCACCCATTCCTGCACGGAAACGGTCGCCATATTTTTCGTAGTAAGAAATATATTCTTTTTCAGTAAGAGGATCTTTCTTGTTAAGCTCTGTCTTACCGGGGTCGATTACGATATACTGCGCAAAATAGAGTACCTTTTCAAGCACATGGGGAGATATATCAAGAAGAAGTCCCATTCTGCTGGGTATACCCTTAAAGTACCAGATATGCGAAACAGGTGCTGCAAGCTCGATATGACCCATTCTTTCGCGGCGAACCTTAGCGCGTGTTACTTCAACACCACAACGGTCGCAGACTACGCCTTTATAGCGAATTCTTTTATACTTACCGCAATGACATTCCCAGTCCTTCTGAGGTCCGAAAATCTTTTCGCAGAAAAGACCATCGCGTTCGGGCTTCAGGGTGCGGTAATTTATGGTTTCGGGCTTTTTAACTTCGCCGTATGACCATTCTCTGATTTTTTCAGGAGATGCCAAACCAATTTGCATTGCTTCAAATGTGTTAAATTCCATAATATTACCTCCCTTACTCGTTAAAATTCTCTTGATTTTCGATTTCTAACAGCTCTTCATCTGTAGGCTCGATGTCAAAATCCTCTTCTTCGTCAAACGAAGGGAAATCAATTTCGTCTTCGTCATCAGAATCAGTGCCCATTGCAATTCCAAGGATTTCGTCTTCGGGACTTACTTCGCTGTAGCCTGATGAAATACCATCGTTAACAGTTGTAAGAAGCTCATCTCTGTATTCGTCCATATTAGGCTCGTCATCCTCTTCACTCTTAAGCTCGATGATTTCGTTGTTAGCATTAAGAACGTTAACATCAAGAGCAAGCGACTGAAGTTCTTTAATAAGAACCTTGAATGATTCGGGAATACCGGGTGTGGGAACGTTTTCACCCTTAACGATTGATTCGTAAGTTTTAACACGGCCCACGATATCATCTGATTTAACTGTGAGGATTTCCTGAAGAAGATATGCTGCGCCGTATGCTTCGAGTGCCCAAACTTCCATTTCACCGAATCTCTGACCACCGAACTGAGCTTTACCACCAAGAGGCTGCTGAGTTACAAGCGAGTAAGGACCTGTGCTACGGGCGTGAATCTTGTCGTCAACAAGATGGTGCAGCTTAAGGAAGTACATATAACCAACTGTTACAGGGTTATCGAAGGGCTGTCCTGTTCTGCCATCGTAAAGAACAGTCTTACCATCGTGGCGAAGACCTGCCTCTTCAAGAAGATTCATAATATCTTTTTCGTTTGCACCGTCGAATACGGGAGTTGCAACCTTGAAACCAAGCTTGCTTGCTGCCATACCAAGGTGAACTTCAAGCACCTGACCGATGTTCATACGTGAGGGAACGCCCAAGGGGTTAAGAACGATATCAAGAGGAGTACCATCGGGAAGGAAAGGCATATCCTCTGTGGGAAGAACTCTTGATACAACACCCTTGTTACCATGACGGCCTGCCATCTTATCGCCCACGCTGATTTTTCTCTTCTGTGCTATATAGCAGCGAACAATTTCGTTAACTCCCGGAGGAAGCTCGTCGTTATTCGCTCTTGTAAATACTTTAACATCTACTATGATACCTGCTTCTCCGTGAGGAACACGAAGAGATGTATCACGAACTTCACGCGCCTTTTCGCCGAAGATTGCGCGGAGAAGTCTTTCTTCGGGAGTAAGCTCTGTTTCACCCTTAGGTGTTACCTTACCAACGAGGATATCGCCTGAGTGCACTTCAGCACCTATGCGGATAATACCTCTTTCGTCAAGGTTTTTAAGAGCATCGTCGCCAACGTTTGGAATATCGCGTGTGATTTCTTCCGGTCCGAGCTTTGTATCTCTTGATTCTGATTCATACTCTTCAATATGAATAGATGTGAATACGTCGTCGCGAACGAGCTTTTCGTTAAGAAGCACAGCATCCTCGTAGTTGTAACCTTCCCATGTCATAAATCCGATAAGAACGTTTCTACCGAGTGCGATTTCACCATTATCTGTTGAGGGACCATCGGCAATAATCATTCCCTTTGTTACCTTTTCGCCCTCTTCAACAATCGGGTGCTGGTTTATACATGTACCCTGGTTCGAGCGAAGGAACTTAAGAAGATGATAATTATGTCTTTCTCCCTTTTTATCTTTAATAACAATTTCGTCAGCGCTAACCTTTTCAACAACGCCGTCTTCTTTGCTGAGCACTACAACGCCGCTGTCTTTAGCTGCCTTATATTCCATACCTGTACCGATAATGGGGGACTGCGGCTTAAGAAGCGGAACAGCCTGACGCTGCATGTTTGAACCCATGAGCGCACGGTTAGCATCGTCGTTTTCAAGGAACGGAATCATTGCTGTTGCAACAGACACAACCTGCTTGGGAGAAACGTCCATGTAGTCAACCGATTCTGCCGGAACTTCGAGGATTTCTTCTCTGAAGCGCGCTGCAACCTTTTTATCGAGGAACTTGCCGTTTTCATCAAGAGGCTCGTTAGCCTGAGCAACGATGTATTTATCCTCTGTGTCGGCAGTCATATATTCGATTTCTTTCGTAACTATGCCCTTTCCCTTGATAACCTTACGGTAAGGAGCTTCAATAAAGCCGTATTCATTGATACGGGCATATGTTGAAAGTGAACTGATAAGACCGATGTTAGGACCTTCAGGAGTTTCGATAGGACACATTCTTCCATAGTGAGTATAGTGAACGTCACGAACCTGGAAGCCTGCACGATCTCTTGAAAGACCGCCAGGACCAAGAGCTGAAAGTCTTCTCTTATGTGTGAGCTCGCCAAGGGGGTTTGTCTGGTCCATGAACTGTGAAAGCTGGCTGGAACCAAAGAATTCCTTGATTGTAGCTACAACGGGGCGGATATTGATGAGCGACTGAGGAGTAACAATATCAAGCTCCTGAATGCTCATTCTTTCACGCACACCGCGTTCCATTCTTGAGATACCAATTCTGAACTGATTCTGTAAAAGTTCACCAACGCTTCTGAGACGGCGGTTACCAAGATGGTCGATATCGTCGTCCTGTCCGATTCCCTCGGCAAGGTTACTGCAGTAGTTAATTGAAGCAAACATATCGTCAACGATAATGTGCTTGGGAACAAGCTCGTCGATACGCTCAGAAGCAAGCTTTTTGATTTCATCAATATCGCCTGCTGCTTCTTCAAGAATTTCATCAAGAATGTTCTTGCGAACTCTTTCGTGAGTAATATCGTAAAGGTCAACTCCTGCATACTTAGCAGGATCAACCATATTATTTGAAAATACAACAACTGTTTTTTCTTCTGTTGAAATAAGAATTCTATTTACGCCTGCATCTTCAATAGCCACAGCGTTTTCAGGAGTAATTCTGTTTCCTTTGGAAACAATAATTTCACCTGTTCTGCTATCGACAACATCTTCTGCTGCAATGTGGCCCTCAACACGGGCAGCGAGAGCAAGTTTCTTATTATATTTATACCTACCAACCTTCGCAAGGTCGTAACGCTTTGCATCGAAGAAAAGACCGTTTATAAGTGTGCTTGCACTATCGAGCGTCGGCGGTTCGCCGGGGCGAAGCTTACGGTAGATTTCAAAAAGAGCCTCTTCGCGATTTTTGGTAGTATCCTTCGCAAGGGTTGCAAGAATCTTTTCATCTTCCCCGAAAAGATTAGTAATTTCGGGTTCAGTTTCAAGACCCATTGCCTTAATAAGAACGGTAACGGGAATTTTACGTGTTCTATCGATTCTTACAGAGAATACATCGTTTGAATCTGTTTCGTATTCAAGCCATGCACCGCGGTTTGGAATAACAGTTGAATTGATAAGCTTCTTACCAACCTTATCATACTTCTGCTCGTAGTATATTCCTGGTGAACGAACAAGCTGTGTAACGATAACACGCTCTGCTCCGTTGATGATAAATGTTCCCTGCTCTGTCATAAGAGGGAAATCACCCATGAATATTTCCTGTTCCTTAATTTCGCCTGTTTCCTGATTGATTAAGCGAACCTGAACCCTGAGTGGAGCAGAATAGTTTGTATCCCTTTCCTTACATTCTTCAATGGTGTATTTAGGCTGTTCGTCAATTCTGTAGTCGGTAAATTCAAGAATGAGATTTCCTGCATAATCGGTTATTGGGCTAACATCGTGAAAAACCTCACGAAGACCTTCCTTGATAAACCACTCGTAAGAGCTTTTCTGCATATCAATAAGGTTTGGCATCTCCAATACTTCATCGATTTTTGCAAAGGTCATTCTTTCATTTTTTCCTAATTTAATAGGCTTCAATCAAATCACCTCAATCAAAATTTTCGTAATTTCCCATATTCCATACCCCTGTGTAGAATGCACTCGGAATATACCGCGGGAGTTTCCCGCATTGTTTGCAGAATTGTAGAATGCACCCTGCAAACAAAATATAGAGAATGTTTAGTGTGTAAGCCCTTTATAAATAGGTAATTCCTATTTTATGGGCGAATTACTGCATCTTAATGCAGTATACTATAATAACACCAAATTCAAAGCTTGTCAAGGGAAAAAATAGAAAATTTACAATACAATAATGTAATTTCTCTATTCTTCATTGACAAAGCTTCTTTTTTTTATTAGAATATAATATGTATTACAGTGTACAAACGGAGGAATACAAATGAATACAGAAAAAAAACTTTTTACATCTGAATCTGTTACAGAAGGGCATCCCGATAAAATATGCGATAAAATTTCAGATGCCGTACTTGACGATATTTTAGCAAACGACCCCGAGGCAAGAGTTGCTTGCGAATGCTGCTGTGCAACGGGTCTCGTTGTAGTATTCGGCGAAATTACCACCAAGCATTATTGCGATATCCGCTCGGTTGTAAGAAAAACAATCGAGGAAATTGGCTATACCGACCCGCAGATGGGATTCCACTTTGAAAATATTGCAGTACTCAACACTCTTAACGAGCAGTCGCCCGATATTGCGCTCGGCGTTGATAAATCACTTGAAGCTAAAAATGGCAATTCCGACGGGCTCGACAATGGCGCGGGCGACCAGGGTATGATGTTTGGCTATGCAACAAACGAAACAGAGGAATATCTTCCCGCCCCCATCTATTATGCCCAGAAAATGGCTATGCGCTTAACCGAGGTGCGTAAAAACGGAATGTTTTCTTATCTTCGCCCCGATGGCAAAACGCAGGTAAGCGTTGAATACGATGGCGACAAGGTTAAAAGAATCGATACAGTTGTGCTTTCAACACAGCACACAGCCGATGTAAGCCTTGAAACAATAAAGAAAGATATGATAGAACACGTTATAAAATACGTTCTTCCTTCAGAGCTTATAGATGATGAAACAAAGTATTTTATAAATCCCACAGGCCGCTTCGTTGTTGGCGGACCTCAGGGCGACTCGGGTCTTACAGGAAGAAAGATTATTGTTGATACCTATGGTGGATACGCTCCCCACGGCGGTGGTGCTTTTTCAGGAAAAGACCCCACGAAGGTCGACAGAAGCGCTTGCTATATGGCACGCTACATTGCTAAAAACATTGTTGCCGCAGGGCTTAGCGATAAATGCCAGATTCAGCTTGCATATGCAATCGGCGTAGCAAATCCCGTATCCGTTCGAATCGACACATTCGGCACAGGAGTTTTAAGCGACGAAAAGCTGAGCGAGATTGTACGCGAAAACTTTGATTTACGCCCATCTGCAATTATAAAGAAGCTTGATTTAAGGCGTCCGATCTATTCGCAGACTGCAGCATACGGCCACTTCGGAAGAAGCGAGCTTAATCTTCCATGGGAAGCACTTGATGCAGTAGAAACACTTAAACAGTATAAATAACTATCACTGCCACCCCGATATTCATATAATGATATCGGGGTGCTTGATAATGTGTGTGTTATCACTTATATCTCTTTTAATCGTAATCACGATGATTTTTCTTGTTATATATAAAAGCGTTACTATGTCAGAGGAATACAAATGGAAAATTTTGAAACTATTGAAGGCGAAATCTACGAAATAATTTTTCATAATGAAGAAAACGGCTACACTGTGTGTGAGGTATCGGTAAATAATTCTCTTATCACAGTATGCGGGCATATGCCATTTATCGCCCCGGGAGAGGGCGTGCGTATAAATGGCAAATGGATTAATCATCCCGAATACGGCGAGCAGTTTTCCGCCGTTTTTGTAGAACGTATGCTCCCCAAACGTGAGGGGGCAATTTTGGCATACCTTTCTTCAGGAATTCTTACGGGGGTGCGCGAATCAACCGCGAAAAAAATTGTTGCAAAATTTGGCGAAGATGCACTCGATATTATTGCTACCTCACCCGAAAGATTAAGCGAAATAAAAGGTATAACTCTTAGTCGTGCACAAAAAATATCAGAAGCCTTTTTAATAAAGCAGGAAGCAACTCAAACTGTAATGTTTCTGCAGGAATTCGGCGTTACACCGAATATCAGCCTGAAGGTGCACCGCCAGCTCGGGCAGAATGCTATCGAGCTTATTCGCGAAAACCCATATATTCTTTGCGACAGGGTCGAGCGCATCGGTTTTATCACTGCCGACAGGATTGCAAAATCAATGAATATTGCGCCCAATCATCCCGGGCGAATTGCAAGCGGAATAAAATATGCACTGATGCAGGCTTCCCTTTCGGGACACACCTGCCTTGAATACAATCAGCTGGCAGACTACTGCATTTCGTTTTTGAATTGCACTATGGAAGAGCTTACTGCTTCTTTTGTAACGCTTAAGGGAAAAAACGAACTTATTTTTGAAGAGAATATGGTATTTCTGCCGATTTACTACAATGCCGAGCTTACGGTTGCCTCGAGAATTTCGCTTCTTCAAAATCAGAAAATTGCAACTCCGCACATTGATGAAAATATCGACATATTCTCGGAAAAGCATAATATAAAGCTTTCACCTATGCAACGCGCCGCTGTTAAAATGGCAAATGAGAACGGTATACTTATAATTACAGGCGGCCCCGGAACGGGAAAAACCACCATAATGAAAATTATTATGGAGATATTTAAAAAAGAGGAATTAAAGGTTGAGCTTTGTGCCCCAACAGGCAAAGCTGCAAAGCGCCTCAGTGATTCGTGCCGTGTGGAAGCGCGCACGCTCCACCGCCTTTTAGAGGTTAATCCCGCATCAACAGACGAGGTTCGTCAGTTTGTGAAAAACGAGCAAAATCCCCTTGATGCCGACGTTGTTATAGTAGACGAAATGAGCATGGTTGATATTTTGCTTTTCTCTTCGCTTTTAAAAGCACTTAAACGAGGTGCAAGATTAATCCTCGCGGGCGACTCTGATCAGCTTGCATCTGTTGGTGCAGGAAATGTACTTTGCGATATGCTTGAAAGTGAGGCTGTTAAATCAGTTCGCTTAAACGAGGTTTTCCGTCAGGCGGAAGAAAGCCGTATCGTTACGAATGCTCACAGAATAAACAGCGGACTTTTACCGCTTGCCAACGATAAAAACACCGACTTTTTCTTTATGAACAGAACAAGCGAGGGCGCGGTGGAAACAATATGTGAGCTTTGCTCGGGCAGGCTTAATAAAGCATATGGCTTTGATGCTCTTTCCGATATTCAGGTGCTTTCACCTTCAAGAAAAGGTATAGCGGGCACAGTAAATCTCAATAAAATTCTTCAGTCGACTCTTAATCCCCCTCAAAAAGGAAAGAAAGAGAAAAAATTCGGTGAACGAATTTTCCGCGTAGGCGACAAGGTTATACAAATAAAAAACAATTACGATATTTTATGGACAAGTATGGATGATTCAACCGACGGATTCGGAATATACAACGGAGATATAGGCGTAATACTCGATATTTCAACAACGAACAAAACGCTTACCATCTGCTTCGACGATTACAAAATTGTTGAATACGATTTTTCAATGGCAGAAGACCTTGAAATTGCCTACGCCCTCACTGTTCACAAAAGTCAGGGCAGCGAGTGGAACGCAGTTATAATTCCCGTTTGTTCGTTCCCGCCCATGCTTATGACGAGAAATCTTTTATACACTGCCGTTACGCGCGCTAAAAAATTGGTTATTCTTGTGGGAAGCGAAGCGGCGATTTCAAGAATGGTGGAAAACAATCTTAAAGAGAAGCGCTATAGTTGTCTTATAAAAAGGTTGCGTGAGCTGATATGAAAAACAAGCTTTTAAATTTTTTATTTCCGCCACGCTGCCCGTTTTGCAGATGTATATTAAAAGATGCTCTTCCCGTTTGCCGCGATTGTCTTTCAGACCTCCCCTACGTTTCGGGGAAAACATGTGATATATGCGGAGCTTCAATCCCTGAATATTCACACCACATTTGTGCCGATTGCAAAATAATAAGAAAGAATTTCACGCATTCCTTTGTGCCTCTCAGGTATGCCGATAATGTGCAAAAGGCAATAGTGCATTTAAAGTATTACAGTCATCCATCTTATTCAAAGGGGTTCGCCTTTTTAATGGCAGATAAAATACTTAGCGATGGCGAAAACGATGTGAATTTCGATTATATTACATATGTACCTCAGAACTCACTAACATTTTTAAGGCGTGGCTACAATCAGTCTGAGCTTATTGCAAAGCATCTTTCAGAATTACTTAAGGTTGAGTGCATCCCCACGCTTATAAGAACAAACGCAGGGAAAAGGCAAGCTACCCTTTCTAAAAAGCTCCGCCTTGAAAACGTAAAAAAGTGCTATTTTAAAACTGATTTTAAGCTTTCGGGAAATGTGCTTCTTGTAGACGATGTTTACACAACGGGGGCAACTTCAAACTACTGTGCAAAGCTTCTTAAACAGATGGGCGCAAAAAAGGTTTATCTTGCAATCAGCGCCATCAGATGTGAGGATATTTATGAAAACGAAAATTTTTGATTACATTCATTCATTGGGAATAGAAAAATGCGGTGTGGCACCCTACGGAGAAAAATTTGCCGTTGTGTGCCTTTTTCCGTATTTTAGTGGCTACAGAGAGGGAAACCTTTCCGTTTATACCTACAGCCGCGACTACCACCTGATTGCAGGCGAAAAACTGGGGAAAATATCTGATTATATAAAAAGCCTTTCACCCGAAGCACATTGTGAATGTTTCTGTGATATAGGCCCCGAAGTTGACCGAAATCTTGCATATCTTGCGGGGCTTGGTTTTTACGGAGAAAACAAAATGCTTATAAACGATGATTTCGGAAGCTACTTTTTTATAGGCTATGTGCTGACCACTCTTCCCCTGCCACTTGATGCACCGCTTGAAAAAGAGTGTCTTAAGTGCGGAAAATGCAAAAAAGCTTGCCCTAGCGGTGCGCTTGCAGATGGATTTAACATAGAAAAATGCGCCTCACACATAAGCCAGAAAAAAGGAGAACTAACACAGGAAGAAATTGAAGTCCTGAAAAAATCCTCGCTCATTTTCGGGTGCGATATATGCCAGAGGGTATGCCCTCACAATAATATCACACCACGCCCTATGGCTGAATTTACAGAGGACATAATTTCTTCCCTTTCCAAAAGCGATTTGGAGGGGCTTTCAAATAAGGAGTTTATGAATAAATATAAAAACCGCGCTTTTTCATGGCGCGGCAAAAAAGTGCTTGAAAGAAACATAGATATTCTGGGAAAACCTTGAAATTAAATATGAATTGTGCTAAATTAAACATATTAAACAAACGGAGGTTTCACAATATGAAAAAGTTATTATCAATTATGCTTGCGCTTATCATTGCATTTTCTTTAGCAAGCATCGCATCGGCAGCACAGGAAATTAAAATTATGGTCGGTGGAAAAGATCTTTACACAGATGTCGCTCCCACAATTATAGATGGCAGAGTTATGCTTCCCGTAAGAGATGTGTTTGAATCAATTGATGCACGCGTTAGCTACGATAGCGCCACCCGCACCGTTACTGCGGTAAGAAAAGGCGTAACAGTACAGTTTGTTATTGATAGCAATGCGATGAAAGTTAACGGCGCAGAAAAAGCGATTGATGTTCCTGCAACTATTGTGAATGGCCGCACTCTTGTTCCCCTCAGAGCGTGTGCTGAGGCATTTGATTTAGATGTTACATGGAATAAAGACACACGCACTGCAAGAATCAAAAAGCCAGTTTCACTTATCGTAGAAAGCAGCTCTCCCTTAACTGAGGTTGTACGCACCTACACATATGATGAAAACGGTAATCAAACAGGCTCTTTCGTTAATGGAAATGTCGAGCAGACTTTTGAATACACTGAAGACGGAAAACTTTTATATAAAGAAACAAAAGACTCTGTACATACATCATGGGTAAGACAAAATTACGACATTCACGGAAATAGGATATATTACGAACAGGGGCACGCAAGAAACGAAAATTTCGAGCCGGGATTAATCGGAGAAGTAACAACCTACACATATGATGATAATTCCAACCTTTTAAGAATTGATACCCCCACAGGCTCTACCACCTTCACATATGATTCTCTTGGAAGAATGCTTACAGAAACTGCGGGCAGCTGGGTTACAACACATACCTACACAGGAAACACCGAAACGCAAACAGACCCTTACGGCGGAGTAACTACATACACTTATGATGCTAACGGCAATCTTCTTACTATGGATTCTGATTTTTCAGTACAAAGAAACAAGTACGACAGCTACGGCAGACTGATAGAAAGCTACTCTTGTATTCAGGATTTGGAGGAAGAAACAATATACTACACGTATGACGCCAACGGAAAACTGGCATCTACGTCAGGCCCCGGCTTCAGCACATCATACACCTATAATGAATACGGTAAAATTCTTACAAAAACCGATGCCGATGGAACATATTACTATACCTACGATGCCGATGGAAACCTTATTCAGGAAGAAGACGGCAAGGGTAACTGGAAAAAATATATTAACGATGAAAACGGAAACTGCATTCAGACAGAAACTAATTACGGAACTTTAGAAAAATATATCGTTGTTGTAAAATAAGCAAATACAAAAATACGCTGAGTCAAAAACAGGGGGGTGTGAAAAAACTAAGTTTTTTCACACCCCCTTTTAATTTTTATGCCTGAATCAGCGCATTCAACACTCTTGCAACCAGTAATTATTTATCACAGCAAGGGTCTTCCTTTTTTACTACAGGAGCATCTTTTCCGGGTGCTGTAGTATCGCCAAGTCCTGTTGTTTCTGAAAATACAACGTTTGATTTCGTCATTTCCACAGCATCGGTAGGAACAATGATTTTCGCTGCCTTACCATCAGACATTGCAACCAATGCCTCGTATTTCTTTAACTCAAGCACTGCCTGGTCTGCACCTGCTTCTTTAAGAGCTGCAAGTCCGTCTGCTTCAGCTTTTTTCTTAAGGAAAATCGCCTTTGCTTCACCTTCAGCGCGGGCAATTCTTGCATCTCTTTCACCTTCTGCCGCAAGAATCATTGCCTGCTTATCACCTTCAGCGCGTGTAATTGCAGCCGCCTTATGACCTTCTGCCTGAAGAAGCGTTTCACGCCTGTCGCGCTCTGCCTTCATCTGCTTTTCCATTGATTTCTGAATTTCCTGAGGCGGAATGATGTTTTTAAGCTCCACACGGTTTACCTTAATTCCCCACTTATCAGTTGCCTCATCAAGAATAGTTGTCATCTTTGCGTTAATTGTATCACGCGATGTTAATGTGCCGTCGAGTTCAAGCTCACCAACAATATTTCTAAGTGTTGTTGCTGCTAAGTTTGCAAGAGCAGAAATTGGGTTTACAGCACCGTAAGCATAAAGATTAGCATCATACACTGCATAATAGATTACAGTATCTATCTGCATTGTTACGTTATCTTTTGTAATAACGGGCTGTGGCGGCGAATCAAGCACCTGCTCTTTTAAGGTTACTCTTTTTACTATTCTTTCAATAAATGGAACCTTAAAATGAATTCCTGCACCCCAAGTACATTTGTACTTACCAAGAGATTCAATTACAAACTCATTTGCCTGCGGAACTATTTTGATATTTGGGAGCAAAATAAGCACCGCAATCACTACTAAAAAAACTATAAATCCTGCCATAAAAATCTTCCTTCCTTTTTTTATATTCATTAATAATAATTTTATTAACCAACTCCATTATATATCCTTTTTGCAAGACTTTCAATACTTCGACTTATTTTTTTACACGAAAAGGGGGGCGTGAAAAGCTTAGCTTTCACGCCCCCTATCTCACACATTTATCTCTTCAAGTGCTTTTAACGCAAGTGAAGAAATATATTCATACCGTTCTTTTTTATTTTTTATTTTTACTCTTTCCCACTCGATAATGCCAAAGTTTGCATTCATCGGCTGGAATTTTTTGTTTTCCCTGTCAGTTATATATTTTATAAGTGCTCCTGTGCAGCACGATGGTGGAAAACTAACGCTTTCTTCCCCTTTTATTTTTCTTGTGGCATTTATTCCCGCAACCATTCCCGAGGAAGCCGATTCCACATATCCCTCAACACCTGTTATCTGCCCCGCAAAGAAAACCTTGGGATATTCTATCATAGAATAGTCGCCATTTAAAAGTGCGGGCGAATTAATATAGGTGTTTCGGTGCATTACGCCATAGCGCACAAAATCTGCATTTTCAAGCCCGGGTATCATCGAGAAAACCCTCTTTTGCTCACCGAATTTAAGATTTGTCTGAAATCCTACAAGGTTATAAAGAGTGCCCTCGGTGTTATCACGGCGGAGCTGAAGCACTGCATAAGGCTCTTTTCCTGTTTTCGGGTCGGGCAAGCCTTTTGGCTTTAAAGGACCGAAGCAAAGCGTTTCTCTTCCGCGCTGTGCCATTATTTCAACTGGCATACATCCCTCAAACACTTTTATGTTTTCCACATTTTCGTGAAGAGGAGCGCGCTCGGCACTGATAAGTGCTTCGTAGAACGCATCGTATTCCTCTTTACTCATCGGGCAGTTTATATAATCGGGCGTACCCTTTCCGTAGCGTGCCGCAAGATATGTGATGCTTTCATTAATGCTCTCGCGCGTAACAACGGGAGCCGCTGCATCGAAGAAATAAAGCTCGCTCTTTCCTGTAAGGCGCGATATCTCGCCTGAAAGGCATTCATCCGTCAACGGGCCTGTAGCAACTATGGTATATTCATCTGTATCAATCCTTGAGACAGGCTCATTTATAAGCTTTATATTTGGATGCGCTTTTATCCTCTCGGTTACAAGATGCGCGAATTTATCGCGGTCAACCGCAAGCGCACCGCCTGCAGGAACGCTTGTTTCATCAGCGCATTTTATAACTAAGCTATCCATTCGGCGCATTTCTTCTTTTAAAAGTCCACAGGCATTATCAAGGCCGTTACCTTTAAGAGAATTCGAGCAGACAAGCTCACATAAATCGCTATTTGAATGTGCAGGGGAAAACTTTACGGGCTTCATTTCGTAAAGGGAAACCTCTATTCCCCTCTGTGCTGCCTGCCAGGCTGCTTCGCAACCTGCAAGTCCTGCGCCTATAATTTTTAATTTCATTATTTTTTATCCTTTTTATTTGATTCGCATTCGGGATTTACACACTGAGTTATGCTTCCCTTTTTGATATATTTGCGCGTCATTATGCCACCACACTTGGGGCAAGGCATTTTAACAGGCTCATCCCAAAGAAGAAAGTCGCACTTTGGAGCATTTTCGCAAGAGAAATATTTCTTTCCCTTCTGACTCTTTCTCACAACAATTCTTGCACCGCATTTGGGGCAAGCCACTCCGGTATCCTTTAATATGGGTTTTGCATTTCTGCATTCGGGGAAACCGGGGCAAGCGAGGAATTTTCCGAATCTGCCAAGCTTGATTACCATTCTTCTTCCGCACTTTTCGCAGATTTCATCACTTTCCTCGTCTTTAATTTTAACCTTTTCTATAGATTCCTCTGCCTTTTTAAGAACCTCTTCAAAAGGCTTGTAGAAATCGTCTATAACCTTAACCCAAGGCTCTTTTCCCTCTTCAATATCATCAAGACGCTGTTCCATATTAGCAGTGAAATCAATATCTACAATATCGTGGAAATTCTCTGTCATCAAATCGGTTACAACAATGCCAAGCTCTGTTGGTTTAAGCATTTTCTTTTCACGGCTTACATAATCTCTGCCAAGAATTGTGCTTATTGTTGGCGCATAGGTGCTTGGACGGCCAATTCCGTTTTCTTCCATAGCTTTGATAAGAGAAGCTTCTGTATATCTTGCGGGAGGCTCGGTAAAGTGCTGAGTATCCTCAAGCTTTTCTGCTTTAAGCACCATTCCCTTTTCAATCTTTATAAGTGATTTTGATTCCTTTTCTTCTTCTTCATCGCTGCCCTCAATATACACTGCACGATAACCCTTGAATTTTATTGAGTTTGCGCTTGCACGGAATGTTACTGAATTTGCATCGAATTCAGCACTTAGTGTATTATACACTGCATTTTCCATCTGGCTTGCAATAAATCTTTCCCATACAAGTTTGTAAAGTCTGTATAAATCTCCCGAAAGCGTATCCTTTACCATATCGGGGGTAATATCGGGATTTGTGGGACGGATTGCTTCGTGCGCATCCTGTGCATTCTTGCCTGTTTTATAGGTTTTGATTTTAGCAGGAACGTAATCTGCGCCAAACATATCACCTATAATTTTTCTTGCGGCAATACTTGCCTCGGGAGTGATTCTTAATGAATCGGTTCTCATATAAGTGATAAGACCGAGCGAGCCTTTACCCTTAACCTCAACGCCTTCATAAAGCTGCTGAGCCGCCGCCATTGTTCTTTTAGATGTAAATCCCATCTTGCGGCTTGCTTCCTGCTGAAGTGTACTCGTTGTAAACGGTGGTGCGGGCGACTTTGATTTGTCGCTGTAAACTGCACTTGTTACAACAAAATCGGCATCTTTTATCATCTCGATAATTTTTTTAGTTTCCGCTTCACTTGTAAGCTCTTTTTTCTTACCTTTTACACCATAGTAACGGGCAGAAAACGGCTTTTTAATTTCCTTTGAAGAAAGCTCTGCCACAAGAGACCAGTATTCCTTTGGTTCAAAAGCATTGATTTCTCTCTCACGGTCAACAACAAGCTTTGTTGCTGCCGATTGCACTCTGCCTGCGCTAAGCCCCTTTCTAACCTTTTTCCAAAGGAGTGGACTTATTTTATAACCAACAATTCTGTCGAGCACTCTGCGCGCCTGCTGAGAATCAACCAAACTTAAATCAATCGGTCGAGCTGCCTTAAGCGATTCCGTAACAGCCGTTTTTGTTACTTCGTTAAATGTTATTCTGCATTTTTTATTTATATCTATATCAAGAAGCTGAGCAAGATGCCAGCTTATAGCTTCTCCTTCACGGTCAGGGTCAGTTGCAAGGAAAACTTTGTCGGCACTTTTTGCAGCTTTCTTAAGTTTTGTTGTAAGATCGCCTTTTCCCCTGATTGTGATATACTTAGGCTCGTAATTATTTTCTATATCTACACCAAGACTGCTTTTGGGAAGATCGCGCATATGCCCCATAGAAGCAATAACGGTGTAATTTTTTCCAAGATATTTGTTTATGGTTTTAGCCTTTGCGGGAGACTCAACAATAACAAGATAATTTGCCACTTATTTACCCTCCTGTTGTAATTTTGTATTTATTATTCATTCCTTTTTTGATTACGCCCTTTAATTCCAGCATTCCAAGCATTGCCGTAAGGCGCGCTGCATCAAAGGATACCTTTTCTTCAATTTCAATCTGAGTTTGAAAACCGTTTTCTATAGCACTGACGATTTCTTCTTCAAACTCTGAAAGGAAAGCTCCGCTTTTCTTTTTTGGTTTCTCCTTATTAAAAATAATCGGTTCGGGCTTTCTTTCTATCTCTGTGATTTCTTCATCTCTTTGAGTGAAGAAATCGGGCTTATGGTTCATTAAATCATCAATTATATCCATACTGCTAACAAGAGGCACAGCGCCATCTGTGAGCAGTGCATTTGTTCCCATACTTAAATGGTTATCAATATTTCCCGGCACCGAGAAAACTGTTTTTCCCATATCGAGTGCCATATGTGCAGTTATAAGCGAGCCACTTCTTAAGCCTGCCCTTACTACTAAAATGCTTTCGCCCATTGCCGCAATAATTCTGTTTCTCACAGGGAAGTTTCTTCCCTCTGGCGGTGTGCCGCAGTGAAATTCACTGATTATTGCACCATCTTTTTCAAGTATTTCATTAAAAAGCTTTGTATTGCACTTGGGATATAAAACATCAATACCGCTACCAAGCACAGCAATAGTCTTTCCGCGCGCATCAAGTGCTCCTTTATTTGCTGCACCGTCCACACCTTCGGCTCCGCCTGTTACTATACCAATGCCTGTTTCACTGATTTCACGAGCAAGATTTCTTGCCATTCTTATTCCGTAATCATCACTTTTTCTGGCACCTACAACTCCGCAGTAAAGAGGATGTGTAAGTGCTTTCACATTCCCTCTTACATATAAAACGGGAGGAGGATTTGTAAGCCTTTTTAACGACTTCGGATAGCATTCGTCGATAAAGGTAACAATCTCGCAGCCTGCATTATATGCTTTTTCAAAGCTACGGCTTATTATATCATAAGTTTTATATTTTTCAAGTCCGTTTTCATCAAATAAGTCTTCCGAGGATTTAAGCTCTTCATAAAATCTTAAGCTTTTTTTGCCGTTTGCAGCTTTAACTGTCCATATAAAATTTTTATTCAAAGCTATCACCTCTTTAACCTTCGGCTATTTATTCTGCCTGTAGTACTCGTAAATAATAACCGATGCCGCTATTGCCGCATTAAGACTTTCGGCATCTTCGTTCATTGGAATTTTAATAATGCTATCACACTTTTTAAGAGTTTCTTCCTTCACACCGTTTGCTTCATTTCCTATAATTATAAGCTGTTTTCCTGAAAGTGAAGCATCGAAAAGGTTCACACTTTTCTCACTTAATGCACCTGCCGTGCATTTATATCCTTGTCCTTTAAAATAACGTATAGCCTCATCTGTTTCAACACCGCAAACAATGGGAAGCGAAAAAATGCCCGACATAGTGGCACGCACTACCTTGGGATTATATAAATCGCAGCATCCCTTTGTGAAAACTACACCATCAAGGAAGCCTGCGTGCGCCGTTCTTATTATTGTGCCGATATTTCCCGGGTCCTGCAGCGCTTCGCACAGTATAACGCAGCTTTTATCGTTACCTTTTATATTCTCAAGCTCTACATCAATACTCTTGCATACTGCCATAATTCCCTGAGGCGACTGAGTATCGGAAAGCTCGCAAAAAAGCTTAGGTGCAAAAGTATAGGTGGGAAAGTTAAGCTCCTCACTTATATTTACACCGTCTTTTACGATTATATACTCAATGGGCGCATTTTTTTTTGCAGCATCCAAAACACTTCTTAATCCCTCTATCACGAATTTTTTATTTTCATCTCTTCCGCGCTTTGAGGAAAGTGCTTTAACAAGCTTAAATATTTTGTTTTCTCTGCTTGTTATCACCATAATTTTTTCTCTCTTTTCTTCACAAAAACCGCCCCCGCACGAGGCGGAAACGGTTTTTGATAAATTACCTATTACAGATTAGCCTTTGCTGTTTCAACAAGCTGGCTGAATGCCTTAGGATCGTTAATAGCGATTTCTGAAAGCATCTTTCTGTTGATTTCAATGTTTGCTTTCTTAAGACCGTTCATGAAGCGTGAATAGTTGATATCATTCATCTTACATGCAGCGCTGATTCTTGTAATCCAGAGTGAACGGAAATCTCTCTTCTTAAGCTTTCTTCCAACGTAAGCGTATGAAAGAGACTTCATAACTGCCTGATTGGCAACTCTGTAGAGCTTAGACTTTCCTCCTCTGTAACCTTTTGCAAGCTTTAAAATCTTTTTATGTCTTTTTCTAGTGCTTAATGCACCCTTAACTCGAGCCATTATTCTAGTCCTCCTATCATCTTATTTATAAGGTATAAGCTTCTTTATAACTTTTGCGTTTGTAACGTCTGCAAGACCGCCTTTTCTAAGTCTTCTCTTTCTCTTAGTGTCCTTCTTTGTGAGAATGTGGCTTCTGAAAGCCTTTGCTCTTTTAACCTTACCTGACTTTGTGAGACTGAAACGCTTTGCAGCGGCTCTGTGTGTCTTTATTTTAGGCATAATATCTCTCCTCTCAAAATGTGTGTTTGAATGTATTATATCTAAACTTTCCTATGGAAGTTTGATAATCAGTTTTTAGGCGAAATCGTAAGCGCCATATTTTTGCCTTCAAGCTTAGCCTTTTTGTCTACTGTGCCAAATTCACTTACCCCTTCAACAAAGCGGTTAAGAATTTCTTCACCGATGCTTGTGTGGTGAATTTCACGGCCACGGAAACGAACGGAAACCTTTACTTTATCTCCGCTTTTTAAGAACTTGCAAGCATTTTTAAGCTTTGTTTCAAAATCGTGATTGTCAATAGATGGTGAAAGACGCACCTCTTTAATATTAACAACCTTCTGATTTTTACGATTTTCCTTTTCTTTTTTAGCAAGCTCGAAACGATATTTACCGTAGTCCATTATTTTACATACGGGGGGATTTGCCTGCGGAGAAATCTTTACCAAGTCAAGATTTCTTTTAATAGCGGCATCAAGAGCATCGCTTGACGACATAATTCCAAGCTGGCTGCCATCGTTATCGATTACTCTTACCTCACTATCCCTGATTTCTTCATTAATCATCAGTTCCTTGCTAATAGAAAACACCTCCAAAAATTTTTCCGCAAAAAAAGCGGCAGAAAAATCCACCGCTACCCTAAACAAAAAAATTATTAACCCACAAAGCTCAATTGCCACGGGGTGAGAAGCGGCTACTTCTTCTTTATTACCTAGGTAGTATACCACCCCTTGCCCCCGATGTCAAGCATTTTTTAAATATTTTTTCTCATCGAGCTTATGGCGCTCTTTTCAAGGCGTGAAACCTGCGCCTGACTTATCCCAACCTCACTGGCCACCTCTGTTTGCGTTTTACCTTTAAAGAATCTTAAGGATATAATCATTTTTTCTCTGTCGCTCAGCTTCTTGATTGCTTCCCTCAGCGATATTTTTTCAATCCACGCCTCGTCTGTGTTCTTTTTATCTGAAAGCTGATCCATCACAAAAACGGCATCTGCGCCATCGTGATACACCGGTTCAAAAAGTGAAATCGGCTCTTGTATTGCATCGAGCGCCATAACAACATCTTCCTTTGGTATATCAATAAGTTTTGCAAGCTCCTCGCAGCTCGGTTCCACATTTTTCTCGGCAATAAGCTTTTCCCTTACGCAAAGCGCCTTATATGCAATATCACGAAGCGACCTCGATACTCTCACACTGTTGTTATCGCGAAGATATCTTCTTATCTCGCCTATAATCATCGGTACGGCATATGTTGAAAACTGAACGTCGAGCTCTGTGTTGAAATTATCTATTGCCTTTATAAGTCCAATGCACCCCACCTGAAACAGATCATCCACATTTTCTCCTCGGTTGTTGAATTTTCCTATTACGCTTAAAACAAGCCTTAAATTTCCTTTTATAAATGTTTCGCGAGCTACGTTGTCGCCTTTTTTTATCTTTTCAAAAAGTTCTGCTTTTTCTTTGGCTGAAAGAGTTGGAAGTTTAGATGTGTTTACTCCGCATATTTCTACCTTATTAATCATAAAAAGCCTCCCGGAGAAAGTTTCTGTTTAAATCTTTCCCCGAAAGGCTTTTATTATGCACTTATATTAAAGTCTTTTAAGAAGTTCTTCTCTTTCTTTTTCATAACCAGGCTTACCCAAAAGTGCAAACATATTCTTTTTATACGCTTCAACACCTGGCTGGTCAAACGGATTAACACCTAAAATATATCCGCTTACACCGCAAGCCTTTTCAAAGAAATATATAAGATTTCCAAGGCAGTATTCGTCCATCTTTTCAATGGAAAGAACAAGGTTTGGCACACTACCGTCAGTATGCGCGAGAAGTGTTCCGTTAAATGCCTGTTCATTTACGTAACTTATGCTTTTTCCTGAAAGGAAGTTGAGTCCGTCGATATTATCCTTATCTTCTTCTATTATAATATCCTTGCGGGCATTCTTAAAGAAAAGCACAGTTTCGAACATTGTTCTGAGGCCTTCCTGAATATACTGTCCCATAGAATGAAGGTCGCTTGAAAAATCAACTGATGCAGGGAATATACCTTTGTTTTCTTTTCCCTCGCTCTCGCCGAAAAGCTGCTTCCACCATTCTGCAAAATAATGCACCTGTGGTTCATAATTTACCATCATTTCAATTGTCTTGCCTTTTCTGTAGAGAAGATTACGTGCGGCAACATATTTATAACAATCGTTTTCGCTAAGCTCGGGATTGTTGTATTCTTTCATCGCATCGAATGCACCTTCCATAAGCTTATCTATATCAGCGCCGCTTGCAGCTATCGGAAGAAGACCAACTGCCGTCAGTACACTGTATCTTCCGCCAACATCATCGGGCACAACGAATGTTTCGTAGCCTTCTTCATCAGAAAGCTTTTTAAGAGCGCCTCTCTCCTTATCAGTTGTGGCGTATATTCTTTCTCTTGCGCCCTCTTTGCCGTATTTATCTATAAGAAGCTTTCTGAAAATTCTGAAAGCTATTGCAGGCTCTGTTGTAGTACCGCTTTTAGATATGATATTAATTGAAAAATCCATATCCTTCACTGTTTCAACCAAATCAGCAAGATAGGTAGAGCTTATGTTGTTTCCTGCAAAGAAAATATCAACACCGTCTTTTTCCTTATTCAGGTTAAAGAAATTGTGGTGAAGCATTTCAACAGCCATTCTTGCACCTAAATACGAACCTCCGATACCTATAACTATAAGAGCCTTTGAATTACTCTTTATTTTTTCTGCTGCTTTTTTGATTCGACTGAATTCTTCACGGTCGTAATTTTCGGGAAGATTAACCCAGCCTGTGAAATCGCTTCCTCTGCCTGTTTTGTTGTGAAGAGTGTTATGTGCTTCCTTAATATAAGGACGAAGCGCATTTATTTCGTCTTCTGAAATAAACTGTGCTGCTTTTGTGTAGTCAAATGAAATCTTAGTCATATCTTTTACTCCTTATTAAATCCGTTAGGGTTTTTACTTTGCCAGTTCCATGCGTCGATGCACATTTTTTCTATGCCGCGGCTTGCTTCCCAGCCAAGCTCTTCTTTTGCTTTAGTTGCATCGGCATAGCAGATAGCAACATCACCCGCACGCGGAGGAACAATTTCATATGGCAACTCTTTTCCGCATGCTACGGAAAACGCCTTAATTATTTCAAGCACGCTGTAGCCGTTTCCCGTTCCAAGGTTATATATATGAACGCCCGGAACGTTGCTTCTTTTTTCCACTGCCTTTAAGTGCCCCAAAGAAAGGTCGACAACGTGGATATAGTCGCGCACACCTGTGCCGTCTTTTGTGGGGTAACAATCACCAAAAACATTTATTTTCTTAAGCTTACCCACTGCAACCTGTGCCACATAAGGCAAAAGGTTATTCGGAATACCCTTGGGGTCTTCCCCTATCTTTCCGCTTTCGTGTGCACCGATTGGGTTAAAGTATCTTAAAAGAACAACGCTGAATCGATTATCCGAAACATAAACATCGCTTAAAACTCTTTCAAGCATAAGCTTTGTAGAGCCATAAGGATTAGTTGTGGAAAGAGGAAAATCCTCTTTAATGGGAACAGTTTTCGGGCTTCCGTAAACTGTAGCCGAAGAAGAAAATACAATATTAAACACATTGTGCTCTTTCATAACCTCAAGTAAGATAAATGTGCCTGTCATATTATTATGGTAGTATTCCAAAGGCTTTTCCACAGATTCTCCAACTGCCTTAAGCCCTGCAAAATGAATTACGGAATCTATTTTGTGGTTATCAAAAACCTTTGAAAGATTTTCTTTATCAAGAATATCGCACACATAGAAAGGGAAATCCTTTCCCGTGATTTCTTTCACTGCATCAATTGATTTTTCACAAGAATTAGAAAGATTGTCCACCACAACGATTTCGTGGCCTGCATTTAAAAGCTCTACACAGGTGTGGCTTCCTATATATCCTGCTCCGCCTGTTACAAGTATTCTCATACGTACACCTCCAATTTAATAACTACGTTCTAAGAGTTTATTTTATACCATAATTATATATAAAGTCAAGCTTTAAGGAGGCAATAAATTGAATTCTCCCACTCTTTTAAAATTTATCTCTACCGCCCTTGTCCCAGTGGGGCACACAATGTATGTTTACGGCGGAGGCTGGGATGAAAGTGATACGCAAGGCGGCATTAATTCCGTAACCATTGGAGAAGCAGAGATATGGAAAACCTTTTTCTCTCTTCAGACAAGTGCATACGATTATAAAAAATATTTTCACTGCATCACGCTCGGGCTTGATTGCACAGGATATATCGGCTGGTGCATTTATAATCTTTTAAACAACGAATCAGGCGGAAAGCCTTTTGTTTATCCATCGGCGGTTTTAGGTTACCGACTTATGGAAGAAGGTCTGGGCTCGGTTTTAAAGGAGAACGATTGCCACCGCGCGGGAGATATATTCTTTTCCCCAAAGCACCACCACGCCTACATAAGCCTTGGAAAGTGCTCTGACGGAAGCGTAGTTCTTCTTCATTCAAGTCCTCCGGGAGTGATGCTGAGCGGCACTTCTATAAACAGCAGATGCGAGAGTGAGGCGCAAAGAATAGCCACTTGTTTTATGCACAAAAATTTTCCGCATTGGAGCATAAAATTCCCTCACTCCAACAGACCTGAAAATTATCTTACCGATTACCTGTGCTTTCGCTTTTACAATAATATTGTGTGCGATCCTGATAATATCTCCTGTCTTACCCCTTTGGAAATACTTCAATTTTTGAAATAATTTCACGAAGCGGAAGAATTTTTGTGGGCGAAACGCTTAGTTCATCAATTCCAAGGCTCAAAAGCGTTTTGCAGGCATCGATATCTCCGCCCATCTCGCCACACACTCCAACCCAAATACTGTTTTTATGAGCATTTTCACACGTCATTTTTATAAGATTGAGTACACTTAGGTGCATTACGTCATACAGATTTCCAATCCTTGAATTCTGCCTGTCGACGGCTAAGGTGTATTGCGTTAAATCGTTTGTTCCTATGCTGAAAAAGTCTACCATACGCGCAAGCTTATCACTGATAAGTGCCGCGGCGGGCGTTTCAATCATTACTCCCTCTTCCACATTTCCAAAAAGAATATTTTTTTCTTTCAGTTCGTTTCGCACCTGTTCTGAAATAAGCTTTGCTCTTTTAACCTCTTCCTCTGAAATTATCATCGGATACATTATCGAAATATTTCCATAAACAGACGCGCGGTAAATTGCCCTCAGCTGGGTTTTGAATATTTCCTCGTTTTCAAGACTGAGCCTTATTCCCCTTACTCCGAGTGCGGGATTTTCCTCATCCTCAAAAGTTAAATAATCGGCACGCTTATCTGCCCCCAGGTCGAAAGTTCTTATAATTACTGTTTTGCTTTGCATTTTTTGTGCAACCTCTTTATACGCTTCAAACTGTTCTTCTTCGCTTGGCGGCTTCGTTCTTCCCACATATAAAAATTCGCTTCTGAAAAGGCCGATTCCCTCGGCATCGTTTTCAAGTGCATAGCTAACATCCTTACTGCTCGATATGTTTGCAAGTAAGGATATTTTTTTGCCGTCTTTCGTTTTGGTTTCCATTCCGCGAAGTTTTGAAAGCTCAAGATAGCGTTTCTTATCCTCGTCGAGCCTTTTTCTCAAAGGCGTTAAAAGAGCATTATCGGGATTAATATATATTTTTCCGCTGTAGGCATCAACTGCCGCAATACTTCCGTCAAGCGAATTATCCACAGGAATATTCGATGCCACTATGGCAGGAATATTCATTATTCCCGCAAGAATTGCGGTGTGAGAAAGTGTGGACCCACCCGCCGTTACAAAAGCAAGAATGTTTTTGCGGTCAAGGCTTATTGTTTCGCTTGGCGTAAGGTCTTCGGCAACAATAATAACCTTTTCGCAAAGCTTTTGCCCATCAGGAATTTTTCCCTTGAGGTTAGATATAACCCTTTGCGAAATATCGGTAACATCGGCACTTCTTTCGCGCATATATTCGCTGTCCATTTTTAAAAATCTTTCACTGAATTCCTGTCCCGTTTTACTTACGGCATACTCTGCCATAATTTTTTCTTCATCTATTATCTTTTCCACGTTTTCTATATAATCGGTATCTTCAAGCATCATTTTATGAATTTCAAAAATTTCAGCACTCTCTTTCCCCACCGTTTCAACCGCAGTGGAATAAAGTTCTGTAAGCTGCTCCTTTGATTTTAAAAGTGCTTTTTTAAACCTCTCTTTTTCATAAGCCGTATTTGCCACGCTTACAGGAACAATCACTTCTTCCTTAGCACCGATTACTGCAATTTTCCCTATAGCAATTCCGCCATACACGCTTTTGCCATTGTAAATTTCCATAAAGGCAAGCCTCCAATTTATAAATTATTGCAAAAAAATTCATAAAGCACCTTTTCGGCTTGTGCTTCATCGCTTCCCTCAATTAAAACTGAAAGCTTATCTCCGCATTTAACATTCATCGACATTACCGCAAATATTTTTTTTGCATCTGCCTTTTTTTCGCCCGACTCAAGCACTATATCGGAATTAAATTTAGATGCCTCTTTAACAAGCATTCCCGCAGGTCTTGCGTGAATTCCGTTTTCATCCTTAATTGTATATTCAAAGTTTTTCATAATTTTTCTCCTTTATTTTTATGTATTTATTATTGCATTATTTTCAATAATTAATTATTTTTTATTAATATATTACAAATAGTTTTTTATGGAAAAAATATTGTAATAACTATTAAATTCCTTTTATTGGCAAATATTTTTGTCAACCTCTTTTTTCCCATAAAATTGGGGTTTTAGTTTTCAACAGGTTTTATTAAAAAAATAGTTAAAAACTGTTAAAACTGTTGAAAACTCCTGTTAATAACATAAAATATAGGGTTTGACCTGTTGAAAACTGATTTTTGTTAATTTTTTGCTTGATTTTTTATGTTTACTTGGGTTTACATAAAAACTAAATATTTTATTAATTATTGAAACTAAATTATTACAAACAAAAAAACAAAAAAGGAACCCTTAAAATATGGATTCCTTTTTTGGGGAAGTGTCACTTTCTTAAGGGCTCCCTTGTGTAAAGGGAGCTGTCAGCATAGCTGACTGAGGGATTGTTTTACTACATTATCAATGTGCATACAAACTCCCTCAAAATTTCTTAAAACATCAAGATTAGATATTCTAATAACCTTTATCCCGTATTGAGCTAAATATTCAGTTCGCCTTTCATCATTTATAAGACCTGCATTTTTATAATGCTGTGAACCATCAAGTTCAACAACAAGATTTGCTCTTGCACAATAAAAATCTACTATATATTTCCCTAATACTTTTTGTCTTGTAAACTTTATAGGATAGTTTTTTAAGAAATCATACCATAAACGGCGCTCCTCTTTTGTCATATTCTTTCTAAGTTCCTTTGCAAATGGAACTATGCTCTTATTATATTTCCTATCCATTTTCAACCCCTCCGAGTTTGCTTCGCAAACCCACCTCCCCTTACACAGGGGAGGCTCATATAGCACTAACAAATGTGCGTCATCGTATTCACTCGAAAAAAACATATTGAAAAGCAAGTATAATTATTATCACTCCCATTAAAGTCATAACAATTGTATTAAATTCTTCGCCGTACTTTCCCTCTCTCAAACCAGATCTGATCCCCCAAAATTTCCATTTAAGAAGTCCTGACCCAAGACAAATGATACCAAACAAAACCAATATGATGAATCTTACAATTTCATCATATTTTCCAAAGTCTATTTCCGCGCCAAAAAGCCCAGCTGCTATTATAAAAACAAATAGAACAAATCCTATTTTTTCGAATTTTTTCATTTTTCATCACTCTCATTTTTTGCGAAATATAGAATAGAAGACAGAGATACTACGATACACTGTCTTCATCTATTTTATATTCTTACTGTTTTAATTTCAAGTGAATCGGGATACATCATACGTTCAAGCCCATTAAATTTCAACGTAAGATTGTCTTCATTAAATTCGCATTCAATTTTCACAAGATGAGGATTATCAAGCTGCCTTAATGTAAGCTCAAGCTTTTCTCCACAAGTATAATATCCTGCAAATTCGCTTTTTTCGGGGCTATGCTTTATCGAAAACGAAACTATTGTGGGAGTGAAATGGCGAAGCTTAACATTATTATAAACGTACTCTCCGCAGCCGAATACCATTCTCTGCTGCTCTTTGCCGTTACTTATATTAAGCACAAGGTTTTTATCTTCCTTTTCAAAGTAAAGCTGAGTAATTCCAAGTCCGTTTTCACCGCAGTTGTAGATGCCATCGGGAATATTTTCAATCTCTTTTGTTTTTTCGGGAGCATAGAGCGAATTTATGCGTTCAGCAAGCTCTTTTTCGCTGATTTTTGATTCACCTGTTATATTCCTTGCAAGCTCTACCGCCGCAGTAAGCTCAGGCTGCATAGTCTCTGTTTCTGCCGTAATTGCAATAACGGCATTCGTTTCGGGAAGCACCACGCAAAGCTGACCGCATGCACCATCGCCGCGGAAGCCCTCGTCGCCGTTTATCCATATCTGATAGCCGTAGCCGCTGCTCCAGTCAATCGGTCCGTTGTCGTGATTATCGCTGTGTGAAACGGTAGCTTCTGCAATCCACTTTTCAGAAAGAATTCTCTTTCCATTATAAACGCCCTTATTAAGATACATAATGCCAAACTTTGCTATATCGTCAACGTTTAAATGAAGCCCTATTCCACCCTGGCTTATGCCGTGATAATCGTCCCATATAACGTTTTTTATATCAAGCGGTTTGAAAAGCCTTTCAGTAAGGAAATCGAGCATCGACATATTTGTGTATTTCGTTACAATTGCCGAAAGAATAAACGATGCGGCACTATTGTATGCAAAATGAGTACCCGGCTCTTTCGGTACGTCCTGCGCTAAAAATTCTTTAACTAAATCATCACTTTTAACAATAGTTGGAAGCTGACATACCTCGTGCCCTGTGTTCATCGATAAAAGATGCTTTATTTTCATCTTAGAAAGATTTTCGCTTATTTTTTCAGGACATTTATCTTTAAAAATATCAACCACTCTGTCGTCCACAGTGATAATTCCATCATCACAAAGCATACCAACTGCAGTTGATGTGAAGCTTTTGCTTAAGGAATAAAGCTGATGCTTTATTTTTGTAGTATATGGTGCCGGAACTGCCTTAAAATAAAGCTCTCCGTTGCGTATAATTTTAATGGAATGTATATCGGCTTTAAACGCCTTGCATTCTTCAAAAAATTTTGCTATGGCATCGAGGCACGCGTCCTCTTTAAAATAAAATTCTCCGTTCATTGTTTTCTCCTTGGCTATTTAAATTACATCATTTGTGCTTTCTCCGCGAATAAATGCTTTTATATTATCCGCCACCATTTCAACGCACCTTCTCCTTGCCTGAACAGAAGACCAGGCTATGTGCGGTGTATATAAAATCTTTTCATTGTTTTTTACGTTCATAAGCGGGCTGCCTATTGGCGGTTCGTTTTCATAAACATCAATTGCCGCACCGCCTATATCTCCATTATCAATCGCGCGGGCAAGTGCTTCTTCATCAGTCAGCGCGCCTCTGCCCACGTTAATTATAAAGGCAGTATCTTTCATTTTCTTAAGCTCATTTTCACCTATAATTTTATAGGTTTTTTCGTTAAGTGGTGCACACAGGCATATAATATCGCTTTCTGCCATAAGAGCATCAAAAGATATTTCTTCAAATTCCTCTTCTCGTTTAACTCCGCTTAAAGAAGCATAATTTACTTTAGCACCAAAAGCACTGGCAACAGATGCAATTCTTCTTCCTATAGCACCCATTCCAAGTATTCCGAATCTTTTTCCGCATAGTTCGTCAAACGGTTTTCCAAGGTGGTTTGCCGTCCCGCTTTCTTCATATTTTCCGCTTCTTACAAAGTCATCATAATAACGGATATTTTCCGTAAGCGAGAAAAGAAGCGCAAAGGCGTGCTGGCACACACTTTCCACACAGTATCCGGGCACATTTCTAACCTTTATTCCGTGGGTTTTACAGAATGCTGTGTCAACATTATTAAAGCCTATTGCAAAAAGGCAGATAAGCTTTAAATTATTTGCCTTTTTAAGCACCTCTTCGTTTAAAACAACCTTGTTTATACAAACAACATCGGCATCTTTAATGCGATCTGCAACCTCTTGGGGAGATGTGCCATCGTAAATTACCGTTTCTCCTATATTTAATATGGGAGAGAAATCAATATCTTCTCCCATAGTTTTCGCATCAAGCAATACAATTTTCATTTAATTATCCTCAAGCTTTTTAAGTTCTTTCAAATCGACATCACTATCGTTTTGGTTTTTCGATGCATTCTTGATAATTTTAATATCCTTTGCGGAAAATTCCTTTATCTGTGCTTCTGTATCAGAATCAAGCTTCACTTTTACAATTCCAGAAACAAGCGTTACCGATTGAACCACACCATTACCCTCAGGCGTGGAAACAATTGCTCCTGCAGAGGGCATAATCTTCGAAAATTCTTCATAGCAATTCTGCTCGTATTTTAAGCAGCACATAAGCCTTCCGCAAACACCCGAAATTTTTGATGGATTAAGGCTTAAGCCCTGCTCCTTTGCCATTTTAATTGAAACAGAATGGAAACCATCAAGGAAAGAAGAGCAGCAAAGTCCTCTTCCGCATATTCCAATTCCGCCAAGAATTTTAGCCTCGTCGCGGATGCCGATTTGCCTTAATTCAATACGTGTTCTGAACACTGCGGCAAGGTCTTTTACAAGCTCGCGGAAGTCAACTCTTCCATCGGCTGTGAAATAGAAAAGGATTTTATTTGCATCAAAAGTGTATTCCACGTCCACAAGCTTCATATCAAGCTTATGCTTTAAAATCTTCTCTTCACAGATAGCAAATGCTTCTTTTTCTTTTTCACGGTTTTTCTCAAGCTGCTTTAAATCCTCTTTTGTGGCAATTCGCACAATTTCCTTAAGAGGAGATACAACCTCGTCTTCCGTTATTTCCTTTAATGTGATAAAAACTGTTCCAAGTTCAAGTCCGCGTGCAGTTTCAACTATAACATTTTCTCCCATTGGCGGATTAAATTCGCCAGGGGCAAAATAATACGATTTTCCTGTTTCTTTAAATTTAACTCCTACTACTTTTACCATGGATATCCTCCCAACAATTAATCAGCATATTAACAATCCAAAGCTCGTACTTCATCGAAGAATTAAGCTGTGCTTTAACCTTAGCTGCATTTTCTATAACGTTTACAACAGATCCCAACGTTACCTTTGATGAAAACTTTTCTATATATGGCGCCATGTCGGTGTTTATTATTTCGGATTTATTTTTAATAGCTACAACATCGCGCATAAAGCTTAAAAACAAGTCGAAATACATATCACAGTTTTCCATTGCTGATTTTTTATTCTTTATATCAAACTCATCTGCTAATTCGAAAATCGAAAGTCTGCCTTCTGTTAATTTTGCAGTTTTTTCAATAATATTTTTTCTTTTTACAAAAAACTCTTCATCTTCGCAAATATCAATGGCTCTTCCAATCACTCCGCCACTGTATCTTGCGATAAACCGAAGTTCTTCGCCTTCTTTCTGATACTTTTTAGAAACAAATCTTTCTATATCTTCCTCCATAAACGGCTCGAACGTAATAAGTGTACCACGAGAACGTATTGTTGAAAGAAGATTTTCTCTGTTTTGCGAAAGAAGAATTATAATGCCATACTCAGGTGGCTCTTCAAATGATTTTAACAGAGCATTCTGAGCATCATTATTCATATTATCGGCATTTTCTATTATAAATATCTTCTTTTTAGAAAGTGCCGGTCTTATAAAAAGCTCGTCTGTCAGGGCGCGGATATCATCAACCTTTATGGAAGGAGAATCTTCCCCTATCACGATTAAATCGCTGTGGGTTGAAGCAAGGTGTTTTTTACACGATGGGCAATTAAAGCAAGGCTTATTTTCCCCTTCGCAATGGATTGCCGCGGCAAACATTTTTGCCGCCGTCATTTTGCCAATTCCCTTTGCTCCCTCAAAGATATAAGAATGTTTCTCCTTTTTTTCGCGTGCCGCCCCCAAAAGAGTTCTAAGCGCCTTTTGCTTAGTCAGAAAGTATTCCATTTTTCTTTCCTACTTCAATCAATTTTTTTACAATCTTCAAAAGAATTGCATTTCCAATAAGTGCAATCAATCCTATAGAAATTCCTATTAAGGCTCCGTTTACAACTCTCATATAAATTGTTGTTGTATCAGTAAACACATGACAGAAACTGTTTATACAAGAAGCAAAAAGAATTGACGAGCCAATAAGAAATGCGCTCTTTAATAAATTATAAGGTGTGTTTTTCAAATAGTATATAAAGAGCATAAGGCATGGCCAGCCAACAAGAAATTCCTTTGTGCGCGGGCGAGCCTCCATAATATTTGTTATCGTGTTTCTCATAAGAGCCTCAAGAGTGGAAATACTTGAAACGTTTCCGCTGCGTCTTACATAGGTCATAAAAACAAACCCTGCTACCGCTGCAACTATAATCCACCATACTTTTATCTCAGCCTTAATGAATTTTACTATTTTTTTAACAAGTCCGTCCTTATTTGTATAAAGTACAAAAGCACACACAACGCTGTATATAATTGGAAGCATAAGCGAGAGCTTTATTCCCCTGAAAATAAGCGTGTTTATATAATAATCAAGGCCCGATAATAAAGCTGACTGAACTATTCCGCATAATCCAACCGATATAAGTGTGATTGCTATCACACTTATAAAAAGCCATATGTTTTTAAGCTTTTCCCTTAAAAGTTCAGCACTCATTAATGCCATTGTTATACAAAAACATGGTGCCGTTACTGCAAAGAGTGAGGGGTAAAGTTCCACAAGTCCTCCCGGAAGCATCATTGTTACAATAACTGCAGGAATTATCATAACATATGCTGCTACGGCAAGCTTTTCACACGGTTTTCTATATAGAAACTCTACCATTGTAAGCCACATAAGAATTATTATAACAAGTGAAAGGGCCGCTGCCTTTTTTCCTGCCAGATTGTAATTTTCAAATTGTGTATTGTAACTTTCTGTATTATATCCAAATGATGTTAATTTATCTTTAAGCATTCCCGTAGCTTCAATGCTCATATATGCTTTGTCTTCATCAGTGCCTTCCTGATTATATATTGAGTTTATAACAACAAGCCTTGCATTTCTGTCGATAACGGAATTGAGCATTTTGAAATAACGCGACTGTACCGGCTTTTTGTCATCAAAAAGGTCCCCTCCCGTTTCGTAGCTTCTGAGGATTTTACCGTTTGCACTTTTTATATAATCGTTATATCCAAAAGGCTTCTGATTTGAAAGCTGATCTGAATTTTCTGTAACAACAAGATTGAGATTATTATTCTCTATCAGTTTGCACAAGCCTTCTACAGTTTTTTTGCTTTTTTTAACAAGCGGCGAGCCGTTTTTCTTTATATTTAAAAACTCTATATCATATTTCTTTATAAGCTCGTCTAATTTATTAATATAGCCGACATTTTTATTATCTGTTGCCATCATGGCAAGCACAATGTGATGGCCTTTTTCCTTTGCCTTGGCTATCACCTTTTCGTTGAAGCCTATGGGAGTGTGGCCAAAAGAATATATCTGATCATACAGTACATACACAAGTGAATCCTGGGATGTTGTAATAGTTGTATATTCTTTCTTTAAATATTTTTGGGGAATCCATTCGTTAAAAAATTCTTTCATTTCATCATTCTTTAAAATGATTATGGTACTTTTTAAAGTAACATTTTTGTCTTCTTCAAGAATTTTTGTTATCTCACGGCTTTCCTCATCAATAAGTCTTTTAACTTCACTGAATAAAAGCACTGTGATTTCAGATCTGCTGGCAAGACTGTTTAAGCTTTCTTCCCCCACATAAACAGTTGTAACACCATCATCTTTGCATGTTTCTAATAATTTGTCCAGTTTTTTCTCGCTTAAGGAGCTTGCAAACTGACTATAATTAAGTGCCAATACCACATCTTTATTTTTGTTCTCATTTTGAATTCTTGTTATGAATGAAGGCACCAAGAGTGCTGTTATCACAACAATAACTAACAGTCTTACAAATAATCTTTTTAAATTCATCTTTTGCCACTCCTTTGTTTATCTCTTAATAAGCTTCTTCAATGTTCCGCTTACATAAAGCAGGCCTATATATACTACCCCGCAAAGACCAAGCGGGATAATAAACATAATTTTGTCGCTTGTCATATTTCTCATAAAGCACAGACATATAAAATATACCGCTATTGCCCCAAGCGCGGAAACAAGTATTTTTAAAAGGTTAACTAAAAGCTCTCCTTTAAAATATTTGCCCACAACGCGCGAAAGACCATACAAAATTGCCAATCCGTAAAGGATAAAGAGCACCGTGGTAGATAAACTTACAAATACTGCACCGAAATCGGCAAGGAAGAAATTAATTATAAACTTTGCCGCCACAACTAAAATTGTGCCGATAACCGTGTAGTTGTACTTTGAATCAAGATATAAAACCTTGTTTAATAATTCCTGACAAATATAGCCGAGAGCTCCAAGCGTATATACCGCAAAAAGGATTGCCGTACTTGTTGTGAGCTCGCTTGTAAATTCTCCTCTTTCGTAAAGAAGCGAGATAATGTTTTTTCCAAAACAGCAAACCGTCATAATAAAAGGCACAAAGATTGCCGCCATAACCGTTATTATATACTTTATCAGGTCTCGCACATAGTCAATATTTCCCTCTTCATAGTTTTTGCTTATTGAGGGAAACACAACATTACTCATTGCCACAACAAAAACGCTTGAAATCGTTACAAAAAGGTTTGAAGCGTAGTTTATAGTGGTTGCCGCACCGCTCTCACCGCTTACAAATGCTTTGTCTATCATAAAGCAAATCTGAAACATCATATTCGATATGAATATATATAATATTTCGGTGTTATTTCCTTTAAGGCTTTGGTTTTTCTTATAGTGCTTAACTAAAGAATATCCCTTTTTATAAAATGATGGAAGCTGAATTGCAATATGCAGAAACCATCCGATGGTAGTTACAATTCCCACCGTTACAATATCAACATTTTTCACAAACAATGATGCTATAATCACTACGTTGAACGGAAGGCTCATCACTGAGGAGATGAAAAACACGCGGTTATTCTGCAGCACTCCCGAAATTATATATGCAACCACAACGAATAAAAACGACGGAAGCATTATATACATGATTTTTACAGCAAGAGGAATAAGTTCTTCTTCAAGCCCCGGAAGCAAAAACATAGCTATTGGCTTGCTGAAAACATACATCAGCGCCGTAACTCCGATTATAACAAGCGAGGTTTTTACTATAAATCCTGAAACATAGGCACGCTTTTTCTCTTCCGTATCATTTTCTGCTTTGTTCAGATTTTTGATAACAAGCGTTGACAGAGCAACGCCTATTCCTGTAAAGATAAGATTTACAAGACCAAATACCTGAAAGTATATATCTGTATGTGAAGTGGCACCGAAAACCGATGCAAAAACTATATCACGAAGAAAGCCAAGCCCCTTGGCTAAAAGTATTCCAAGCACCACCAACACGTATGCTGCGCCGTTCATTTTACCTCTCCTTTTTACACACTATCTCTAATATATAATAATATACTATTTTATGTGCCTAAGTCAACGATTTTAGCTAATTTTTTTAGAATATAAAAAAGGTGTGTGTGATGAATTACCACACACACCTTTTCAATATTAAATTATGTAGTCTGTGCATTTTATCAAGCCGATTTAAAAGCAAGGGTTTTGCTGCTTTCTTTTGTAATCGCTTGGAGCTTTGCCCTTTAATTTTTTAAAGGTCTTACTAAAGTGAGCTGCACTGTTAAACCCGCATAAAAGGGCAACCTCTGTAACGTTAAAATCATCTTTTTGCTCTATTAAATAGCTTGCGGCAAGCTCTACTCTTGTATTCATAATATATTCCCAAACAGTCATCCCTGTTGCATTTTTAAACGCGATAGAATAGTTGGTTTTACCCATATTGGCAATCTGCGATAACTCTTCAAGAGTAATTTTCGATGCAATATTTTCGTTTATGTATAAAAGAGTTCTCTCTACACTTTTATAATGAGCGCTCTTCTTAATTCCGCTACTATCAGCATTGCTCAGATAATACTGCATGCTCAGAGAAAGTATAAGCGTAAGATACGATTTGATAACGAAGTTGCTTCCCGAATTTTTGTTTTCAAATTCGTTCTCCACCATATACATGGCTTCAATTATTTTCTTGCCGTTAAGATGCACACCATTTATTTTATCAGTGTTTTTCCCGAGCATCACAATAAATTTTTCAAGCTCTTCCTTGTTGAAAATCTTATAGCCGCCGTCAATCAGATCGCTTAAATTGAATTTCATCACGAAAATTTGCATTTCTTCTTTGCTTTTCAGAGTAAAAGAGTGCCCTTTTGGGATAACAAACGAATCTCCCTCTGTGCAGTCATGGGTTTCTCTCCCAAGATTGTATTCTCCGTTTCCGTTTATTATGGACACAAAGCGCATAGTGCTGTCGCTGTCTATAAAAGAATCTTTCACATTTTCTCTGTAAAAGGTAAGGGTTATTTTATTTTTTTCATCGGAATACAGAGTATATACCACTTTATTCATTATCATCATCCCACGGATATCTGATTTTAAGAACTTCTCCGCCCTTTTTTGCCGACATTTCGGCATAAATACCGGGAATTGTCATTCTGAGCCCCTCCTTAAGGGAAATAGGAGCTTCGTCTCCGTTTAAAATTGCCTTAAAGAAATGATCTAAAAGGGCAAAATCCATTCCGCCATGACCCTCTGCCCTTTCGTTGTCTGCATATTCGGGAGGCATATATTCTCCGCCAATTTCCTTAAGGGCATTATCGTCTTCCTTTGTGTAGTTATATCTTATAACGGGCTTATCAAAGCGGTCAATTCTTTCCATATAACCCTCGGTACCAAACACGCGGTAGTTATGATGGCCGATATTTGCGCGGCATCTTCCTGCACGCTGAAGACGTACCACAACGCCGCTTTCCGTCTGGAACTGGGCGCAGCTCATATCGTCTTTCTTTGCAAAATATTCTTCATCTGCGTGCATTCCCGTAGCAAAGCAGCTTACATAGCGAAGGTCTTCCTCAACAACAGTGAGAAGCGGCCCGAGTGAATGTGTGCAGTAACGAATCGGGGAAAGAAGCCTTCTCCAATCACCGTTTTCGTTAAGATGAACTTCTTCATCGCTTTTTGGCATGCTCCAGTGTATGTATTCAGCCTCCATACAATAGGGTTTTCCAAGAAGCCCTTTTTTATATGCCTCTTTAAGAAGAACAGTGAACTTCTGCTCGTTGGGATTTGCACCCACAGAAATCATTGCCTTTGATTTTTTAGCGGCTTCCCAAAGCATATCTGCCTCTTCCATATTTGCTACAACGGGGATATCCGTCATTACATTGATGTTTTTAGCAAGTGCTTTCGCGCAAAATTCTGCGTGAATATCTGCTCCTGTTTCAACTATCACAACATCAAGATTTGCCTTTTCAAGCATCTCGTCGTAATCGGTGTAAAATTCTGTATCGGGGAAAGTTACCGCCATTGCTTCATCTACAAGCCACTGTTTTTCATACCAGTTTGAAGGAATTATGTCGCATGCCGCTGCAGGTACAACAAAATCAAAACCTTTAGCAGCCAAGCTAAACATAGCTCTTCCTCTGTGACCTGCTCCAACTAATCCAACTCTTATTTTATCCATAACAATTCTCCTCACTTTATAATTTCTTCAATAAAGAAATACTCATATCCGTTTTTCTGCACTGTTTCTGCCGCTTTATAAATTCTTTCGGCATAGTCACTCTGATAAGCATAATAATCGGGATAGAAATACTGCTCGTGAGTTGCATATCCAAAGAATTCACTGCCCAGATTTTTTTCAATCATTTCTTCTTCAATTTCATCAAGCGGAGTGAGGTTAAGTGTTGGACCTGTGCAGTGAGATTTAAACCCCATACCTGTTTCATTGTCTACATAATAATCAAAGCCATATCTGTAGGGCAAAAGCACCTCATTTGGGAGATGGTTGTATCCGCATATCGATGAATCGATTGCAACATTTCTTGTGCCTCGTTTATAGAGCTTTGTTTCGGGCTTTCTGTTGTGAAGAAGTCTTGCGGCGTGTCCATACGGAAGCACAGACGGGTCGCCCTCGTACTCTCTTGTGGGGCCACTCGTTACCGTCATAACCCTTATTCCGCCATCGTAAAGTGCACGGCATCCCTCTTTACTTATGGGATTCCAGTGTGTTACAACCGAATGGACAAATGATTTTTCTCCCGCAAATCGGAAAACCTCTTTTTTCATTTCATCAAGGTCTGCTTTTACTTGTTCGTAGGAAGCGTTCACATACGGATAATCGGGAAATTCCTGCCTTGCGTGGAAACCGAAACGAAGCCAGTCGGAAGCATTTATAAATTCCTCCTTGTAGCAATCGGGCATCTCTTTAAGAGAAAACTCGTCGTTTCCGTAGAAATTATCTGTTTTAAAGAAAATGTTAAGCTGCACTTTCATTCCATAGTTATCGTGCGCCTTCTTAAGCATTTTCATAAATGGGTTATCAAATATTGATTTTGGCTTTTCGCGTGCTATATCGCGGAAAACCCATATAACATCATCGATATAAAAAAATGCCTTTTTCGTCATAGTAATCATCCTTTCAATGTAAACTATATCCAAAAACGCCCCGTTTTTCAATAACTTTATTTCAGAAAAATATAATAATATTTCAGTTTTTATTTGCTGAAATAATTCACTATATCCTCTGCATTTTTTCTGCTTATTCCTTTAACCTGCGCTAATTCTTCAATGCTTGCTTTTTTAATTTTTGAAATGCTTTTGAAATGAGTTAAAAGTGCTATTTTCTTTTGCTTTCCTATACCCTCAATTTTTTCAAGTTCGCTTTGTGTTATATGTTTTTCACGAAGCTGACGGTGATATTCTATAGCAAAACGATGCACCTCGTCCTGAATGTTTGTCAGCAGATGAAAAGCTGAAGATGTTGGGCGCAGATGCACCTCTCCCTCGCTTGATAAAAGTGCACGGGTGCGGTGATTATCGTCTTTCACCATACCGAAAACGGGTATGTCTACATTCAGTTCCGAAAAAAGCTCTTGCACGGCATTGAGCTGTGCAATACCTCCATCGAGAAGAATCAGGTCGGGAAGCGTTTTAAAATGCCCATCATCTTTTCGCATTTCGTGGGTAAGGCGCCTTTTTAAAACCTCTTTAAGCGAAGCCGTATCGTTTGCACCCTCAACGCTGTTAACTTTAAAGCGCCTGTATTCCTTTTTATTGCTTCTTCCGTTTTCAAAAACAACCATCGATGCAACGGTATCTGTACCTGAAATATGCGAAATATCGTATGCCTCAATTCTATCGGGGATTACCTCAAGTCCCAGCGCCGCACTTATCTCTGTAACAGAATTTCTTCTGAGTTGCTCTTTAACCTGCCTTGTTTTATAGTTTTCAATATTTTTCAAGGCATTGTCGTATGCCATATCAACAGTTCTTTTGTTAATTCCTTTTTTGGGAGCATTGATATGCACACGCCGTCCTTTTTTCTGCGATAAATATTCCTCTAAGGATTTCATCCCCTCAAACTCGGTTGATATATATATATTAGGCGGAATAAAGTTATCACGCTCGTAAAATCTTGAAAGAAAATCCTCCGTAAGCTCTTTTTCGGTGGCATTAAGTGTTCCCGATAAATCGAAGCTGTCGCGCCCGATAAGTCTGCCAGCACGAATGTAGAAAACCTCGCCCGAGCTGAGTCCGTCCTGTGCGGCAACGGCGATTATATCGCTATCTCCACCGCCTTCGGTTATAACCTTTTGCTTTTCAGAAAGCCTCTTTACAGAATCTATCCTGTCGCGGATAAGCGCGGCTCGCTCAAATTCAAGATTATTTGAGGCTTCTTTCATTTCATCTGTGAGGCTTTCTATAACCTCTTCATCCTTTCCATCGAGGAAACGGATGATGTTTTTTATCAGCTTTTTATATTCAGCTTCACTTATTTTTCCCTGACACACTCCGCTGCACCTGTTCATCGAATAATAAAGGCATGGGCGCTCTTTGTGCATATCACGCGGAAAAATCTTTTTGCAGTGAGGGAGTTTAAAAATATCCTTTAAAAGCTCCATTGTTTCCTTTATGGAATATCCACTCGGGTAGGGACCAAAATATTTTGCTCCATCGTTTTCTATGCGGCGAACATAAAGCATTCTTGGGTATTTTTCGTTAATAGTTATTTTTATATAGGGATAATGCTTATCGTCCTTAAGCATTATATTATACCTTGGCTTGTTTTCTTTTATAAGGTTTGATTCAAGAACAAGTGCTTCCATTTCACTATCACAAATTATATAGTCGAAATCAGCTATTTTTGAAACCATAACCTGTGTTTTCACACTGTGCTTTGCGCTGCTTTGAAAATACTGACGCACGCGGTTTCTCAAAATTTTTGCTTTGCCCACGTATATTATTCTTCCTGCGGCATCTTTCATCATATAAACGCCCGCTTTTTGCGGAAGCTTTGCAAGCTTTTCTTCAATATTTGTATTCAAGGTAACACCTCCCTATTAGAAAACGCCAAAAGCGATTTTTCGCATTTGGCGTTTATAATTTATATTTACTGCAATATCGTCATCGCAATTTTCACATAAATGCCAAGTGAAACAGCATCTATAATTGTGGTAATAAACGGACTTGCCATAACGGCAGGGTCGAACCCTATTTTGCTTGCAACCATAGGAAGCGAACAACCAACCACCTTTGCAACAATAACCGTTACAAGAAGCGTTAAGCTTATAACGGCTGCAACATACATTCCAACACCATCGAAAGCCATAAGCTTAAGATAGTTTACCGCCGCCATAGTAACACCGCATAAAACAGCAACGCGTATTTCTTTCCATATAACCCTTAAAATATCGCGAAATTCTATTTCCCCAAGCGAAAGGCCACGGATAACCGTAACCGATGCCTGGCTTCCGCAGTTACCGCCTGTTGCCATAAGCATAGGGATACTTGCAACCAAGGCTATATGCGAAGCTAAGGCATTTTCGAAATGAGTTATAATAAGGCCTGTGAAAGCAGCAGAAAACATAAGTATTAAAAGCCACGGAATTCGGCTTAAAAACATTTTTGAAACTGCCGTTTTAAGATATGGCTTTTCAAGAGGCGTGATAGCTGCCATCTTTTCAATATCTTCTGTGGTTTCTTCCTGCAAAACGTCCATCACGTCGTCGAATGTTACAATTCCGACCAGGCGGTTTTCTTCATCAACAACGGGCATTACAGAAAGGTCGTATTTTGTGAAATCGTGTGCAACTGCCTCTCGGTCTTCTTTAGTGAGGGCAGAAATAACCTCTTCCACCATAATTTCACTCATCAGCACGTTTTCTTCCGACAACAAAAGAGAACGTATTGTTACAATACCCTGAAGCTTTCTGTTTTCATCTATAACATAGCAGGTATTGATTGTTTCTTTGTCTATTCCTGTTCTTCTTATGCGCTTAATTGCATCTTCAACAGTCATATCAGGGCGCAGGCTTACATATTCCGTTGTCATTATGCTTCCTGCACTGTCTTCGGGATACTTGAGTATCTCGTTAATCATTTTTCTTTTTTCAGGGTCTGCCTGTTTTAATATACGCCTTACAACGTTTGCGGGCATCTCTCCCACTATGTCGGCGGCATCGTCGGTATACAGTTCGTCGACAACCTCTTTAAGCTCGCTGTCGCTGAATCCCTGAATTAAAAGCTGCTGCTGATCTTCGTCCATTTCAACAAAGGTTTCAGCTGCTATTTCTTTTGGTATAAGTCTGAATAAAAGCGGAACTTTTTCGCTTTCACATTCTTCGAGCATTGCGGCAATATCTGCCGGATGCATTGTTTCCAGCACGTCGCGTGCCGCAGAATACTTTTTTCCTTCCAAAAGAAGGACTAAAGTATCTGCAAATGTATTATTTGTTATTTCTGCCATTGGCGTTCCTCCTCTCTTTTTTAGAAGAGCACACACCGTTTCGGGCTTTTCGGTTAAATGCAACAAAAAATGAACGCACAAAACCTGCGCCCGCTACTTCGGTCTACGCTCGCGCTACTGTTTCCTCCTGCGTCCATTTATCTCACCTCACAAAAACATAATAATACAAATAGTACATATTACATTTTATATCCTTTTAAGGCATTTTGTCAATATTTAATTCCTGAATACCTTTTTCATTTTTTCTTTGATTAAAAGCATTCTTTTTTCAGTTTCTTCTTTATCCTTAATATATTCTCCGCCCATGAAAATAAGAACATCGTTTTCTTTTCCTTTCACAAGCTCTTTTTTCACGGTTACTATCTCGCCGTTTTCCTTTTCAAGAATAGCAAAACCTTCTTCAAACCTGATTAGAACATATTTTTCCATATTGCACCTCTTTATCCCTTGCCTTTTTGCGGTCTGGAGAATTTAAACATCCCTTACTGTATATGTTGACTGAAGGTTTCACTGAATATATGGCTTCCGTCTTTCTTTACCTCATCTGTGTGGTAGTAAAGATAATTATGCTCTTTGGGATTCATTGCTGCTTTTATTGATGCAAGCCCCGGATTACATATTGCACCAATCGGCATTGAATCTACATAATAGGTATTATATGGTGATTCTGTCTCAAGGTCGCGGTATAAAACTCGCTCCACATCATAAAGTCCGTCAGAAATAGCATAAATCACACTTGCATCAATCTGAAGTGCCATTCCCTTTTCAAGTCTGTTTTGTATAACACCTGAAATAAGCTCACGCTCGCTTGCTACTTTTGCTTCACGCTCGATAAGCGAAGCCACCGTTATTATATCGTTCATATCCATATCAGTGCGGTTACTTGCTGCAACTGATGTATACTGTTTTTCAAATTCCAACAAAAGTCTTTCTATTATTTCCTCTGCAGTTGCAGTTTCCTTAAACACATATGTGTTTGGGAATAAATAGCCCTGCAGATAATATTTTACCCCATCTTTTTTAGGAATATCCTTAATGAATTCAAAATCAAACTTTTCTTTTTCAAGACACTTTAAAAACTCTTCTGCCTTGCAAAGCCCCTGTTCTTCACATCTTTTTGCTATCATTTCAGCGCTGTATCCTTCGGGAATTACAAGCTTTATACCTTCCATCTGTGCCCCCTGATGAAGCATAATATCGATAATATCGTCAAGGCACATTCCCTTTTTCATTTCATAAACTCCGTAGCTAAGCTTTCCACGGTGCGGGGAATTCTTCATTTTAAGTTTGAAAGAAAGAGTATGCTTTATAACACCCTTTTCTTCAAGAATATTTCCTATCATTTTTTCCGAAGCACCCTTTGGTATTTCAACTTTAAAGGTTTCCCCGTCTCCAGATGTTGTTTTACTATACTCCATAAAAACAGAGAGAGCATAACTCAAAATTAAAACAACAATTAACAAAACAATAAAAATAATAGTTTTGCGTGATTTCATTTAATCCCCTCCGATATTAGTTCTCTGGGTTAAGCTTTTATCTTCTGCATAAACTCTTCATAGCACAACACAAAGTTCATTGTATCTACTATGCCTTCTGTAATTTCTGTCTTGTTTATTACGTCTGCTTCAACTGATAAGTCTTTTTCAGAGAAATATACGCATCCAAGTGCTTCTCCGTGGCGACGGCTGTATCTTTCGATAAGCTCGTCGGCATTTTCCATAAGCATCTGCCCCTCACGGAAACTTCCAAAGCTGAATGATTCACTATAGTAGCAAACTCCATCTTTCATATAGCGGATAACAAGAGCATGTCCCGCACCTGGATTAGCGGCACTGTAGTTAGCCTGAATAGGAAAGCTTAAAACTATGTTTTTTAAATCATTTCCGTATTTTTCGCTAAGCTTTTTCAAGCAGTCGTTCCCACTTTCGCGGTATACGTAGTATCCGCCGCTTGTTTTCTGAATATTTTCAAAATTCCCGTACCATTTGTTTCCGTTGCCTGAAGCATCGTATTTGCCGCTGAAAATTCCCATTGCCATAAGCTGATGCTTAACATAGGAACCGCAATAACCATTAAAGCTTCTTCCAAAATATCCTCTTGCCTTTTGATATATTAGCGCCCCCTCAGCTTCCATCTGCGCATCTGCAGGCTGAGCTACAGCAAGTGCTGTATTTGCAAGTGCAAATATTAAAATCAGCGAAATAATTGCACTTATCATTTTTTTCAAAAATACCATGTGTTAACCTCATTTTCATAATAATTTCCAAGTTGTTTGAGATTATAACACAATTTTGTAACAATTTCAAGTATTTTTGTAATATTTTTTAAATATTTTTAACATTTTCTTAACATTTATGTTTTTCTATTAAATTGGGGAATACAAAAAACCTCTCGTATTCCCCAATTTTTTCGCATTTTTTTATTTATTTCACATCAAAAGCATTTATAAACCACTGCGTCATTTCTTCATATTTTGTAACATCACACGAAATTCTTTCTTTAAGTGCTGCAATTTCCGAAATTATAACGCTTCCGTCAGTTATTGGCTTTTCAATAAAGATTTTATCATGCTTTGTGGCATCGTGCTTCTGGCGGTCTAAAAGAAGCTCTTCATAAAGCTTTTCTCCGTGCCTTAAGCCTGTAAACTCAATTTTTATATCAACATTAGGAACGTATCCGCTTAATTCAATCAGGTTTTTCGCAAGGTCTACAATTTTAACGGGTTCACCCATATCGAGTATGAAAATTTCGCCACCTGTTGCGTAAGAGCCTGCCTGCATAACAAGGCTTACTGCTTCGGGAATGGTCATGAAGAAGCGGTTGATTTCGGGATGCGTTACCGTTACCGGGCCGCCCTCTTTAATCTGTTTTTTGAAAAGAGGGATAACGCTTCCGTTACTTCCAAGCACATTACCGAATCTTACTGCCGCATAAATTGTGCCCTTTTCCATATTTTTGTGCCTGAAGGCAAACTGCTGAACAACCATTTCGGCAATTCTTTTGCTTGCTCCCATAATATTTGTCGGGTTTACGGCTTTATCAGTAGATATAAGAACAAAACGTTCTACCATATATTTTTCACAAGCCTCACAAACATTGTATGTGCCGTATATATTATTTTTTATTGCCTCGTCGGGGCTGTCTTCCATAAGTGGTACATGCTTATGTGCCGCTGCGTGGAAAACTACTTTCGGGCGGTATTTTTCAAAGATTTCGCTAAGTCTTTCCTTATCACGAACAGAGCCTATTAAAACTTCCATTCTTAATTCAGGATATTTTCTGCGAAGCTCCATCTGAAGCTCGTAAGCGTTGTTTTCATATATGTCAAATATAATCAGCTTTTTCGGATTATACTTTACTATCTGGCGGCAAAGCTCGCTTCCTATGCTTCCGCCTCCGCCTGTAACCAAAATCGTTTTTGAATCAATATATGCAAAAATTTCAGAGTCCTCTACAAGCTCTTCGCTTCTTCCAAGAAGCTCCTGAGGAGTTATTTCCCTTACCTGTGATATATTTGCTCTTCCGCTTGCAAGCTCGAAAAGAGATGGAACAGTAAGTGTTTTCACTCCTGTTGAACGGCATATTCTTAAAATCTCCTGCTTGCTTTTTCCCTCAACAGTGGGAATAGCAATAATAATTTCCTGTATTTTATACTCTTTAACAACTCTGGGAATATCTTCTCTTCCCCCAACAACAGTTACGTTTGCAACACGCATACCGAGTTTATTTTCGTCGTCATCGATAAAGCAAACGGGGTACAACTCGCTTGCTTTCTTCATTGTTTTTACAAGAGATGTGCCCGTATCTCCCGCGCCTACAATTAAAACTCTTTTCTTTTCTTTATTATGTATGTTGTTTTTATAAGACGAAACAAGATTTCTGTAGATACCGCCACAATAACGCTCTAAGGCAAAGCCTATCATAGATATAATGGAGGCTATAATATAATCTGAAATAGAATGCATATCAGTGTAATACACAAAAAATTTCGAGAATATATATCCCCCGATAAAGCCTATTGGCGATCCTATAAACAGCGTTATATACTCCTTGAAACCTGCATATCTCCACGAAACTGTATAGCAGTGAGAAAAACCCAGGACGGTGCAAACCGCAAGCACCATAATTATAACCTCGCGTTTTGATTGCATAAGCATTTTTATGCCCACACCTTCAAGGCTGTTTTCCCTGAGTGCCCTTGCAAAGCACAGCGAAGCCAGGATAATCAATATATCACAAACTACCATTATGAATACGCGGTTCACATCTTTAATCTTTAAAGTGGTGGAATATTTCATTTGTGAAAGTACCTCCCCTAAAATAACGCATTATGATTTATTTTATCACAAAGTATTATTTTGGTCAAGCATAAGAAATGCAACCTATAGCTTTATTTTCTATGGAATAATTTTTTATTGAAATAACAACGAAAAACGCAATTAAAAGATTAGCACCGCCTACATTGTAGGCGGTGCTATGTACTATTATTATAAACCTAATAACTGTTTTTTCTTTAAATCAAACTCTTCTTGGGTTATAACTCCTGCGTCTAACAAATCCTTAAACTTTTTGATTTCGTCTGCTGCTGAATTAGTGGTTGCTCCCGTTACTTCAACAACGTCATTATCCTTATAGTTTTCAAATACTGTTCTAATCTCTGCACCAATCATATTAGCAAACTCATTTGTTTTTCCAAAACTAAACATTCCACTACAGAACAATATTCTGTTTGTGTCTTGCATAGCATTTAAGTTTTGTGTAGCAAACAAATCTACACCTACTGCTCTATTTTTCACAGGAATGAGCAAGAGAGAAAACACCTTTTTACAAAGGTTATTTTCCCTATGAAAAATAGTCTTATGCATTCGTGTAGCATACATAATTAATGTGGTTTGACAAGCCTTTTTCGACATTTTCAGCAAAGTGCCCTGTTATGGTTATCTCCTTCTGGTGGATATCCCCGAAGAAGGTAAAAACCAACACTTATATATTTTTGTCTATTAATTTTTCTAAAAAACTATGCTTTTTAAGGGGTAAAATCAGTAAAAAAATAGGTTTGGAAAATCTTCCGAAAAAAAGCAACACTTTTAAATGACACTTTTGAGGTTGTATATCTAAAGCCTTCCCCTTGAGGGGAAGGTGGGTTTTGCGTAGCAAAACTCGGATGAGGTGGAAAGGAAAACGTCGTAAGCAGCTACACCTCACCACCGCCTGCGGCGGAGCCTCTCCTCAAGGAGAAGCCTTTTATCCGTAAAATCAAGTTTTTCTATAGCTTTTATAAATCTTTTGCGTTATTTTATGAAAAGCAAAAGAGATTTTATAAAACTTTTGACAGTTTTTATAAAATCTCTAATATTATTTATAATGTGTGGAACTTTGCAACACAACCAATTATGCATATAAAAATGCCTTTACAATTCAATTTTTCTTTGAGATTTCAACGAAAAAAGTCCGTTTCACAGAAAATCGAGTTATAGGAAAAAAGATGCACCTAAATATAACCGTAGGGGCTGGCGTCCCCGACAGCCCGCAAATATTTTAACATACAAAAAGCGGGAGGGCATCTGTGCCCTCCCCTGCATATAATAAAAAACCCGCCTCTTCTATGGAAAGAGGCGGGTTTTTTATTATATTCTCATTGTTACGCCCATACCCGTAAGATTTTCGATAATCTTATCAATATAGCTTTGAATTTCTTCCATAGAAAGTGTTTTTTCATTAGATGAGAATGAAAGTCTTACAGTTATTGAAAGCTCTTTATCAAGCATATATGTGTCAACAAGCTTCACTCCCTCAAGCTCTGCTATGTTTTCGCTCTTCCATGCTTCTTCTATTTCGGAATACTTTTTGCCGTTGGGAACAAGCGATAAATCGTAGCTTACTCCGGGGAATTTTGAAGGCTCTTTAAATTCGAGAGCTTTCTTTTCAGTTTCTGCAAAAGCATCGAGATCAATTTCAACAGCAACAACAGATGCATGCTTATCAATCTTTGAAAGATTTGATGGATGAAGAGTTGCTATCTCGCCTATAACTTTGTTATCAATGCTTATATGCGATGTGTTCTTCGGATGCTGCCAGTTATGCTTTGGAGCTATGCGGGTGAATGCAACGCTTGTGTGTCTTAATTCGTCGGCTATATACTTAACAATCTCAACTGCTTTGAAATAAAGGTCTTTTTCTGAAAGTGTTTTGTCGAAAAGAACTATTCCAAGATGGCGTTTTTCATTACAGGTGCCATCTTCCTTAACTCCGTCAACCACTCTTCCCGCTTCAAATATACCAAACGAAGGAGCAAACTGCCTGTTTTCATAAGCAAATGTGAGAAGCGAAGGAATCATTGAATTTCTGAGTGTTCCGTTTTCAGGTGTGGGAATATTCAAGATGGTAACATTCTTTTCAATATCGATACCAAGCTTTTTATACTTTATACCGTCGCACCAGATATATGAATGAACTTCGTTTAATCTGTAGCGCTGAACAAGCATATCAAAAATTCTTTCTTTGTCGCTCTTTAAGTTAGAATCTCTCACAGGATAAAGAGGGCTCTTCGTTGTTGTTATCTCGAAATTATCATAGCCGTAAATACGTGTGATTTCTTCGATAATATCAGCCTTTATTGTAACGTCTTTAGTTGCTCTCCAGCTTGGAACGGTTACTTTAAACTCATCGTTTTCAAGCTCCACACCAAAACCAAGGCTTTCTAATGTTTCAAGAATTGTTTCGTTTGAAATTTCAATTCCTGTGTATCTGTCGACATAGGATTTATTGAACGAAAGCTTGATTTCGTCATATTGATTTGTATACTCGTCGCTTAAAAGTGATGAAATCTTTGCATTTTCATCGATTTCTGTAAGAAGCTTAACAAATCTCTTTATTGCAACAACAGTAATTTCGGGGTCGAGTATTTTTTCGTAACGCATACTTGCATCGGTACGAAGACCAAGCTTTGAAGAAGATTTTCTTACGCTTACGCCATCGAAGTTTGCCGATTCAAGCACAACACTGTTTGTGCCGTCAACAATTTCCGAATCAAGACCACCCATAATACCTGCAATCGCAACAGGCTCGTCATTATTATAAATAAGAAGAGTATCTTTATCTATTTTTCTTTCAATGTCGTCAAGAGTTTTAAATGTAAGCTCGCTTTCGGGTGTGCCGACTTTGATGTTTTCAATCTTTGTTGCATCAAAAGCGTGCATCGGCTGACCAAGTTCAAGCATAATGTAGTTTGTAAGGTCAGCAAGAAGATTGATTCCGCGCATTCCGCAGTAGTAAAGACGGATACGCATATTCATCGGGCTTACATTTTCCCTGATTGAAGAGATTTCAAGGCAGGAATAACGGTATACAAGGTCTGTGCGCTTAATCTCAACATCAATTTTTCTGTCGCCCTTATAATCAATTTCGCCAAGGGATAAAGGCTTGAGAGGTCTTTTGGTAAGTGCTGAAAATTCACGTGCTATACCATAGTGTCCCCAAAGGTCTGGGCGGTTTGTAAGTGATTTATTATCAACCTCGAAAACAACGTCGTCGATATCAAATATTTCCTTTAAATCTGTTCCGTTTTTAAGCGAAGCATCGAGTATCATAATTCCGCTGTTTTCATCGCTTATGCCAAGTTCTGCTTCGCTGCAGCACATACCCTCTGATGTGTAGCCAGCTACCTTACATTTTGTAATCTCGCCGCCGGGCACTCTGCCGCCTGCTTTAACAAAGGCAACCTTTGCGCCAAGGCACGCATTGGGCGCACCGCACACGCAATCGTAAAGTCTGTCGCCTCCGTCTACCTTTAATATATGAAGCTTTTTAGATTCGGGATGGTTTTCAAACGAAACAATCTCGCCAACAACAACATCCTTAACATCGTTTCCTTTAAAATAAATATCTTCAACCTCAGCAGTGGAAAGAGTAAACTGCATAATGAGCTTCTCAAGGTCGAGTCCTGTAAGGTCAACATATTCTTTTATCCAATTCATTGATACAAGCATTTTCTCTCCCCCTTACTCGTTTTTAAACTGCGATAAAGCCTTAAGGCTTCCGCTGTTGAACACTCTTATATCTTTTATTCCGTATTTCATCATTGCAAGTCTTGTAAGACCAAGACCGAATGCAAAACCTGTATATTCCTCAGGGTCGATTCCACCGTGCTTAAGCACATTCGGATGAATCATACCACAGGGGCAAAGCTCAAGCCAACCCGAGTTTTTACAAGACGGACAGCCCTCGCCACCGCAGATAAGGCACTCTATATCAAGTTCGAACCCAGGCTCCACAAACGGGAAAAATCCCGGACGAAGACGAACATTAATATCTTTCTGGAAAACTTCCGAAAGCATAGTTTTCATAAAGTAGATAAGGTTTGAAATCGAAATATCCTTATCTATCATTATTCCTTCCATCTGGAAAAATGTGTTTTCGTGGCACGCATCGGTTGATTCGTTACGGAAGCATCTTCCGGGGAACACTGCACGAAGAGGTGCACCGTATTTTTTCATAATGGCATTCTGTGCTGCCGATGTATGTGTTTTAAGCAGCTGATTTTCAGTGCTTAAATAGTAAGTGTCCTGCATATCACGTGCCGGATGGTGCTTAGGGATATTAAGTGCCTCAAAGCAATGATAATCGTCAACAATCTCGCTATAGTCCTCGATTGCAAATCCCATACTTGCAAAAATTCTTTCAAGGTCGCGCTGGACAAGTGTGATGGGATGATATGATCCCATATTTATTTCATACGGAAGCGACTCATCATATTGTTCAGCACTGTTTATAATTGCCTCTTCTTCCTTTTTAATAAGCTCTTCTTTTTTCTGCGCTATTGCGCTTTCAATTTCCTGCTTTAAAACGTTTACAAGTCTGCCGAATTCCTTTTTTTCTTCGTTAGGCACGTTTTTAAGCTCGCTCATAAGACCTGAAACCAAGCCTTTTTTACCAAGAAATTCAATTCGAAGCTCTTCAACTGCTTCTGAAGCTGTAATGGAATTTATTTTTTCTTCAAACAGCTTTTTTATTTCTTCAGCTTTACTCATAATAATCCTCCTATAAAAAAATCGCCCCCATAAAGGGACGAATAATTCGCGGTACCACCCTAATTCAAAGTTTGCACTTTGCACTTTTATGCTTTAACGCAGCATCACGTTCTGCTTAACGAAACCTTTTCACAGAAAGCTCCAACGCTGAAATTCAAAACAGGTTTACAGGAAAGGGCTTTCAGCCTACGACCCTTTCTCTCTTAACCTTACGCCTGCTTCTACTTACACGCCTTCACAGCTTTTGGGTTATTTTCTTTTATCACAAAGCCTATGATATCAAAAATATTTTACCTTGTCAATACGCCCATTATAAGAATTTATATTTTTTTGAAATTTTTTAAAAAAAGTTGTTGACAAGGGAGAAACGTTCTGTTATAATAACTCTTGTCGCAAATGCGAAAGACATGCGAGAGTGGCGGAATCGGCAGACGCGCACGTTTAAGGTGCGTGTGGGAGACCATACGGGTTCAAGTCCCGTCTCTCGCACCATAAAAAAGTTCATACCCTTTTGGGTATGGACTTTTTTTGTTATTCGGGACTTGAACCCCCACTTGCCCGAAAAGATAGCAGCGAAGCGAAATCTTTTCGGAGAGGAAGAATGCACTTTGCGTGCAGAGGTTTGCGCCAGCACACCGATGCTTAGCCTATGGGCATTCTGACGATGTCCCGTCTCTCGCACCATAAAAAAATTCGTATCCTTTTGGATGCGGATTTTTTTTGTTATTCGGGACTTGAACCCACTTACCCGAAAAGATAGCAGCGAAGCGAAATCTTTTCGGAGAGGAAGAATGCACTTTGCGTGCAGAGGTTTGCGCCAGCACACCGATGCTCAGCCTATGGGCATTCTGACGATGTCCCGTCTCTCGCACCATAAAAAAGTTCATACCCTTTTGGATGCGGATTTTTTTGTTGTTCGGGACCTAAGCAAAAAGCCTATACTCAAACGAGTATAGGCTTTTATCATCTGCTATTCTTTTTGATATTCCAGAATATCTCCTGCATTGCAATCAAGAACTTCGCATATTGATGCAAGGGTGGAAAAACGAATAGCCGTTACTTTATTATTTTTTATTTTGGAAAGGTTAACATTTGAAATTCCTACACGCTCGGCAAGTTCATTTAATGAAATTTTTCTTTCAACCATCATCCTATCCAATCGAAGAATAATCTTACCCATACCATCCTCCTTATAACAATCCGTCTACATCTTTTTCAAGTGCCACACCGTGAGCAAAGAACTGAGTCAGACAGAGAATGATGATACCCATAAGGATGCCACTCATATCAATGCTGATTTCGGCTCTTTCCACACCAATTACCATACGAACAATCACGCTCATAATAAATCCAATTACAGGAACAGCAATAGCAAATATACCTATTTCTCTTACCAAGCGTACATTGTCCTTTTGGAAAGGAGTAGCGTTTTCAGAATTTTTGAAAATAAGATACAAATTACGGAATACCATTGCCATCACCGCAAGGATGATAACAGCGCCTATTCCAAAGATAAAGAAAGAAGTCGTTTCTACACTTCCTTTCACGACCGGAGCATTAACTTCAAAGCCGTAAACTGTAAGGTTTGCACCGCAACATTCCTTTGCATCAAAGCTGACGAAGTATTTTACGAAGTCCTGTGCTGCAACAGAGCAAATGGTGGCACCCAACATCAGAGCTGCACCTACCCAATGAAACACCTCTAAAATTTTTGTTATAATCATACCAATTTTATTAACACCTTTCATTACTCATACCTCCCAAGTATTTTTCTGGCATAAGAATAACATATTTCTTAATGTTTGTCAATGTGTTTTTAACGTATATCATTAAAAATAATTCGTTGCACATTAATTATTCAAATTGTTTAATTGACACAAAAACGCCTATACTCGTTTGAGTATAGGCGTTTTTACACTATTTTATTTTATCAGTTAGGTGTTACAATAATTGTTTTTGCAACAAATGCTCCGTTAGAATATGCACCAACTGCGATAATAGTATCGTTTTTCTTGATATCCTTAAAGTTCATTTGAGCGCCTGTTTCTCCGTTAATAACCTTAACATTGAGACTTGAACCTGCCTTTGAAGCAAAAATCTGTTCTGTAACACTGCCTGTTGCACCTGTGCTGATTATCTGCACATATCCGTAAGAAGAACTTATAGATTCAACAATACCAGTTTTTGTTGAAGATGTTGTTTCTGTTGCCTGTTCAATCTTTGTAATTGTTGAACCTGAAAGAGTAACAGATATAACGTTACCTAATCTAAGATCGTATATTGTGCCTTCTTTACCTGCTACTGTGTATGTTGCATCCATTGCTATAGGATACTCTTTTTCAACAGAGTTAACGACCATCACAACCTTTGACTGAGGAGCAATCAAAATTGATGTGATTGTACCTGTTGCACTGCCCTTGGTGCTTGTAGCTGTAAGCTTTGTTACAACACCACGTGAAAGAGCCAAAACAACCTTATCGCCTACGCTGATATTGCTGAGAAGAGCTTTTTCACCGTCGCGGCGGATTACTGCATTATCTGCTACAGAATAAACTGCGCTTATTTCTTCATCTGTTGTTTCATCAAGGGTAAGAACTGTAATTTCAACAGGGTCTGTAATACTAACAGCTTCTAATGTGCCCTGTACGGTTGCTTTTGTTTCCTGACGGTCGATAGAAACAATTGTTGTTCCTAAAAGCTTGATAACAACATAATCATCTTTCTTCACTGCCGAGATTTTATCTTTAACTCCGTTTGATGTAACCTCAACATTTTCTGTGATATAGTACTTTTTGATTTCCTCTGTTTCATCGAGTTTTACTGAAACTCTTGTATATTTTTCCTGAATCTTTATTTCATCAACAGTACCTTTAACTGTAACGTTGGATTTAGGGCTTATAAAATCAACTGTTTTTATTTCTTTCCCATTTCTTGTAAATACAACGTGGCTTTCATTAAGCACATCTTCAAGTTCTGCTTCTTCTCCGTTAATAGTAATTTTAGCTTCTTCAGGAACTATATAGTTTTTAACCTCGTTGTCGCCATTAATGAAATCAACAACGCTTCCGTCCAAATCAATTCTTTCAACAGCACCTGCTTCAGCGCTGATCTGAACCTTATCTAAAACTCTGTAAAGAATTACAGATACCTGTGCACGTGTCATTGGATTTTCAGCTTCAAATGAAACTGTTCCGTCATTATTCTGTACGCCTGCCATAAGGCCTGATTCCACAACATATGCAATGTAACCCTTTACGCTATCTTCAATTTCGTCTTCATCAACGAAATCAAATGTGTATGTTCCCTTTTTAGCTGTTTCTCCTGAAAGCTTTGTAAGGAAAACTGCTGCGTCCTTACGAGGGAATTCGTCTTTATAAGCTCCGTCGCCCAGGTACTCTACCACTTCATCTTCAGAAATGATTCCGCGGTTTATAAGGAATGCAATCTCCTTTTTCGAACCTTCGAACGATCCTAATTTAATTTCATCGAGCAAATACATATACTGTTCATATGCCTGCTCAACTATTTTTTCGTATGCAATATTTGAAAAACCTGCTACGCGGGCAAAAAGAAGCATAGCTTCCATTTTGTTTATACTCTTGTTTGGTTTAAATGTACCATCGCTATAGCCTTTAATAAATCCAAGCTCAGCCATTTCATTAATTTCAGTTGCAGCCCATTTAAGAGTTTGGGAATCCACATCAGTAAATTTGTTTGCTGCACCCACAGAAGGCACAAAGCAAGTAACGATAAGACTTATTGCGATAACAACAGACAGAAAACTTTTTTTCATTCTCTATCTCCTCCTTCCTATATGTTTTAATAATAACACACTTTTTTCGTTAAAGCAACAAAAAAATACAAATTTTTTATTAAAAACCACTGTATTTTGTGTTTTTAACAATTTAGACACACTATTTCAATTTTATAGTATTTATATTTCAAGCCTATTTACTTTTCTTGCTTTTTTTATTTGATTTTACAAAGAAAATGTGCTATAATAAAAGCTTAGTTGAAAGGATTGATTATATGTTATGTTCAAGATGCAATAAAAACGTTGCAGTTATATTTGTAACGCGGCTTGAAAATGGAAAAAGCATTAACGAGGGTCTCTGTATGCCCTGTGCCCGTGAACTTGGCATAAATACCATGCAGCAGATGGCAGGCGGATTAGACCTTGGAGATATGGAAAACCTTGAATCGCAGATGATGGAGTTTATAGGCGATGGCACAGAGGAAGACGGTGGCGGTTTCGGAAGCTTTCTTTCAAATATCTTCGGAAACTTTCCAATGAAAAACGAAGATGCTCCCGAAAAAGACCAAAGTGCAAAGCAGCCTAAAGATAAAAAAACACAGGAAAAGAAGAAAAAGCTGCTCGATACCTATGGCACAAATCTCACCCAGAAAGCACGTGCGGGCGAGGTTGATATGGTTGTAGGGCGCGACCGCGAAATCGAACGTCTTGTGCAGATTTTAAACAGAAGAACTAAAAACAACCCCGTTCTTTTAGGCGAACCCGGCGTTGGTAAAACTGCTATTGCCGAGGGTTTTGCAGAAAGAATTGTTTCGGGCAGAGTTCCTGAAAAGCTTCTTTCAAAGGAAGTTTATCTTTTAGACTTCACTTCAATAGTTGCAGGCACACAATACCGCGGCCAGTTTGAAGCACGTCTCAAGGGAATTGTGGAAGAAACAAAAAAGCTTGGAAATGTTATTCTTGTAATAGATGAGCTTCATAATATTGTTGGTGCGGGTGATGCCGAGGGAGCTATGAGTGCGGCAAACATTCTTAAACCCTCGCTTGCACGCGGAGACATACAGGTTATTGGTGCAACCACGCTTAATGAATACAGAAAACACATCGAAAAGGATTCGGCTCTTGAAAGAAGATTTCAGACGATTATTGTTGAAGAACCGGGAGTTGAAGAAACAATTGAAGTTCTCAGCGGCATCAAGGGATATTACGAGGATTATCACAAAGTAAAAATACCTCACGATGTTATCCGCTCGGCGGTTATTCTTTCAAAAAGATATATAACCGACAGATTTCTCCCCGACAAAGCAATCGATTTAATTGACGAGGCGGGAAGCCGTGCCAATCTTAAAAATCTGATTTTAGCACAAATTGCAAAAGAAGAACGGGAAATCGGCAAACTCCAGGCAGAAATTGCTGAAATTACGGAAAATTCTTCGGCAGCACAGACGGAAGAGGAATTCGCGCGTATTGCCGAGCTTAAAACAAAGGAATCTTCAATGGCGCAAAACATTGAAAATCTACGTTTGCAATTATCTGATGTATATTTAACAACAGATGATATTGCCTACGTTATAGAGGAATGGACGAAAATTCCCGTAAGCAAAATCACACAGGAAGAAACCGAGAGGCTTTTAAATCTTGAATCACGCCTTCACGAAAGAATTATAGGGCAAAACGATGCAGTAAGTGCAGTAAGCCGCGCAATCCGCAGAAGCCGTGCAGCACTTTCAAAAAAACTGCGCCCCGCAAGTTTTATATTTGTTGGGCCCACAGGCGTTGGTAAAACAGAGCTTGTAAAACAGCTTGCAATCGAGCTTTTTGATACAGAAGATGCTCTTATCCGTGTTGATATGTCGGAATATATGGAAAAGCACTCTGTGGCAAAGCTTATCGGCTCTCCTCCGGGATATGTGGGATACGACGATGCAGGTCAGCTTACGGAAAAGGTCCGCCGCAAACCATACTCGGTTGTTTTGTTCGATGAAATTGAAAAAGCACATAGCGATGTTTTAAATATTCTTCTTCAAATTTTAGATGATGGCAGAATAACCGATAGCCATGGAAAAACAGTAAGCTTTGAAAACACCGTTATAGTTATGACAAGTAACGCCGGAAGCGACTGGAAAGGAAGCGGAATAGGTTTTTCCGAGAGCATTTCAAAGCAGAATAAAGAAAAGGTCATAAGCGCTCTTAAAACAATTTTCAGGCCTGAATTTTTAAACAGAGTGGATGAAATTGCAGTTTTTGACAATCTGAATAACGATGAGCTTCTTGCAGTCCTTGATATTATGCTTTCAGAACTCACACAGATGCTTAGCGAAAAAGAAATGAAGCTTACGGTTTCTGCCGAAGCAAAAGAACTTATTGTGAAAAAGGCAGCGCTTGAGCATCTTGGCGCACGACCTTTAAGAAGAATTATAGATAAAGAAATCAAAGATACACTCTCTGATATAATAATATCGGGAAAAGGAAAAAAAGACATAGAAGTAACAGCTATAAACGGAGAGATTAAGTGTGAATAACTGTTTTCTTACAATTATAACCGATTCTCATTCTGAAAGAATTTTATCCGCATGTGAAAGAATTTTAAAAGAGCTTATGCGAAAGTTTCGCAAAAGTGTGGATTTCTATCAGGTAAAGACTTATTCTATCAGGCCAAATGATGAAAATGCAAAAACAACTGTGCTCAGAAAAATGGACAACAGCGATGCTATAATATTAATTGAAAGTCATCTCTCTCACAAAAATCTTTCATTTTATGAAAACGAGTATTTTTGTGTCAATTTTCACGAGCATCACATTGGAGGCAAATGTATTATTGCTCCTAATGCAACCGAAACTTTCCTTAAAGAAGACGGCCTTTGTATAAAATCGTTTATTTCAAAAGAGAATGTAAGAGCTTCCGTAAATTCTGCCACAGAAAGAGCCAAGAGCAGAAACTCCCATATAACTGTATGCACCGAAAGTTTTGAAAAAGGTGGTGCACTTATTATGGATGAGCTTGAAGCGTGTGACAATTTAAAAGGCATACATGTTGAATACCTAACCGTGCAGGAATTTATATGGCAGCATATGAGCCACACACCGTTTTGCGATGTTATTATAACAGATGCTTTTTCCGAAAATATTATTGCCACACACCTCTCTTCATCTGTTATGCAACGCGATGGATACGTTTCTTTGAAAGGCAAGTATAAAAACATTTATTTGAGAGAGCTACTTCCCTTTGACGAAATGAACAACAGTTATCTTGCAGGAATTTTGCTTTCCTATTCCTATGCCATAGAAAAAGAAATGAATATGCCAAATGTTTCAAACTGGCTTAAACGTGCAGTGGGAATTGCTTTGGAGAGAGCTACAAACTCAGGCAGCGACAACTTTATTAAAGAAGTAATTTATGCAATTAACACGCCTATACGAACAGGGAGGAAAAATAAGAATGAAAATATCAATTAAAGATTTTGTGCCCTCCCACACCTTCGATTGCGGACAATGCTTCAGGTGGGAAAAAGAAGAGGGCGAAAGCTACGTTGGTGTTGCGGGCGGAAAAGCCGTAAGAATAAAAGAACAAAACGGAAATATCGAAATAAGCTCCACAGAGGAGGAATATTCCTCGTTCTGGGAAAATTACCTCGATGCAAAAAGAGATTACGGCAAAATCAAAAAACAAATTGAAATAAACCCAATTATGAAAGAGGCAATTTCCTTTGGTGGCGGCATACACCTTTTAAGGCAGGAATTTCACGAAGCACTTGTTTCTTTTATAATTTCACAAAGAAGCTCTATTCCTAAAATTAAAAGTTGTGTTGGTAAGCTTTGCGAATTTTACGGAGAAAAAATAGATTTCGAGGGCAAAACGTTCTACTCTTTCCCCGATATTGACAGCCTATCGCACATCAGCGAGGAAGAATACCGAAAACTTGGCGTTGGCTACAGAGCGCCATACATAGTGGATGCAGTAAAAAGAATGAAATCGGGAGAGTTAGATGCTGATTTTCTTTTAAATAGCGACACTTTAACTGCACGTGAAAAGCTTATGGAGGTTAAAGGCGTGGGTGATAAAGTATGCGATTGTGTGCTTTTATTCTCCCTTGGAAAGTACGACCTTTTCCCTTCTGACGTGTGGATTAAAAGAGTGATGCTTGAAAGCTTTGATTCACCCGATGCCAAAACTGCGGGAGAAGAGCTTTTCCGTGAATACAGCGGATTTGCCCAACAATACTTATTCTATTGGCGCAAATTTCAGAAGGAGGTTCAGAAATGAAACTCTTAAAAGCAAGAGCATATTTTAAAAACATAACTGAAATATCGCCCGAATTTCTTAAGGAGAATGGCATTTCAGGGCTTATCCTGGATATCGACAACACCCTTATCGGGCACAACGTACCTCTTCCCGATGAAAAAACAACAAATCATTTAAGAGAGCTTGAAAATGCGGGCATTAAGCTTTGCGTTGTTTCAAACAACACTTACGACCGCGTTAAAAGTTTTACCGAAAAAATAGGTGTTGAATTCTTTGTGGCAAATGCACTTAAGCCACGCAGAAAAGGATATATTGAAGCATCTGAGAGTATGAAACTTGCTCTTAGTGAAATCGGCGCAGCAGGAGACCAGCTATTCACTGATGTTCTCGGCGCAAATCTTGCAGGTTGCTTTTCAATCTATACCAAACCGCTTCACACTGGCGGAGAAGGATTTTTTATAGCACTGAAAAGAATTTTTGAAAATCCATTTTTACCCAAGGAGGAATTATTATGAAAAAATTTATTTTTGCACTTGTCTTCACACTTTTATTTGCTACGGCAGCATCTGCCTCTACACAAGTCTATATTGACAGTGTAGCTGTGCCATTCAATGATTCTACAGGTTATCCGTTTGTAGAAAACGGAAGAACACTCGTTCCGTTACGTGCTACTATGGAAGCTTTTGGTGCCGAGGTTAAATGGGACGGCGCTCAGCAAACTGCTGTTGTTTCCAAAGGCGTTACAACAGTTACATGCAAGATAAACGAAGCCGCTATCTACAGAAACGGAACAAAAATAGAAAATGATGCTCCTGCCCAGATCAGAAACGGACGTACATATCTCCCTATAAGAATTGTGCTTGAAGCTTTAGGCGCACAGGTTGAATGGAACGGAAACGTTGTTGTAACAAGCGGTCCCGCGGGAAATCTTGTGTATTCAATACTTAACAGTGGCTCTCACGTTTCCAATGTTTGGAAACGCTGGAGTGAAGCTTTAAACCTTAAATCTTCGGGAAACTATAGCGGTGCTATTGCTGCATTCACCAAACTTGCCCCTGATTTCATCGAGGAAAACTCAGCTTACACAGCTCAGGCGAGCAACGCTATGCTTTTTAAGCATCTTGGCGAATGCTATGCATCTCTCGGGCAGAACGAACATGCTGCTGCCTGCTTCAAATATGAAGCTTCTATTTGGGAAAAGCTTGGTAAAAACGAAGAAACAATCGATGCAAACCGCAGATCATCACTTATAAATTCATATGTGCAGATGTATGCAAAAACATTAAATCCCGAGCTTAAACCGAGAAAGGATTTCGGAGAAATGTATGAACCTGCAAACGGAATCTACATCGGTGCATATGCCGAGGGCGACTCAAACATCCATAATCCATATAATCCAAATATGTTTTATATGGATACATTTCCTCAATTAGTTGGAAAAGATATGGCAGGTTACCTTTTATACCTTCCAAGCACCACTCCCCTGTCTAATTATCAAAGTCATATTGAAAAAGCCAAACAAAAAAATAAAATCATACAAATTGCTCTCGAGCCTGCAAGTCTCTATACAATTACACCAAACTCATCCGAATATATTCAGCTTGCACAGGATATGGAAAACAGTGGATGTAAATTTTTCTTAAGATTTGCAAGTGAAATGAATGATACTTCCTGTCCGTGGTATACTGAAGATTATAATCTCTATATTGAAAAGTTCAGAATTGTGGCAAATATATTCCATCAGTATGCTCCGTCGGTAGCAGTTGTGTGGTCTCCTAATTTCTATCCGTCAAATAATATTGAAAAATATTATCCCGGTGATGAATATGTGGATTACGTTGGTATTTCATCATATATGAACCATCAGCCTGAAACCGACCCCCTTGGCCAGAACATCGACCGCAATCGCTGGAGTGCTCAGCTTGATACTATTCACAGTTTATATGGATATAAAAAGCCAATAATAATTTCAGAAGGTGCAGCATCTTATATGGACTTTAAAACATATGCCGATATAACAGATTTTGCATCCAGACAAATATACGATTACTACACATATCTTCCAATCAAATACCCTTCTGTTAAAGCAGTATTTTTATATGCCAACGATGTAAGCAACTACAGATTTTCGCTTACGAAAAATAACACATATCTTAATGCTTATAAAAACGGCATCGCTCCTGACCAGTTCCTTTCAAGTCCCGATGAGTATGCATATCTTCATCAATACTACGAGCTTGGAACAAATGTAAGGGTTGAACCTCAGCCCACTGAAATCTGTTCTTATGTAAAAACACCTGCAAACGATATCAGCTATGTAATCTATAGTATATACGGCACCGATGTCGCAACATCATACGGAATTCCGTTTTCAGTCAACATCGATTTTACATACTACAGAGGAACTACAGTGCCCCTTACGGCAAAAGCTTATGATTCAAACTACAAGCTTGTAGCAGAAGAGACCTATTATCTTAAGGTTATGAATTAAGAAGGAGATTTATTTATGAAGCTTGGCCTTGTTCTTGAGGGAGGCGCCAACAGAGCCTACTTTTCTGTTGGCGTTATGGACGCTCTTATTGATTTGGGCATTAAGGCAGATTACATTATTGGGGTGTCGGCAGGAATTGCAAATGCCATTTCCTATGCCTCAAACCAGCGTGGAAGAAGCATCGGAATAGGGCTAACTTATCTTAATGATAAACGGTATATGGGATGCCGACATTTTCTTTCAAAAGAAAATAAAAGCTACTACAACAAAGATTTTATATTTAATCAGCTTCCCAATATTTATGCTCCTTTCGACTATGATGCTTTAAATAAATACGATGGCGAAATTTATGCAGGGGTAACAAGTCTTGATACGGGAGAATGCGAATATTTAAAAATAGACGGCACCGATAAAAGCTGGACTGCCATTACGGCAAGCTGCGCTCTTCCCCTTATGTTTCCACCTGTAGAATATAACGGCAAAACGTATTTTGACGGCGGAATTTCAAATCCTATTCCATTTGAAAAGGCGCTGCAGGACGGATGTGATAAAATTATTGTTATTCTCACAAGGCCCCGCATTTTTGAAAAACGGGCTGATCCAACTGTGAATCTCTGCCGTTTCCTCTACAGAAAACATCAAGGTTTTTCAAAAGCACTTAAAGAAAGAGCCGAAAAATACAATATTCTGCGCGAGCGTCTTTTTGAGCTTGAAAAAGAAGGAAAAGCAATCGTAATTGCCCCCGATAACACCGATAGTTGGAAAAGAACAGAGCGCAACAGCAAAATTATAAAAGAAATGTACGACGAAGGCTATGAAAAAGCTATAAAAACAGTAAAAAAAGAACTGTAAAAACAAAGTTTTTACAGTTCAGCGTGTCGATAAACCTATCGACACGCTGGCAGACTGGGAAAAAGGAAGGTAAATCTGTTCAATACAAGCTCGTCGGCGTACGATGGTACGGTAGAGATTGTATTGGACAGAAGCAAGCAAAAGTCCCTGAAAACCACGTTTTCAGGGACTTTCTTAACTTTTAATTTTTTTGATAAAAATTATATTGTTAACGGTTCGTCGAGGACGCCGAACCCTACAAATTTATAAAAATATAATTTTGCTTGTGGTTGACCGACTTTTTCGACGGTCTGAACTGTAAAAACAAAGTTTTTACAGTTCTTTTTTTACTTCATTCCAGTATTTTTCTGTCTGCTTTTCCAATTTATTGTTTGATGGAATATAGTATTTACTGTTTTTAAGAGTATCGGGAAGATACTGCTGTTTTACGTAATTATTCGGGTAACTGTGAGGATATTTATAGCTGATGCCATGGCCGAGCTTACTTGCCCCACTGTAGTGTGCATCCTTAAGATGCGGCGGAATATCACCCATTTTACCGTTTCTTATATCAGAAAGTGCACTATCCACCGCACAGATAACACTATTTGACTTTGGTGCTGTTGCAAGCATTATCACAGCTTCTGCAAGCGGAATTCTTGCTTCGGGAAACCCAAGCTGAAGCGCCGCATCAACACACGCCTTTGTAATAACAATTGCATTGGGATATGCTAAGCCCACATCCTCTGCCGCCATAACAAGTATTCTTCTCGATATACTTTGAATATCGCCCGCTTCTATAAGCCGCGATAAATAATGAAGTGCCGCATCGGGGTCGCTTCCGCGAACAGATTTTTGAAACGCACTCAAAACATCATAGTGGCTGTCGCCATCTCTGTCGTGGCGAAAAGCCTTTTTCATAGTAACTGATTCCGCCGTTTCAAGAGTAATTTTTACAACCTGTTCTTCATTAGGGGCAGTAGCAAGTATACTTACCTCTAATGAGTTAAGCGCCTTTCTCACATCTCCAGAGGAAGATTGAGCAAGATGCTTTAGCGCATCATCATCAATTTCAAGCTTGTAGCTTTCGCTCAATTCACCTACAGCGCGCACAAGCGCCTTTTCTATATCACTTTCTTCCACACCATGAAATTCAAACACAGTCGAACGGGAAAGAATTGCATTGTATATATAAAAATACGGATTTTCCGTGGTGGATGCAATAAGAGTAACTCTTCCGTTTTCTATGCATTCAAGAAGAGATTGCTGTTGCTTCTTATTAAAATTCTGAATCTCGTCGAGGTACAGTATCACGCCATCGGCTCCAAGCATTGATTCCGCTTCCTGAAGCATTGATTTTATATCTGAAACGGAGGCGTTTGTTGCATTAAGCTTATAAAGGGGTTTATTCGCTCTTTTTGCTGCAATATTTGCAACAGTTGTTTTCCCCGTTCCCGATGGTCCGTAAAAAATCATATTGGGAATGTTTCCCGAATTTATAATATTATAAAGCACCTTTCCCTCGCCAAGTATATGCTTTTGTCCCACAACCTCACAAAGCTCGCGCGGGCGCATTCTGTCTGCAAGAGGAGCATTCATAAAATCACCTTCTTAGCAAATTTATGTAATACATATATTATATAAACTTTTTCTTTCAAAAACAAGTGTTTTATGTTAAAATTAAATAAGAAGGTGATTTTATGAGAAAAAAAGATTTAGCACTGAAATTTTATGAAATTCTTTCCGTTTTATATCCCGATGCCCCCTGCACGCTTGACTATGAAACTCCGTTTCAATTGTTGATCGCAACACAGCTTGCAGCACAGTGCACCGATAAAAGGGTTAACATAGTAACAAAAGATTTGTTTAAAAAATATCCAGATGTCTGCTCGTTTGCAAACGCCGAATTATCTGAACTTGAAGAGGATATCCGTCCCACAGGCTTTTATCATAATAAAGCCAAAAATATTATTGCGTGTTCAAAACGCCTCATTGAAGTTTATGGTGGCGAAGTTCCTGCTAATATGAATGATTTACTTACTCTTGACGGTGTTGGCAGGAAAACAGCAAACCTTGTTTTAGGCGATGTTTTCGGTCTTGGCGGAATGGTTATCGACACACACGCCAAACGACTTTTATACAGAGTTGGACTCACAAAGGAAACCGATCCCTATAAGGTAGAGCGCGATACCGAAAAGCTTATTCCACGCGAAAACCACAGTGATTTCTGCCACAAACTTGTTATGCACGGCCGCACTTTATGCACTGCACGTAATCCAAAATGTGATAATTGTGCCGTTGCAGAAATTTGCAAAAAACATATTGAAAAAAAATAAAGTATACAGTATAATATAACTATATGGCAAAAGGAGGCTTCATTATGAATAACCACTCTTTTAACGAAGAAGATATCGAAACAGATACATACGTTTCATTTAAAGACCGTTTTGCTGCATACAAATTTTCGTGCAGAGAAATGCTCCAAAGCTCGGCTTCTCATCTTTTAAAGCCTGTAACAATTATTGTTATTATTTTGCTTATTGCAACATATATCCTTTTAGGGGTTGCAGGAACTGTTGGTTTTTCATTTTACAGTTCAAATATCGAGCATTACGTTACAACAAACCTTGATATTATAGTTAATGCACTTTTAGGATATTTCTTTGGTCCTGTAACGTGCGCAATAAGTGTAACACTTTGCACAATTGTAAGAATGATTGCCATGGGCTCCAACTTCTTCATAGGAAATGTTTTAGGTGCATGTATGGCAGGATTTATCCACGGTTGGATACTCTACCGTTTGCGCCCCTATTGGCTTGAAACACGATTCAGAAGCTTTTATACAGATATGCTTATAAAAACAATTGAAACGCGTTTGTTTGTATCAACTTTTGTAAATATCATATTTATGTCGGTTATGCACAAGCTTTTAAACGGTTATCCTTTCATCGTATATCTTACGTTCTATTCAAAATCAAGAATTCCGCTTTCATCCGTAAGCGAATTTTTCAAGGTATTCGTTCTTGGCATAGCTTTCGAATCAATCGTTGTTTTTGTGGCTATTGTAATCGCGAATTTCATAGCACACAGGGCATTTGCTTCTCAGTTTGTTAAGCCCGATGTTATTGTTGACAGGCATGGTCATATTATAACGCCCGATGACGATCCCGATGTATTCAACGAAACAAACTTTTAATTTCTGGAGGAAAAAAGTTGGATTACTTCTTTAACGACGAAACAGATGTAAGGCTTATTACATTATTTATAATCGACGGGTTTAAAATGCCCGTTCCCTCTTCATATGTTTTCGATGTGATTATGCTTCAGCCTGTGGTAAACTACTTCGATATAAGCTCTCAACTTTCAGAGCTTTGTGAAAAAGAGCTTGTTACCTACTACACCGAAAAGGAAACAACATATTATAGTCTTACAACTAAAGGAGCCGAAACACTCAGCTACTTTAAAAAGCGAATTCCCCTTACAGTGAGGGAAAGATTTTTAAACACCATAAAATTAAAAATAAAAGAGCTTAAAAATTCGCTCAGCATAAAAAGCGAATATAATAAACTCAATGATATTGAATATAATGTTTCTTTAGGTATTTTTGAAGGAGCGTACGAGCTTTTTTCTGTTTCCCTTTCTGTTGGCGATGAAAAAACGGCTCAAACTATGTGCGGCTCTTTTAAGTCTGACCCGCAGAAGCTTTATTCACAAATATTATCAACGTTATTAAACAAAGAGGATGTTCAATGAACATCCTCTTTTACATTCTGCATATAAAAGCCTTCCCTTTTGCGGAGTATCCTAAAGGACATCCGCATCGATATAAAGACTGTATAACCTAGATGATAACCCTTTCAAAGGCTCCCTTGTGTAAAGGGAGCTGTCAGCGTAGCTGACTGAGGGATTGTTTTGCTTTTTTACAACCCCTCCGAGTTTGATTTCAACAATATTCGTCTTTTGTCAAGCCGGGTTAAAAACTCTGCTTCTGTGTTTCTATCTCTCTTTTAAATCCTTGTACAAATACAGCGAACCGCAGATTAATGTTGCATCACCCGTTGAAGTGGCTTTTTTTATTGCCTCCTCAATATTTTCACAAGGGGTTGCATTAAAGCCGCAGTGCAAAAATTTTTCGGCTAAGTTCTGTGCCGTTTCTGCACGCGGATTATCCTTAACCATCACCGTATACACGCATTTAATATTCAGCTCTTCTTTCATTAAAGAAATTGATTCATCAATTTCTTTATCGCGCATTGCACCAAAAATTATTGAAATTTCCTTATCGGGCAAATATCTTTTCACGCTATCAACAAGCGTTTTTATTCCGCATACATTGTGAGCACCGTCGAAGTAAATCAAAGGCTCATCACTTATTTTTTCAAATCTGCCTATATTCCTTGCTTTTTTAAGTCCCTCGCGGATATACTTTTCATCTATTTTAAGAAGATGGCAAACCTCGAGCGCAAGCGTTGCATTCTCCACCTGATGCCTTCCCAAAAGGTCTATTTCAAGCTTTTCAAGGTCTTTATAGTCAAAGTTTTCACTACCATCTTTATAAGTAATGTTTGTTGGCGCGTCTGCCATAAAAACCCCACTGTGGGTATCTTTTGCTTTTTCGGCTATAACGCTCAGTGCCTCCTGGTCAGAAAGCGTGATAACAGGGCAGTTTTCTTTAATTATCCCTGCTTTTTCAAAAGTAATTTTTTCAATGGTATCGCCAAGGTATTCTGTGTGGTCCATATCCACTCTTGTTATAACGCTGCATATGGGACTATCTATAATGTTTGTGGCATCAAGCCTTCCGCCAAGCCCCGTTTCAAGCACAACAACGTCGCATTTTTTCTCTTTAAAATACATAAAGGCACACGCCGTCCATATTTCAAACTGCGTGGGCATTACGCCCGTTTCGCGCTCCATTTCCTCTGCTTTTTCTCCCACAAGAGAAAGAAGCCTGTCCATATCACTTGAACTTATATTTTCACCATCAATAGAAATGCGCTCGTAAACCTCTATCATATTGGGCGAAATAAACTTGCCTGTTTTAAACCCTGCCGAGCTTAAAATATTTTGCAAAAAGGCACAAACAGAACCTTTTCCGTTTGTTCCCGCAACGTGAATATATTTTCCGCCCTTGTGAGGATTTCCAAGCTTCTCAAGAAGCATCCCTATCGTTTCAAGCCCTAATTTACTTTTTTCCTGGAAACTGTTTGCATATGTTTTAAATTCTTTCATTTTATCAGATCTTTCAGCATAAATATAATTTTTTTAGCAAGGCTTAAAACAGCCATATGAATCACAAAAGTTAATAAAAGCGCCCCGATTCTTATTATAACAGCACTTTTAAAATCGGCAAAATAGCCAACCCCTACAAGCACATTTGTGGTTATAAAAAGTCCGATTAAAAACAGGCACAGCGAGCAAAAAAACGCCCTCAAATAATAAAATTTATTATTCTTTGCCCCGTAGAAAAACAACCCAAACACCACTCCGCCAATAAATTCTATTATTGTGATTTGTGGCAGTGGCGGACCAACAGGCACTAAAAAGGCATTCAGCAAATCGGATATTGCAGCCACAATTCCCGCACTTATGGGGCCATACAAAGCACCCGTTACAAAAATTGTGATAAATTTCATCGGGATTTTAATCTGATTTCCCACCCTGAAAGTCATATAAATTGCAAGAAGCACCGTAATTGCAATTAAAATGCCCAGTGTTGCCGTTTTTTTAACTGTAAGATTTTTCATAAGTAAACCGACCTTTCTGCATGCTGCAGAAAGGTCGGTTATATAAACTAACTTTTTTACAGCAACGGAATGCGAATCTGCCACCGCAAGAATAAATCTTTTCGTCACGGCGACAACTTCCCGTTCGCTGTGCACTTAACGCGGCAAATTCTACTTTGCAAAAATTAATTATAGTCTTTTAAATTCCAGATTATTTCATTATACTCCTGTATTGTTCTGTCGCTTGAAAAATATCCGCTTTTAGAAATATTAATCACTGCTTTTTCTGCCCATTTTTCTTTATTGCGAAAATCTTCCATAGCGCGGTTAAACACCGAAACATAGCTTTTAAAATCCCTTACCACCATATATTCATCGGCTTTATCCCCAAAGATTAGTGAATGGTATAAATCGTAGTAAAGCTTTGGATTTTCGGGGTTTATCGTTCCATCGATAAGCATATCAATAATTTTTCTGATTTCGCTGTCGGAAGCGTAAATCTTCCCTGCAGGATTTTCATTATATCTTATTTCGTTTTCAGCCTGAGCTGAATTCATTCCGAAGATATAAATATTATCATCTCCCACAAGCGAGTGCATCTCAACATTTGCTCCGTCGAGTGTGCCGAGCGTTACTGCTCCGTTTGCCATAAACTTCATATTTCCCGTTCCGCTTGCTTCTTTACCTGCAGTTGAAATCTGCTCTGATATATCGGAAGCGGGAATAATTTTTTCAGCCAGGCTTACGCCATAGTTTTCTATGAAAACAACCTTGATTTTTCCGTTTATGCTTTTATCATTATTGATTAATCTTGCCACGTCGCAAATAAGGCGTATAATAAGCTTTGCTCTTTTATATCCGGGCGAAGCCTTTGCACCGAAGATAAAGGTGCAATTTTCCATATCATAGGAACTGTTTTTTATTTTATCATAAAGATACAGAATATGCAATACCTTTAACAGTTGTCTTTTATATTCGTGAAGCCTTTTTACCTGAACATCGAAAATGCTTTCGGGGTCGATTTCTATATTGTTGTGCTCCTTTATATACTCTGCGAGCAATCTTTTTTTCTTAAGCTTGATTTTTCTGAATTCTTCAAGGAACTCCTTGTCGCACGAAAACTCTTCAAGTTTTAGAAGCTCTGTTGAATTTTTTATCCACCCTTCACCTATTTTTTCTGTGATAAGCTTGCTCAGTTCGGGATTAGAAAGGCACATCCATCTGCGGAAGGTTATTCCGTTTGTTATTGAAACAAATTTTTCAGGGCATAGATTATTGTAATCGGCAAACACTCTGCTTTTTAAAATATCAGTGTGAAGCGTGGAAACGCCGTTTATTTTTCGGCAGGATGAAAGGCACAAATTTGCCATATTCACATAATTCTGCGTAACTATTGCCATATAATTTATTTTTCCCCAATCTTCCCCGTAAATCCCTATAAGCTTTTGGGTAAGGCGTCGGTTCAATTCCTCTATAATCATAAAAATTCGGGGAATTACGCTTTTAATCATATCTATATGCCATTTTTCAAGGGCTTCTGCCATAATCGTGTGGTTTGTATAGGCAAACACTTTTTCCACAACATTAAAAGCCTCATCCCATCCTAATCCTTCCTCGTCCATAAGAATTCTCATAAGCTCGGGAATTGCAAGAGCAGGGTGCGTGTCGTTAATGTGAATACTGATATATTCGGGAAGATTTTTAAGATTATCGCCGTGCATTTTCTTAAAGCGGTTAACTATCCACTGCATAGTGCACGAGCAGAGAAAATACTGTTGTTTAAGGCGAAGTGCTTTTCCCTCCTGATGGTTGTCTTCAGGATACAGCACCTTGCTTAAAACCTCGCTGAGCGCCTTATCTTCCACAGCCTTTAAATATTCGCCCTGTGAAAATTTATTCATATCAAGCTCTTTTTCTGCCCTTGCCGACCACAGCCTGAGAGTGTTTACAATTTTTGAATCATAGCCCAGTATCGGCATATCGTAAGGAATACCCACCACATTTGTTGTGGAATTATAGTTCACTTTCATTCCGCTTTCCGTCATAACGGTTTCCACGTTTCCGCCAAAGCGCACCACAACCTTTTCATCGCGCTTCGCTATTTCCCACACATGCCCCTCACTCAGCCAGTTATCAGGAGTTTCCACTTGCTCTCCGCCCACAATTTTCTGGCGGAAAAGTCCGTATTCGTATCGTATAGAGCACCCGAATGCAGGAAGGTTAAGAGTTGTGAGGGAGTCCATAAAGCAAGCGGCAAGCCTGCCAAGTCCTCCGTTTCCAAGTCCCGCATCGTTTTCCTCACTTGCTATTTCATCAATTGAAAAACCAAGTTCGCGAAGTGCCGCTTTATATTCATTTAAAAGTCCTATATTTAAAAGGTTATTCTTAAGAGCTTTTCCCATCAGAAATTCAAACGAAAGATAAAAAAGCTCTTTTTTCTTTTCTTTTTTCTGGGTGCGTTTATACTCCGCCCATTTTTCCATAATAGCATCGCGCAAGGAAAGTGCCGCTGCGTTATATATGTTTTCTTTTGTTGCTTCTTCAATATTTTTTCCGTAGTTACGCATAAGGTGTTCTTTTATTGATACCTTTATTTCATCTTTATTCATTTACACACTTCCCAAAAGATAATTATAAACTTCAATATAGCTCTTTGCCGAATTATCCCACGAAAAATCGGCTTTCATTGCTCGCTTCATCATGGCTTGCCATGCCTTTTTATTATTCTTCCACACCGATTTTGCGTAGTTTATCACATATAGCATTTCATGGGCATTGTAATTTGCAAAGCTAAAGCCCGTTCCTGTGTTTTCATATTCATTATAGGCTTCTACAGTGTCTTTAAGTCCGCCTGTTTCCCTTACTATTGGAAGAGCACCATAGTGCATTGCTATCATCTGGCTCAATCCGCAAGGCTCGAAAAGAGATGGCATTAAAAATGCATCGCTTGCAGCATAAATTCTGTGGCTTAGGGAATTATCGAATTTTATCACCGAGCAAACGCTTCCTTTATATTTCCACTCGTAATGGCGAAGCATATTTTCGTAGGTTTCATCGCCCGAGCCAAGGATAACAAGCTGCACTTCGCCTTGTGCCATCATTTCGTCCATAATATGGTCTACAAGCTCGAGCCCTTTTTGATGTGTAAGCCTTGTAACCATTCCTATAAGAAATTTATTTTCATCTTCCAAAAGTCCCAATTCTCTTTGAAGCTTAAGCTTATTATCTCTTTTTTTGCTCACTACATTTCTTGCATCAAAATTTTCTTCTATATTTTCATCTGTGCGAGGATTCCACACATCGTAATCTATTCCGTTCACAATTCCGCGCACGCTTTCGTGCCGTGCATTTAAAATTCCATTTAAATTTTCCCCGAAATATTCGTTCATTATTTCGCACGAATAAGTTGGGCTTACCGTTGTGATATAATCTGAATACACAAGTCCGCCTTTTAAAAAGCTTGCATCTTTATAGAATTCAAGCTTATCGGGAGTGAAATAGTCGTCGTCGAGGTCAAGTATGTCGCTGATAGTTTTTTTATCGTATATTCCCTGATACTTTAAATTGTGAATTGTCATCACCGTTTTTATACGATTGTATCTGTCGTCGTGAGAATAGTGTGCTTTTAAAAGCACGGGAATCATACCCGTTTGCCAATCGTTAAGGTTTATCACATCGGGCCAGAAGCCTGTTACCTGCAAAAGCGCAAGCACTGCCTTATCGAAAAAAGCAAACCTTTCTATATCGATATAAACATCGCTGTATAAAGGCTCGTGCCCGAAGTAGAATTCGTTATCCACAAAATAGTAAATAACATCATCTTTCTCGAGCTTGAAAACGCCCGCATACTGGCTTCTCCACCCCATTTTTATATAGATGTTATCAATGTAGTACATTTCTTTTACATATTTTTCATCTATGCTTTTATATTTTGGGAGTATAACCGCGGTGTTTACGCCCTCTTGTGCAAGCTTGCGCGGAAGCGCACCCACAACATCTCCCAATCCACCCGTTTTTACAAATGGCGCACATTCGCTCGATGCGAATAAAACATTCATTATTTCTGCCTCCTATATAAGTGTTCTCTTTGGAAGAATTACGCTTAACCCCGGCTGCCCCACTAAGCGCTTATTTCTTCTTAACGTGCATTCTTTATCAATAATAACGTTTTCAAGATCGCAGTTTTCTTCTATAACGCTGTTTTGCATTATAATACTGTTTTTTATATGACTTCCTGCGCCGATATACACGCCTCTTGAAATTATACTGTTTTCAACAGTTCCGTTAATATTGCAGCCATCGGCAATAAGAGAAGAGATTGCATTTGCTTCTTTTCCATACTTTGTGGGAACCTGATTTTTCACCTTTGTAAAAATCGGATTTTCCCCGCCAAAAATTTCGCGTCTTACAGAATTATCAAGCATTTTCATATTTGCTTCAAAGTAACTTTCCACAGAATTAATCCGCGCGACAAAGCCCTTGTGCTCGTATCCGTAGATATTAAGGCGGTTGAGATTACTGAGAATTATATCGCAGATAAAATCGTGGTTTCCGCGGCTGTATGCCTCTTCTATCATGCCTATAAGTTTAAGTCTTTCCACAATAAACATTTCCATTCCCGCGAGAGTGGTTTTCGGGTATCTGGGACTGCAAAACGCCTCTGTTATTCTTTTGTTTTCATCAAGCGTATATAGATTGCAGTTTTCAAGATTATCTGTTGTTTTGTTGTCGCTGTATATAATTGTGATATCGGCATTTTTCTCTATGTGAAATTTAAGAGCATCGTAAAAAGTGATATTACAAATTGTGTTGCCCTCGCTTAAAAGCACGTATTTCTGCCTTGAACGACGCAAAAAGGTAAGCACACCATAGATTAAATCTATAGTTCCGCTTGGTTTTCCGATATCTCCTCGTATATATGGCGGAAGAATAAAAAGCCCTGATTTTGTTCTGTTAAGGTCCCACGGTCCTCCGCTTCCCAGATGATCCATAAGTGAAAAATAATTTATTTTCGGTGCAACGCCCACATTAATTATTCCCGAATTTACCATATTCGAAAGAATAAAATCTATAACTCTGTATCTTCCTGCAAACGGCAGTGCCGAAACAGAGCGCATTTGAGTAAGCTCGTTAAAAGAAAGCTCGCGGTTTCCCGCATACACTATTCCAAGCATATCATTATTCACTCCTGCGGCCCCCTCTCGTTACCATTTCCTCTTTATATACCGTTGTTCCCTCCGAAAGTGTAATTCCGCCTGAAACAACGCTTATTCCATCGGTGCAATATGAAGATTTTTTCTCGGCATTTTCTTTAATTCCAACGCTGCAGCCATCTCCAATCACGGCGTTTTCCCCGATAATTGCTTTATTTATCAACGTATTTTTCCCTATAGTTGCCCCCGGGAAAATTATAGAATCTTTAATTACTGCACCCTCTTTAACGGTAACCCCCTCAAAGAGAATACTGTGATAAATCTCGCCGAAAACGTTGCACCCTTCGGTAACACAGCTGTTTTTAACCACTGCACCCTCGGCTATATAGTGCGGAGGCTTTACGGGATTTCTTGAAAAGATACTTTTATCGTTATCGTATAAGTTGAGCACCGGAGGCTCTGTTAATAAATCCATATTAGCCTCCCACAGGCTTTTTATTGTTCCAACATCTTTCCAGTAGCCATCGAAACTATAGGCAAACATTCTTTCCTTTGCCCCAAGCATAGAGGGAATTATATTTTTGCCGAAATCATTCACACTTTCAGGATTTTTCTCGTCCTTTTTAAGATATTTTTTAAGTGTTTTCCATGTAAATATATAAACGCCCATAGATGCAAGATTGCTTTTTGGCTTTTGCGGTTTTTCATTAAACTCTGTGATTTTTCCGCTTTCATCTGCCGTCATAATTCCATATCGGCTTGCATCTTCCCACGGAACTTCTATAACGGCTATTGTGGCATCGGCATCTTTTTCTTTGTGAAACAGCAGCATCTTTGAATAATCCATTTTATAGATATGGTCGCCCGATAAAATAACAACGTAGCCCGGGTTAAACCTGTCTATAAATTCAATATTCTGATATATGGCATTGGCAGTGCCTTTATACCATTCTCCTTTTTCATCGCTCTGATACGGGGGCAGAATGAAAACGCCCCCTATATTTTTGTTTAAATCCCACGGGGCACCGTTGCCTATATAAGTATTTAAATCAAGCGGTTGATACTGTGTTAAAACGCCCACTGTGTTAATTCCCGAATGCAGGCAGTTGCTAAGCGTAAAATCAATTATTCTGTATTTTCCGCCAAAAGGAACGGCGGGCTTTGCAACCGACTTTGTAAGCACGCCAAGCCTGGACCCCTGCCCTCCCGCCAGAATCATAGCAATGCATTCAGTTCTTTTCATTTTTTCGCTTCCCTTCAGATTTTTTTAAGCCTGTACGCTTTAAATACACCCCACTCATAGGCGGTAAATCCACCGAGATTGTATGGGGCATATTATTAAACGGTTTTTTCTTTGCGTAAACACTTTTTACTTTTCTGCCCTTTCCGCCGAAAGCTTTGTCATCGGTTGAAAGCACCTCGCTGTAGCATCCGCCCCTCGGCACTCCCACAATATAGTTTTTATATTCAACGGGAGTGAAATTGCAAATCACAACTATTTCATCGCGTGCATTCTTTCCCCGCCTTACAAATGATACAATCGAGCGCTCGTTATCGTCGGGGTTAATCCACTCAAATCCGTCCCAATGGTTATCAATTTCCCAAAGTGCCTTGTTCTCTCTGTAAAACCTATTAAGCTTTTTTATAAACTCAAAAAATGTGCGGTGCGTTTCAAATTCAAGCAAATTCCATTCAAGGCTTTCATTGTAGCGCCATTCTATAAACTGCGCTATTTCGCACCCCATAAACATCATCTTTTTACCGGGGTGTGCCATTTTAAACATAAAAAAGGTTTTCAGCGAATCGAATTTCTGCCCATAAAGTCCCGCCATTTTCTGAATAAGCGAGGCTTTTCCGTGCACAACTTCATCGTGGGATATGGGGAGAACAAAATTTTCGGAAAACGCATACACCATAGAAAAAGTTAAAAGATTATGATTGTATTTTCTGAAATAGGGGTCCATACTCATATATCGTAAAGAATCGTTCATCCATCCCATATTCCATTTTAAATCAAATCCAAGTCCGCCATCTCGTGCGCTTTTTGTAACGCTTGGCCACGCAGTAGATTCCTCGGCAATCATTATAACGCCATTAAAATTTTCCTTGATTTTTGTGTTGAGCTTTCTTAAAAAAGCTATTGCTTCAAGATTTTCCTTTCCTCCATAGATATTGGGAATCCACTCTGTTCTTCCATAGTCAAGATATAGCATACTCGAAACGGCATCAACCCTTATTCCGTCGATATGGTACTCACTCAGCCAGTAAAAGGCACTCGAAATAAGAAATGATACCACCTCTCCCCGACCGTAATCGAAAACAAGCGTACCCCATTCTTTATGCTCACCTTTTCTCCAGTCGCCATATTCATAAAGCGCTCCACCATCGAAAAATGCAAGTCCGTGTTCGTCGCGCGGAAAATGCGCAGGTACCCAATCCATAATTACACCTATGCCACTTTCGTGGCATTTATTCACAAAATACATAAAATCATCGGGCGTGCCATATCTTGATGTGGGTGCAAAATATCCTGTAACCTGATAACCCCAGCTTCCGTCGAAAGGATATTCCGTAACGGGCATAAGCTCAATGTGGGTGTAGCCCATCTCTTTCACATATTCCGTAAGCTTATCTGCCATTTCCCTGTAGGAAAGGGGCGAGCCATCTTCTTTCGTTTTCCAGCTTCCAAGATGAACCTCGTATATCAGCATAGGTTTCTGAAGGTCGCTCTTGTTTCTGTTTTCAATCCATTCGCAGTCGCTCCAATTAAACTTACTTTCATAAAGCACAGAGGCTGTTTCAGGTCTTAACTGACTATATCGCGCATATGGGTCGGCTTTGTAGATTTCTTTTTTGTGGCTGTCCTCAATTAAAAATTTATAGCACTGCCCCTCTTTTGCGTTTTCAATATATGTGTGCCAGATTCCCCATTCATTAAGAAGCTCCATCTTGTTTTTCTCTTTATCCCAACCATTAAAATCGCCCACCACACTAACCGCTTTTGCTTTGGGTGCCCACACAGAAAAACTGAAACCCTTTTTTTCTTTTACCGCGCCTAATATTTCATAGCTTTTAAAATTTTCGCCATTTTTGAATTCTCTTAATAAATTTTCTCTGATTTTCATATTTGTGCTCCTTTTATTTATATAGTGCATTAAAACGGGCATAACTATTCTTGCCATTATAAATATTTATATAAAAAAGCACAAAAAAAGACCATAACAACAAAATGTTGTTATGGTCTTTTCAAGTTTAAATTAAGCCTTGTTTACAGAACCGAAAAGCTCCATTTTTTCTTTAACAGTAGCCTTGATTGCTTCAACGCCGGGTGCAAGCACCTTTCTTGGGTCGAATCCTTTACCAACGCGGTCTTTCTCTTCTTCAAAGTAAACGCGTGTAGCTGCTGTGAATGCTAACTGGCATTCTGTGTTAACATTGATTTTTGCAACACCAAGGTCGATAGCTTTTCTGATCATATCTGCAGGAATACCTGTGCCGCCGTGAAGAACGAGAGGCATATTTCCTGTTGCTTCGTTAATTTTTTCAAGAGCTTCAAAATTAAGACCCTTCCAGTTTTCAGGATACTTACCGTGGATATTACCAATACCTGCAGCAAGCATTGTAACGCCAAGAGAAGCAATCTGCTTGCATTCTTCGGGATCTGCAATATCTCCGCCGCCGATTACGCCATCTTCTTCTCCGCCGATAGCACCAACCTCAGCCTCTAAGCTAAGGCCCTTTTCCTTACAGGTGTTTACAAGCTCTGTTGTCTTTTCAACGTTTTCGTCGATGGGATAATGTGAACCATCAAACATTACTGAAGAAAAGCCTGCTTCAATACATTTATAAGCTGCTTCGTAGCTGCCGTGGTCAAGATGAAGTGCAACGGGAACTGTGATATTAAGCCCCTCGAGCATACCGTTAACCATACCTACAATTGTTTTGTAACCGCCCATATATTTTCCTGCGCCTTCGCTTACACCAAGGATAACAGGAGAATTAAGTTCCTGAGCTGTTAAAAGAATTGCTTTTGTCCATTCAAGGTTGTTGATGTTGAACTGACCTACAGCGTAGTGACCGTCGCGAGCCTTTTCCAACATTTCTTTTGCTGATACTAACATTTTATTACCCCCCGTAAAAATCATATATTATATTATCGCATAAATTTTAAAAAAAATCAATATATATTAATTAAAAGAGGTGATTTTTTGAGAAAAACACCAATTTTCACTATAAATCTAAAAAAAAATTGTGCTGTTTTTTATACTTTTGTCTTTTTTTCGTCTCTTATTTTCTCTGTTATGCTTTCTAACAGTAAGATAGGCATTAATACAAGCGGAGAAACAATAAGAAAAATGGTTATTTCAAGCACTCTTTCAGCAAAAAAGCAATCTTCTTTAAACACAATATTTCCGCTTTTCTCGTTTGAAAAAGCGGAAGAAAAAAATGAAATGGAAAGTGCTGTTTCCACAAAGGAAATTGCACCTTCAAAACCTTTAGTGCAAAAAACAGTTGCCCAAAACAGCGATATAAAAATTGCAAACTCAACAAACATAAAAATAGATACTGCCGCACTGCAAAGTAATGTGCCATCTTTTTTAGAGACTGATTTTTCGGTTTTAATAATTCACACCCACACAACGGAAAGCTACACCCCCTCCGAAAAATTCCCTTTCACTCACACCGATACCTACCGCACGCGTGATAATAACTATAATATGGTGCGAATTGGCAATAAAATTGAAGAGGTGCTCACAAAAAATGGAATTAAAGTGTATCACTCTGAAAAAACCAATGATTACCCAAGCTACAATCAAAGCTATAACAAAAGCCTCGCTGAAGCTGAAAAAATGATTAAAGAACACAGTGATATTAAAATTATTCTTGATGTGCACCGCGATGCAATAGAAACATCGGGAGGAGAAGAAATAAAATATGTTTCAAATATTAACGGTTCTCAGGCGGCAAGCCTGATGCTTGTTGTAGGCAGTAACCTCAGCGGACTAGAGCACGACAACTGGCAGGATAATATGAATTTTGCCCTTAATTTGCAAAGCCACCTGAATTCTCTTTATCCTACTCTTATGCGCCCCCTTAATTTCAGGTCGCAACGATTTAATCAGCACCTTGCCCCCGGGGCAATAATAGTCGAAGTCGGCACAAACCGCAACACTCTTGAGGAGGCACTTTTAGGCGCAGAATACTTTGCCGAGGGTTTGGTTTCGTTTGTGAAAAATGCGTAGCATTCGTGAACTCCCAAAAAAAGAGGTGTAAAAAGCCAAGCTTTTTTACACCTCTTTTATTAAGCTACATCAATGTTCGTGATTGCAATGCGCACAATCTCCGCTGCACTCAATTTTCTTTTCAACGCCTGTTTTCTTGTAGTAATCCTCTATTGCAGCTTTGATAGCTTCTTCTGCAAGCACGCTGCAATGAAGCTTTGCAGGCGGAAGTCCGTCTAATGCTTCTACAACTGCTTTGTTTGTGATAGTTAAAGCTTCGTCAACAGTTTTACCCATAACAAGCTCTGTTGCCATAGAGCTTGTTGCAACTGCCGCACCGCAGCCAAATGTTTTAAATTTTATATCCTTTATGATATCGTCTTCAATCTTCATATAAATTTTCATTATATCTCCGCACTTGGCATTTCCAACTGTGCCAACGGCGTTTGCATCTTCAATTTCTCCAACGTTGCGCGGATTTTTGAAATGGTCCATTACCTTGTCGCTATACATTTATATCATTCCTTTCTTTAGTTCTTCATACAAGGGCGACATATCCCTGAGGCGCTGTACTATTGGTATAAGCGCTGCAACAAAAGAATCAATTTCTTCCTCTGTTGTAAATTCGCTGAGCGTTGCACGAAGCGAGCCGTGAGCCGTTTCGTGAGGAAGCCCTATCCCCAAAAGCACGTGCGATGGGTCGAGCGAACCCGATGTGCAGGCAGAACCGCTTGATACTACAAATCCTTCAATATCAAGGCTTAAAAGCAAGCTCTCGCCCTCTATATACTTAAAGCAGAAGCTTGTGTTGTTTGGCAGGCGCTTCTCTCTGTGTCCGTTTAATCTTGTATATGGAACTTTACTTAAAACTTCATTTATAAGCTTATCGCGAAGATACGTTATTTTCTTTGTTTTTTCTTCCATATTTTCTGTTGCTTCTTTAAGGGCAGTTGCCATACCAACTATTCCCGCAACATTTTCAGTGGTTGCACGCTTTCCCTTTTCCTGTGCACCGCCGTGAATAAGATTTTCAATCTGCACGCCTTTTCTTATATATAATGCACCCACGCCCTTAGGTCCGTGGAATTTGTGCGACGACATTGAAAGCAAATCAATATTCATTTCTTTAACATTAATGGGAACGGCACCCGTTGCCTGAACTGCATCAGTGTGGAAAATCACGCCTTTTTCCCTGCAAAGCGCACCAATTTCACCAATCGGGTTAATTGTTCCGATTTCGTTATTGGCAAACATTATGCTTACCATCACAGTGTCTTCACAGATTGCTTCTTCCACGCTTTTAACAGATACCATTCCGAACTCATCAACAGGAAGATACGTTACGCGGTAGCCCTGCTTTTCCATATACTCGCAGGTGTGAAGAATTGCGTGATGCTCTATTGTTGTAGTGATAATATGATTTCCTTTTTTCTTATTTTTTTCGCAAATTCCCTTTATTGCCCAGTTATCAGCTTCGCTTCCGCCGCTTGTGAAATAAATTTCTGTGCTTTCGGCGCCGATTGCCTTTGCAACTTCAGCGCGGGCGTTTTCAAGAGCCGAGCGGGAATTTTGCCCGGGTGTTGTATAAGTTGAAGATGCATTACCGAAATTATCGTTAAAAAACGGCAGCATCGATTGTATTACGCTGTCTTTCATTTTTGTGGTAGCAGCATTATCCAAGTATACCATTAAAGGTCCGCCTTCCTTTTAGCCTTTCGGCTATCCTTTTATAAATCTATTATAATAGTATATTACTATTTCCGTCAAAAAGCAAGAGAGAAATACTTTTTTTCTCAAAATCTACAGATTAAATAAGCATTTAACCACTTTGCCTATCACAACAAATCTGTCTTTTTCTGTATCAAGGGCTATGTCGGGGTAATATTTTTCATCGTCTGATTTCAATATAACCTGATTTGCGTTCTTATAGTAGCGCCTTACCACACTGTCGCTGTCTTTATATACTGCCACTACGATATCTCCGTTCTTTACTATTGCATCTTTTCTCACAAGAACTGTATCTCCCAAGCATATACGCGATTTTTCCATGGCATTGTCGCCTATTCGCAGCCCTATGTATTCATAGCCTCTTAATTCGTCGCGGTCAATAAAAATAGTATCAACAATTCTGTCGATTTCCAGAAATGGTTTATCATTACTTATAGAATCCGTTACATAAATTGCCCGCGAACGTTCTCCAACATCAAGCGGAGTTAAGCCTAAAAGTCCGCCGCGAGTTGTATCAAATGCAGAGCAAAGCTTGTCTATAAGACTTTCAGTCGGAGAAGAAAGATACCCTGTTTCTATATTTTGTATAGTGGTTTCTCCAACGCCCACCCTTTCGGCAAGCTCTTTTTGGGTAAGCCCTATTCTTTTTCTCATTAAAGCAACATTTATTCCAAATAAATTCATAGTTCCTCCAGAGCAATTTTACTTCTATTTTATTGTACCACAAATTCGTTTTATATTAAAGATTTTTTTATCCCAATCAAAATTTTTTTGATTGGGATAAAAAGATCAGGAATAAAGCTCACTATGAAGTGCTCTGTTTATGCCTTCTGCAATAATAAGAGCCGCTTGCTTTGCTATAACGTCTACATTATTTGGCGTTACAATCATATTTTCTGCTTTTTCGTTTATTGCCTCTCCAATGAGTGTTTCTCTTTCATCAAAGTTTAAGCTGCCAAGCATATTAAAAATTTTACCTTCGGATTTTTTTGCAACAAAGCTTCCCACGTTTTCCACAATATCACTCGTCAAAGTAGAGGCATCTACAACCATTGGAACGCCAATTGCTATCACCTTTGCGCCAAGGCTTTTTTCCGAAAGCTCTTTTCTGTTGTTTCCAACTCCGCTGCCGGGATTTATCCCCGTATCCGAAAGCTGAATTGTGGTGCCAAGCCTTGATAATCTGCGGGATGCAAGTGCATCAATAGCTATCACATAATCAGGCTTTACAATATTAACTATTGATGCTACCGTTTCTTCTGTTTCAATTCCTGTAATCCCAAGTACACCGGGTGCAATTGCGCTTACAGCACGAAAATCAAATTTAAAATTTTCTCCCTCTATGCCACTCAGATGCCGCGTTACAAAAATCTTGCTTACTGCCTGCGGGCCGATTGAATCGGGCGTAATGTAACGGTTGCCAAGCCCTACAACAAGCACTGTGCTTTCTTTTTGAAGATTCATAAGCTTTAAAATTTCCTTTGAAAGCACCTCGGCACCATTATCTGCAAGCGTGTCATCCTCATATTTAAGTGCATCGATTTCAAGAGTGATAAATTTCCCCACAGGTTTCCCTATTTTCCTTGCGCCCTCTTCGTTTTCCACCTTAACACACGTTATTTTAATTCCGTCTTCCACTCTTTCTTCGCTTGTTACACCTGCTATTTCTTCTGTGTGCATTTCTTTAAGTTCAAGTGCAAGGTCTGTTCTTATAGCCATCAGTCTATATCCCTTTCAAAATAATCTTCTTCGTCTTCTTCATAAAAATCTTCTGTAAGATTACGGTATTCTCTATGGAGAGTTAAAAGCCTTATCGGATCGTCAAACATACCACTTCCATTTTCAAATCCGCCATCGGGATATTTTTTCATCATACCACATCCTTTCAATTTCAGATATAGTATGCTTCCTTGCAGCAAAAAAATACCCAATCACTTTCGTGATTGGGTATTATAATTTTTTTAGTTTGTGATAACCTTTTCTGTTTCTTTGTCGAAGAGATGAATCTTTTCAGGATCAAGGCAGATATCAATTATCTGGTTGATCTGAGATGTGCTGTCGGGACGAACTCTTGCTGTGAAGTTGATACCATCAACAAGAAGGTAGAGATATGTTTCAGCACCCATAAGTTCTGTAACTTCAACGTCTGCCTTTAACGCTGTTTCGCTGTATTTAGCAACAGTATCAGCATCGTCATACATATCTTCAGGACGGATACCCATAACAACTGTTTTACCAACATAATCTGCAGCTTTAGCAGCCTTAGCAGCTGTAAGCTTAATCTGGTGTGAGCCAAACTTAACGTATGTAGCATCGTTTTCCTTAACAACAGTTGCATCGATAAAGTTCATCTGAGGTGAACCGATGAAGCCTGCAACGAACATATTAACAGGTGTGTTGTAAAGAACCTGAGGAGAATCAACCTGCTGAATGATACCATCCTTCATAACAACGATTCTTGTACCCATTGTAAGAGCTTCTGTCTGGTCATGAGTAACGTAGATGAATGTTGTCTGAAGTCTCTGATGAAGCTTGGAAATTTCTGTTCTCATCTGAACACGAAGCTTAGCATCAAGGTTTGAAAGAGGCTCGTCCATAAGGAATACCTTAGGCTCACGAACGATTGCACGACCAAGAGCAACACGCTGACGCTGACCGCCTGATAAAGCCTTGGGCTTTCTTTCAAGAAGATGCTCGATATCGAGGATGCGAGCTGCTTCCTGAACTCTTCTCTTGATTTCATCCTTAGGAGTCTTTCTAAGCTTAAGACCAAAAGCCATATTTTCAAATACTGTCATATGAGGATAGAGAGCGTAGTTCTGGAAAACCATTGCTATATCTCTGTCCTTGGGAGCAACATCGTTAACGAGCTTATCTCCGATGAAGAGTTCACCTTCGCTGATTTCTTCAAGACCGGCAATCATTCTGAGAGTTGTTGACTTACCGCAACCTGAAGGTCCTACAAGAATAACAAATTCTTTATCTGCTATATCAAGTGTGAAATCAGAAACAGCTGTTACGCCGCCTGCGTATCTTTTATAGATACCTTTTAACTGTAAACTTGCCATATTATTGTTACCTCCTAAATTTGTACATAACTATACACTATTTACATTAGTACTATTGTAGCACACCTTTCCCAAATTGCAAATGCACTTATTATACAAAATTAGTCATTTTATTTTGTGAGATTGCACTAAACTTTATAGTTTTTGAATTATTTCTTCCTCATCAAGGAGCTTATATGCGCCTTTTTCAAGCGTTTCATCCAGGAAAAGACCTCCATAAGAAAGACGCTTGAGATACACTACGTTGTTATCAACCGCGTGTGCCATACGTTTAATCTGGTGGAATTTTCCTTCTGTAATTGTAAGGTTTATTTCGTTTTTTGTAATTCTTTCAACTATGCTTTTCTTTGTGATGATATCCCCGATATCAACTCCATCTTCAAGTTTTTTTATATCTTCATCGCTGATATCATTTTCAAGTCTTACAAAATATGTTTTTCCAACCTTTTTATTAGGCGAAAGAATATTGTGTGCCAGCTCGCCGTTATTTGTGAGAAGCAAAAACCCCTCTGTATCTATATCAAGCCTGCCGACGGGAAATAAATCGTATCTTTTGAATTTAGGGTCGATTAAATCCATAACCGTAGACTTGTTTTTATCTTCTGTAGCACTAACGAATCCTGCCGGTTTATTAAGCATTATATAAATGTATTTTACAAACTTAATTTTTTCATTATTAAGCGTGATACTACTTTCTTCATTTACCTGAAAAGAAATATCACGAACTGTTTTTTTCTCTACTGCCACTAAGCCCTTTTTAATTTTCTCCCTCGCTTCTTTCCTTGTAAGCGAGGCGCCGTCTGCTATAAATTTATCAAGTCTCAAATTAATCACTTCTTTATAGGAATCATAATTGAATCTATGGTAATTCCGCAAATATCCCCACCGATTATTTCGCCGTTATGCACAAGTATATTAGCACGCGCATTAACCGAGGGAATAAAATAGGTGTATCTTATACATCTTTCTCCTTTATAGAAAGAAAGGTCGTACCCCTCTTTTTTCAGCATTTCGTTATATCTTACATAAACTGCTCCAAACTCTTCGGGGATTGTGATATATTCTATTTCGCACGGCTCGTGCTCTACATCAGCATACCCCATTTTAATAACTGCATCAAAATAAGATGGAACGTTTTTCACATTTGAAAAGCACATCATACTTACAGTGCACATTATAAGAACACTAAGAAAAAGCACTCTTTTCATATTACATCACCTCTTTAAAGTATATTCGTATGAAAAGAGAATTTAACTTAGTTTTTAAACAAAGGGCGTAAAAAACTTTGTTTTTTACGCCCTTTAACCTTACTCTGCTGAGAAAGGAAGTATTGCAATGTGACGAGCACGCTTGATAGCGATTGTCAACTGACGCTGATGCTTTGCGCAAGTACCTGTGATTCTTCTGGGAAGAATCTTAGCACGCTCAGAAACATAACGACGAAGCTTTGCAACATCCTTATAATCAATATCTGTAACCTTATCTGCACAGAACTGGCAAACCTTTTTCTTTGCCTTACGAGCTCTGTAAGGTCTATCAGCTTTTTCCTTTTCCATCATGGCTATAACCTCCTATCAAAATGGTAAATCATCGTCGGTTCCCATAGGAGAAATCGGGTCAGGAAGCTCACCGAAATCGGGAGCAAAGCTTTCTCCCTGAGGAGCAAAGCTCTGTGAATCCTTTTTACTTTCAACAAAGTATGCCTGATTTACAAGCACCTCTGTTACATAGCGCTTTTTACCCTCATTATCATCCCAGGAACGAGACTGTATGCTGCCTTCTACGGCAACAAGGTTTCCTTTTGCAAAATACTTTGAAATGAATTCTGCAGTTTGTCTCCACGCAACGCAGTTAATGAAATCTGCCTTTCTTTCTTCGCCCTGACGGACAAAGTTGCGGTCAACCGCTAAAGTGAAAGAGCAGGTGCTCACTCCCTGAGGAGTGCTGCGAAGCTCGGGGTCGCGGGTAAATCTACCCATAAGAATAGCTTTGTTAAGCATTTTCGCTACCTCCCTTATGCTTCTTTGCGAATTGTGATAGTACGCATTACGCCATCAGTGATACCGTAAATTCTGTCGAGTTCCTTGGGGAATTCCGGATTTGAGGCAAAGTTTACAAGAACGTAGTAACCTTCTGTTTTGAAATCGATAGGGTAAGCAAGCTTCCTCTTTCCCCATACGTCTACGCTTTCAACTGTTCCGTTTTCAGCAATAAGAGCCTTGAACTTCTCTGTAAGAGCTTCAATCTTCTCATCTTCAAGCGCAGCATCAAGAACAAAAATGGTTTCATACTTGTTAATAATCTCAGCCATTTTTTACACCTCCTTCTGGTCTTTGGCCCCCGAAATCGGGAGCAAGGATTTGCATTCCATACGAATGCCTATTTATTATACACGCAAAATTCTGTAAAGTCAAGGATTTATTTCAAACACCATACAGCCTCTTTCGGAATTTTCCATTTTTTCGGGGCCTATATAGTTATATTTTATCCCAAGTTCTTCCATTCCCTGTCGCCACAAAACGGGGATGTAAACAACATTTCTGAAGTGAATTAAAGGATACGCTGTATCGCCGTATTCGTAAATTTTTCCATTAATTGTAAGCCTTCCCTTATAAAATGTTGCTTTTTCATAAACTCCCTCTTGCATACCGTTTTCGCCCACGATATCTTCTGCCATTTTTCCTCCGCTTGAAAGCACTACTCCATTTTCGGGCGTCCAGTCGCAGTTTATTCCAAGCATTCTGCATCCGTAGTATGTAAGCGGAATATAGCTGTAACCAAGAAAGTTTATAAAGGGATACTCTATATCGGAATTTTTATATCTTCTTGTGTTAAGCTCTACAAGGTTTTCACTTAAAAGCACCTCGAGGGGCTCCTGCCACAAATATTCATAATCGCTCCCCGTAGCATAGCCAAATTTCAAGGGCTGTGTTATATTTCCCTCTTTATCAATTCTTCCATACTTTGTTGCCGTATTATAATTGTATAAATTTTCCGTAATACCAACCTTTGCACTTCCGTTTTCAAAGGGCTCGGCATAGTCATATATAAAATCAATCACTTCATTTCCGTTTATGTCAATATATCCGCATTTTGCGGTACCGTTCTCGTTTTGTTTTGCAACACACGCAATTCCATCCTCAAAACCTATGTCACCTGAATGGCTAAAATTTCTGTAAATTGGCTCAATCACAATGCTCCAGTCTTCTCCGAAAAAGCCAAGATTTCCATTTAAAACAAATGCACTTCTTCCCTCTTTTTGCGGATAAATCACATCGTATATTTGCGGAATAATGATATTTCCATCTTTATCTGTTACACCGTAGTTATAAATTGAGTATATAGGTCCGCCATATTCATGTGGTACTACCACTCTCTTTCTTTGAGCAACAATTTTATATTCTCCCATATCGCGCACAAATGCTTCTTCCTCTGCAAAAATCGGCACTATGGGAAGCGATAAAAGTACGAGCACTAATGCAATTATCTTTTTCATTATTCTTTCCTCCTTTAATCTCATAATAAATTATTCAATTTATTTTGTCAATGAAACAAAAGTTATTTAATAAAAGGTATTGATAAAATATTTTAAACGTGGTATACTTATTGTGCTGTACCAACCGGGGAGTTAGCGGTGCCCTTTTTCCACAATCCGCTATAGTGGAGGCCAATTCCCCGATTGAGGCGTTTTTTCTTCATTTTGGCAGCACGTAAGTGGTGTTGACGTTTGGGTCCTGCGCAATAGCGGCCCGTGAACCTCGTCAGGCGGGGAACCGAGCAGCGATAAGCGGTTTTCGTTATGTGCCGCGGGGGTGCCTGAACCGAGCTAACTGCATGTGAGCCTTGTGAAGAATTGCGTCGATATCGGGGTGTGCAGCTTTAAGCAAGTTTAAGGCATATCGAGTTTGACTCTCGTATGCTTCAAAAGGCATACTTTTTGTGCCTTATTTTTTTACAGTTGTAGGAGATTTTTATGGAATATCAGGCTCTTTACAGAAAATGGCGCCCTAAAACATTTGATGATGTTGTTGGGCAGCAGCACGTTACAGATACGATTAAAAACGAAATAAAGAATAATATCTGCGGCCATGCCTTTCTGTTTTGCGGCAGCCGCGGCACGGGAAAAACTTCCACTGCGCGAATACTCAGCCGCGCCGTAAACTGTGAAAATCCGACAGACGGAAATCCGTGCAATAAATGCGCTACCTGCATGGGCATTGAAAATGGTAGTATAATGGATATTATTGAAATCGATGCTGCAAGTAACAGTGGCGTGGATAATATCCGTTCTCTTCGCGACGAGGCAAACTATGGTGCAGCTTCGGCAAAATACAAGGTTTATATTATCGACGAAGTTCACGCCCTCAGTTCAGGTGCATTTAATGCCCTTTTAAAGCTTCTGGAGGAGCCTCCTGCACATGTTAAGTTTGTGCTTGCCACCACAGAGGCTAACAAGGTGCTTGAAACTATTTCATCACGTTGTCAACGTTTCGATTTCAAGAGAATAACCACTGAAGATATATATGCAAGGCTCGATTATATATGCAATGCCGAGGGGATAATGGCAGAAGAGGAAGCGCTTCGAATGATTGCTTCTGCAGGTGATGGTTCACTTCGTGATGCGCTTAGTTATCTTGAGCCGTGCATTGCTTCGGGAAGTGAAATTGATACTGAATTTGTAAGAGAATTTTTAGGAAAAGCCGATACTTCCAATGCAATAGAGCTTTGCCGCGCGATTGCAGCATATGATAGCCAGGGAGTGCTCGATGCTATCGAAAACGTTTGCTCGCGAGGGAAAAATCTTCTTCCTTTTATTGAAACAGTACTTAAAGTTTTACGCGATATGCTTATTATAAGTGTTACGGGAAAATGCAGAAGCGATTTCACAGAGGATTACCAAAAAATTGAAGAGATATCATCGGCATTTTCTTCCGAAAAGCTGATTTATGCAATCAAAACTCTTTCAGATGCTTCATCCACCGCAAAATATATGACAAATCCACGTATCATATATGAAACGGCACTCGTTAAGCTTTGCCTTAAGAATAATGACGGTTCGGTTGATTCGCTTCTTTTAAGAATTGGAGAACTTGAGCATAAGCTTGAAAGCGGAAGTTTTACTCCCGCTAAAAAAGAGGTAAAAAAAGAGGAAGTAAAAAAGGAAAAATCCGCTGAAAAAACAGAAGAAAAAGCGGAAGTTAAAAAAGAAAAAGTTGTCGACAGTGAATTTTTGGAAAAAATAAAATCTATCTGGCCCGAAGTAAGAAACGATTTATCGGGAAGTATTATGCTTTTTGCAGCCCTTGAAAACGTTACTCTTATGGAAGAGGGCACTAAATTATGCTTAACTTTCCCTGATATGGGTGGCAGAGAAATGCGCGATATGGTAAAAGACGGCCTGGACGATATCAAAGAATCGATTAAAAAGCACAGCGGTCTTGATATAGAGGTTGTTACAAGACTTGAAAGCGACTTCGACGGTTCACTAAAACAGATAAAAGAAAACGACCCTCTTGAGGATATAATTAACTTACCTATAACTACAATTAAAAATTAAACTGAAAGGATGTTTTAAAATGGCTAGAGGCGGATTTCCGCGCAACATGGGCGGCATGGGAAATATGAACAATATGATTAAACAGGCACAGAAAATGCAGGAGGAAATGCTTAAGGCACAGGAATCACTTAGCGAGCAGGTAATTGAAGCAACTGTTGGCGGCGGTGCAGTAAGCGTTAAGGTTAACGGAAAGAAAGAGCTTATTGAGCTTAAAATTTCTCCCGATGCAGTTGATCCCGATGATGTTGAAATGCTTGAAGATATGGTTATGAGTGCAGTAAACGAAGCTATGAGAAAGGCTGACGAAGCAGCTGCAGGAAGCCTCAGAAGCATTACAGGCGGAATGAATATTCCAGGATTATTTTAATCGGAGTTGAATTAAATGTATCCCGCATCTTTAGAGTTACTTATTGAAGAATTTAATAAAATGCCGGGCATTGGGCATAAAAGTGCTGTAAGGCTTGCTTTTCACGTGATGAATATGCCAAACGAAAAGGTTGAGAAATTTATTTCTGCAATAAACGGCGCAAAAACAAAGGTGCATCTTTGTTCCAGTTGTCAGAACTTAACGGATAAACCTTTGTGCGATATTTGTTCATCACAAAAGCGCGATAAAAGTGTTATATGCGTGATGGAAAGTCCGAAAGATGTTACAGCTCTTGAAAAAACGCGCGAATACAATGGTCTTTACCACGTGCTTCACGGCTCGATTTCTCCAATCGATGGTGTAGGGCCTGAGGATATTAAAATCAAAGAGCTTATTGCAAGGCTATCGGGCGAGGTAACAGAGGTTATAATGGCAACCAATCCAACGGTTGAGGGCGAGGCTACTGCCATGTATATTGCCCGTCTTTTAAAGCCTATGGGGATAAAGGTTACCAGAATTGCCCACGGAATCCCCGTTGGCGGAGATATAGAGTATGCCGACGAGGTAACGCTGCAAAGAGCTATGGAAGGCCGAAGAGAAATATAAACGGCTCGATAAAATGTTTAGATAAAAAAAAGGGGATGTTTAAAAACTTTTTGTTTTTAAACATCCCCTTTTTATTTTCCGTTTTTTTAATTAGTCTTCAAAAGCTTTATAAAGCTTTGCCATACCGCCGGTGCTTGTTTCGCGGTACTTTTCAGAAATATCTATCCCGGTTTCATACATTGTCTGAATAATAAGGTCGAGCGATATTTTACGCGTATCGGTAAGGAAATTTGCAATATTTACTGCATTAATTGCCCTCATTGCGGCAACTGCATTACGCTCGATACACGGAATCTGCACAAGTCCGCCTATGGGATCACACGTTAAACCAAGATGGTGCTCAAGAGCAATTTCTGCGGCATATTCAATCTGCTCGATACTCATATCAAAAAGCTCTCCAAGTGCCGCTGCCGCCATTGAACAAGCCGTTCCTATCTCTGCCTGGCAACCGCATTGTGCTCCGCTTATCGATGCATTTGTCTTTACAAGCATACCAACAACCGCCGCTGCTGCAAGCGCTTTGTGTATTTCCTTGTCGCTGTAGCCACGCTTTTTCTGATAATAATAAAGCACAGCAGGTACTACGCCACATGCACCGCAGGTGGGAGCAGTTACAATCTTACCTCCCGATGCATTTTCCTCGCCCACTGCATAAGCATAGGCACAAACAAGCCTGTTTTCCTTTGTTTCGGGCGTTTCATCAATATGGCGCTGATTAAAAAGATACTTTGCTTTTCTTTTAACATCAAGTCCACCGGGAAGCACACCATCAGTATTTATTCCGCGTTCGATAGCTTCTTTCATAGCTTCCCACACTTCCTGAATGAATTCGTGGTAGCCATCACCCTCAATCATTTCAACGTATTCTGATAAACGCATATTGTTTTCTTTGCAATATTTCGAGATAGCTTCAAAACTGTCGAGTTTATAAATTCTTTCGTGAAGCTTAGCTTCTTCGTTCTCTTTTAAAACCTCGCCTCCGCCAATACTGTAGGCACGAATTGAATTTACTTCTTCCCCGCCTTTATAGGCAAAGATTTCCATAGTATTGGGATGCGGAAGTGATTTTTTAATTCTGTTGAATTCAACCTTTGTTTTTATAGGCGCAAGCGTTTCACGAACAATCCTGTCCGTTCCGTGGCCGATGCCTGTAAGCGCGAGAGAACCGTATAAAATAACCTTAAAGCTATCAGCTTCCGGATTATTTTCCTTAAACTCTTTACATATACGTTCAGGTCCCATAGTATGAGAACTTGATGGACCTCTGCCTATTTTATAGAGTTCTTTTATAGTTTCCATTCCGCCCTTAACCCTTTTTATAGGCTCCACCTTTGCCCTGTCGGCAAGCAAGCTATCTATCGATACTCCGAAAAAACTGCTTATTTTGCACAATGCTTCAAGAGTGGGAAGCACTGTACCCTGTTCCCACTTTGATATAGCCTTGTCGCTTACACCAAGTTCTTTTGCAAGCTCGCTCTGTTTAAGATTTTTGCTTTTTCTTAAATTGTATATTCTGTTTGCAACTTTTTCTTTTTCCATAATCGTCCTCTGGTTTGTTTAAATCTCTAGTTCGGTAAAACCTAAGGGATATTTAAAAACCTTTTGTTTTAAATATCCCCTGATTCTAATCAGATATTCTGTATTTTTTCTATCATCTTCTGGCTTTCTTCTGGTGTGAGAAGGCCTGTAACCATATGATATGTCATTGTTTCACCCGGCTGAAGATATTTTTCATATCCCATCTTCTTGCAGTAGAGATAGCCCATATGCTCTGCAGTTGCAGGAAGCACCATGCCAAGAGCATCTTCGTCGTCTGTTCTTGCTATCCATCTTATGCCAAAAGGAAGCTCTGCAGTCTTGTGCTGAACATATGCTGCGTAGCCATCGGGAAGAAGCTGCATTGTATGAGCATTACCCTCGCTGTCGCAATCATATTTACAGGTGAATACAATTTCAGGGTCGTACGACTGTGAGTTTTTATCAACTGTGTCAACAAGCGACATATCCTTATCAAGCTTATCAAGATATTCGTTTGTCTTCTTCGCTCTTGCTTCAGGATATCCTTCGGGCACTTCGTGGTGAGCAACTATATTTTCGTGCTTTGCTGTGTAGTAAAGCTTTGAGCCATCTACAGGACGATGGTTTATATGGCAAAGGTAGAAATATTCAAGAGGCATATCCTTTTTATTTGTGAAGCTTACTGTTTCTTCAATAACTGTTGCTCCCTCGTAAAGCTTGCATTCGGGCATAAATTCATAGTTGTATTCAAATGCTCTCTTGTGAGTATACACACCGCCAACTGCTATGTATTTGCCCTTTTCATCTTCTCCTACTGTAACGTAAGCAGTTTTATACTTTGCAATAGGAAGCTCGCCGTGAGGAAGATGTGTGTCTTCCGCTGTGGGGTTACCCATTGCACTAAGGCCACAATGCATTATAAACCCGCCATAGCTTTCTCCGTAAACATCCTTACAAACCTCGGGCTCGTCGTAAATTGATTTCATTGTTAAATCGTGGCCTAAAAATTCAGCGCGCCAAACCTGCTGACCCATATAAGGAAGAACTGTAGCACTTCCCTTGTCGTTTTTGATTGTAACTGCTTCAACACCTGTTGAGTATTTAAAAATTGTTGCCTTAAGGCTTCCGCTTTCAACAAGCACTCTCTCGTCAGTTGAAAAGAGGTCTTTGTACAAATAGATTTTTCCGTTCATTTTAATTCTCCTTTTAATTTTATATTTCATCTTCATTTATAGCTCCGCCGCGGTATTCGGCATCGTCATATTCTGAAAGATTAAAGTATATATTCATCCAGTCTGTGCAAAGATCAAACCAGCTTGATATATGCTTGTATTCGGGACGCTCGATCAAAGTTTCTCCGTTTGCAGTGGAAAGCCCGTGCATTCCCTTTGGATATACGTGAAGTTCATACGGTATATTCTTTTCCGACATAGCCTCTGCAAGCATCAGCGAATTGCAAACGGGAACAGCGCTGTCTTCCCAGGTGTGCCAAATAAAGGCTGGAGGCATATTTTCGTGAACATTTTTTTCAAGCGATAAAAGGTCGTATTTACTTTCATCGCCATCAAACAGAGTAAAGAAGGATCCATTGTGGCGTTTGCCTTTTTCAGCCGTAATAACACTGTAGCACGAGATAAGCAAATCAGGCCTGTTTTTTCCTTTTTCCATTCCTTTAATATCTTTTAAGAAATCGCTATCATAATTTGTTGCAAGCGAGGTTGCTAAATGTCCGCCTGCCGAAAAGCCGATAACCGCAATCTGATTTGGGTCTACTCTCCACTTTTCACAATTATCACGAACCATACAAATAGCTCTTGTGGCATCACGAAGCGGTTGAGTATATTTCTTCGGACAAATTGTGTATTTAACCACAAACGCCTGAAATCCCCTGGCAAGAAACTGCATTGCAATCGGCTCGCCCTCTCTGGGAGAAAGATTACTGTATCCACCGCCTGGAAAAATTATAACTGCAGGTCTTTTTTTTCTTCCTTTTAAAGAAAAGACTGCCATTTCAGGATTGTATTCGCTTAAATCATATTCATCGTCGTTCCAAAGGCTGACTTTTTCATAAATCATAAATTTTCCTCCCTCTTTTTCCATACTTTTAAAGTTTATACTATTTAAGATAAATAGTCAAGAGGATAAAAATAAAAGGGGATGTAAAAAATCAAATTTTACTCCCCTTCTTTCTTTAAATTTAATGTTTTCCTGTAGAACCAAATCCGCCTGCGCCGCGCTCGGTATCATCAAGCGATTCTGCTACTGTGAAATCAGCCGTAATATATGGAGCAAGAACGATTTGCGCTATTCTTTCTCCGTCTTCAATTTGCTGAATCTCCTCACTATGATTGTGAAGAGCCACCATTATCTCGCCACGGTAGTCGCTATCTATTACGCCAACCTTATTTGCAGGTGCAAGCGAACGCTTGCAGGCAATTCCGCTGCGGGCATAGATAAGCCCAACTAACCCATCGGGAATTTCCATAGCAATACCTGTGTGGATAAACTTTGTTTCGTGGGGATTGATTGTTATTGTTTCACCCTCGGTAAAAGCATATAAATCGGCACCTGCCGCGCAGGGTGAACCATAGCTTGGCACAATTGCTTTTTCATTAAGCTTCTGAATTCTAACGTTTTTCTTTTGCATTTTAATTTCCATAGCCTTTCCGCCCACAAATAGTAATTAAAAATGTATACGCACTTTTCGTGGGCGGATAAGGCGTATAATGGAAATTATGCACATCGCCGTTTCGCATCGCACACGATGCGAAAATTTCGGCGGTGCAATAAATTCCGCCGGAGGCATAACGTGATTTTCACGTTATTTCTCCTCTATATCGGTGCTTCCCATAGTTCTTTCCCATTTTCCTTCAAGAAGCACCGTTTTATTTTCTTTTAGTGATTTTTTCACATCTATAATCCGCTGATTTGAAGAGCCTCGGAAAAGAAGCGCAAGTGATTTAAGCTCTTCCACAAATCTTCCGTCGACCAATACGTCGATATACGAAAGAAGCTCTTTCACTGAATCTATATCGCCTGCTTTGCCTTTTAAAAGCTCTTCATCAAAAACATACCCGGTGTAGCACCAAACGGTTTTTTCGGGATATTTTTCTTTGAATTTTTTTAAAAGTGTAATAAGCCCTCCGCGATTTTCAGTTTCCATAGGCTCTCCACCAAGAAGCGAAAGCCCCTCTATATAGCTTTTTCCTGCCGCTTCAACCACTTCATTTATAACGCTTTCGTCAAACTTTTCTCCATAGTTAAAGTCCCACGCCTCACTGTTGAAGCAGTTTTTGCATTTGTGGCGACATCCGCTTACAAAAACAGAAACCCTTACGCCGGGTCCGTTTGCTATATCAAATTTTTTTATCGTAGCGTAGTTCATAATATCTACCAACCTATTTTCGCGTAAATAGTGGTGTAAAAAACTCTGTTTTTTACACCACTCACTTGGGGATAGGAAAAAATGCTTCAGAACGGACAAACTGAGCCAAAGATGTATTGATATACTTCGAAGGCGAAGTTTGTTCGTAGCAAAAAGACTTAGTTATAAAGAAAAATCGAAAGAAATGAGATTTTTCAACCTAAAACATAAAACTTCACTTTTGCACCTGTTTCGCCCATTATAATTGGTGTCTTTTTGCGGTCTGGACGTTTTTAACATCCCCTTTTTATAAATGTAATACTCTTTCTTTTATCTCCTGCGTTCTTCCCTGATTCCAATACTGTGTTCCGATATATCCGCAGGTGCGCCTTGCAACATTCATCTTTGCCTGATCTGTGTTTCCGCAGTTGGGACATCTCCATATAAGCTTACCATCTTCATCCTCGTGGATTTCAATTTCTCCGTCGTATCCGCATTCCTGGCAGAAATCGCTCTTTGTATTTAATTCAGCATACATAATATTATCGTATATGAATTTCATAACAGAGCACACTGCATCAAGGTTGTTCTGCATATTGGGAACCTCAACATACGAAATTGCACCGCCGGGAGAAAGTGCCTGGAATTTAGCTTCAAGAGTAAGCTTATCAAAGGCATCGATTTCTTCTGTAACATGAACGTGATAGCTGTTTGTGATATAGTTTCTATCGGTTACGCCCTTAATTACACCAAAACGCTTCTGAAGGCTCTTTGCAAATTTATATGTTGTGCTTTCAAGCGGAGTTCCGTAAAGCGAATAGTCGATATTTTCTGCTGCTTTCCACTTTGCAGTATATTCGTTGAGTTTTTTCATAATCTCAAGTCCGAGTGCTTCACCCTCCGGTTCTGTGAGCTTTTTGCCGTTAAGGCTGTAAACACATTCCCAAAGACCTGCATATCCAAGAGATATTGTTGAATATCCGCCATGAAGATATTTATCAATCTTCTCGCCTTTATTAAGACGTAAAAGTGCACCATGCTGCCACAGAATTGGCGCAGCATCGGAAAGTGTTCCCGTTAATCTTTCATGGCGACACTGAAGCGCTCTGTGGCAAAGCTCCATTCTTTCGTCAAATATTTTCCAGAATTTATCCATATCGCCCTGAGCTGAAAGGCCGATATCAACCAGGTTAACAGTTACAACACCCTGATTGAATCTTCCGTAATATTTGGGCTTGCCATCTTCATCAACAAAAGGAGTAAGGAAGCTTCGGCACCCCATACATGTGTAGCAATGGCCTTCACCGTTTTTATCTATTTTATTCTGAAGCATTATTTTTTCAGAGATATAATCGGGCACCATTCTCTTTGCAGTACACTTAGCCGCAAGTTTTGTAAGATAGTAGTATTCACTGTCTTCGTGAACGTTATCCTCTTCAAGCACATAAATAAGCTTTGGGAATGCAGGAGTAATCCAGTTGCCCTTTTCATTCTTAACGCCCTTATAGCGCTGACGGAGTGTTTCTTCTATAATTAATGCAAGGTCTTTCTTTTCGCGCTCGTTCTTTGCTTCGTTAAGATACATAAACACAGTAACAAACGGTGCCTGACCGTTGGTTGTCATAAGAGTTACAACCTGATACTGAATCATCTGCACGCCGTCTTTAACCTCGTCGCGCAGGCGCTTTTCTGTGATTTCGTCAATCTGCTCCTCGGTTGCACCGATGATTGATAATTCCTCTTCGACCTGTTTTCTGATTTTCTTACGGCTGATATCAACAAAAGGCGCAAGATGAGTAAGGCTGATGCTCTGCCCGCCATACTGGCAAGAAGCCACCTGAGCTATTATCTGTGTGGAAATATTACATGCGGTGGAGAAGCTGTGGGGTTTTTCAATCATTGTTCCGCTGATAACGGTGCCGTTCTGAAGCATATCTTCAAGGTTTACAAGGTCGCAGTTGTGCATATGCTGTGCGAAATAATCGGCATCGTGGAAATGAATAATGCCCTGCTCGTGAGCTGCCACAATATCGGAAGGAAGAAGAATTCTCTTTGTAATATCCTTACTTACCTCGCCTGCCATATAGTCGCGCTGCACACTGTTAACAGTTGGATTCTTATTAGAATTTTCCTGTTTAACCTCTTCATTATTGCATTCAATAAGGCTTAAAATCTGCTCGTCAGTAGTATTTGATTTTCTTACAAGAGCACGTGTGTAACGATATGTAATGTATCTGCGGGCAACATCGAATGCACGCTGATTCATAATCTGGTCTTCCACCATATCCTGTATTTCTTCCACGCTGAGAGAACGGTTTATATTCTGAGCCGCACTTTCAACGTCTTCGGCTATTCTTTTAATCTGTATTGCCGACATTCTGCTGCTGGGCACAACACTGTCGTTTGCTTTGGTAACCGCTTTTACGATTTTTTCGGCATCAAAAACAACCTCTGCCCCGCTTCTTTTGATTATTTTCATGATTTCCACTCCTATATATCACTAATTCTTGTGTTCGTATTATTAATTATAACAATATAATGTGTTATTGTCAACACCATTTTACTATATATTGTTATTTTTTTCCGTATTATTTTATTAGCATATATTTACCTTCTTTTCGTTAGTCATTATTAATTCAGGTAATGATGCTCTCCGATTCAAAGTTAAAATTAAAAAAATATGTTTACTCTTCCTTTATAATGTAGTATAATTTAGTTAGGTAAATAAATTTTCATTTACCACATATCAATCAGAGGAGGGGCAATATATGACAACTAACGTTTATGTAAGAAAAACCGATTTAACAAACGAGCAAAAAGAGATGCTTATTAAAAAGGTTGCAAAGCTAGGCAAGTATTTCGACGGTGATGTTTCAGCAGATATTGTAGTCGGCGAGCAGGCAGGCAAAAAAATTGTTGAAGTTACAATCCGTTCGGGCGGAATGATTTACCGCGCAGAAGAGCGTAACGAAGAAGTGTATACTGCCACTGACGAAATCATAGATTCTATCGAGCGTCAGATCCGAAAGAATAAAACACGTCTTGCAAAAAGATTGCGCGACGGTGTGAAAAAGGAAATAGAGCTTTTTGCTCCCGATGAAGAGGAAAGCGAATTTAAAATTGTAAAAACGAAAACGCATCATATAAAGCCGATGAGTGCTGAAGAGGCTATTTTGCAAATGAACCTTTTAGGGCACGAATTTTTCATTTTCCTCAATTCAGAAACCAACACAACAGATATAGTTTACCGCAGAAAAGACGGAAACTACGGAATTATTGAAACAGATTATGATACACATTGATGAAGTAATAATTGTTGAGGGAAAATACGATAAAATGCAGCTTGAACGCGTTTGTGATGCAACAATATTCACAACTGAGGGTTTTCGTATTTTTAAAGACTCGCAGAAAAGAAAGTTTTTTACCGAGCTTTCAAAAAAGCGCGGAATTATCATTTTAACCGATTCCGACCGCGCAGGCAATATGATAAGGAACCATATAAAAGGCCTCTCTGGAATCGAAAACATTCATCACGCCTATATTCCCGAGATTTTCGGCAAAGAAAAAAGGAAAGCAACCCCATCAAAAGAGGGTAAGCTTGGCGTTGAGGGTATTGATGAAGAAAAGCTTTGCGAGGTGCTTTTAAAGTTTTCCGCAAAAAAAGAAGCAGGCGAAAAGCTAACGAAAATTGATTTATACGATGCTAAGCTCTACGGCGGCAGCAACAGCACCGCTGCGCGGCTTAAGCTTTCCGAAAGGCTGGGCATCCCGTCTTCCCTTTCTCCCTCAGCTTTTTTAGATGCACTTAACGCGCTTTTAACTAAAGAAGAATTTTATGAATTAACAGAGGAATTATTATGCACGAAGGACACAGACAACGATTAAAGAAAAGATTTCTTCAGGAGGGGCTCGATTCCTTTGAAGACCACGAGGTTTTCGAGTTGCTTCTTTATTATGCAATTCCACAGGGAGATACAAACCCGCTTGCACACAGGCTTTTAGATGAATTTCATTCTCCAAAAGCAGTGTTTGATGCAAAAATGGAGGATTTATTGAAAGTGCAGGGCGTGGGCGAGCATTCAGCCGTTCTGATTAAGCTTATCCCCCATCTTTCAAACTTTTTCACAGGTCTTTCCGCACGCGAGATGACAGTGCTCAACACATCTTTTGATGCGGGAAAGTATGTGTGTTCTAAAATTGGTTGCCTTAAAAACGAGGTGTTTGCAATTATATGCCTCGATGCTCAAAGACGGGTAATTAAATTTGAAAAAATAGAAAACGGCACCGCCTCGCAGGCAAACGTCAGCCCAAGAAAGGTTGCAGAATGTGCGCTTAAGTATAATTCTTCGGGAGTTATCCTATGCCACAATCATCCATCAGGCGGAAACGTTGCATCAGAGAGCGACAGAATTCTTACCAACAGACTGTGCTCGCTTCTTGAAGGAATGGAAATCCACGTGATTGACCATATAATTGCTATTTCATCAGAAAAATATATAAGTATGAGTGATAGCGGAATTATGCCAAATTAAATATTGAAAGGAAGATTAAAATGAAAATTGAGGAATTACAAAAAGAAATGATTGCTGCTATGAAAGCAAAAGACAAAACAAGAAAGGATGTTATCTCTTCCTTAATTGCTGCCATTAAAAAATACGCTATAGATAACGGTGTAAGAAACGACATCACTGAAGAAATTTGCGACAGCGTTATTTTAAAGGAGCTTAAAACTGCAAAAGAGCAGCTTGATACCTGCCCTGCTGAGCGCGAGGATTTAATTGCACAGTACACCACAAACTACGAATTAATCAAGGAATATGCACCCACACTTATGTCGGAAGACGAGGTTAAGGCTATTCTCACAGGAAAATTCGCCGATGTGATTGCAACCAAAAATAAGGGTATGATTATGAAAACAGTTATGGCAGAGCTTAAGGGAAAGGCAGATGGCAAGGTTATAAACGCCGTTGTTGCCGAGCTTTGCAAATAATTAATAAAAGGTGATTTTGTGCACAACATAGAAAATCTGCTCACGCCAAGGCTTAAGATGGTGGCTTCACTTGTTCCCGAATCAGACTCGGTGTGCGATATAGGAACAGACCACGCATATGTTGCTTTATACCTTGTGAAAAAGGGAATTTCAAAAAGAGTTATTGCAGCCGATATAAAAAAAGGACCCCTTATGCAGGCAACCAAAAATATATGCGCTTATGGGGAAAGCTTGCGCGTGGAAACGCGCCTTTCAAACGGCTTTGAAAACATCAGCAAAGGCGAAGCAAACACCGCCGTTATTGCAGGAATGGGCGGAGAAACCATTTGCGAAATACTAAAAAACGATATTGGTATAGAAAATTTTGTACTTCAGCCTCAATCGGGGCACTGCGAGCTTCGTGCTTTTCTTTTGGAAAACGGCTATGTTATAAAAAATGAAAAAATCTCCCGCGAGGGAAGAAAAATGTATGTTGCGATGCTTGTTTCACGCGGAAAGATGGAAAGCCTCACTCTTCCCGAGCTTGAAATCGGCCCCATTCTTATAAAAGAAAGACCGCCACTTTTTAATGATTACGTGAAATACAGGCTGTATGAAATAAATTCCATATATGATAAAATAATTTCTTCCAATGCAAGCGAGCGTCTTGAAGAAATTACAACTATTAAAAACTTATACGAGGATTTAATAAAATGATAAAGTTACGTGAAATAACAGCTTATCTTGAAGAGAAATTCCCTCTTTCCTATGCTGAAGAGTATGATAATGTTGGGCTTCTGGCAGGGAAAACGGATAAAGAGGTAAAAAACATTCTTATATGTTTGGATTGCACATACGAAACAATTCTTGAAGCAATAAATCTGAACTGCAATCTTATAATAACCCATCATCCTATAATCTTTTCCCCCATAAAATCTGTGGCAGACAATTCATATATCGGCAAAATGATTATCACGGCTATTGAAAATGGTATTTCAATCTACAGTGCCCACACAAATCTTGATAGTGCCCCCGGCGGACTTACAGATTACCTTGCTTCCCTTCTTTCACTTTCTGCCGTAGGTAATATGGAAAATAACATTGGCAGAATATTAAAAGCGCCCAAGGGCTACACTGCTAAAGACCTTATCTTAAAACTTAAAGAAGTGTTCAGCACAGAAAAGATTTATACCACAATTAAAAACAATAAGGAAATTTCCACTATTGCTCTTTGCAACGGAAGCGGAGCAGATTTAATCGATGCCACTGAAAGTGCAAAGGCAGATGTTTATATTTCGGGCGATTTAAAGCATCATAATATTCTTTATTTAAAGGAAAAGGATAATCTTGATTATATAGAAATCCGCCATTATGATGCGGAATATCCAATGACGAAGCTGATTTATAGCACGCTTTTGGAGAAATTCGGGGATGCTGCAGGGCTTTATATTTCCGAAAGCTCGTCCCCTTTAATTGACGCAGATAAAATTTTATGATATCATTATAACGTGAGTAGTCCAAACGGTCGCGGCAGTGATTTTTCACTGATGAGGAAAGTCCGAGCTTCGCAGGACAGGATGCCGGAGAAATCCCGGTGGAGGCGACTCTAAGGAAAGTGCAACAGAAATAAACCGCCGATTAATCGGCAAGGGTGGAAAGGCGGGGTAAGAGCCCACCGACGGTGCGGTAACGCACTGTGCCATGTAAACCCCATCCGAAGCAACGTCAGCTGAATTGGCTTGTCCGGCCTATAATTCGAAAGACGGCTTGAGACGTGCAGAGATGCACGCCCTAGATAGATGACCGTTCCGGGGATTAAATCCCTACGACAGAACTCGGCTTACAAGATTACTCACACCAAAAAGAGGATGTTTAAAAACTTTTGTTTTTAAACATCCTCTTTTTTCTTGTCTTCTTATCTCACAGAACTATCCTCTGTGTAATTATCTATTATCTTCTGATTATTGAGATGAAGTCCCTGCCCGATTAAATCATCCATAATCGTTTTTTTCATCTCATAAGATATTCTGTTTGATTTATTGATTATATTCCACTTTTCTCTCAAAGACTCCCATACTGACGGCTGATTTACATAAGTAAAGCTGAAAGCGGGCTTGTTTTTTCTATGCTCAATATACTCTATTGCATTTACCTCGCAAGGGTCATTTACAAGTTTTTTAAAAATTTCAGCTTCTTTCTTCGCAAAAGCTAACGCGTTATGAAACCCAAATGGTGTAAACACAGAAAGATTTTTTAATGCCATTATATAATTTTTAATTAGATTTCTTAAAAACATATTATCATTCCTTTATGATTTGTTATGTTCATTGTAACACGTCTTTATGAAAAAAACAAGGAATTTTGAATGAGTTGTTTCTAATAATAATTCGCATTCATAAAAAAGGATCCCGCAACATTCGTTGCGGGATCCTTTTTTATGAATTAGTCAACAAGCTTAATGATTGCCATAGGAGCATTATCTCCACGGCGAACGCCTGTCTTGATAATCTGTGTGTAACCGCCGTTACGTTCTGCATACTTAGGAGCGATTTCATCAAAAACCTTCTTAACTACATCCTCTTTTGTGATGAAGCTGAGAGCCTGTCTCTTTGCATGAAGGTCGTTTCTCTTACCGAGAGTAATCATTTTCTCAGCAAGGGGACGAACTTCCTTTGCACGTGTTACAGTTGTTTCGATTTTACCGTTTTCCAAAAGAGCAGTAACCATACCGCGCAGCATTGCTATTCTCTGGTCAGTAGGACGACCGAGTTTTCTTGTTCCGGGCATTGATATTCCTCCTTCAATAATTATCCGTTAGGTAATCAGTCCTCATCGGGAGCAAATGAAAACCCGAGTGATTTCAGTTTGTTGCAAACTTCATCGAGCGATTTGCGACCAAGATTTCTTACCTTCATCATTTCTTCTTCCCTGCGAAGAGTGAGGTCTTCAACTGTGTTGATACCTGCACGCTTCAGACAGTTGTAAGAACGAACAGAGAGGTCGAGTTCTTCGATAGTCATATCAAGAACTTTTTCCTTCTTAGTTTCAATCTTATCAACCATTGTCTCTACGTTCATTGCTTCATCTGTAAGCTGGATAAAGAGCATCATATGATCGTTTATGATCTTAGCTGAAAGGCTGATAGCTTCGTCAGCTGTTTTTGTGCCGTTTGTCCAAACTTCAAGAGTAAGCTTATCGTAGTCAGTGTTCTGTCCTACACGGGTGTTTTCCACGTAGTAGTTAACCTTTTCCACAGGTGTGTAAATAGAGTCTACAGGAATAAGTCCAATAAGGGGCTGTAAGATTGCTTTATTCTTTTCAGCAGAAATATAGCCTCTGCCCTTATTGATTGTTATTTCCATATAAAGCTTTGCATCGTCGTTAAGAGTTGCAATATGAAGATCTCCGTTGATGATTTCAACGTCGCTGTCGGCTTTGATATCACGTGCACAAAGCTCTCCGGCACCTTCAGCTTCAATGTAAACAGTTTTGGGACTGTCGGAATAAAGCTTAACGATAACCTGCTTTATGTTTAACACGATTTCGCTAACATCTTCTTTAACACCGGGAATTGTTGAAAATTCATGCTGAACATTATCAATCTTAATAGATGATATAGCTGCACCTTCCAAAGAAGAGAGCATCATTCTGCGAAGTGAATTTCCAAGGGTTGTACCATAGCCACGCTGAAGCGGAGCCACAGTGTATTTTCCGTAAGAACCGTCCTCGCTTAACTCAACACGTTCAACGCGAGGCTTTTCAAATCTTAAATCAGTCATTATATAAACCCTCCCATTTTTTTATTTTCGAATAAAATACCCGAGGGTAAGCTATTACTTAGAGTACAACTCGACGATAAGTGTTTCGTTAACTTCGTAGTCGATATCTTCGCGCTTAGCGAGATTCTGTACTTTAACAGAGTGTGCCTGAGCATCAAGTTCAAGCCATGAAGGAACGGTCTTTCCTTCTGTTGATTCAAGCACTGCCTTAATTTTGGGAAGATTTTTGCTCTTATCTGCAACAGCAATAACATCGCCTTCCGAAATGAGGTATGAAGGAATGTTAACTTTCTTACCGTTAACTGTGAAATGACCGTGTCTTACAAGCTGACGTGCTTCAGCGCGGCTTAATGCAAAACCTGCTCTGTAGCAAACGTTGTCAAGACGGCTCTCACAAATTGTGAGAAGGTTTTCACCGACAATACCGCTTTTCTTTGATGCTAACTCGAAATAATGAGCAAACTGGCTTTCTAAAACTCCGTAGAAGCGCTTAACTTTCTGCTTTTCACGAAGCTGAAGACCATATTCTGAAACCTTTTTTCTGCCCTGACCGTGCTGACCGGGAGCATATTCTCTCCTTGCAATCGCACATTTGTCAGAATAACATCTGTCGCCCTTTAAAAAGAGCTTCTGTCCTTCACGGCGGCAAAGTCTGCACACCGCATCTGTATATCTTGCCATATTATCTCTGCACCTCCATCACACTCTTCTTCTTTTAGGCGGACGGCAGCCATTATGAGGTATAGGAGTAACATCCTTAATCATACTAACTTCCAGTCCTGCTGCCTGAAGGGCACGGATAGCGGCTTCACGGCCGGCACCGGGTCCTTTAACGAAAACTTCAACAGTTTTCAGACCATGCTCCATAGCTGCCTTTGCAGCTGTTTCTGCTGCCATCTGAGCAGCGAAAGGAGTGCTCTTTTTAGATCCGCGGAAACCAAGTCCGCCGGCACTTGCCCAGGAAAGAGCATTACCGTTTACATCGGTCATGGTAACAATTGTGTTGTTAAATGTGCTGCGGATATGCGCTGCACCACGTTCAATATTCTTGCGCTCTTTTTTCTTGTGCGCAACTCTTTTTACTGTTTTAGCCATGCTCTCTCCTCCTTACTTCTTCTTATTAGCTATTGTACGCTTCGGACCCTTACGAGTTCTTGCGTTTGTCTTTGTTCTCTGTCCTCTTACAGGAAGTCCTCTTCTATGACGGATACCTCTGTAAGAACCGATTTCTGTGAGACGCTTAATGTTAAGCGCTACTTCACGGCGAAGATCACCTTCAACCGTATAGTTCTGGTCTATTGCTTCTCTTAATTTTGCAATTTCATCCTCTGTAAGGTCCTTAACTCTTGTATCAGGGTTAATACCTGTTGCTTCAAGGATTTTAACTGCACTGGTTCTGCCAATACCGTAAACATATGTGAGTCCGATTTCAACTCTCTTTTCACGGGGCAGGTCAACACCGGCTATTCTCGCCATCTGTTAATACACCTCCAAAAATTTAACTTATAAAACTTTTATTGGAATAGGGTAATTAATTGTGCGTTCTGGGCAATCAATGAATGATTTCAGCCGCGCCCGAAACGGACTTCATAAATCAGCCCTGCTTCTGCTTATGCTTGGGATTTTCGCAAATCACCATTATTTTGCCTTTTCTTTTAATTATTTTGCATTTTTCGCAAATAGGTTTTACTGAGGGTCTTACCTTCATTTTGAAATACCTCCTCTTAAAGCCCGGGGAATAATCCCCATAAGCCTTATACTTTTATTATTTTGCCCGCCATGTAATTCTTCCGCGGGTGAGGTCGTATGGAGAAAGTTCCACTGTAACCTTGTCTCCGGGGAGAATTCTTATAAAGTTCATCCTCAACTTGCCTGATATATGAGCAAGAATCTGATGTCCGTTGTCAAGTTCCACCTGAAACATTGCATTAGGCAGAGCCTCCAGCACTGTTCCTTCAAGTTCTAATACATCTTCTTTAGCCAAGGCAACAACCTCCTTTTTTTAATACACTTCTAAGCTCTTTTAAGATGTGAGCATCATAAAGAGGATCATACTTTGATAAATCAACAGTTAACCCCAGCTTCTTTATGTGCTTAAGCTTTTTCTTTTTAAGATTAACAAGGCCTTTTGTTTTGCCATCTGCAAGATAGGCATAGCCATCTTTTTCATACAAGATAACGTAAGCTTTATCTTTATCGTGGCCGCAAATCGAAACTGCAATATAATTCATAACTACATTGTAAGTATCATCGGGCCATTTTCTGTAATGGCAACCGTGTTTTCATAGTGAGCTGAAAGTTTTTTATCACGGGTTGTAACGGTCCAGCCGTCTTCCCTGCTAAAATCAACTTCCGCACAACCTTCGTTAATCATCGGCTCAATGGCAATTACCATTCCGTTTACAAGCCTCACACCTCTGCCTGCTCTTCCGAAGTTCGGAATATCAGGTGATTCGTGAAGATTTTTCCCAACGCCGTGGCCAACAAGCTCACGAACAACTCCGTAGCCGTTTTCCTCAGCATATGCTTGTACGGCACAGCCGATATCTCCTACACGATTCCCGTGGACTGCCATCTGGGCACCCCTGAAAAAGCATTCTTTTGTAACATCTATAAGATTCTGAGCTTCTGATGAAATATTTCCCACGGGATAGGTTCTTGCAGCATCTGCATGATACCCCTTTAAATAAGCGCCTACATCCACACTAACTATGTCGCCTTCACGAAGCACCGTCTTTTTCGATGGTATTCCATGAACCACAACGCAGTTTGGCGATATACAACTCGCCGCGGGGAACCCGTTGTAATTTTTAAACGACGGCGTTGCCCCATGCGATGTTATAATTTTTTCAATCAGTGCATTAAGTTCTTCAGTGGTAACACCTTCACGAACTATCTCTTCCACTGAAAGGAGCGCTTCATTCACAATTTTTCCCGCGTCCTTGATTTTTTCTATATCTGTTTTAGTCTTGATAATTATCATTAGCCCTTAACTCCCAACGCTTGCACAACCGCTTCTGTTGTTTTTTCTATACCGTCGCAAGATTCTACATTGATAAGAAGATTTGCTTTTTTATAGAATTCTATAAGCGGTTCTGTTTCTTTGTGATAAACACTGAGACGTTCCTTTATTGTTTCGGGAACATCATCAGGGCGCTGAATTAACTCGCCGCCACATTTATCGCAAATGCCTTCTTTAAGAGAAGGGTTAAAATCTACATGGTACGGAGCAGCACAAACCTTGCACTCTCTCCTTCCCCCAAGGCGCTTAATTATCACGTTGTCGCTAACTACAAGATTAATAACATAATCAAGCTTTATATCATTTTCTTCCATTGCCGCTGCCTGAACAAGTGTGCGTGGAAATCCATCTAAGATATAACCGTCTTTGCAGTCATCATCTTTAACTCTTTCCGCCACCATACCTATAACAAGCTCATCGGGAACAAGCTGTCCTTCGGCAATGTATTTTTCTGTAGCAATTCCAAGCTCGCTTTTTTCTCTGATAGCGGCCCGGATTATTGCTCCGGTTGATATATGCGGAACGGAAAACTTTTCGCTTAAAATTTCTGCCTGAGTTCCTTTTCCGCCACCCGGAGGTCCCATTATTGCTATTCTCATAATTTCCCTTCTTTCATAATTCAAACAACTTTTTATCAAAGAGTATTTGGATTACTCAAGAAATCCTTTATAATGGCGCATAATCATCTGGCTTTCAATTTCCTTAACTGTTTCAAGAGCAACACCAACTACGATGAGAAGGCTTGTTCCTGTAAGAGACAGTGCAGAAATATTCTGTGTGAAAAGCTGAGTTAATACAATAGGTAATACTGCGATAAATCCAAGGAAGAATGAACCGATAAGAGTTATTCTGCTTAAAACCTTTGCAATATACTCTGTTGTAGGTCTGCCGGGACGAATACCGGGAACCATACCATTATTCTTCTTAATGTTGTTTGATACTTCAACAGGATTAAATGTTATTGAAGTATAGAAATAAGTGAATCCTACTATGAGCAAGAAATAAAGTATGGGATAAATGGGACCGCTTGTAACGAAGTTTGTAATCTTTACAAGGATACCATCGCTCTTACCGAAAAGCTGAGCAAGTGTTCCAGGGAACGACATAATGCTCATTGCAAAGATAATCGGAATAACTCCGCCCATTGCAACCTTAATCGGGATATTAGAGCTCTGACCGCCATACATTTTTCTTCCAACCACGCGCTTAGCATACTGCACGGGGATTCTTCTCTCTGCTTCGTTCACAAGTACAACAAATAAGATTGATGCAAGTGAATAAACAGCAAGAAGAATAAGGATATACCAACGCTTTGGAACAAAGTTATTCCAAGCTGTCTGAATCATTACGGGCACACGGCTTACAATACCTGCAAAGATAAGCATTGAAATACCATTTCCAATACCTCTGCCTGTGATCTGTTCGCCAAGCCACATAAGAAACGCTGTACCTGCAACAAATGCAAGTATAATAGTAAGAGCAACAACAAAGGATGGAACTCCTGCAACCGGCATAATTGCACCCTGATTGTGAAGAGTTACATAAAGTCCGTATGCCTGAACAGCTGCAAGAACAACTGTAAGATAACGTGTTACCTTTGTAATCTTTTCTCTGCCCTCTTCTCCTTCCTTACTCCATCTTTCAAAAGTAGGAATAGCTACACACAAAAGCTGCATAATAATGGAGCTGTTGATGTAGGGAGAAATTGACATTGCAAATATTGTAGCACTTGAGAATGCACCACCCGAGAAAGTATCAAGCAAATCAAAGATTGTACTTCCGTTTGCGCCCTCAAGCCAAGCCTGCAATGTGTCTCTGTTAATCCACGGAACTGGAATAACACTACCAAAGCGGAATACGATAAGAAGAAGAATTGTATAAAGTATCTTTTTTCTTAAGTCAGGGATCTTCCATGCATTACGTAAAGTCTGTAGCACTTTAGATCACCTCCACCTTGCCGCCTGCGGCTTCAATTTTCTGTGCAGCACCCTTTGATACACGTGCCACCTTTACTGTAATTTTCTTTTCGACTTCACCGCGGCCGAGAACTACTACTCCATCAAGAACCTTAGAGATTACTCCAGCTTCTTTTAAGAGTGCAGCATCAACTACTGTGCCGTCTTCAAATCTATTAAGATCTGAAACGTTAATTTCTGTATATTTATTTGCAAATATATTCTTGAAACCTCTTTTTGGAAGACGTCTGTAAATAGGCATCTGTCCACCTTCAAATCCCGGTCTTACGCCACCGCCGCTACGAGCGTTCTGGCCCTTATGACCGCGACCTGCTGTCTTTCCGTTACCGGTACCTGCGCCTCTGCCTTTTCTTTTGCCTTCGGTTTTGCTACCTGGTGCGGGACTAAGCTCATTGAGTTTCATTGTAGCACCTCCTTAATGTTAGATTTCTTCGTACTTAACAAGATGACTAACTTTGTTAATCATACCTCTTATCTGAGGATTGTCTTCATGCTCTTTAGCATCGCGAATTTTCTTAAGACCGAGAGCCTCAACTGTAGCAATCTGGTCCTTCTTTGAACCGATTACGCTTTTTACAAGAGTTACTTTAAGTTTTGCCACTTTTATCTCCCCCTTACAGTTCTTCTACAGCCTTACCTCTTAATTTTGCAACCTGCTCGGCGCACTTTAAAGATGCAAGACCTTCGATTGTAGCTCTAACTACGTTTCTGGGATTATTTGAACGGAGGCACTTTGTTCTGATGTTCTTGATTCCGCAAAGCTCAACAACAGCTCTCACTGCTCCGCCTGCGATAACACCTGTACCCTCTTTAGCCGGCATAAGAAGAACTCTTCCTGCGCCAAACTCGCCTATAATTTCATGGGGAATTGTCGAACCTGCCAAAGGAACAGAAACCATGTTCTTCTTCGCGTCTTCGATACCCTTTCTAATAGCATCGGGAACTTCAGCTGCCTTACCAAGACCGAAACCTACCTTGCCGTTTTCGTCACCTACAACAACAAGAGCACTGAAACGGAATGTACGACCACCCTTTACAACCTTTGCTACACGGCTGATATGAACAACCTTTTCCTTTATATCAAGTGTTGATGCGTCAATACGCTCTGACATAATCTCCCTCCTTCTCTTAGAACTTCAGGCCGCCTTCACGGGCGCCCTCTGCAAGCTCCTGAACTCTACCATGATAGATATATCCGCCACGGTCGAATACAACCTCGGATATTCCTTTTTCGATAGCTTTCTGAGCTACTAACTTACCAACTTCTTTAGCTGCTTCCTTGTTTCCACCGTAAGTATCTTTAAGTTCGAGACTTGAAGCGGATACCAAGGTAGTGCCTGTTACGTCATCAATGATCTGTGCGTAAATGTTTTTAAGGCTTCTGAAAACGTTAAGACGAGGACGCTCTGCTGTACCTGAAATATGGTTACGGATGCGACCATGTCTCTTAAGTCTTGCCTTATTGCTATTTGGCTTACTAATCATATCGCTTTATCTCCTCTCTTACTTCTTACCAGCTTTACCTTCCTTACGGATGATACGCTCGTCAATATACTTAATACCTTTACCCTTATATGGTTCCGGCGGGCGCTTCTCTCTGATTTCAGCCGCAAACTGGCCAACAACCTGCTTGTCTGCACCCGATACTACTACGGAGTTAGGATCCGGAACTGCAATGGTAATTCCCTCAGGAGCTACCATTTCAACGTCATGAGAAAAACCAAGGTTTAATACTAAGGTTGTTCCCTTCATTGAAGCTCTGTAACCTACGCCGTTTATCTGGAGCTCTTTCTTGTAGCCTTCACTAACACCTGTAACCATATTCTGGAGAAGTGATCTTGTAAGTCCATGAAGAGCTTTATGCTTTTTGATTTCGCTGGGACGCTGTACTTCTATAACGCCCGCTTCCTGCTTAATAATCATATCACCGTGGAGCTGTTTTTTAAGTTCACCCTTAGGTCCTTTAACTGTAACAAAGTTGTCATCAGCAATTGTTACGGTAACTCCTGCAGGTACGGTGATAGGCATTCTACCTATTCTAGACATTTTTTCACCACCTAAATTCAAAAATAATTACCAAACAAATGCAAGCACTTCGCCGCCAACTTTTTCCTGTCTTGCTTTTTTGTCGGTCATAATACCCTTTGATGTTGATACAATTGCAATACCAAGGCCTTTGAGAACCTTAGGAAGTTCCGCACTTCCGGAATAAACTCTTAAACCGGGCTTAGAAACTCTCTTAAGACCTGAAATAACCTTTTCTTTATTTGCGCCGTACTTGAGGGTAATGTGAATCATGCCCTGCTTTCCGTCATCTATGATCTCATAGCTTTTGATGTAACCCTCTTCAAGAAGAATATCGGCAATAGCCTTCTTCATATTTGATACAGGAACATCAACTGTTTCATGCTTCGCTGAGTTTGCATTACGAATTCTTGTAAGCATATCTGCGATAGGATCTGTGATTTGCATGAGTAAACCTCCTTTTCCAAAGCTTTATATTTACCAGCTTGCCTTCTTAACGCCGGGAATCTGTCCCTTATATGCAAGTTCTCTGAAGCAAATACGGCAGATACCGTATTTTCTCAAATAAGCGTGAGGTCTTCCGCAGATCTTGCATCTGTTATAGGCTCTTGTGCTAAACTTAGGTGTTTTCTGCTGTTTTAAAACCATTGCTTTTTTAGCCATTTTCTATTACCTCCCCTTAGCTTCTGGTAAAGGGCGCACCCATAAGTGTTAAGAGTTCGCGGCCCTCTTCATCTGTTTTAGCTGTTGTAACAAAAACAATGTCCATACCTCTGATTTTATCGATCTTATCATATTCGATTTCAGGGAATATGAGCTGTTCTTTAATACCCAGAGTATAGTTTCCTCTGCCGTCGAATGCATTAGGATTAATTCCTCTGAAGTCTCTAACGCGGGGAAGTGCTACGTTAAAGAGTCTGTCTATAAACTCATACATCTTTTCGCCACGGAGTGTAACCTTGACGCCGATGTTCATGCCTTGTCTTAACTTGAAGTTAGCGATTGACTTCTTAGCCTTTGTTACAACAGGCTTCTGACCTGTGATAATAGCAAGGTCGTTTGCTGCTGCTTCAACAACCTTCGGGTTATCTTTTGCTTCTCCAAGTCCGATGTTAATTACTATCTTTTCAACCTTGGGAATCTGCATAACGCTCTTGTATTCAAATTTCTTGAAAAGCGCTGGAGCAACTTCCTCAGTATAAAGCTTCTTTATTGTTGACAATGCACTTACCTCCTTTCAATTAATCGTCGAAGTTTTCATTGCACTTTTTGCAAACACGAACCTTGGTTCCGTCTGCAAGTACTGTATAACCAATTCTTGTGGGCTGATTGCACTTTTTGCAAACATGCATAACATTTGTAATGTTAATAGCAGCTTCCTGATGGATAATACCGCTTACATCACCCTGCTTGCGGGGTTTCTTGTGCTTTGTTGCCATGTTAACGCCTTCTACGATTACGCGGCCTTTTTCATGGTCAATGCTAAGAACTTTACCCTTTTTGCCCTTGTCGTTACCTGAAATTACGATAACTTCATCATTCTTTTTAATATGATTATTTTTCATGCCTTTACCTCCCATCAGAGAACTTCGGGTGCGAGAGAAAGAATCTTCATATAATCGTTATCTCTTAACTCTCTTGCAACCGGTCCAAATATACGTGTTCCTCTGGGGTTCTTATCTTCCTTGATGATAACAGCGGCATTCTCATCAAACTTGATGTATGTTCCGTCTGCTCTTCTTACGCCTTTAACGCTACGTACGATAACAGCCTTTACAACATCACCCTTCTTAACCATACCGCCGGGAGCTGCCTTCTTAACAGAAGCAACTACAACATCACCAATGTTACCATATCTTCTGAGGGAGCCACCCAATACTCTGATGCACATAAGTTCTTTAGCACCTGTATTGTCAGCTACCTTTAACAAAGTTTGCTGTTGTATCATGTTTTTTTCACTCCTTCATGTTTTAGAGAAGAATTATTTAGCCTTCTCAATGATTTCTGCCAGTCTCCATCTCTTATCACGGCTCAAAGGACGTGTTTCCATAACTTTAACACGATCACCGATACCACAGGTGTTTTCCTCATCATGAGCTTTAATTTTTACAGTTCTTTTAACAACCTTGCCATAGAGAGGATGCTTAACACTGTCTTCGATTGCGACTACGATTGTCTTGTCCATTTTGTCGCTAACGACTCTGCCGATTCTTACCTTACGATAATTTCTTTCGGTCATTTATATTTCCTCCTTTCTATGTCTTACTCTCCACGAAGTTCTCTTTCGCGAATAACTGTCATAACTCTTGCGATTTCCTTTTTGATAAGGTTAATCTTCATAGGGTTATCAAGGTTATTTGTTGCGAGAGAAAATCTTTGTGTGAAGAGTTCCTTTTTAAGATCTGCTACCTTGAGCTGTAATTCTTCGGTAGTTAAATCACGAATTTCATTTATTTTCATTCGTTTTCACCCTCCGTTTCCTGTGTTTCGCGAGCTACAATCTTACACTTAACGGGAAGCTTGTGCATCGCAAGACGAAGAGCCTCACGAGCTGTTTCTTCTGCTACTCCGCCGATTTCAAACATTACTCTACCGGGCTTAACTACTGCTACCCAGTACTCAGGTGAGCCCTTACCACTACCCATTCGGGTTTCAGCAGGCTTTTCTGTTATAGGCTTATCGGGGAATATTTTAATCCAAACTTTACCGCCACGCTTGATATAACGAGTCATCGCAATACGGGCTGCTTCGATCTGATTGCTTGTAATCCAAGCAGGTTCGAGGGAAGCAATACCGAATTCACCATAAGATACTTTTGAACCACGGATTGCCTTACCTGTAAGACGGCCGCGGAACTGCTTTCTGTGTTTTACTCTTTTAGGTGTTAACATTATTTTCTTCCTCCTTCCTGAGTCTTAGCCTTCTTGCTCTCAGAAAGAACTTCACCTTTGTAGAGCCAAACCTTACATCCGATCTTACCGTATGTTGTATTAGCTTCGGCAAAGCCGTAGTCAATATCAGCACGGAGTGTCTGAAGCGGAATGGTTCCTTCATGATAATGTTCTGTTCTTGCAATTTCTGCACCGCCTAAACGACCGCTGCAGCTTGTTTTAATACCTTTAGCACCCATCTTCATGCTGCGGCTCATAGCGCCTTTCATTGCACGGCGGAAAGAAATACGTCTTTCAAGCTGTGATGCAATTGACTCAGCAACGAGCTGTGCACTCATATCAGGCTGCTTGATTTCAACGATGTTGATAAACACCTGCTTATCAGTAAACGCTGAAACTTCTTTCTTAAGCTTTTCAATATCTTCACCCTTCTTACCGATGATGATACCGGGTTTAGCAGTGTGAATTGAAACCTTAATTGTGTTAGCTTTTTTCTCAATTTCAAGCTTTGCAACGCCTGCGCCGTAAAGCTTCTTTTTAAGATATTCTCTGATCTTGTAATCTTCTACAAGACTGTCTCCAAATGTATGGTCCTCGGCGTACCATCTGGAGTCCCAATCTTTGATAATACCGACTCTAAGACCATGCGGATTAACTTTCTGACCCACTGTTTACGCCTCCTTTACTCTTTTTCTTTTACAACGATTGTAATATGACTTGTTCTTTTTCTTATACGGAATGCTCTGCCCTGTGCTCTGGGTCTGATTCTCTTGAGTGTAGGACCTGCATTCGCATAAGCTTCTGCTACGTAAAGCTTATCAGTATCCATGCCAAAGTTATTTTCAGCATTTGCAACAGCACTGTCAAGGAGCTTTATGAGAAGTTCGCTTGCAGCCTTAGGAGTATTCATAAGAATACCTCTTGCAGCAGTAATATTTTTATTTCTTATAAGGTCGTTTACAATGTTGACTTTTCTGGGCGAAATGCGTGCATAACGCAGCACTGCCTTAGCCTGTGTTTTAGCCTCCATCTGTCATGTCCTCCTTACTTATTTACTCTTAGCACCCGCGTGACCCTTATAGGTTCTTGTGGGAGCAAACTCACCAAGTTTATGACCTACCATATCCTCTGTTACATATACGGGAACGTGCTTTCTACCGTCGTGAACAGCAATTGTATGGCCAACAAATTCGGGGAATATAGTGGAGCTACGGGACCAAGTCTTTAAAACTCTCTTTTCGCCCGCTTCATTCATTGCAACTATTCTTGCTAAAAGCTTAGGTTCCACAAAGGGGCCCTTTTTAATAGATCTGCTCATACTCTCATTCCTTTCTCATTACTTCTGGTTACGACGCTTCACAATAAACTTAGTTGAAGCTTTCTTGTTCTTACGTGTCTTGTAACCGAGAGCAGGTTTACCCCAAGGAGTAACGGGAGAAGGCATACCAACAGGGGACTTACCTTCACCACCACCGTGCGGATGGTCATTCGGGTTCATTACAACACCGCGGACTGTAGGTCTCCAGCCCATATGACGCTTACGGCCTGCTTTACCGATTGAAATATTTTCATGATCAAGGTTACCTACCTGACCGATTGTTGCTATACAATCCATTCTGATCATTCTAACTTCGCCTGAAGGAAGACGAACCTGAGCGTACTTACCTTCTTTAGCCATAAGCTGTGCAAAGTTACCTGCAGCTCTTACAAGCTGAGCACCTTTACCAGGCATAAGCTCGATGTTGTGAATGATTGTACCAACAGGAATTGAGCTGATAGGAAGTGCATTACCAGGACGAATATCAGCTGTTGCGCTGCATTCGATAACATCGCCAACTTTTAAGTCAACGGGAGCGATAATGTATCTCTTTTCGCCGTCTTCATACTGCAAAAGTGCAATGTTTGCGCTTCTGTTAGGATCGTACTCAATTGCTATTACATTTGCCTTCATATCGCGCTTATCACGCTTGAAGTCGATAACTCTGTATTTTCTCTTTGCTCCGCCGCCACGATGACGAACTGTGATTCTACCGTAAGAGTTTCTTCCGGCATTTGACTTAAGAGGCTCCAAAAGAGAACGCTCGGGGCTCTTCTTTGTGATTTCCTCAAAAGTGGAAACAGTCATCTGTCTGCGCGCGGGAGAAGTAGGTTTATACTTCTTTATTGCCATTTGTTTTCACTCCTTTACATTAATCCATCGAAGAACTCGATTGTCTTACTGTTTTCGGTAAGCTTAACGATAGCCTTTTTCCAGTCAGGTCTTTTACCGCTGTTAGCGCCCATTCTCTTTACCTTACCAAGAACGCGCATAGTTGTTACCTTTTCAACCTTTACACCGAAAACCTCTTCAATTGCCTTTTTGATTTCTATTTTGTTGGCTTCTTTAGCAACTTCAAATGTATACTTTCTTTCAGCCATTTGATCCATAGAATTTTCTGTAATTATAGGCTTCTTTATGATTTCATATGAGGTCATCATTATGCATACACCTCCTCAAGCTTCGCGATGGCATCCTGTGCCACGATAAACTTGTCATGGTTAAGAACATCATATACATTAAGCATTCCAACATATGAAGCCTTGACGCCTTCTATATTTCTTGCTGAAAGATATACGTTCTTTTCCATTTCGTTTGTTACAACAAGGGCTTTGTTTTCTACGCCCATAGCCTTGAGCATATCAGCTATAGCCTTTGTTTTGATTTCTTCCATCTTAAGGTTGTCGATTACCATAATATCGCCCTCTGCTGCTTTTGCACTGAGTGCGCTTACCATAGCAAGCTTCTTAACCTTCTTGTTGATTGTGTAAGAGTAATCTCTGGGCTTAGGACCAAGAGCTACGCCACCTTTAATCCACTGGGGAGCACGTGTGCTACCCTGTCTTGCACGGCCTGTACCCTTCTGACGGAATGGCTTAGCGCCGCCGCCTGAAACTTCCGTACGGGTTTTGGTACTCTGTGTACCCTGTCTCTGATTTGCAAGGTAGTTAACAACGCTTTCGTGTAAAACAGCTTTATTAACTTCTGCGCCAAAAAGTGCTGCGTTTAATTCAACGTCGCCGATCTTTGCGCCCTGCATATTATATAATACCGCTGTAGGCATTTATAGCATCTCCTTTCCGTATGGCTTACGCCTTTACTGTATTCTTAATGGTAACTATTCCGCCCTTAGGACCGGGGATAGCACCTTTAATAAGGATAAGGTTTCTTTCTAAATCAACCTTTACAACGTCGAGGTTCTGAACTGTAACCTTTTCGCATCCAAGATGTCCTGCAAGTCTCTTACCCTTGAAAACACGCGACGGTGATGAGCATGAGCCCATAGAACCGGGTCCTCTGTGGTAACCGCTACCGTGAGTCATAGGTCCACGGTGTGTTCCCCATCTCTTAACTGTACCTGCATAACCCTTACCTTTGCTGATACCTGTTACGTCAACCTTTTCGCCTTCTGCGAAAACGTCTGCCTTAACTTCATCACCAACGTTAAGTGTTATTTCGTCGAGTCTGAACTCTTTGAGAACCTTTCTGAGTTCTACGCCACCCTTAGCAAAGTGTCCTTTGAGAGGCTTACCAACGTGCTTCTCTTTCACTTCGCCAAAGCCCAGCTGAACAGCTTCGTAACCGTCTGTGTCAACTGTCTTTTTCTGAACTACGCTACATGGGCCGGCTTCAACAACTGTTACCGGAACCACTTTGCCTTCGGCATTAAAAATCTGAGTCATACCGATTTTCTTACCGATGATTGCCTTCTGCATATTTTGTTCCTCCTTATATGGTTATTGGTTGACGATTTCGCCAACATTACCTCCCGCTTTTATCAATGAGCTTGATATCGATGCTTACGCCTGCGGGAACATCGAGCTTTCCGAGTGCCTCCATTGTCTTTGGAGTCGGATTGAGAATGTCGATAAGTCTTTTGTGTGTTCTCTGTTCGAACTGCTCACGGCTGTCCTTGTACTTATGAACCGCACGAAGAATTGTAACAATCTCTTTTTCTGTTGGGAGAGGAATAGGACCTGATACTGTGCTTCCTGTTCTCTTGGCAGTATCCACAATTTTTTCTGCGGACTGATCAAGAAGAACGTGGTCGTATGCCTTTACCCTGATTCTGATTTTCTGCTTTGCTGCCATTGCATTGCCTCCTAAAAAGTTTTTTATGCTGACTCATGCGACGGACTGTACACGGCGCCGGGTGTTCCACCCTTTGCCATATTAAAACCCAGAGCTAGACTCCGGGTACTACATGAAGATGGGCGCAGATGCGCAAAGCTTTATCATGTTGTACAGTGACTGGCGCCCAATTTCAAGAATTGGACATTCTCCACGGAAAAACCTACCCAAATGGTAGCAACCTCCCGCTTCATCGTCTGTCATGTCACAGCCTTAGTAGTATATAACTTTATCGGAAAAATTTCAAGCACTATATCCCATTTTTTTCATTTTCGTATGCTTGCACAATTTTCTTGTAGTTTTATATGCATATTGCACAAAGGTGTTTTTTTGCTCTGTAAATTTTCTATTTCGCTTATATATTATATATAATAAGGAAGAAACTCCACCAGCAAATTAATTTTATACTATTTTTAAAATTTTTCTTGACAGTTTGATTTATTATGTTATAATTAGAGTGTTACTTTATGCAGCACTTGTTTTCAGGTGTCTGCGAGGGGAGGGTATAGAATGTCAGAGATCAGAGTTAAAGATAATGAATCTTTAGATAGCGCCCTGAGAAGATTTAAGCGTTCATGCGCTAAGGCAGGCGTATTGTCCGAGGTTAGAAAAAGAGAGCATTATGAAAAACCCAGCGTTAAGCGTAAAAAGAAGTCTGAAGCTGCGAGAAAAAGAAAATTTAAATAATTGATTTCGGATGAGGGGTGTAGCCATGTTCTGCTACACCCTTTTTAATCTTCATATCAACACAATTACTAAAGAGGTTGTTTTATGCTTATAAGAAAAATGGAAAAAAGCGATACTGCGGATGTAATATCCTTAATATACGAATCTGTAAATTCCACCTGCAGTAAAGACTATTCGCCTGAGCAACTTGATGCCTGGGTGCCAAAGCACTTTAACGAGAAAAAGTTTTCCGAGTCTCTTTATGGTTGCTTCAATAGGGTTATGATATGTGATGGCGTTATTTCAGGTTTTATAAGTGTTAGCTCTGACGGATATATAAACAGACTTTATACCCACAGTAAATATCAGAATATGGGGATTGCGTCGCGCCTTTTAGAAGAAGCTGAAAAATGGGCATTATCTATGGGGCTTGATTCTTTTTATTTAGATGCAAGTATTACGGCAAGAAAATTCTACATCAACCGCGGTTTCAAAGATTACGGCGAATCTCTTCTTAAGCGCGGAGATGTTGTTATAAATGCAGTATTAATGAAAAAAGTTTTGTGAGGTAAAGGTTTATGGTAAAGCTAAACAACGATTGGGACAACGTTATCGGCAACGAATTCAACAAGGAATATTATCTTAAACTAAGGATGTTTTTAAAAGAAGAATATGCAAATCACACCGTTTACCCCGATATGTATGATTTATTCTCTGCGCTTAAAGAAACTTCATACTCATCAGTTAAGGTTGTAATTTTAGGGCAGGACCCTTATCACGAGCCAAATCAGGCTCACGGTATGGCGTTTTCCGTTAAGCCTGGAGTGGCTATTCCACCATCTCTTTTAAATATGTATAAAGAGCTGAAAGCTGAATACGGCTACGAAATTCCGCAAACGGGATATCTTCTTCCCTGGGCAAAACAGGGGGTGCTTTTACTCAACACTGCTCTTACAGTCCGTGCAGGCGAAGCAAACAGCCATCAGGGAAAAGGATGGGAAATTTTTACTGATAGAATAATTTCTGTTTTAAACGAAAGAAAAGACGGTGTTATATTTTTACTTTGGGGAAATAATGCACGTAAAAAGCGCGAGCTTATTACAAATCCCCAGCACTATATACTTGAAGCAGCACATCCAAGCCCTCTTTCGGCCTCGCGCGGATTTATGGGATGCGGACACTTTAAAAAAGCCAATGAACTTTTGATTTCACAACTAAAATCGCCAATTAACTGGCAAATAAAATAAAGGAGCACAGCTCCTTTATTTTATTTGCCTTTTTTGTTGGCGTATGATATAATTTTATCAAACTTACGAAAGGCGGGAATTATATGAAAAATAAATTTTTACTCAGTAAAGCTATGTTTACAGAAAGAGAAACCACCCTTCTTGAAACAGACTCTATGCGTGCCGTTGCCTTTTTATACAAATCAGGCGTTGAAGCAATCCGCATAGAAAACAAAAAAGGATATATAATTGTCCTTCCCTATCAGGGGCAGCAAATCTGGAGAGCTAATTTCCTTGGGAAAGAGCTTACTATGAAAACATCTTTTGACGAACCTGTTTTAACTTCAAAATTCCTCGACACTTACGGATGCTTTATGATGCACTGCGGCGTTACTGCTATGGGCGTTCCCGGGCCTAAGGATAATCACATTCAGCACGGTGAACTTACCGTTATACAGTATAACGAAGCATATCTTATTTCAGGCACAGATGAAAAAGGTGAATATATTTCCGTTTCGGGAATTGTTGAGGGAAAGGTTGGTTTTACAAGGAACTATATCTTCACTCCCGAAGCAAAGCTTTATACCGATGCAACAACAGTGCAGTTAAATATAAGTCTTAAAAATTTACGTTCAAAACCGTTTACATATATGTATCTTTGCCACATCAATTTCAGACCAGTTGACGGCAGCGAGCTTGTGTACTCAACAAAATACGATAAAGAGCACGTTAAGGTCCATAAGATTATCGCACCTTCCACCCCTGAAAAGCAAGCCAAGGATTTAAAATCATATATGGATGAAGTCCAGAAAAACCCTGCTCTTCATCACAAGGTTGGCGAAATCGGGCAGAAGTACGACCCTGAAATCTGCTTTACGGTGCGTTATGTACCCGATGAAAACAATCGCGCACATACGCTTGCGCATTTGCCAGATGGCACAGCTTTCTATGTAAACCACCCAACTGATGCTCTTCCTATAGGTGTCCGTTGGATTTCAAGAACGGGCGACGAGGATTCTATGGGCATGGTGCTTCCCGCTACGGCAGAGCATCTTGGATATTCCCATGCCGAGAAAAATGGTCAGCTTATGGTGCTTGAACCAAACTCTGAAACGAGCTTTACTATTTTTATGGGACTTCTTGACGAAGATGAAACGCAAAGAGCAATAAAGCACATAAACGATATGAACCTGAACTAAATCCAGGAGGGTAAATTAAATGCAAACAGTCGTTTCAAGGGCAACCCTCAAACGGTTACCCCTATATCTTCACTACTTAAAATCTCTCGACAAATCAAACAGTGAAAACATATCTGCAACAGCGATTGCAAAAACTCTCGGTTTCGGAGAAGTTCAGGTAAGAAAAGACCTTGCCTCCGTAAGCGGTGCGGGCAAGCCGAGAACGGGCTATGTTATAACAGATTTAATCAGGCATCTTGAATCTTTTCTTGGCTACGACAATATCAGCATTGCCGTTATAGTTGGTGCGGGAAAGCTTGGAAAAGCACTTCTCGATTACGAGGGTTTTAGCGAATATGGATTAAAAATATCGACAGCATTTGACATTGATAAAGAAAAAACAGGTATAACTGAAAAAGGAAAGCAAATTCTTTCGATGGAAGAGTTTTCTGATTACTGCAAAAAAGAAAACGTAAAGCTTGGAATTATCACAGTCCCTGCTCCGCACGCTCAGTCTGTTTGCAGTATTATGATTGAAAACAACATATCTGCAATATGGAACTTCGCCCCCACTCATCTTAAAGCCCCTGAAAACGTTATTATATACAACGAAAATATGGCACTCTCTCTTGCTATGCTTTCGGAACAGTTGAAACATTAATAAATCAAACAATAAAAAAGGATGTAAAAAACAAAGTTTTTTACATCCTTTTTTCAGGCAATAAGAGAAATTTTTCAACTAAAATCACAAAAAACTATTATTTTTACCATTTTAATTATTATAACTTCACATTTTTACAATCTGAAAAATTTAAAAATCCCCTTTTGAAATTATTTCGTTTCCACATCTTACCGCCGCCATAGCATCCTCTGCATATACATCAGCATTTATCATTTTTGCATATTCTTCCGTTAAAACTGCTCCGCCAACCATCACTTTCACATCACTGTAATTTTCGCGCAAAATCCGTATGGTTTCTTCCATAGCTGGAACTGTTGTTGTCATCAGGGCACTTAAGCCTACAAGCTTGCATCCCGTTTCATTTATGCAGTCTATAATTTTCTGCGGCTCTGTGTCGCGCCCCAAATCATAAACTTTAAAGCCATAGCTTTCCATAAGCACCTTAACAATATTTTTTCCTATGTCGTGAATATCGCCTTTTACCGTGGCAAGAATAATTCTTTTTTCCGAATTTCCCTCCTGTTTAGGGAGCTTTTCTTTTATCACATCAAAAGCTTTCGATGCCGCCTCTGCCGCCATTAAAAGCTGAGGAAGATATGCCTTTTTTTCTTCAAACTGCACACCTATCTCGCCAAGTGCCGCAACTATATAATCATCAATAATTTCAAGCGGATCTTTCGTTTTTAAAAGCTTTGCCGTTTCTCTTTCGGCATCTTCCTTAAGCCCTTTAATAATAGCTTTTTCAAGCGTAATTTCCTCTTTAGCTATTACCGCTTCTTTTTCGCTTGATTGAGCATATTCTATATATTCACTGCACCCCTCATCCATGCCGTGAAGCACCTTATGTGCATAGTAAACGTCCATCATTCCCGTTGCAAACGGATTCATAATAGCGCAGTTGAGCCCGTTTTCAAGCGCCGCATTAAAGAACGACTGATTAATCTTTCCACGCTCGGGAAGTCCAAATGAAATATTTGAAACACCAAGGCTTGTTTTTATTCCATCCTTATGCAAAAGGCGCACTGCTTCAAGCGTTATCAAGGCACTGTTTTTATCAGAAGAAATAGTAAGGCACAGGGGGTCGACTATTATTTCCTTTTTGTCTATTCCATATTCTTCTGCCCTTTTAATAATGCGTTTTGCAATTCCCACTCTTCCCTCTGCCGTTTCGGGAATACCCGATTTGTCCATTGTGAGGGCAATTATCGCTCCCCCGTATTTCTTCACAAGAGGAAACACCTTATCCATAGTTTCGTTTTCCCCGTTTACGGAATTTATTAAAGGCTTGCCGTTATATATGCGCATAGCACGTTCAAGCACACAGGGGTTGGGCGAATCAATCTGCAGAGGCACATCGCAAACTGATTGAAGAGAAAAAACAACCTCTTCCATCATCTGTGCCTCGTCGATTTCGGGAAGCCCCACGTTAACATCAAGAATATGTACGCCCAAATCTGCCTGACTGATTCCCTCGTTTAAAATATAATTAAGATTCCTTTCGCGAAGCGCTTCTTTAAGCTTCGCTTTACCTGTGGGATTAATTCTCTCACCTATCAAAATTGGGGAATTCTCTATCTTAACAGCATAGGTATATGAAGAAACAACTGTGTTCTCTTTTTTTGATATTCCCGCAAACGGAATATCCTTTGTAGCATTAACCGTTTCTTTTATATATTCAGGCGTTGTTCCGCAGCAACCTCCAAGTATTGTAACGCCCTTTTCGCAAAGCTTCACCATATATTCAGAAAACTCTTTTGCAGAAATATCGAAAACCGTTTTCCCATCCTTAATCTGCGGAAGTCCTGCATTCGGATTTGCAATAATCGGCACAGATGAATTTTCCTTGAATGAATCGATGATTTCAAGCATTGCATCAGGCCCGAAAGAGCAGTTCATTCCAATGGCATCAACGCCCATTCCCTCAAGCATTGCAATCATAGCCTCGGGCGTAGCACCTGTCATAAGCTTTCCGCTTCTGTCGTAAGCGTTTGTAACAAATACGGGCAAACCACTGTTTTCCTTTGCTGCAAGCACTGCTGCCTTTGTTTCGTAGGAATCATTCATCGTTTCAATGATGATTAAATCAACATCTTTAGCCGCTCTAATGTTATTTGAATAAATCTCTACTGCTTCTTCAAACGGTAAATCGCCCAAAGGCTCGAGCATTCTGCCTGTCGGCCCCATATCAAAGGCAATAAACACATCTTCATTCGTGCCTTTGGCTTCTTTTGCACAATCAATTGCCGCCTTTATAATTTCCCTGTAATTTTCATACTTACGGCAGTTAACTCCAAAGGTGTTAGTGGTTATTATGTTGCTTCCTGCCCCGATATATTCTTTGTGAAGAGCCGTTATTTTTTCAGGGTTGGTTAAATTCCATATTTCGGGCGGAGTACCGCTTTCAAGCCCCATCCCCTGAAGCACAGTGCCAAAGCCTCCGTCAAAGTACAGTTTTTGATTTTTTATAAGTTCTTTAATATCTTTCATTTTTTAATCCCCATAATTGCCGTAACAGATTTCGCAGGCGTCATAATAAAGCTTTCTCCCAACCTTATATTTAAAAGCTTTTCTGCCCCGATATATTCTATCACGTTTTTTTGAATTTCAAGCGGCACATCTCCATACCCAGGGCTGAACCGCACGGAACACTCTTTGCCGTTTTTTATTATTTCTTCAGCATAGTCCATAGCCGCTTCGGCATAGCTTGATGCCAGAGCATCCGTTATAAAGTGCTCGGAAACTGATGTTACCGAAAGCCTTTTAATAAGCCTGTCCACATTTGTTCCAAGCGTTATTGCAAAAACAAAGGCACTTTTGCATCCCTCAAGATTTTTAGAAAGACTGCGGCTTTGAATTTTAACAAAGCCTAAATCAACCTTGCCATCTGCTATTCTTACCACCGTTTCCTTAGCACAGAAGGTACATTCAATAGCCTTTTTCAAGGCTTCATCGCACTTTTTGATAACATCGTTTGTATAGCCTCTTTCAGTGTTAAGGCGGCGTGCCGTTTCGTTTATATCAAGCTTAAGTTCTTTGCTATCTATACTATGATAAAACATTTTTTCCTCACTTAATAATTTCTGATACGTTTGATTTTATAGCCGCTGCCACATCGGGCTTATTCATAGAATAAACGTGCACCGCATTAATGCCGTTTGCGAAAAGGTCGATAATCTGCTCGGTAGCATATGCTATTCCTGCCTGCTTCATCGCTTCGGGATTGTCGCCGTAGCGGTCTACAATTCTTATAAATCTTTGAGGAAGTGCAGAAGACGAAATCGAAAGAATGCGTTTAATCTGCGCTGCATTTGTAACGGGCATAATTCCTGCAACAACAGGCACATCAACGCCCGATTTATACATTCGGTACAAGAAATTATAAAGTATATTATTATCAAAAAACATCTGCGTCGTTAAAAACTCGCACCCGTTTTCCACCTTTTTTCTAAGTCCCTCAATATCCCGGGCACTGTTTTCGCTTTCGGGATGCCCCTCGGGGTAGCACGCTCCGCCTATGCAAAACCCACCGAAATCGCGGATTTCCGCCATAAGCTCGCTTGCGTGATGGTAGTGAGCCTTTGTGCTGTCAAACCCCTCAGGAATATCTCCGCGAAGTGCAAGAATATTTTGTATTCCCTGTTCTTTAAGCTTTTTAAGCTCGGTTTCAATTCTGTTTTTATCGGAAGAAACACACGTTAAATGCGCAAGAGGTGTTACCCCATGCTCGCCAAGAGCCTTGCAAATAGCCGTTGTATACTCACTTGTACCGCCGCCCGCGCCGTATGTAACACTCATATAACTTGGTTGAAGCGCAGCAATGCCCGTTGCGGCAGAAAGCACACTTTCAAAATTATCGCTCGTCTTTGGGGGGAAAACCTCGAACGAAAGACTTGGTTTCTTCTGATTTATAATTTCGGTAATTTTCATAACAACGCCTTCTTTTTCATATTAATTATATATTATATTAAAAGTAGCTCTATGTCAATGTTTCGGTCAAAACAAAAGGATGTTTAAACCCTAAACGATTTAAACATCCCCTTATTTAATTACATTACTAATTCTATATCCATAAGCTTGCAGAAATCTTTGATTTCTTCAACAAAATCGCCGTATGCAACAATAACGTGCTGACCTGCAACATTCTGAGCAAACTCTTCAACTGTGCAGCTATCGGGAAATACTTCAAGGCTTGGAAGCTGCGGTGCAGGATCGTCCCATCCGTATTCATTCCATGCAGGAGGAGTTTTTGCATCTGCAGTATATACGTGCATTTTGTATTTGCCGTTTAAGTAATACATTCTTGCGCAGGTTACATAACCTGTTTTTACCTTCGACACATTAAGAAGTGATGCATTAAGAAGACCGAATGCCGCAGGAAGAACTGTAACATCACCATCTGTTGCAGCCTTTGGAACATAGTCAGGCACACCGATAAGCATGCTTTCGTCGAAGAATTCATAGTATTCAAGATATGGAACAATCTGGCCTGTGAGATATTTCATAGCAAGCTGAGTAACTGCACCCATAACATCGTTTTCAGGAATAGTAAGAACACCACAGTAGTGTTCAAGAAGCATAAATACCATTGCAGGAGGGAAACCAAGAAGCTTTTTCATACCATCAACATCGATAAGAGTTACTGCTTCCCATCCTCTTTCTTTTATCTTCATAGATATCGCAAGCGCATATTTAACACCGTTTTCAATAACACTGTCGTCGCATTCCTTATTGAACTTCCAGTTTGCCTTTACAAAGTCAACTCCGTCTTTTATATCTTTTTGTGAAAGCTTGTCGATATTCTGCACCATTTCAAGCATTTCAAAAGCTTCAACCTCAACGCCTATCTGGCTTCTCATGCTGTTACCCTCAAACATAGTGCCGTAGAGAAGCATATCGCGGTAACCCATTGTGCCAACTTTGGCAAACTGCAATTCTTTTTTAGCACAACTTGCCTTTAAGAACGCATCAATTTTATTTAAAGGATAATCCTTTCCAATTATGTTATACACATACTTGAAGTTGTATCCAAACGCTTCAAAAGCTGGTCTGATAGCAGTTGTACCTGCCTGCTCTGCTGTTGTGATAATTCTGCCGTTTTCTTTCCATCCGCAAAGTCCCCATAAAAGCATTGGAAGATGCTTGAATCTATCGGTTACACGAATAACAGCATGCGTTGGAATCCAACCTGCAACGCATACTACAAGCGCGGCAAAATCCTTGTCGATAATCTTTTCAATTGCCGCATCAGCTGTTTTGTATTCGGGATCGTCTATTACAAGGCCGCCATCGAAAACCTCATAACCAAGGTTTTTAATAACTTCAAGTCCCTCGTCGTGCTTCATATTAAGTCTGTCGATAGGTGTGTTAACCTCACCAAAGCAAACAAAAGCTATTTTTTTATTCATAATTATTACTCCTTTCGTTTGATTAAAACATTGAATTAATTTCTTCTAAAGTTGTTCTCACAAGCAAATCTCCGCCCTCGTGGCCTACTGTGCCGCTTGAAACATATGCACTGTAGTGGCCTCCTTCTTCTGCTTTTTTAGTGGGAAGATATCCATCCGACCCACAGCAAAGCTGAATCAAAAATGTTTGCCTTGCTCGGCTTCTTGCTCTCATCTGGTTTCCGTAATCGAGGAATAATTCAAACGGATTTGTTGCAAATGCAACATTTCCAAATTTTAAAACGTGCATTTCAATTGGTTTTATATTCTGTTTTTCCTGAAGTTCGAAACGTGCAACCGTACCTGAATGAACATGCATCATTGCGTTATCGGCAAAGTTAACATTTCCTTTTGCCTCGGCAGCATATTTTTTAAGCTCTGCCACAGCCTCTTCATATTGGGTTTTTGTAACTCTTCTGAGAGGCAAATTCACTTTCAGCACTTTATGTACAAGCTCGGCACTGTCCTCTTTTTTCTCAATTTCCTCAAAAACCGATATTATCTCGTTTGCTATTCTCTTACCCACTTTGATTGTGCCTTTAATATCAAACATCGATGGATCAGCCGTACGCTCGATATATGTTTTTCTTTCAATATTCGGGTCGTCAATCGGAGTTTCAGGATTAACCCAGCGGATTAAATCGCGCGGGCACTGGTCGCCTGCAGGCGAGCAAAGCCCAAGAACAAAAAGGTCGTCCCCAAATTTTTCGCGAAGGAATATTTTAACCTTTCCCCAATAGTCGGAGGAAATAAAGCTTCTGTGTTCTACCACCTGAGATGGGCATGCAATATTTGCTACAACACCTGTAAGCTTTTCATTTTCATCGAAGAAATAAATAAGTTCAATTCCTGAATCGTTTCCACCTTCAAGTGCAGTAAAGTTTGCACTGTTTGAATCTCCCCACATTTTTGTGGTTCCATCGTCGTAGGAAACACGGCGGCACATACCCACCGCAGCTCTGCCAAAGCCACAGGCAAATTTAGCTTCTTTGCGGTTTTCCCATGCAAGCAGAATTGCACTTGAAATTCTTTCAGCAAGAAACTCAAATGCTTCCGTTTCTTTCATATAGTTCTCAATTTCAGTTTCAACTTTTGCCACATATTTCTTATCTTCAGGCAAAAATGAGTTTAATATATCTTTTGCGCTGCTGAGTGTGGATACACCGCCCTTATATGTATGTGATGTATGTGTGTGTGTTGCATTCAAAATAATCTTTTCGGCATCAATTCCGCTTGATTTTTTTGAAACTCTTTCACGAACTTCTTTAATTAAATCATCATCAACTCCAACCAAGTCGCACGAACAGAAAACAACCTGTTCTCCGTCTGATTCTATTGCCAACGCCGTTACGGTGATTTCTGTTTCAACATATTCCGAAATTCTTTCAAAAAACTGACCGGACAACGAAATTCTTTTATCCGGTGTTATGCTTACTTCTGCCCATCCGGCTTTAATTTTTGCCATAAAACCACACTTCCCTTTATTTCAATCTACTGGTTTTAGTATATCTTATTTTTCTTAATTTGTAAATTACTTTATTATCGAAATTTTTTCGAAAATCATTGATTTTTAACTGAAATAATATATAATCTAAAAGGGAGGTGTATTATGATAACTTTATCCAAAATAGCAAAGCTTGCTCACGTTTCCGTTTCAACCGCATCAAAGGCTTTTTCTATGAGCAGCGAAGTTAATCCCGAAACAAGAGAAATGATTTTTAAAATAGCAAAAGAATACGGTTGCTTTAAAAAATTCTATAATGCCAAATATCCAAAGCTTGTATTTGCCATAATATGTCCCGAATTTAAAAGCAGATTTTATTCCGATGCACTTAGTCTTGTTCAGGAATATTCTAAAGAATATAACTGCGAAATATGCGTTGCATCAACCGATTTTTCACTTGAAACCGAAAAAATGCTTTTTGAGTATTACACGAAATATACAAGCGTGGATGCGATCATAAACATAAATGGCCAATTAGCTGATTATGAAGTTTTTTCGCAAACCCCTGTTGTTAATTTCTTCCCTTCTAACAAAGCCGATGCAGATATTACTGTGGTCGACGAGCTTGACAATGCTTTAAAAGAACACCTCAATTTATGCAAGCAAAAAGGGATAAGTTCAATAGGTTTTATTGGGGAAAGCCACACAAATTCAAAACTTCTTCTTTTCCAGAGAAATATGGAAGAAATTTTTGAAGAATATAAAAAAGAATTTATAAGTATTTCTCAAAAGCGCTTTGAAGATGGCGGATTCGAGGCTATGGAAAAGCTTCTTAAGGGAAATAATTTACCACGCATCGTTGTTTGTGCTTACGATTGTATGGCTATCGGCGCAATAAATGCCATAGAAAAAAGAGGACTTAAAGTTCCCGGGGATGTTGCCGTTTTGGGAATTGATGATATACGGGAATCTGCCTTTCTACCCACTCCTCTTTCTTCTATTAATCAGAATCTTGAAAAAGCATGCAAAGAAGCCGTTGATGCTCTTATAAACAGGCTTTATGATAAGCCGTATCAAAAAATTATAAAAGTTCCCGCTGAGCTTAAAATAAGAAAATCTAGCGAAATATAGGTATGAAAAAGCACTCGTAAGAGTGCTTTTGATTATTTGTCAGTATTCTGTTTCGCGGTATTAATTGAGGATATAAGCATAACACGAATGCTTGTACATTGAGAACTAAGAGATTTATATGTGGCTTCATCTATATAATTGGTCTTAAACAGTAATTCAAGCCAATACCCGGTTTCGTTTGCTTCTTTTAGTGCAATTCGAAGTTTTGCGATAAAATCTGCTATTCCATGAGCATAATGTGCTTCACGAATATTTGCACCAATCGAAGTTCCACTTCTCCCGATTTGATTAGAAATTATGCTTTCTTTCTTAGCTTTTAAGTCCTTGACAAGATTTATGATTTGCACTGCAAAATCCATTGATTGTATGGATAATTTATCTTCACGCATTTAAAGCACCTGCCTTCACACAATAAATATATCATAACATTTGATGTTTGTAAATGAAGTATTTGCCGTTCGGCAAATATGAAGCAATGGCTTTTCCACTATGAAGCAAATCTGCTATGCAGATTTATGAAGCGAAGCTGCAAAAAATGTTGCGAAGCAACACTTCATTAGCAAAGCGCTTCATATCCGGAGGATGCTTAATGTTCCGATAAAACGCTTCATTGAAAAAACCGCTAACTTTGTATCAAAGTTAACGGTTTTTTCTGGTTGCGGGGGCGGGATAGCGTCAGAATAAAGGTCGGCTGTGCCTCGATTTGTATGCTCAATCTCAGCACGCAACCTTTATTCTTCCTTTCCGAAAAGATTTCGCTTCGCTGCTATCTTTTCGGTATATATTAAGTTTTGTCTTTCTTAGGCGGCGGTCGGGCTCGATTCCCAACGAGCATCGCTCGCCGTGCTCATAACCCATTATTTCTGTAATTCAGGTTCTCTCTCGTAAAAACAAAAAGAAAAAGCAGATACTTTCGCATCTGCTTTTCTTTTTTGTGGTTGCGGGGGCGGGATTTGAACCACACGACCTTCGGGTTATGAGCCCGACGAGCTACCGGACTGCTCCACCCCGCGATATATTTCCTTTGGAACGTAACTTATTATAACATAAATATTATTCCTTGTAAAGGCTTTTTTATCAAAAAAATATATTTTTTTGTAAGAGAGGGTTTCCCCTCTCTTACAATATTTTATTCATTCCAGGAAAATTTATTCCTTTTTATCTTGAGATTTTAACAATCTTATATTCCATTTTTCCTAAAGGAGCCTCAACTATTACAACCTCATCTATCTTATGACCGAGAAGAGCACTTCCCACAGGAGACTCGTCAGAGATTTTTCCGTTCATTGGATCAGCCTCTGTTGAACCAACGATTAAATATTCTTCCTCTTCCTTATCTTCCATATCCATAACTGTAACCTTTGAACCCACAGAAACAACATCTGTATCAATATTATCCTCATCGATAACCTTTGCATTGTTAAGCATGTTTTCGATTTCCACAATTCTGGATTCTATTTCTGCCTGTTCGTTTCTTGCCTCATCGTATTCGCTGTTTTCTGAAAGGTCGCCAAAAGAACGAGCCATTTTAATTGCTGCTGTGTTTTCCTTACGGCGCACAGTCTTTAAATTTTCAAGCTCATCCTGAAGCTTTTTAAGCCCCTCGCTTGTAAGTAATACCTGTTTTGCCATTATCATTATCCCTCTTTCATTTTCTATATACTCATTGGTTTATTATATTATTAAAAACGTGTTCTGTCAAGCATAAAAATTTCGTCGGCTTTTCGAGAAATATCCACTTCTATTCTATCGTCTATTTCTATATTCAAAAGATTGCACATATATGCAGACGGTAAAAGTCCCCAATTGTCAACAAATGAATTTCCGCTTATTCTAAGCGCCACTTTTTTTACCATCAGAGCATTATCTGTGTTTGATTTATCACAAAGGCTTATAACTCCACATAATGTCTTTTGGGGAATATAATCACATGCATCGGTTGTTATCACAAGAGAGTTTTCCTTTTCGTTATTTTTCATTTTATACAAATGCCGTGTTATTATACCATATTTAAAATAAAGTCCGTCGAAAATTCCGCTGTCGAATTCCCCATTATAAATCACGGTGAAAATTCTTGCATAGTTCCTAAGTCTTTGTATAAGCTGTACTGCTATATCGGGAATTGCACAAACAAATAGTTCATAAAAGGGAAGCCTTAAATTATTCTTTTTTATAAGAGCCTGAATGCATTTTTCTGTTAAATGGAAAAGTTCTTCATTTGAAATATTACTATATTTTAAAGCGCAATCCTTAAGAACATTCATATTCATTGCATCTCGTGAGAGAATAGCTCTGTTACCCCCGATTATCTGAACCGCCTTTTTCAGGGCGCGTGGAGTATCCTTTATCCACAATTTTATATAATCATCACAAAGTTCATATCTTACAGGCGAAGAGAAGAGTCCTTTTTCTTTGTGCGGCAAAAGTAAAACCAGATCATTCATAAAAAATCCCCCCATATAATCTTATGAGAGGATTTATTTATTATTCTACACATATGTCGTTCTTTATATCGTTAAATTTGGAAGCGCTTATTCCATCAACTTTTTTAAGCTCTTCTGCTTTACGGAACCCGCCTTCCTCTTCCCTGTATTTTATAATTTTCTCCGCCGTTTGATTGCCTATTCCGGGAAGAGAGGTAAGAACAGCCTTGGATGCCGTGTTAATATTAATTTTTTCTGATTGAGCCCTTTCTTTTTCACTCATAACCTTAGGAATGATAATCTCCTCTCCGTCGGTTAATTTTTCAGCTAAATTCACACCATCAATATCTGCATTTTCCGTAATTCCGCCTGCTTTTTCCACAGCATCTTTAATTCTGCTTCCGTAAGGAAGCTCGTAGTATCCCGATGCTTTTATTTCGCCTTTTATATGTATACCAACAATTCTTTCGGCATTTATCCTTTCGGCTTCCTTTTTATCCCTGTGGTCTGTATACAGTTTCCCTGCAACACATGCTATAACCATAAGAAATATAATTAAGAAAAATACTACGTCTTTAAGGCTCCATTTCTCCTTCATCTGCAAGTTCTCCCTTTGTAAATTCGTATGCTTTATCTCTTATATCATTGATTTCTTTTTTAACATTCAGATTCTTTGTTTCCTCTGAAATATTTATAAGTTTTTCGTAAGCCTCTTTAGTTTTTGAGCTACCCTTTTCCTCTTTTTTTATTACCTTATATAAAACCTTTGAATACATATGCTTATACTCGTCGTTATATGGAGCCTTTCCTATAATGCTTTCCCACTGACTGATTGCTCTGTCGTATCTTTCCGAAACCTCAAATATGCGCGCTTTTTCTATATAGTTGGCCATATTATCTTTACTGCGTTTTATTGCTTTATCGGCATATTTAATTGCCTCGGTTTCATCATCTGCTGCGTTAGAGGTTTTTCTTAAACACACCGAAACCCTCCGTGCACTTTCATCATCTGCAAAATTTAAATTAGCCGAAGCTTTATACCACGAATAAGCACTCATATACTCTTCATTTTCATAAAAAGAATCTGCCGTGTTTTTTATAAGAGCCGAGCCTGCCCCTACAAGCGACAGCACTGAAACAGCCAAAAGAACAATAACTATTTTTTGTTCCCTGTTTCTATTTATTGGAATTGCAATTTCTGCATTTGTACTACTCTGGCTGTATACCATAAGACCAAGCCACATAAAAATGGAAGTCATCTCTCCCTCAAACGGAGAAAACAAAATATAAAACGTTACCATAGATATGAGCACACTCATGAAATTCCTGTTTTTATAAACACTGTAAATCACATATAAAACAATAAGCATAAGAAATGCAATACCAATTATTCCCGAGCTTGATGCTATATATGCCATAAGCGAGGTTTTCGCGCTTTTGTAAAACTGCGATGCATAGACCGCGTAAGACGATTTAAAAGCACCGCCCCCAACGCCAAACGGCTGTGTTATTGCCGTTTTAAAAGCATCACGAAAAACAACACTGTTTGATATATTAATCACAAATGCCGTTATAAATCCTGTAAGTTGTGCCACACTGAGTGCAAAATACGTTTTTTTGCCTTTGTTTCTTATAAAGTAAAAAGCACCGATTGCCGCAACAAGCAAAAGAGCACCAATACTTTTTGCCATTAAAAATCCAAACAATGCTATTATTAACATAGCCGTAAGAGTTTTTTTGCGATTGCTTCCCTTTTTAATAAGAAAAACTATGCTGCCCGAAATCAAAAGCATAAAAACCCCAAATCCGAAATTCGAATTGAACCCGCCTGAAAAAGCGTATGGTTTTCCCAGGGGAATGTAGTATGTAAACCATATAAAAACATTTACAATCACGCTTAAAGCACCGCTCACAGAGAGCATATATAAAATTCTGCGAGAAAGGTTCCCATCGTTATTTCTGTTTATATAGTCCACAAAAAGAGATATAAACACAACACTCAATAATAATTCGCATATGTATAGAATATGTCCGAAATTATCTTTTGCCCATAACCAGGCAATTAAATTGTAAATAAAAAATATAAATGCAATAATATTTATTTTGGGCATATATATTTTTTTAGTTTCATAAATCCGCCATCCCAAAAGTGCTGATAAAACTGCAAGCATCAGGAAAAAGCCTGCATTTTCACTTATAGCACCGTAAAAAGGCATAGCCGTTATTAATATTGCAAAAACAATTTTAAGGAATAATGTACTTTGCATTTTTTCCGTTGTAATTCTCATATATTCATCACCTGTGTTACTTTGCTTCAATGTGGCTTTTTTCCACCAAAGCATCAATTTCTTCTGTAAAATCGAGAATGTCGGTTTTTGTTTTACGCGCATACATAAGGTATTCAATATTTCCCTCGGGTCCTCTTATTGGAGAAAATTCAAGTCCCAATATCTTAAATCCCATATTCTGTGAGAACGAAACAATTTCTTCTATAACCTCTTTATGTACGTTTTTATCACGTACAACGCCCTTTTTCCCAACCTTTTCACGGCCTGCCTCAAACTGAGGCTTAATAAGTGCAACAAAAGTTTTTTCTTCCTCTAAAAGATTATACAGAACGGGAAGAACAAGCTTTAAGGAAATAAATGCTACGTCAATCGAAGCAAAATCAAGCTTTGTTTTAATATCTTCCTCCGTTACATAGCGTATATTTGTACGCTCCATATTAACAACACGTTCATCGCACCTTAATTTCCACGCAAGCTGACCATACCCAACGTCCACAGAAAACACTTTTTCCGCTCCGTTTTGAAGCATACAATCGGTAAATCCGCCTGTTGATGCACCAATGTCCATACAAACAGCGCCCAAAAGATTAATACCGAAGGCTTCCATTGCCTTTTCAAGTTTCAGCCCTCCACGGCTTACATATTTCTGCACCTCGGCGCGAACCTCAACCTTATCCTTTTCGCTTACTTGTTCGCCTGCCTTATCTGCACGCTGATTATTAACGTAAACCTTGCCCGCCATAATAAGGCTTTTTGCCAGATCTCTGCCACTTACAAGGTTGTTTTCTACAAGATATAAATCAAGTCGTTTTTTCACTCTTTAAGCATCCTTTCTGCATCGCTCGCAATCTGCTCGGGCAAAAATCCAAATTTTTCTCTCAGCGAATTTAATGATGCGTGTTGTATGAACTCATCCTCTACAGCTTTGATTTCTATTTTCACATCAATATTTCTGAGTTTTGCCTCACAGGCAATTATCTCTCCCACACCGCCGCGGCGTATATTTTCTTCAACCGAGATAACAACACCTGTTTTCTTTGCACTTCCAAATATAGTATCAAAGTCAAGCGGTTTTATCGTTCTCACATCTATTACCTCGGCACTTATGCCATTCTCTGCAAGAATATCTGCCGCATCGCAGCAAAGTGCCACAGCGCTTCCTGTGCCTACAAGTGTGATATTTTTTCCCTTTTTAACTATGCTCGCCTTTGAAAGCGTAAAATCGCCGTTGGATATGCTCATTTCTTCTTTTCCGCGGGGATATCTGATTGCAATCGGCCCCTTTTGCTCATTTAATGCATATTCCAGCATCTTCTCAAGCTCAAAATATGAGGACGGCGCAAGAATTTTCATATTCGGAATTGCTCCAAGATACGAAACATCAAAAACTCCCTGATGTGTTACACCGTCGTGAGGAACAAGTCCGGCACGGTCGATAGCGAATACAACGTGATTATTGTCGATACAAACATCGTGAATAACATTGTCGTATCCTCTTTGCAAAAATGAAGAATAAACTGAAACAACGGGAATGATTTTTCCGCGGGCAAGACCTGCCGCAAATGTTACCGCGTGGGATTCTGCTATTCCCACATCATAAAATCTTTCTGGAAATTTATTTGCAAAAGTACTAAGTCCGCTGCCGCTTTGCATTGCGGGCGTAATTGCTGCTACACGCTTATTCTTTTCTGCTATGGTGCATAGTGCATTCCCGAAAACCTTGGAATACGAATTTGATGATTCCGCCTTTAATCCCGATTCCCTTTCAAACGGTGCTACACCGTGGTATTTCTGCGGTGATTCTTCAGCGGGAAGATACCCTCTTCCCTTTTTTGTTAAAACATGCACCATTACAGGTCCATCGTAATTAACGGCTCTTTCAAAAAGCTCTTCCATATCCTTTATCGAATGGCCGTCAACAGGACCAAGATATGTGATGCCAAGCTCTTCAAAGAACAAATTGGGTGCCACGAAATTTTTTATTCGGTTTTTAATGTTATGTATAAAATTAACCGCAGTTTTTCCGCCGTGCTGATACTTTAAAAGTGCCATGGAAACCTTTTTCTTTGAAGCCGTGTATTTCTGGCTTGTACGTGCTTTCGCAAGAAACTTCGAGAACGAGCCAACGTTTTCGTCTATCGACATTTCGTTATCGTTCAGTATAATCATCATTTTAGTTTTTGATGCACCGGCATTATTTATAGCTTCAAAAGCAAGTCCGCCCGTAAAAGCACCATCGCCGATAACGGCACAAACCTTATAATCCTTTCCCCTGATTTCTCGCGCCTGAGCAAGCCCCAGTGCCATGGAAACAGAGGTTGATGAATGCCCTGTCTGGCACACATCATATTCACTTTCCTCGGGACTGCAAAAACCTGAGAGTCCTCCGTCGCTTCTTAAGGTATTGAGTCTGTTCAATCTTCCCGTAAGAATTTTATGTACATATGATTGATGCCCCACATCCCACACAATTTTATCGTTCGGAGCATCAAGAGTACGGTGAAGAGCCACTGTTAGCTCTACCACTCCAAGATTACTCGCAAGATGCCCTCCGCAATCGGAAACTGTGTTTATTAGGCATTCCCTTATTTCCCGGCACAGTTTTTCAAGCTGATTTTCATTTAAGTTTTTTATATCATTGGGTGATTCTATCTTGTCAATAAATTCATACATAGAAACCCCTCCTTGCATCACTTTTATAAGTATATTACCTATATAACAGGCTTTACAAATGCCGTGTTATACCCCTCATATATAACCATTCCCGCTTTTGCGCCGTTTGGCTTTTTAACGTGGCTTACCGGGCAATAATCAACCTCAACATATGGCGAATTCTTGCCCTTTGAGTAAAATGCCGCAATTTGCGCAGCGTATTCTATAACCTTTGGCGGAAATTCTTCCCCCTTATATTTTACAAGGGTGTGCGAGCCGGGAATATTTTTTGTGTGAAGCCACAAATCGTTGCTTCTGCCCATTTTAAGTGTAAGATAATCGTTTTCAAGATTATTTCTTCCCACTAAAATTGTGTAGTCCATAAAATTGAATTCCAAAGGTGAGAAAACAGATTTTTGCTTGTTTTTCTGCTTCTTTGTTTCTTCTTTTCTTATATATCCCGAAGAAATAAGTTCTTCTTTTATTTCATCAAGTTGTGAGGGAAGAGTGATATTTGAAAGATTATAGCTTACAGATTCAAGATAATTTATTTCATCCACGGTATGCTTTATTTGCTCGGAAGCATAAAGCTCTGTATTTTTGGCTTTTTTATACTTTGAGTAATATTTGTTTGCATTCTGCGAGGGAGATTTGGTTTCATCAAGCACTATATCAATTTCCTGTGCATTTTCACTGTAGTAATTAACTGCTCTTAAAATCTTATCGCCCTTTTCTATTCTATAGATATTTGCAGTTATCAGATCACCGCAAATTCTATAGTAATCACGCTTTTGCGCCTCTTTAAGTTCTTTTTGCAATATATTAAGCTTTTTTGTAGCGCGGTTAAGATTATTTGTGATAATTTTCACAATGTTTGAACTGCGCGACTGCATATTTGCACTTATATCGCGAAGATAATAAAACTCGTAAGCCGCATCACTCATGCTTTCTGTTTTACAAACCGTATATCTGCCATTATATTGTAAAATCTCAAACGGCGAAATGTCTATGGCTTTTTCTCCGTCTTTTATAATGCAAGGGTAAAAATCACAGTTTTTCACTTTTTGAAATAAAGAGTAAAGCTCTTTTGCCGTTTCTCTTTTTTGGCTATCTGTAAGCTCTCCAATGGATAAATTCCTGTCGCCGCATGCCCTTGCGATACATTCTCCCGCCAGAAGCGGACTTATTCCCATAACCTTATCGCAAACTGCCCTGTCGGCTTCTCTGCCCTCGGGCGCATCACAGAGCGCATAATAAAAGTCTTCCGCCGATGCCTCTTCTCCATTAAGCCTTTCTCCCGCAGGAGGCGGAAAATATATAAGTCCCGGCAGCACATTTCGTTTCGAGCTTACAGAAAGGTCGATATGCTTTATAGAATCGGTAATTCTGTTATCGCCGTCAGTTAGAATAATATTTGAATTTCTTCCCATTATTTCGCACATTAAATGGCGCGTAACAATATCTCCGAGTTCGCTGTAGCACGAAAGCGAAATATCGATTATCCTGTCGAATCCCACTCTTTTAACGCTCTCGATTTTTGCCCCTGTGAGATGCTTTCTTAAAAGCATGCAAAACATTGGAGGTGCTGCGGGATTTTCCTTATTTTTATCTGTAAAATGAATTCTTGCAGTAGAGCTGTTTGCACTTACAACAAGCCTTTTTGTTTCGCGGTTGGCTTTTATAATAAGCATTAATTCTTCACGTTCGGGCTGATGTATCTTTTCGATTCTTCCGCCGCTGAGTTCATTATTAAGTTCTTCTGCCAAAGCGCTGAGCGCTATCGCATCAAGCGGCATAAAATCACCCCTTAAGATATAACTAAACTATCCTGAATCCGTCGCCTATAATATCACTCGACGTTCCTATTATTGTAAAAGCCTTTTCATCAAGTGCTCTTATCTTATGCTTAAGCCTTACTGCCTGGCGCTTATCCACCACGCAAACAAGCATTCTTTTTTTATCGCCCGTATAAACTCCCTCGCACCCGTTTATAATCGTCGCACCGCGGTCGAGTTCGTTTGTGATAAACCTTGTAATTTCCGCTTCTTTCTCTGTGATAATAAGAAAAAACTTCGATGCATTAAACCCCTCAATCGCATTGTCTACAACAAGCGAGCGCACCACAATTGCAAAAAGAGAAAACATTCCAAGCTCTGTTCCAAAAACGGCAATAGATGCACACACAACAAAAAAATCAACCACCAGAAGTGCTTTTCCTATGTCGAGCCCCGTATGTTTTTTTATTATAAGAGCCACAATATCCGTTCCGCCCGAGCTTGCTTCCTCGTTAAAAAGAATTGCCACTCCGAAAGAAACAAGTAGCATATCAAAGAAAAGCTCAAGCATTTTCTGGTTTGTAAGAGGGGCATTCATAGGCACAAAAGCTTCAAGTAAATTTAAAAGAATTGAATAAAGAAGCGTTGAATACACTGTTTTCAGCGCAAACCCTTTTCCCAGCACAAGGTAACCCAGAAGAAGAAGCAAAAGATTAAGCATTGTTGCAATTCTGGCAGGAGAAATGTTCCCTGTCAGCTTGCTTAGGATAACAGAAGTTCCGCTTACTCCCCCTGTGGAAAAATTGTTTGCAAACTCGAAAAAATAAACGCCCAGTACAACAAGTATTGTGCCTAAAGTTATAAAGAAATAGGATTTTACTGTGCTTTTCATAAAAGATCTCCTCAAGGGAATTTTTCTTTTATTTTTTCACAGCATTATAAATATATTCTTTAGTTCAATTTTTCTCTTTCAAGCATTCCGTCGAGAACTTCTTCTATCCATACAAGAAATCTTCCCCACTCATCAGGGTCGATAATTGATTCTCCCCTTAACACTGCCTGAAGCTTTTCCTCTGTTTTATTCTGCTGAGGATGGTTTCCTAAAAACAAGTCAACGTGCTCGTCTTTAAGCGCGTGAAGACCCTTGCGGAAGATTTCTCTTGCATCAAGCGAAAGTCCTTTTCTATTTAAAAACTCCGCCGTCATACTGTTCATTCCTATTCCGCCGTGCATAGCAGCAATAATCGGCTTTTCTTCGCCGGGCACTTCAATAAAGAACGACATTGTTCCATCAGTGTGCCCCGGTGTGAGTCTTACGCGGATTTTTGTGCTTCCGAAAGTGAAAACATCTCCGTCTTCCATAAGCACATCACAGTTAAAGAAAGGAAGTATTTCGTAGTTCAGTTCTTCTGCCCACGAAAGATTGTATGTGCCGTTTAGAATATCGTTATCAATACGGCTGATATATGTTTTCGCACCGCTTAATTCCTTAAATTTTTCGGTACATCCAAAATGGTCGATATGGCCGTGAGAATGGAAAATCGCACAGATATCCTTGGGATTAAGCTCAAGCTCTTTCATGCTTTCGAGGATTTGTTCATACATATCGGGATAGCCTGCGTCAATCATAACAAGGCCTTCCTCTGTTTTTATAAAATGCACAGAAACTCTTGTGCTTCCCGCAAAATAGATATTTTCATACATTTTAAATGGTTTTATATCTGATTTAACCACGTTTTCCATAGCAATTCCTCCTTAATAATATTCTCCGTTTATCTCACATTTTGTGATTTTATCTGCCACATTGTTAACGGCATATATATCTCCGTTACCTGATACTATATCAAAGTCGGAATATACATACGGAGAAACAAGCCTTATCCCCTCGCCGTCGAAGGTATAATAGCCATCATTTACAAGGCTTACGGAATATGGTGCATAATCCATGTGATTTTCGGGAGACCACAGGCATTTAACATAAAGCTTTCCATTTGCTTTGCCTATAATTTTAATTGAGTTGTAGTCGCCGTAGCTGATTTCTGTAAGCACACCTTCTTTTGAAAGCTTCCACATTCTTCTGTTTTGAAGGTAGTGCCTGAAGGTAGTTTGAGCATAGTCAACGGTGTTAAAATATATATCTCCGTTCAGCTCATACACATTTTCCACTGTTTTGAAAAGCCCGAGCGGTATTAAAGTGTCGTTTGATTTAATAAAGGTGTGGTTTTCTTTTCTTCCCCAGTTTCCGTTTTCTCCGTAATTATAAGTATAAATATTAACGTCGACCACTTCCAGAGGAAGATAAACTGACGATGTATATGCAGATACTGTGTACTCCGCCTCCACAACGTCATCGGGCTTGGCATAGTCATTCTTTGCTTCTTCAATGAAAATGCCATCAAGCTTCTGATCCTTGTAATAAACGCATCCGTCGTTCACTGTAACATCAAATTTTGTATTTTGTATAGTATTCTCTTTTTCAACATAGTTGTCAAGCTGCACCATATTCCCAGTGCTATAGTCCAGACTGTAATACTCTGTTATATAATCATAATCAATGCTTCCGTCTTCAAGAAGAGTTTCTTTATCATAATACAAGCTTAACACAGCATCGTTTTCACGCTTTTCTATAAGCTGGTAGCGAAAAGCAGTGTTATTTACAGTATTAATCCTAAAGATATTATTCTCAAAGCTTATCTTCCAGCCGAAATTATTAACCGCATATTCCCACGTTGCGGGAAAATATGTAACTCCACGGAAATTTAAAAGAGGATATTCGCTCGAGCCGTTATCAATCTTTTTTCCATTGACATACACATTATACCCCTTTGGCACTACGGCAGTATTATATTTCTGATTTGCCATTGTTTCATAGACAGGCAGCTTATCATCACACGGATTATATGCCACCATAAAAGCCGTACCCTCAAGCCAGCCTGTGGTAAGATTTAACGCCCTTGCGTATTCGTAAGTCATAGGAATATAGGTTATGCCCTTATAGTTTAAAAAGGGATATAAAGAATCGGCATAATAAACAAGAGAATCATCAATTATAACCTGATAATCAGGGATTTGCACGCTAACTTCATTATCTGCCGAAGCCGAAAAACAAAAGCAGTTTAAAATAAGCATTACTGCAACTAAAAACACCATTTTCTTCATAATTCATTTCCTCCTTTTCTCGTCCCGAAGGGATATATCGCATTACGAAGTAATATATCGCACCGCAAGGTATATCGCAAATTCCACAGGAAATTTATATCACTGAGTTTATCTTCGATGAAATAATTATATGATTTTGTCAAGTCAGGGACAAAAAATTAGTTTTGTAAATTATTACTCATTTTCTTCTTTCTTGACGCAATACCCATAAGTGTAAATACTATTTGCGGTGCCATGCTCATATCTTGCCATAACTCTGATAACCGGGAACAAGACAGTATTTTCATCAACTCTTACACTAATACTTGTTTCACTCTTACAATCGTTCAAATCCCATTGACCGCCATAGTTTGAAATTATAGTTTCTCCAACATAAACACCCAAAGCAAAAAGTATCCTGCCTGTATTTTGCGATAGAATACCATCATCCTTGTTTTGCTCATCAAAGAAACGATCAACATCTTTTAAGCTTTCAATCGAAAAATCTGCCTGGTAGCCTGATGATTCAAGAGCTGTTTTTATCCATTCTTTAGCCGTAACAATATCCTTTTTCAATGATTCTATATCAAGAGATTGTTTTTCAGGAGAATTTGATGCAATTCTTATTATGACTACAACTGCTGTTAATCCCATTAAAATTAACCTTGGCATTATATCCATTATTGAGTTTCCTTCAGATATTGTACCATACACAATCATTCCAAGACATATTATTAAGATTGCAATTAAAGTTATTATTTTTGTTTTTGCTGACATTTTCATTTTCCTTTTTCTTTTTATGCTTTATTCGTTTTTGTCCCTTGTATATCAAAGCTTATGATTTTGTCAAGTTAGGGACAAAAAAAATTCAATGGTTTATCGGCGGTTTTCAAAACCGCCAATAAATTCATACGATTAAAATGCCTTTCTAAAGGCTTCCCCTTGAGGGGAAGCTGTCACGAAGTGACTGATGAGGTGTTAATATGATTCAGTATATCCTGACATACATTTTCAAATCTTTAATTAACATCTAAATTGGAATATCTCAATACTTTAATTCCTAAATTATTTAGAAATTCATCTCTTTTTGTATCATTTTCTATACCACTCTCTCCATAGTGTTGTGAACCATCAAGTTCAATAACAATTTTAGCCGATGCAATATAGAAATCAACGATATAATTGCCAATCACCTTTTGTCGATTAACAGTTATAGGTAAAGTTTTCAGAAAATCATACCAAAGATGTCTTTCTTCTTTTGTCATATTTTTTCTTAATGTTTTTGCATTACCCGTTAATTTTGAATTATTAGTCTTGTTCATTTCCACCTCATCCGAGTTGCTTCGCAACCCACCTTCCCCTCAAGGGGAAGGCTTTTTTGTCCCTTGTATATCAAACTTTAAAATCAATGAATAATTTAGATGCCACTGTTTTTTTGTCGATATGTAGACTTCGTCTACTCGATATTTTTACTTCGTAAAATCGATATGTTTTCCCTTTGGTCAAACTCGATATGATATAAATCTCGTTGCGTCAGTAACATATCGAGCCGTCAGGCATATCGAGTGCTTTAGCATATATCGAAAATCTCGCAAGAGATTTATATCGCTGAATTCATCTCCGATGAATTCATTATACCACACATATTTCCCACATTCAAGGCTTCAGCCCCATAAAAAAGATTGGTGCATAGTTTTTCACTGCACCAATCTGCATATCAGAGTTCGTTTAAAAGCTTTACCATACCATCAACCATAATATTATCCCCACCCGGAGCAAGTGAAGAACCTCTGGCCTCGTATCCGCCTTCTTCATATGCCTGTGTTGTAGGAATATAACCGCCAGCACTGTTGGTAAGGCAACACAGTATTGTTGTGCTAAAAGGAGATTCGGCACAAATACGGTTTCCTATCTCTGTAAAGGGTTCTCCACCTATTCCTGCAAATACTAAATCTCCAACTTTAATTGCCGAAAAATTAAATTTAAATGCCTCAGGGCCATTTTCAAGCTTAACAATGCGACTAGCTTCTGCAACCGCCGTAGTAAGCTCCATTTCCTTGTATGGAAGCTCATTCGCTCTGCCTGCTTCGTACAATTCAAATATCTTTTTTGCTTCCTCGAGCCTGTCATTCTCCTGATGTGACGGGAGCATCACCGAGCTTTTCGCAAACGATATTTTATCAGCTTTAATCTTTTCCGTTATGGAACACACCGAAAGCACTGCACCTGCAATTACTCTGCCCATATGCTCCGCGTGCTTTATACTTCTGGGAACTCCGTCGAAATCAATTTCCGAAATATCGCTTTCTCCCTTTGTTGGCCTTACATTTACGTGATTAACATCTCCCTGAGGTGCAAGAAGAAACATACATTTTGTATTGGGAACAGCATTTTCAATGATTGAGCAGACATACCCCATATAATCGGCACTTATATACTCTCCGCCTACGGAATCGGGATGTGTGCCGAAATTGACAATAAATATATCGTCCTTATTTTCTCTTACTATTTTAACAAGCTTTACCGTCTCATTAGGTGTTCCCAGAGCGTGGTCAATATCAGGATTATTCACGCCTGGATTTGTTGCAACCGAGCCGTCTTTCATACGATAGCGACGTATAAAGGATATATTTTTTGCCTCGCCTTGTGCTGTTTCGATTGACGATTCACAAAGGTCGTTAAAAGCATACACTGCCGCATCACGCACGCAGGACACGAGAAAAGCATCATAGGCTTCAGTGCTTTTTTTATCCGATGCAAAGTCTTTACCCACAAGTGGTCCTGTGTGGGTATGCGAGCAATTAATAAATATTGCATTTTCATCAATTCCTGCAGCCTCACTAACAGCCTTCTTAAAATCGTCATAATATTTCTGCGCAGGAGTACATAAATCAACTGCAATAACCACAGCTTTCTTTTCTCCATCATCAAATGCCGTTGCCCTGACATATAAATCATCCTGTATACCTTTCACAAAACGCGGCTCGTAATATCCCACAATTGGAGAGCCGTAGGGCGGATTGATACACACTTTTGAAAAACCTGTTTTCATAAACACACGTCCTTTACAATATTTTATATTGTTGCTTCGCAAAGTTCTCTTTCCCCTGTAAGTTTTTTCTTTAATTTACCCATTGCAGGGAAATAGAAAAGAAGAAGCGTTATAATAGATGATATCCAACCTATCGGCCAGATAAGATATAAAAATGTGAGGTTTGGATAAAGCGGGAAAATATAGTGCACCCACGGGAAGCGTATCAGGCACATAAATACCATAGTTGAAACGGCAGGAATAATGGGTTTTCCCATGCCCTTAAGTGCTCCTCCCATAATCTCGTTTATTCCGAAAAGAAAATATGTACTCGATACAATTATCATTTTCTGCTGAGAATATTTTATAACTTCAGGTGTTGTCGACATAATTGATGACAACTCCGCTGAAAAGAATGCTGAAAGCAAACCAAACGTCAGCCCGAAGCTTGCCGTAATCAAAGTTGCACGCAGCACCGTTTTTTTCACCCTGTCGAGATTTCCTGCACCTATATTCTGGGCGACATAAGGAATAGCCGCAAGCGAAGGAGCATATATAATCTGATACATTATCCCGTCAAACTGATTTGCAATTGAAACGCCCGTTGTGGCGTTCTCTCCAAAGCTGTTTACCACCGTCATAATAACAACATTGGCAAAAGAATACATTGCCGTTTGAAGGCCCGACGGAACTCCTATATAAAGCATTTCTTTAAGTTCGTTGCCATATAATCCTAATTTTTTCAATTCAAACTGAAGCGCTTCAGTTTTCGCCACAGCAAAAAATGCTAAAAGACATATCACAAAGCTTGATATATTTGTTGCGATACTAACGCCCTTAACCCCCATGTCAAATACCGCTACAAAAAGCAGCGTAAATGCCACTTTTACTATTCCGCCAAGAATAAGGAAATACATTGGTCTTTTCGTATCTCCTGCAGCGCGCATAATTGCCGCACAAAAATTATAAAGCATTAAAAACGGTATGCCGTAGAAATATATTCTGAAATACGTTGTTGCCGCCTTAAGCAGAGTATCGGGGCAGTTCGTCATTTTCAAAAAGGCTTCTGCAAACACTGCCCCGATGGTCATCAGTAAAAGTCCGCCCAGAACAGAGAATAAAAGAGCCGTCATTGTTGCTTTTTTAACACGCTCTTTATTTCCAAGCCCTATTCTTTTGGCAACCACTATGTTTGCTCCCACCGAAATTCCGATAAGAAGACTGGTGCAAAGCGTTATAAGCGAGCCCGAAGCCCCTACCGCGCCAACCGCACTGTCGCTCGAAAAGGTTTTAAGCACTGTCATATCTATAATGCCAAACACTATTTGCATAACGTTCATTACCATAATGGGCAAAGCAAGTATCAGCAAGCCTTTTACAATTGAACCCGAAAGCATATCAACATTTCTCTTTTTCACTGCAGATGCACCTCTTTAGCTTATTTCATTCGAAATTATAGCACTTTACATATCAAAGTGTTATGTAATTTTATAAATTAACTTGCACAAAAGATAGATTTATTATATAATGAACAAGAGGTTGATGTTATGAGCTACTTAATAAATAAGATAGACTGGCTTTCTACGGTACACAAGCACAGTGCATACGAAATCATTGTACATATCAGTGGAAGAGGTATATTACATACCGAAGAAAAGGATTTTAATGTGTCCCCGGGAAAGATTATAATTGTTCCGCCCGGCACTTTTCACAACGCCATCGCTGATGAGGAAATGATAAGAATATATATATGCGGAGATTTTAACCAGATTTTCAACCTCTCTTCCACCGTTATAATTTCCGATAATGCTGAAAGAGATGGGGCTTCTCTTGCGAAAATGATTTATAACAATCGTTATGAAAATCCTGATTACGTAGCATCTCTATGTAATGCATTTGCTCATTTTCTTGTGCAGAATCTGAAAATGGATGATGATATTGGTACGGCAATCAGGGAAATTATATACGAAATAACTACTAACTTTTCTGATTGCAATATTAATCTGTGCCACATTTTGCACAAAAGCGGTTACTCCGAGGACTACATACGCTCGCAATTTAAAAAACACACTAAAAAAACTCCCACTGAATTTCTCAGTGATATAAGAATACGCCACGCCCGCTATTTGATAGATATATACAGAAATACTCTTCCACTTTGTGAAATTGCAGAAAAATGCGGATACACCGATTATGTGTATTTTTCGCGCAAATTCAAACAGATAACGGGCATGTCTCCGCAAAAATATAAGGACTTATGTTAGTTTTCTTGATAAAAATATGTTGAAAAGAAGATAAAATTGTTGTATAATCAAATAGATATAATAATCAGGAGGCAAAACAATGGAAGAAAAAAGAAATACCACCGTTGTAAGAATAAACAATGCCGAATACAGAATCGTAAGCGATGCCGACGAGGAATATGTTCGCCACGTTGCTTTTCACGTTGATAAAAAAATGCGCGATTTAATCGCGCGTGATAAAAGGCTTTCAACATCTATGGCGGCAGTTCTCACTGCAGTGAATTGTGCAGATGAATATATGCAGTCGCAGGAAGATAACGAGAAGCTTCGTGCTCAGCTTTTAAAATATGCTGAAGAAGCAGGTGCAAGCAAGCTTGCTCTTGATAAGCTTAATGCAGAGGTTTCGCGTTTGCGCGCAGAAAATCAATCGCTTAAAATGAATGTTGTAAAGCTTGAAACAGAAATGAAGCAGTTAAAATAAAATCAAGGAGAGCACGTTATCAGAATTTTTCTGATAACGTGATTTTATTAAAATGAAACATACAGGTAAAATCGAGCTTCTTTCCCCTGCAGGCAAGCCCGAAGCTTTAAAGGCGGCTGTGCAAAACGGTGCCGATGCAGTGTATTTAGGTGCAAAAAGCTTCAGCGCAAGAAAAAATGCCGTAAATTTTTCGTGGGAAGAGCTTAAAGAAGCAGTAAAATATTGCCACGTACGGGGCACGAAAGTGCATCTTACATTAAACACCCTTATAGATGAAAGCGAGCTTGAGGAATTTGAAGAATCAGTTCGTAATGCCGCCAAAGCAGGCGTTGATGCACTTATAATTCAAGACCTTGGCGGTGCCAGAATAGCGCGCAGCGTATGCCCCGATATGGAGCTTCACGCAAGCACGCAGTTAACGGCGTGTAATTTAGAAGATGTGAAAGCACTGGAAGAGCTTGGTTTTTCAAGAGTTGTGCTCGCACGCGAGCTTTCGATGGCAGAGATTGAGTATATCTGTGAAAACTGTAATGCTGAAATTGAGGTTTTTGCCCACGGTGCACTTTGCGTATGTATGTCGGGCAAGTGCCTTATGTCGTCATTTATCGGAATGCGAAGCGGAAACAGAGGTGCTTGTGCCCAGCCTTGCAGGCAGCTCTATAGTGCAGAAGGAAAAAAAGGGTATTTTCTCAGCCCGCGTGATTTATGCCTTGCCGATGAAATATCGGCTTTAAGAAAAGCAGGTGTTAAAAGCATTAAAATCGAGGGCAGAATGAAAAGCAGTGAATACGTTGCGGCAGTAACCTCTGTGTACAGAAAGTATATCGACGAGGATTTAAAGCTTCAGAAAGAGGATGAAGACTACCTGAAAAAAATTTTTGTGCGTGGCGACAGTTTTACTAAAGGGTATTTTAAAGGTTTAAACACTCCCGAAATTATGAACTACACACAATCCAACGATAATATTACCTATAAAGCAGATAAAGCCGCCCTCAGCAAAGCGCAGAATTCTTTCCGCGATGGAATTGAAAATAAAAAAATACCGATAAGCGCTTTCTTCTGCGCTAAAACGGGCGAAAAAGCAACGCTCACGCTTACTGATTGCGACGGAAACTCCGTTTGCGTTTATGGTGCAGAAGGCGAGCTTGCACAAAAAACACCGCTGACTGAAGAAGGTGTGAAATCAAGAATAGCAAAAATGGGGCAAACACCTTTCGAGCTTGATTCTTTCACTGCAGAGCTTTCAGAAAACGTGATACTTTCTGCCGCTGATATAAACGCCTTAAGGCGTGAAGCATCACAAAAGCTTATGGAGAAGCGTGCAGAAATAAAGCCGCTTGATTCTTTCCCTTTTTCTTATAAAAGGGCTGAAAAAAAGCGTGTCATCCCATTATATATCGCTTCACAGGTACAAACAAAAGAGCAGTTTATTGCTTCAAACGGAGCCGATAGAATTCTTGTTCCGCTAAGCTTATGGAACAAGGTTGAAACAGATGAAAAATGTGCTATGGTTCTCCCTCAGGTAGTTTTCGATGAAAAGCTGGTTATAAAAGAGATAGAAAAGAAAAAGCCGCATTTTGCCTACACATCGTCAATCGGAATGGCAAAAATGCTGAAAGATTTTGGGATAAATGTTATTCTTGATTTCGGGTTTAATATTTACAACAGTGTAGCTCTTCATGAGGCAGAAAAATTTGCCGATGCTCTTACGCTTTCTCCCGAGCTATCACTTGAAAAAATTTCGCATCTTACTGCATATACTGATAAAAAGTGCGAAGCTCTGTGCTATGGAAAATTCACTCTTATGACAACGCGCGCCTGCCTTATCAAAGGCGCACGCGGAAAATGCGAGTGCGAAAATCCAATACATTTCAAGGATAAAACTGGAGCTGTATTCACAGTTTTCGGCGATAAGCTTACGCATTTAAACACTCTTGTAAATTCACGCCCTACATTTATGGCAGATAAAATGCCGCTTCTTAAAAAGAGTGGGCTTTCGGGAATACGGCTTGTTTTCACAGAGGAAGATGGAGCTGAAGTTAAAAGCATTATAAATATGCACAAGGGCACAGTTAAAGCGGATAAACCGCCTCTCTTTACAAGAGGATATTTTCTTAAATAGGAAGTGATTTAATTGAAAGAACATATTTACACCATACCAATTACCGACGCATTAAACGAGGAATGTGGTTGCGTTCTTTGCAGCATTGAAAAAAAGCTTGAAAGCGAGGCTATCACCTATTTTCTGGGGGCATCACTTATGGAGCCCGATGCAAGGGAAGATACGAATAAGAACGGCTTTTGCCGTCCTCACACAAAAATGCTTTATGAGGGTGGAAACTCCCTCGGGCTTAGCCTGATACTTGAAACGCACATTAAAGAATTTTCCAAAAATTTTACCTTAAACGAAAAAACAGGTCTTTTTAAAAAGCCCGACACCAAGGAAACTGCAAAAAAAATTGACGATGCCGTAAAAAGCTGCTCTGTTTGTAATAAGCTTAATTCACAGATGGAAGCGGTGGCACGCAACCTTATATATTTAATAAGCAAGGAAAAGGATTTTAAGGAAAAGTTCTTTGAAAAAGGTGCGCTCTGTGCCGAGCACGCTTCTCTTGTTCTTTCGCTTTGCGAAAAAGAGCTTGGTGGAAAAAAAGGCACAGATTTATATAATGAAATCTCTGCTATGCAAAGGGCATACCTTGAAGAATTATATAATAATCTTCACGCCTTTGTGGTAAGCTTTGACTACCGAAGCAATGGAGAAAAGCCATCGGAAAAAGTAAAAGCTTCGCTTGGGGAAGCAGTAAAATATATTTCAAAATACTAATAGAATGCGGAATGCGAAGTTCGGAATGCTGAATGATGGAGGGAACGCCCTGTGTGGCGTTCCGTTTTTTTTGCGGAAGGGGCAAGCCCCTCCCCTACAAAGAAAAATAATATAAAAGAAAACCCGATAGGTTTTCAACCATCATTCCACATTCCGAACTCCGCATTTTGCATTTTAAAAAGGATGTAAAAACATAAGTTTTTACATCCTTTTTAAATCATTCAATTGGATCGAGCGGCTCTGTTTCTGCTTCGTCGAAATCTGCTTCCTCGGCATCTTCATCTGCCACAGGAATATCTTCAACACCAACGTTAACAGTTTTTCCCACTTCGTCAAGATTTTTTCTGAGTATTGCAATTTCATCTTCAAAAGCATCTATTTCTGCTATTTTATCTTTAATGCTTTCGATAATATCTACCTGAGCCTTGTGCGCCTTGTACGCTTCGTAGCCGATTTCCTTATAAAGTGCCTTCACTTTATTTTGTTTGTCGGCAATTTCAAGCTTGATTTTAGTAATTTCGTGAAGTTCTTTTCCCTTACGAACAGATACTTCTGCAACGTTTGATGCCACTTCTTTTACTTTATCTAAAAAATCCATAACACAAACTCCTTATAATATTTTCTTAATTAATCGAAATTTGGCTTTTGAAGAAAGCTTGGAATTTCAATTTCCTCGTTAGAATTGCCTATACCGCCAAAGAAGCCATTATCTTCTTTTTTCTTTCCTTCAAGACCTGTAGCGATAACTGTGATGATGATATCATCTTCAAGGCTTTCATCGATAGCTGCGCCAAAGATGATGTTTGCATCTTCGTCAACACAATCTCCGATAAGCTGTGCTGCCGCATTTGTTTCGTGAAGGTTAAGGTTGCTTCCGCCGATAATATTGATAAGAACGCCTGTAGCTCCATCAATAGTTGTTTCAAGAAGAGCGCTTTCAATAGCCATTCTTGCAGCTTCTTCTGCACGATTTTCTCCGCTTGCACGGCCGATACCCATATGAGCAAGACCTGCATCCTTCATAACTGTTGTAACATCGGCAAAGTCAACATTGATAAGACCTGCACCTACGATAAGGTCGCTGATGCCCTGAACACCCTGACGAAGAATTTCATCGGCATCCTTAAACGCATCGATAAGACTTGTTTTATTGCTGCTGATATCAAGAAGCCTGTCGTTAGGGATAACAACAAGAGTATCAACGTTTCCTTTAAGCTGTTCAATACCTTCCTCTGCCTGAATCATTCTGCGACGACCCTCAAAGCCGAAAGGCTTTGTAACGATAGATACTGTAAGCACACCAAGTTCTTTAGCTATGCTTGCAACAACAGGAGCTGCACCTGTACCTGTGCCACCGCCCATACCTGCTGTAACGAATACCATATCGGCATCTTTAAGAACCTGCTCGATTTCGCCACGGCTTTCTTCAGCAGCTTTTTTACCGATTTCAGCTTTACCGCCTGCACCCTGACCTTTAGTGAGCTTGTCCCCTATCTGTATTTTCTGGCTTGCGTGGCTTTTTGTTAATGCCTGCTTATCGGTGTTTACCGCAATAAATTCAACACCCTTGATGCCTGCTTCAACCATTCTGTTAACAGCGCTTCCGCCGCCGCCGCCTACGCCTACGATTTTAATTTTCTGAGCTGCGCCGAGCTCGTCTGCATATTCCATTCTCATGGGAATTCCTCCTCTATGTAATAATCGTATTTTCAATTCTACATAATATATAATACACCTAAATCGTCCGAGTTTCAAGAGAAATTTTTATTGTTTATAAATTATTCTTGAATTTCTTTCTCTCTCTTACGATATGTAAGCCTTTCAAGGTCGATAAATCCCTCGGGATTTTCGCCTATAGCCTCAAGAATAGGCCCGAAACATTCCACCTTATACGGAATTTTTTCACGACTTCCCATACTTACCTTAAGCTTTCCCTGATTATATGAAAATCTTATGTCTTCCATATCGGAAACATCTATATATTCCATTTCGAAAACATATCCGTATTTTGAAAATTCTTTAAGACATTCAAAAAGCACATTTATTTTATCAGTTTCCTCTGATTTTATTTTATCTCCGATTTTATACTTTATGCTCTTTATACCACGAATAACAGGAAGCTGTTTTTGCTCATCTTTTTTACCTTCGGTTAAATTTACAAGGTCAATACATCTTCCATCGGCGGTAATCATAACGTGGCCATTCTTTGTTACAATATAGGCAACACCTGCAGCTTCAACAACTTCTATATCAATTGAAGACGGCAGGTTTCTTTTTACTTTGACGCTTTCAACATAGCCCATTTCTTCAATATTATCTTTTGCATTTTTAAGGCTTACGCTGAAAATATTAACTCCTTTTACTATTCCCGAGCTTTTTATTATATCATTTTCATCTATAACCGATGTTCCGTAAACATTTATTTCCTTTATATCAAAGCCGGGCGTTAAAAGCATAATGACAATTAACGCCGCAACTATAATAACCAAAGTAAGAGCTGTAATCTGTTTTTTTTGCCTTCTTTTAAGCTTTATCGTTTTTTTCTTTTGTGCCACTATACTCACTCCCTTTTAAAGCCACAGCCTATGGCTTCTTTATGCTTAATTATATCTCCGCCAAGAGTTGTTATCATTTTATCAAAATCTTCATATCCGCGTTCGATATATTTTATTCCTTCTATAACACTTTCTCCCTCGGCACCAAGCGCCGCAATCACCAGCGCCGCACCACCGCGCAAATCCATTGCCCGAAGATGAGCTCCGCACAGTTTATTTCCCTTTATCACGGCAACTCTGCCATCCTGAATTATATCGGCGTTCATTTTTGCAAGCTCCGGAATTATTTTAAAGCGGTTTTCAAAAAGGTTTTCCACTATAACGCTTGTTCCTTCGCTTTTACAAAGTGCCGCCATAACAACTGATTGCGAATCTGTTGGAAATCCGGGATAAACCTGTGTTTTTATAATATCAACAGGCAGAATTTTCTGTGGTGCACGTATATACATTTTGTCTTTAAAGAATTCAATTTTTGCGCCGCTTTCTCTGAGGACGGAAACAACTGCTCCAAGGTGCGAGCTTCTCACATTTAAAAGCTCAATTTCGCTGCCTGTTGTCATAGCGGCACACATAAGAGTTGAAGCAACAATCCTGTCGGGGATTATTCTGTGCTCCGCCCCATGAAGATGTGCCACACCCTTAATTCTTATAAACTCTGTGCCAACGCCCTCTATATCGGCACCCATTTTTATTAAAAACTCGCAAAGGTCCACAATTTCAGGTTCCCTTGCGGCATTCGAGATTGTGGTTTCTCCTTTTAGCCCAACTGCAGAAAGAATTATATTTTCTGTTGCTCCCACCGATGGAAAGCTAAGATGTATATCTCCCGAGTGCATTTTATCGGCACGTGCTTCAATAAATCCATTTTCCTCAGAAAGAGTCATCCCAAGTTCCCGAAGTGCCTTCATATGCAAATCTATCGGGCGGTTACCAAGCTCGCATCCTCCCGGGGCGCAAAGACGCGCCTTCCCCATTTTAGATGCCACGGCACCTAAAAAGATAATTGAGCTTCTCATTTCACGCATTAATTCCTCGGGGATTTCCCATTTATCTGCCGAGGTTGCATCAACAGTAAGTGTTGAACCGGAAAACAAAACTCTGCAGCCAAGAGTTTCAAGTATCTTTATAGTATGACTAACATCTGATAAGCGAGGGCAATCGTAAATTCTGCACACATCACCCGAAAGCACCGTTGCCGCCAAAATAGGAAGCACCGCATTTTTTGCTCCGTGCACTCGCACCATACCCTCAAGCTTTTTTCCTCCGCCAACTATGTATTTTTCCAAAGCTACACCCCCATAACAATAACACAGACTTTCTATGTCTATATTATTCTATGCAATTAGGGTTTACTGAGTGATAGTACGTTATTTAATTAAAGACAATACACAGTTATAAATTTTTTCACAGGAATCACATATTCCTATTTTTTTTGACGATTCCTGCATTGCGGATAAAGTTTCTTCATTGCCTGTTATTTCTTTTATATTTTTAAGAAGAACTTCACCTGTAAGCTCATTTTCAAGTATAACCCTGGATGCACCTTTCTTTTCAAGATATCGCGCATTATACTCCTGATGGTTGTGTGCCACATAGGGGCTTGGAATTAAAATTGCGGCTTTACCGAGAGCTGTGATTTCGCTTACTGTTATTGCACCCGCCCTGCCGACTATTAAATCTGCAGCTCCGAAAACATCTTCCATATTATATAAGTAAGGAAGAATTTTCACGTTCTTCATTTTTTCTGTATCTACCCCAAGCTCTTTTAAATACTTCATTGTATTTTCGTAATTCTTTTCGCCTGTTGAAGCAATAATATTAAAATCGGGAGAACTCTTAAGCATCTCGGCAAGCGCCTTATTTATGCAAGGTGCCCCAAGCGAACCACCAAAAACAAGCACAAGCTTTTTATCCTCAAATCCGTATTCTTCCATAAGAGCTTTCTTATCAATCTCTTTAAAGAGATTAGGTCTTAAAGGATTCCCCGTTTCCACCATTTTTTTAGCTTTCATCATTTCGCGCGTTTCACTAAAACTTATTGCCGTTATATCGGCATCGTTTGAAAGCATCTTCACGGCAAGGCCAGGAAAAACATTCTGTTCGTGAATGAGCGTTGGTATTTTCATTTTAGAAGCCATTTTAACCACACTTGCACACACATATCCGCCTGTACCTATAACAATATCGGGCTTGAATTCCTTAATAATCTTTTTTGCATCAGAGAAGCTTTTAATATAGTTATATAAAACCTTAACGTTTTCAAGGGTTAAGCTTCTTCTTAACCCCATCACGTTTATAAACTTAATATTATAGCCACATTTTGGAACAAGTGTTTTTTCAAGGCCATGCTCTGTTCCCACAAAAAGAAATTCTGAGTTTGCTTCTTTTTCCTTTATATAGTTTGCAATTGCTATTGCAGGATTGATATGTCCGGCGGTGCCTCCGCCTGTTAATAATACTCTCATACTAAAACTTCCTATAATTTTTTTATACGACTTGATTTAGAAACATTTAAAAGTATTCCCATGCCTGAAAGCATCACTATCATCGATGTTCCACCTGCGCTGAAAAACGGAAGCTGCATTCCCGTTGATGGAAGCACCGAAAGCACAACGCCTATATTTATAAGCATCTGCACCCCAATTATTGATGTTATACCAAAAGCTAAAAGCATGCCGAACCTGTCTTTTGCGTTAAGTGCTATGCTTACACCTCTCCAAACAAATGCGGCAAATAAAAGCATTACCATCATTCCGCCAAAAAAGCCTAATTCCTCGCATATAACGGCATAAATATAGTCGTTGTGAGCCTCTGGAAGATAGTAGTATTTTTGTCTCGACTGTCCGAGACCCAAACCAAACAATCCTCCTGATCCAACGGCATAAAGCGACTGAATTATCTGCCAGCCGATTCCCTGACTATATTTAAACGGATCGAAAAGTGCTTTGATTCTGTCTAATCGGTAGCTTTCAAAAAGAGCGAATGCACCAAGTCCTGCCACGCCAATAATTCCAACTCCGTAGAGATACTTCATAGGAAGCCCTGCCGCAACCATCATCATCACACTGATTACAGCTAAAACAACTGCCGCAGAAAGATGACTCTGCAGAATACAGGTGGCAATAAACAAACCTATTATGCCAACAGAAACGTAAAGGTTATTTTTATCGTTTGTAAGGCTTGATGTTTTTGGCGAAGAATATCTTGAAGCAAAATATATTACCAAAGCAAATTTTGCAATTTCCGAAGGCTGAAAGCTTACCGAGCCCAACGATATCTGCCTTTTTGCACCGTGAGAGGCTATTCCTATAAGAGGAACAAGAATCATCAATCCAATTGTTACATACAAAATAGGCTTTGAAAGCTTTTTATAGTTATGATAATCAAAATTAGTGGTAAAATACATACCCACCAATCCAATAATTGAAATCACACTCTGTTTTACGATAATCGAATATATATTACCGCTTTTAAGCGCTCTCGGCGAGCTTGCCGAAAACAGCATTATAAGACCAAACAACAAAAGGCAGACTATTATCATAAGCAGAATAAAATCCACCTGGCCTGATTTTTTCATCTTTTTTTCTTCTGCCATTTTGTCGCCTCCAATACAAAATTAAACTACAGTGCCAGATAACTGACAACGCATAAAACAAGGGTTACCACGCTGAACACTGCCACAACTTTGGTTTCTTTCCAACCGCACATTTCGAAATGATGATGCACGGGCGCCATTTTAAACACACGTTTTTTTGTTTTCTTATAAGTTGCAACCTGAATGATTACACTTAATGCTTCAAATAAAAATACAAATGAACTTATTATTATAAAAAGCTCCATTCCAGCACTTATTGCAACTGCTGCAATCATTCCGCCTATGAAAAGGCTTCCTGTATCGCCCATAAACACTTTTGCAGGATGTGCATTATATATTAAAAACGCCAGAAGTCCTCCTGCAAGAGCTGCCGATATTATGGCACCCTCGCTATGAACAGCAAACTGCGCACAAGCTATTGTAAAAAATATCGATATGATTGAGCCAACGCTTGCACAAAGTCCGTCGAGTCCATCAGTAAGATTAGAACTGTTTGTGGTAGCTAAAAGCACAAGCATAACAAACGGAATATATAAAATACCCAAATCAAGCTCAATATGTGCAAACGGAATAATTGTTTTCGTCTGCCCAAAGCCAAAATACAAATAAAGTGCATATGCAAGACTTACAACAGTTTGAAGCAAAAACTTCTGCTTTGCGCTAAGCCCCTTATTGTGCTTTTTTATAACCTTTATATAGTCGTCTATAAACCCGATTAATCCAAAGAGCACACCGCACAAAAGAATTCCGCCGCCACGCCATCCGCGGATAAAAAAGATTGAAGCTGCCACACACGAAAGGATAAACGCGAGCCCTCCCATAGTAGGTGTTCCCTGTTTTTTCTCGTGCCACGTGGGTCCGTCTTCAAGAATCGTCTGGCCAAACTTCAGCTTTCTTAAAAATGGAATTAATACAGGTTCAAACAGTGCAGTAATTAAAAAACTGACTGCACAAGCAATTAAAATTTTTATCCACATTGTTATTACTCCTCTAGTTTTGCAGCTCTTTGTATATTTCGCGCACAATAACACGTTCATCGAAATCGTACTTTATATGGTTGATTTCCTGATACGTTTCATGCCCCTTACCTGCAAGAATAATAATATCGTCCTCTTTTGCAATTTCCATAGCCTTTTTGATTGCATCACGTCTGTTTTCCACAACGATGTGATTAGCCTTTTTCATTCCTGCAAGAATATCTTTAATAATTTCAGATGGCTCTTCACATCTTGGATTATCGCTTGTTACAACAACCATATCGGAAAGTTCTTCAGCAATTTGGCCCATTATAGGTCTTTTTTTACTGTCGCGGTTTCCACCACAACCGATTACCGTTATAATATTTTTCTTACTGAATCCTCGCACAGCACTAATTATATTGGTTACACCGTCGGGAGTGTGTGCATAGTCGATAATAACTGTGTAGGGAGAATTTATGTGTACAACTTCTATTCTTCCTTTTATAGGCTTTGCAAGAACAAGTCCTTTTTCTATATCTTCATCGCTTACGCCTATATTCTGGCATGCACAGATTGCCGCCAAAGCATTATACACAGAAAATCTTCCCGGAATTCCAAGTCTCATTTCGTGGTTTTCACCGTTTTTATTAATGCTGAATATCACTCCGCGCTCGCTCATTTTAATGTTTTCCGCTTTAACGAGCGACGGGGCATCTATAGAATATGTAAGTATTTTTTCTTTGCATTCCTTAAGAATTATATCTTTATACGCATCATCTGCATTAACAGCGGCAGATCTTGACATTGAGAAAAGAATTGCCTTTGCCTTTGCATATTCGTCCATTGTTTTATGAAAGTCAAGATGGTCCTGCGTAATATTTGTAATCACAGCCGTCTCAAACTCCACGCCGTAAACTCTATCGAGCACAAGCGAGTGGCTTGAAACCTCCATAACAACATATTCTCCGCCGCTTTGAGCCATTTTGTAAAATATCTCAAAGAGGTCAAGCGATTCAGGCGTTGTTCTGCTTGATTCAATTTCTTCATTTCCTATAATTATCTGATTTGTGCCTATAAGATCGCACCTTGTACCCTTAAGCATTAAAATCTGACGGATGAGGTATGTGGTAGTGGTTTTACCATTAGTACCCGTTAAACCAATAATTTTAAGCTTTCTTTCGGGATGATCGTAAAAAGCTGCTGCACAAAGCGCCATTGCTCTCCTGGAATTATCGGTTTTAACATAAGTGCAACTTAAAGATAAATCTTCTTCACCGATTACTGCTATAGCACCATTTTCTATTGCACTCTCTATATATTTATGTCCATCTGTTTCAAAGCCGCGGATAGCTATAAACAGATACCCTTCTTTAACGCATCTTGAATTATATGCAATACCTTTTATTTCTATATCGGTATCTCCAACTGTTGATGCTTTTATTTCTTTAATTATATCTTTAAGTAACATCTTCCACCTCCGTCAATCTGAATGTCGGGCAACAAATTTCACATAAATATCTGTACCCTCGGCAACCTCTGCGTTTGCCTCGGGAGTTTGTGAAACTGCAACGTAATCGTCTGTAATTTCGTTTAATTTTGTTACATCGAGCTTCATATTAAGCTTTGAATTTTGAATTGTACTAAGTGCATTTTTATATGTCATTCCTATAACATCAGGCACTTTAAATGAAGTTTTTGCACCTTCATGCATATATGCTATAAGCTGCGAGCCCTTATGAAGAAGAGTACCCGATTTTGGGATCTGACTCTTCACAGTGTTTCCGCTGCCTTTAACAACCAGTTTTAACCCTGCATCTTCCACTTTCTTCTGTGCTTCTTCAAGGGTAAGACCTTCAATTTTAGGAACATTTACAGAAATATTCTGGACTGTGCTTTCAGTATATTGTGATTCATATCCAAGATAAGGAAGCACATCTCTTATTATTTTACCTACTGCCGGCGCTGCTACTGCACCACCACCCGTTGCTCCTGCCATTGGTTCGTCAATCAGCAGAAGGCAAACTATTTGCGGGTCGTCTGCCGGAGCAAATCCTACAAATGAAGCAATATATTTTCCACTTCCACGCGGAAGCTTTTCGCTTGTTCCAGTTTTTCCGCCTATTCTGAAACCGTTTACATATGCGCCTTTACCCGTGCCGTTAGCTACAACCTGTTCAAGTATTTCACGCATCTGAGCACTAACATCTTCCGAAACAACGTTTCTTACTATCTCGGGTTCAAAATTTTCTATAACCTTTCCCGAGGAATCTGTGTATGATTTAATAATATACGGCTTCATAAGATTTCCACCATTAATAACGGAAGAAACTGCAGAAATCATCTGAAGCGGAGTAACTGTAAATGTCTGGCCGAAAGATGATGTTGCAAGGTCCACAATTCCAAGCGTATCGTGGAATGTTCCCGAAGATTCTCCGGGGATGGTAAAGCCTGTTTTTTCAGTTAAACCAAAAGCATTAAAATATTTTCTGAAATTGGTTGCCCCAAGCCTTGAACCAAGCTCCATAAACATTGGGTTACACGAATTCATTACCCCCTGGGTAAAGGTTTCCTCTCCGTGGCCCTCTCTTTTCCAGCAGTGAATATCACGGTTTGCCACATGCCTTACACCCGAGCATGCAAAGTGGTCGTCTAACGAGGCAACTCCTTCTTCAAGGGCCGATGCTGCAACCATAATTTTAAAAGTTGAGCCCGGTTCGTATGAATCAACTACCGCCTTGTTTCTCCACATTTTTGTAACCGCACTGCTGTAGGCCTTGTCGTAAGCTTCATCTTCAAGCTCTTTATCTTCAAGCTGGTCTAAAAGGTGCTGATCGATAATTGTGCGCGGTTCGTTAAGATCGTAGCCCGGAACAACTGCCATTGCCAGTATTTCGCCTGTATTAGGATTCATAACTATTGCTGCACCGCCGTTGCCTGCAAGATTTGTCTCGTAAGCTTCCTGCAGGTGCTTTTCAGTATAGTGCTGAATAACCTCATCAATTGTAAGCACAACGCCTTTGCCGTCTTGTGGTTCAACGTAGTATTCATATTTATATGGCATTTCAGTATTAGACACGTCTTTTGCCACTGCAATTCGTCCGTCGATTCCACTAAGGTCATCATCAAGAACGTATTCAAGACCTTCAAGTCCCTGATTGTCAGTTCCCGTAAAACCTAAAACCTGAGACGCAAGCGACCCATATGGATAATATCTTTTTGCATCTTCTTCAAAATGTATTCCCGTAATATCAAGCTCACGAAGCTTATCTGCAACGCTTTTTTCAACCTGATTCTTTATTATAACTGATTGAAGCTTTGTTTTAGCTATTTTTTCTTCAACCGTTTTCCTGTCGACTTTTAATATTTTTACAAGTGCAGAAGTAACCTCAACCTGATTTTCCGCCTTTTCAATTTCCTGAGGATTGATAGTTATTCTTTCAGCTGTGGCACTTTGCGCAAGGACTTTCATATTCCTGTCGTAAATCGCGCCTCTTTTTGCCGTTACCGCACTGTCGCGTGTTTGCTGTCGAGCGGCAAGATTTTTATATGTTGAACCTTTTACAAACTGTATCCAGAAGAGCTTCCCGGCAAGAACAATCACTCCCACCAAAAAAAGCACAGCCATTATTCTTATTCTTTTTTTTGTTGAAAATTGTGTTTTTGCCATATTCTCCCCTCCTTACGTTATTCCCTGATGACTAAGAAAAGGAAGAGGCATTATTCTATCACGTTGCCGCTTCCTTTGGCTTATTATCTATTATATTAGTATAAGTAGTCCAATATTCCCGATATGCTGTTTATAAATGCATTTAAAACATTGGTTTTTTCATTTTTAAGAACTTCGCCATTATCAACGTTGCCAAGCGAAATGTATGTTATCTGATCTTTCGATGGCTGCCTCAGGCCAAGACGCTCTGCCTCTTTTTCGATTACCTTCGGGTCAACATTTCCGTCTGCCTCAATTCTTGTTGCAACCACATTCGCGTTTATGGTTTCCAGCTCGCGACGAACCTTTGTGAGCTCGCTGAACTCATTTGCTATAATTGCATATCTGAAAAGAACAAGAAAAGCCATTGAAAATATAAGCGCAACTGCTGCAACAATACGTTTTTTTATAACAAGTCTTGTTTTTTTAGCACTTGCTGTCTTTCTTGTTGCTATTTTAATATTTTTACGAAGCTTATCAGTATTATCTTTTGTGTAGTATTCTTTTTTTAACGCACTTGTTCCGTCTGAATACATTTTACTGCTCCTAATTAATAATTTTTTCAATAGTTCTTAGTTTGCTGCTTCTTGCACGTGGGTTACGCTCTAATTCCTCGTCAGAAGGAATTATCGGTTTTCTTCCCACTACCTTCCCCTTTGGAGTGTTACCGCAAACACACACCGGAAAATCTTTCGGACAGGTGCAACCGTTACTAAGAGAAGAAAAGGTTGTTTTTATAATCCTGTCTTCTAAACTGTGGAAGGATATTACGCTCATCCTTCCGCCTTTTTTTAATAAATCAACACTGTCGCGAATAGTTTTTTCAAGAATTTTCAGTTCGCTGTTTACCTCTATTCTTATAGCCTGAAAAGTCCTTTTCGCAGGATGCGGACCATCCTTTCTGGCTGATTGCGGTATTGCTGCTTTTATAATGTCTACAAGATTGAAAGTTGTTTCAATGCTTGATTTTTCTCTTTCGTTTACTATAAACTTTGCTATTCTGCTTGCCCAGCGCTCTTCACCGTAACACGATATAACTCTGAAAAGCTCTTCTTCACTGTATGTATTAACAACATCGCGGGCGGTAAGATTATCACGCTTGTCCATTCTCATATCAAGCGGAGCATCGTGCATATAAGAAAAGCCGCGCTCAGCATTGTCAAGCTGAGGAGATGAAACCCCCAAATCGGCGATTATACCGTCAAACGCTTCTATGCCAAGCTCTTTTGCTGCATTTTTTATATTTACAAAATTATCGTGCACCGGAATAAAATTCCAAGAAGCAAATTTTTCTTTTGCATTTTCTATTGCAATAATGTCTCTGTCAAACCCCACAACTTGTCCACCACGTTCAAGGATTAACGAGGAATGTCCCCCACCGCCAAGCGTAAGGTCGGCATATATTCCGCCTTTTTTTACATTTATACTATCTACAGTTTCATTAAGAAGTACTGTTACGTGGTTAAACTCCACTACAATTCCTCCCGTATGCTTAGAAGCTGATTGCTTCCATACTTTCTGCCGCTTCCTCAGCCGTCATAAACTCTCCATCGTCTTCTGGCATAGAATATTTCTTCCAAACCTCGGCATCCCATATTTCCACACGTTTGCTCACACCGATTATAATTACCTCTTTTGTAAGCTGCGCATATTCGCGGTGTGGCTGAGTTATTAAAACCTTACCCTGTTTATCGGGTTCTGCCTCTGATGCACCTGATAAGAATGTTCTTTGCAGGAAACGTGCACTCTTCTGATTTGAGGGAAGCTTAGCTAAATTTTCAGCTACCTTTTCCCACTCATCCATCGGATACACAAAAAGGCATCCGTCAAGACCCTTGGTGATCATAAAATGTTCGCCAAGTTGCTCACGGAACTTAACAGGCATAATAATTCTGCCCTTTGAATCGATATTATGAGAAAACTCTCCCACGAACACTTAAATCACCTCCACTTTCTTGCACTTAAATACACTTTCTTGCACTCTGGCTTTATTTTACTATATATTTTGAGAGATTTCAATACTTTTTTTACATTTTTATAAAATTTTTTTGCAAAAAAATTTTTTCGCTATATATATGATAATAAGCTTTTTTTATAACTATATTTTGTGGTTTTAAAAAACAAATCATTACATAAATATTTCAAATTTGTTTAATTTTACCATAAAATAAACTTATTTCTTGATTTTTGGGCATTTTAACGTTATAATTTTTTTATGCACTAATAAATAAAGAAAGGCAGGTGGCAAAAATGTTTAATTCGCACGTACACACATATTTTTCTCCCGATTCAACCGAATCTCCCGAAGCTATGTGTCGCGCAGCAATAGATCGTAATATGTGCGGAATAGCTTTTACCGACCATGCCAGTCTTGATTCATATATACTTGACAACGCCTACAGAAATATTCTTAATTCATGCGAGGCAGCACGAAGCCTTAACGAGAAGTTTTCATCATTAAAAGTTCTTTCAGGCGTTGAAATCAGCGAGGTTACAAGAAAACCTGATTATGCCTCGCGCCTTATAAAAGCCACGAATCCCGATACTGTGCTTTTATCTGTTCACACAGCAGTGATAAATAGCAAACCGGTTTATTTTTCAAAAATTAATTTCAGCGCTATGGAAGCAGGCGAGATTTATTCTCTTTTAAAAAATTATTTCCGCGATGTTTATAATTCTGTTACCTCAGCAGATTTCGATATTTTAGCTCACCTTACTCATCCTTTTTACTTTATCAACGGAAAAGCGCACAAAAATATCCCCGCACACGATTTTTACGGGGATATAGAAAAAATATTTTCCGTTGTTATAGAAAAAGGAAAGTCGCTTGAGGTTAACACTTCCAAGCTTAATTCCGATTATAATATGCTTATGCCAAGTGAAGATTTAATTCGTGTCTACCGCCAGATGGGAGGCACACTTATCTCGCTCGGAAGCGATGCGCATGAAAAAGAAAATCTTGATCTCGGCTTTGAAGAAACAAAGGAATTTTTAAAGAAAATAGGCTTTAATTCATATGTTTATTACGAAAAAAGAAAGCCTTTTAAAATTTCTTTATAAAAAACACTTGCATTATTCTAAATTTTGTATTATAATATTTTCTGCTGATGTTTCAGGGTGCAGCGCGCTTGCTTTAGGCATCCTGCGATTAAGTTTTTATCTTAATATTGTTTTAATTTCGGGGTGTAGCGCAGCTGGTAGCGCGCCTGCTTTGGGAGCAGGATGCCGCAGGTTCAAGTCCTGTCACTCCGACCAAAAAAACACAGTTGATGCTAAAGCATCAGCTGTGTTTTTTCTTTTGAGCGCAAGATTTAAATTTGTAGTATGCTTCCAAAGCAGGTGCCTGCTTTGGGCTTTGAGCACGACTGGCACCTGTGGCGGATGAAAGGAGTGCGAAATGCGGCAGCGGCCGACAGTTAGCAAGGCAATTTATTGCCGCAGATAGTTGTCGGGCTCCACAACGTGGTGGCGTAGCCGAGGATGCCTAAAAAACAAAACCGGTTTTTTAAATTTATTTCCAACCATCGCCACCGCACAGTATGCATTTTGTTCTGCCATTGAAGCATCCGGAAGCCGGGCATCTTTCATTAACATAGCCACCATACCATGAGCTATAGGTTCTGATTGAACCGCTTCCACCGCAATAACTGCAAAAATCCCATCCGGCATTGCAAGAATAGCAAGGGTCTGATCCCTTTTTATTTTGAGGGGTGGAATCTGTAACCTTTTCTTTGGTGTATCCATCTGACAAATATTCGTTAACCCTATTTTCACCTACAGTTACAGGCTCACCTTTCCAATTATATAGTATTGTAGGTTTCCCCCAGTACCATCCAACATTTTCATAAGCTTTAATCCTGTATTCGCCAACAGTTATAGTTCTGCCGTCTAAAGATTGCATAACTACAGGTTCTCCCCAATACCAACCAACATTTTCATATTCCGGAACCCTGTTTTCCCCAACTATTATGGTTCTGCCGTCTAAAGCGTACATGGTTGTAGGTTGCCCCCAATAAAAACCCATGCTTTCATATTCCAAAACTCTGTTTATACCTGTATATGCCGCCTTATATCCTTCAGCATCATAGATGGTTGTGGGTTCGCCCCAATACCAGTCATTTGCCTCATATTCCAAAACTCTGTTTAAGCCGACAATGGCAGATTCCAGAACCAACTTTCTATCTCTGTCAACATAAGTGTACATAGTCTGAGGCGCTCCCCAGTACCAACCCACTTTTTCATAGTCTGCAACTCTGTTTTTACCAATAGTTAAAGTTCTGCCATCTATAGATTGCACCGTTACAGGCTCTCCCCAGTACCAGCCTACTTGTTCATACGCCGCTACCTGTTCCTTTTCAACATCAATTGTTCTTCCGTCAAGGGCATACATAGTTACAATCTCGCTGTAGTCAGCTACATATTCATTCGATGGTGCTACGTTCTGAAAATTATAAACTTTTCCGTTAGCACCAAATACTGTCTTCGTAACTGCTGAGTTAGTGCACAAGACCAACGCTATAATAAGACTTCCCATCATATTAATCATTTTCGGCTTCATAACACAATACCTCGTTAATTTTTATTTTTAACAGTATACCATTTTTTTACAGCATTTGTCAACAAATATAATATCCATAGCTTTGTTGGTTTTACAGCGCTTACTATACTTTTTAGAAATCCTTTGAATCAATTGGTAATTTCGTACTATTTTATGAGAATTTTCTCACAAATAATAATGGATAACTTGCTTTATTTACCCACAGATAGTATAATGACAATACTATAAAAAATACGCAAACAGGGGGTAATTTTTATATGTATCAATTAGCAGATAAATTTAATCTCTACGATAGTAATTTAATACCACACACACTCTTTCCCGAAAGGCATACTGCTACTGAAAATCTTCATGCCTCGGTTGACGAGCGTGGTTTTGTATTGAAATCCATCGGTAACCGCTGGGTTTTAAAAACCCCCCTGTTAAAGGACTTTTCACTTAAATTTACTTTCAGCTACACATTTTTAAAGGAATATAATCCCTGCACAAATATATTCTTTGGTTATGATGTGCGCAATCGCATCGGTCAGGGAATAAGTTTTAAATATAATCTGTGCGGTTCTATGGAGGTTTCTCTCATTAATGTTAACCGTATGCATATTACTCAAATCAGCGAAAAAATCGCATTTTCTGATTTTCATATAAACGAAAATGAAAATACAGATGTTTCAATCACCACTTGCGGAAATTTCTTAAAAGGAACTGTCGGCGGACGCGGCTTTTCGTTTGATATAGAGCCGATGCAAGGTAATATTGCACTCGAACGCAAAAACTTTGTGGGCGAATGGATTATTAAAGAAATTAATGTTACCTCCGCAGAAAAATTCCCGACAAAAACAATTCTTCCCAATCAAAAGGTAAAAATACCTATGCGAGAAGGCGGAGATATCCCCTATGAATTTACATATAAAGCTGAAAAAATCGGAAATCAGAGTTATTTATTCATTCAGCTGGGCGGCGGCACCGCAACAAGGGCTTTAAACCGTGAAGACCGCCCGGGGCAGTACGTTGCCGAGCAAGATAAATTAACCTCTCCTTTCGTTATTTTAAGAAACGGAGAAGATAAAAAAGAATTTAACTTATATCACGGCACAAAAACTATTTGCGACCCCAATATTTACTGGGATTGCTTAAAGGAATATTTTAACCATCCCGAGCTTCCGATTTGTGCAGTTTTCCCGATAAACGAATCAGATATAACGGAAAATACAACTATTTCTTTCGGCTATAAAGAGCTGTGCTGTACTGGTTTTATGGCACAATCTGGCGGGCCGAGCGAATTTATATTCGATAAAAACGGCGTTCTTTTATACGAGGGAGAAAAGCTTTGTGAAAGCGTTTTTGAGCTTTACTCCCCTGCCGACAAATTCGCAACAACATTAATCCCCAAAAATACATACCACAGAGATGATGTAATCCACCATCTTGCAGTTAACCATTATTTTCACATAGACGAAAACATTTCACTTACAATGTCTTTAAAGAGCAAATTACCTCTGGAATACTTTAAGGTAGAAGCTCAAATCCGCGATGTATACGATAGCGAGATATTATCAACACTCTCCCCCGAAATCAGCACAAGCAACTGGAAGTTTGGTTATAGCGAGCTGTCTGCCAAGGTGCACAATGCTCCGCTTCCGCTTGGAGTATACCGCATTGTCTTCACTGTCTGCTACGGCGACAGTATTTATAAAACCTACAATAAAGTATTTGAAGTGTTTGATAAAGATGCAAAAATTTCTCCTGCAAAGGCAAGCGGTCTTCCTTTTACTTTCTCTATGCCCAACGAACAAAAGTGGCTTGCGAGCAACACCTTCGATTTGTGGAATCCCAAGCCATCGTGCGATGAAATTCATTTTATCTCGTGCGTCACAAACACGCCTGTTGAGGCAGAAAAGCAGAGAATATGGGAGCTCGCTCCCATTTTTGGCAGAGAATGGTTTGCCTGGCTTAACGACAGAACGTGTCTTGACTGGAGCATTGAAAGTCATATTGAAACCGTTAAAAATTCGGACTACTTATACATTGATTTAGCAGAAAATCTTCCACCGTATCCTGAAATTTATCTTATTAATATTTATCAGGACCCGAAATTCAGAAAGCTGCTTCACGAATTTCTTGAAAAAAATCCCGAGATTGCAAAGAAAATAAAATACACTCCAAATGAAACAGAGGAAGAATTTACTGCGGCAAAGCCAATAGATGAATCGGAAAAATCTTTTGATTATACTGCATTTACTTACGATAATTTAAAGAATTTACTTGAAACGTGCCATAGTGAATGGTTTAATTTTGCAAACGGAAGATTTTTAGAAATGGCAAAGGCACAAAACAAAGAAATCAAAAAGATTAATCCCAAATTCAAAAGAGCATTTTACGGGCCACTCTGCCAATATTATACTGCAACTGTTTCCTACCATTCCATTAAATGCTACGGGGCTACCCCCGATAATACTATGGCAGAGGATGTGTTCACGGGTTTTTCGGTTTTTGAAGACTACCCCGCATCGTGCGCTTACCAGACTTATCGCGGAGCTTTTGCCGCGATGACAATACTTCTCCACTGCCCCGATTTCGTTATGTATCCCGAGCAGTACTCGGGAAGCAACGGCGGATGTATCGACGGCGCGGTTAAGTTTGCACACGCTCCTATGGGAAAATATGATATGCCTTTATATTTTAACAGCACCCATGCTTTTGAATATGTGTTCAACACACCTCACAGAGCAGAAGACGGCTATCATTACTGGACCAGCTACGGCTTCCACAGAGCGGACCACTCTCCCGAGATGGCAGACAGACTCACCCGCGACTGGAAAATCGCAATCGATAACAAACCGCTCAAACCACTGCGTACCATGGCAATGGTAACAGAATATGTCGACGAGGAAGATGTTTTCGATGGCGAAATTCTCACGCTTCACGGCTACACAGGTTTTTCAAACATCAGCGAGGAAGCGCACGGATATATTTACGATTGCAATAGGGAAGCAGGTCTTAACGCACCGTTTGCGTTAAAAAGCGAAACGTTATCATCTCTTCGCGCAGACGAATGCGACGCACTTGTGCTTCCCACGCTTAAATTTGCAAGCGATGAGACCATAAGCGAAATCAGACGCCTATACGAAAGCGGTGTATCGCTTATTGCCGTCAGCGATATTTGCGGACTTGAGGATATATTCGGTGTAAAAGAAAACAACCAAAACGTGTGGATTACAGAGCTTTGCACCGATAAAGAAAGTGAGCTTATTTACCCGAATAAAACACCGCTTAAATATGAAGCAGACGGCGCTGAAGCTATCATATCGGCAGAAAACGGCTTGCCCGTTATTCTTAAAAAAGGCAGAGCACTCCTCATAAATGCTCCCGTTTCCAAATTAGGGCACGAGTGCTTCGAGGGACGCGAGGGCAAAACGAAAAACAACGTAAGTGAGCTTTTGAAAAAGACGTTGAAAGAGGAAATTTTAAAGCTTTCTTCCCCACTTGTATTGGGTGAAAATGTTGGCGTTACTCTCTTTGAAAGCGAAAAAGGAAACACCCAGCTGCTTGCTATCGATTATTCAGCATATGATAATCGGGAATTTACAGAGCGTGAAGCAGTTATTAAAATTAATTTCCCCGTTAAAGAAGCTTTATCAGAGCGCGAATTTACCTCCGTGCGCAACAAAGATGGAAGCGTGAAAGAAATCAGATTTAACATCAAGCCTCACGAAGCAGTAATGTTCAGATTAAGGAGAGATGACTTATGAAATTAGCAATACAAATAGCCTATAACGACCTTTTTGAAAAGAAATGCAAATTCGCATCCGAGGGAGGCTTCCGCTACATATCTGCCAACTTATCTGAAATTCTTGACAAAACGGAATCCGATTGGGACAGAGTAACCGAAGATATTCTTCGCATATTGGAGGAAAACAAGCTTGAATGCGTGCAAACTCACCCATATTACTATGATTTGCGTGTGTCGAGTGAAATCATTGAAGAAAGATACGAATTTGCCATTAAGCAGGCTATAAAAACAAGCGGGAAAATAGGTGCAAAATGGTGTGCTATGCACCCGAGAACTTCAATTTCTTCGGGATATGCCGCATCGAAATCGCTCAGCGACAATCAAAAATATTTCAGCGAGTATCTTGAATATGCCCACAAATACAACACGGGGCTTGCGGCAGAAAATCTTCCCCTTTTCCCCGATGTTGTTCCCACAATGCCATTTTATTCCTACAGCCCAGAAGACCTTTGCACCCTTATCGACAGTTTTAACGACGAAAGAGTTCAGGCTTGCTGGGATTTCGGGCACGCTCACCTTATTGATATGGATCAGGCAAACGCGATAAAGATGCTCGGAAAAAGAATTAAAATCACTCATGTGCACAACAGCTTTACCGACGGAGATTACCATTTAACGCCTGACCAGGGAACGATTAAATGGGATAAGGTTATGGCTGCGATGGGCGAAATCGGCTACGACGGACCTCTTACCTCGGAGGTGCATTGCTGTTACACAGACGATGAATTGCTTAAATCCTTTGCCCGCCACAATTATAACTGTCTTGCATATCTGGAAAGATTATCAAAGAGGTAAAAATATGAACATACAGATACTTCAAATGATAGAGGGCGCAAAAAAAGCCCGCGGACTTACTGTTGTTATCGATGTTTTCCGTGCTTTTTCGATGGAGGCATATATGATGGCACTCGGTGCAGAAAAAATTATTCCCGTAGGCGATTGCGACCTTGCCTATCAGCTAAAAAAAGAAAGCCCCGATATAATTTTAGCAGGAGAAAGGCACGGAAAAATTCTTCCCGGGTTTGATACCGGCAACTCCCCCTCTGAGCTTTTAAACCTTGATGTTAAGGGAAAAACCGTGGTGCATACAACAAGCGCAGGTACGCAGGGAATTGCAAATGCAGTTGGTGCAGACGAAATTCTTGGGGGCAGTTTACTTACCGCAAAGGCTACGGCAGATTATATCAAAAAAAGCGGAGCCGAAAATGTTTCGCTTGTTTGCATGGGGCTTGAAGCAATCAGCGAAACCGAGGAAGACACACTGTGCGCCGAATATATTAAAAGCCTTGTGCTCGGAACTCCGATTGATATGGAAGAGAGAATAAACAACCTCAGGTATACCTCAGGCGCAAAGTTTTTCGATAAGGCACAAAACGATGTTTTTCCCGAAGCAGATTTTCATATGTGCACAGAGCTTGATAAATTCAATTTTGTGCTCAGGCTTAAAAAGGACAACAACGGATTAGGTTATATGGAGGAGATTTAAAATGAAAACAACTTTTTTACTTGTAAGGCACGGTGAAAGCCTTGCCAATAAAGAAACTTTTTTTGCAGGGCAAACTGATGTACCGCTGCTTGAAAGCGGAGCAAATCAGGCAACCCTTTCGGCAGAATTTGTTAAAGAAAATTATAATGTTGATATAATTTATTCAAGCGACCTTATGCGTGCCTACAGTACGGCAGAGTGCTTTTCAAAGGTTTTGGGTGTGGATATTATTAAGGATAAAGGTCTTCGTGAAATACATGCAGGAGAATGGGAAGGAAAACAGCATGGCGACCTCCCCACACTTTTCCCTGAGGAATACGGAAATCTGTGGCTTAATAATATCGGAAAAGCAGTTACCCCGGGCGGAGAATCGGTTAAAGAGCTTGGAGAAAGAGTTATTAATACACTTGAAAAAATCGCAAAAGAAAATCCTGAAAAAACAGTGCTTGTAACAACACACGCCACACCAATACGCGCAACGCAAAGCATAGTAGAATATGGAAGCGTTGATAAAATGGGGAATGTGCCGTGGTCATCAAATGCATCTATAACGGAAATTTGTTATGCCGACGGAAAGTGGACCTTAGTTCACGCAAGAATTGACAAGCATTTAAAGGATTATAAAACCTCATTTGCGGGAAATGTATAAAAGTGATTACAGAAAAAACGGAGCAGTTCACTTACTGCTCCGTTTTTCATTTTTAAAGAATCTAGAGATTTCTTAATATAGTTTTGTAAATTCAAATGATGTATCTATTCCAAGTTTTTTAAGTGCCTTTTCTTTACGCTTCGCTATTTCATCATCAAGATTATCAAAATAGTTGTTACCCTCACAGTCAATATCTACTATAAACGGACCTAAATCGTTAAGTTTAAAAAACCATGCAGCTTCAATTCTGCCAAGTTCATCGTAAAGATAGACATCCTGAACTTCTATTGAATCTATCCAAAGATTAGGACTTACTGAACGTGGTGAAACATGCACACACTTCTTTTCTTTCATCATTTGTGCTGTTTTTTCGCCCATTGTGGTTTTTCCGACAATCATTTTCAAATTCCATTCATCTACGCTTTTTGCACCCCACTTTTCAAAGCGAATACTTGATGTCGGCATAAATGAAACAAGCTTCCATTTTCCGTTTTCTTTGACAACGATAGGTCCGTTATGAATCAATATATTTCTGTCTTTTGTATCAAAGGGCAAAACATTTCTTTCATCAAAAATATATTTTTGGAGCCTTGAACGGCAAGTGAAGCACTCACCGCTAATGTATACGGTATCGCCTAATTTTAGCTTCTTAACATCTTCATCAGTTAAAGGCGATGTTAAATGATATTCTGCCATATTTATCCTCCTATCTGTCGCCAAACCAATTGGGACTTATCATTTTTGTAACTGTGCCGTCTGCATCAATTCTTGATGATGCACGACGTGCTACCATACAGTTGGTACTTGTAGCACACGCTATTCCCGCTATATGTGTGTATGCATACTCTACATTTACCGCAAGAACCGATGTGCTTCCGCCTGCACCTAAAATACCAATCCCTAGACTGTTTATAGCTTCGTACAAATCTTCTTCAATCTTTGCAAACATCGGATCGGGGTGTTTTGACCCTACAGTTCTTAAGCAAGCTGCCTCTTTTGCCAGGTTTGCCGCGACATTTGCCGTTCCGCCAATACCAATACCCAAAACTGACGGTGGACAAACTGCACCAGCTCTGGCTGATGCCACGAAGCTATCGATTACGAATTTTTCTATTCCTTTAATTCCATCTGCAAATGCAACTATTCTATGTCTTGTGCCACCAAAGCACTCACTTCCGCCGCCTTTAGCAGCATATGACATTTCTATTGCATCGCCATCAACGAACTGATATGTAAAGTCAGGAATATTCATACCTATGTTGTTTCCCGGGTCGTAACCTGTTAAAGGATGCTTCATTGTTGCACGCAAATAGCCAAGCTCAGTTGCTTTCGCAACTGCTCTTCGTGCTGCATTTTCAAGCTCTACAAATCCGCCCTCAATTTCACACTTGTTTCCTACCTTGAAGTAGAATATTGGCCAGCCTGTGTCTACGCAAAGGGGATTTTCTCTTACCTTTGACATTTCCATACTTTTAAGAGTTGCTTCTAAACCACTTTTAGCGTCAATGTTTTCTTCTCTTTCTATCGCTTTAATAAAAGCATCTTTTACATCAGGCGAAATCTCTGTTGCACCACGTTTAATTGTTTCAAAAAGTGCCTGTTCATATATTTCTGTTTTAATCATTTCTTCACCTCAGATTATGATATTCGCAAGTGGTATATGCTGCTGACAGCCGTATATGTCGTTGTCCGCTAAGCTCCCGCTTATGTTTTTTCTTGGGAATGTTATTTTAATGGAATTAACCACTCCGTATGATATAATATCAATTTTTTCTTCACTCACGCCATACGCCCTTGAAATATCAGACTTTTTAAGTCTTTGTTCCACATATTCCATATCTTCTTTTGTGTTGAAAATCAAATCAAATGTAATAAAAAGAGGTCCTGCATTTTTGCTTCTTAAAATTTTAGTGTAATCAATCAGTTTTTTCATTTTAAACCTCCTCAATCATAATTTCTGCCGTTTCCATAAGCGAGTCCACCTTTGCAAGATGAAATACAGAAAACTCATAGACTTCACCAACGTGAATGTCTGACGGTGAAAACGGAAATGCAAGGTTTCCTGCTGTGGATTTTCTTCCCTCGTAATCGCAGTGAAGCATTCTGCTTCTTACCAATGCGCATACAGTATCTGCTATTTCCTGCGTTTTTCCCACAACATCTATAATGACACCCATAGAACTTTCTTTTCCACCGCTTGTTTTAAAGAAAATTTTGTAACTGTCATCACTCATTGTTTTTTTAGTATTTTCTTTAACAAATTCTGTTACTGCATCTGTTATAAAATCAAAATTTTCGATGGTTTTAGGATCATAAATCGTAGCAGGAGATATCGTTCTATATCCTGCGCATCTCACGCCCTCAATCTTTAATGTCTTTTCTTCTGCCTCGTGAAAAACCGAACCTGACACTCTTACAGTTCGCTCGTCAATCTGTTCAAACCTTGAATTTGTTAAATCGCATACTCCGTCGGGTTCAAATATAAGATAAGGATTGCTTTGTTCATACAATGTGTGTGCTGCCACTCTGTCTACAGTACATTTTCTTATGGGATTTGCAGGACGAAGTTCAAAACAGTCGTCATACATGTACGCCTGCATCACATCGGCTGCAGCAACAGGCTCAGAACACATTGCCCCACACTCCATAATCTTTGCCATATGGAATGCAAGGCCATGCTTATACCCTTCATATATACACGGCGCTGCATAAATTGCAGTATCACAAGCGCGTCCGCAAACAATTATATCAACATCTTTTTTAAGCAATTCTATAATAGGTGCAATACCGATTTGGCTGACAATTCGTGCACTTTCCTTTATAGTACTTTTGTTTGCTGAAAACTCACTGCTCATATCAATGAGTTTTCCGCTGTCAAACTTTTCGAGGACATACTCCGTTGAAACATCGCTTAAAACAGTCCCGAGTTTAAAGTGCAGATTTTTTTCTTTTGCAATTTCAAGTAAAATTTCCTTAAGCCACTCCACATGCTCACTGCTTCCTGCTCCACCTGCTGTACCAATAATAAATGGCGCTTTATGTTCCAGAGCCTTGGGAAGAGCCAACGACAAGTCCCTTTTTACCGCACCACGGTCTGTAAATGATTTACCACTACCAAGATAATAAGGACCCGGGTCAGTTGAACCTGCATCAACGCCTATATAGTCAACTTTTTCTGAAAACGCTATATTCAGAGCTTCTTCGCTATAGCCATATCCCAAAAGCCCGTTTAAGGCAACAATCTTCATATAAGTTACTCCTTTATAATATCATCAATATAAATAAACTCATATCCATGTTCTTTAAGAACTTCGCAGGCAATATATAATTTTTCCTCGTAATCAGGCTGATAAGCATAATATTCAGGGTAAAAATATTGCTCGTGTGTACACCATCCAATAAATTCATACTTCGTGTACGATTTCATTTCCTCTCGGATATCCTCAATCGCGCTAGCATTATGAAGCGGGCCTACGAGGAATGTTTTTATCCTTATCCCCGTTTCGCTATCGGTATAATAATCAAGCGTATGTAGTGTGTGTTCGAGTTGATCATCTGTAAGATGATTGTAAGAACAAAGTGAATTCAGTATTGATAAATCCTTTGTTTTTCTGATAAATGTGCCAGATTCAGGCTTTCTGTTTTGCAAAAGTCTGCCTGCGTGACCATAAGGAAGGCTATTTGGGTCTCCATTGTATTCGCTTTTAATTCCCGTTGTAGCGCAGGTAAATTTCACTCCGCAATCAACAAGGGCACGGCAGCCTTCCTTACTGATTGGGCGCCAGTGTGGATTAACGGTGTTTGCCCAGTTATCCTCACAGGCAAAACGGCAAACCTCGTTTTTTATATCCATAAAGTTTGTCTTCACATCCTCATATGAGGCATTTATATATGGATAGTCGGGGAATTCCTGTTTGGAATGAAACCCGAATTTTATCCAATCGGAATTTCTTTCCCACTCGCTTTTATAAGCACTTGTCATCTCTTTAAGTGAAAATTCATCGTTTCCGTAGTAAAAATCTGTTCTGAAAAAAAGGTTGAGTTGAACCTTTAATCCATATTTTTCGTGCGCATTTTTTAGCATTTTCATAAAGGAATTATCAAATAAGGATTTCGGCATTTGCCTTGTTAAATCACGCATAAGCCATATAACATCGTCAATATAGAAATATGCTTTTTTGTTCATCAGTTATCTCTCCTTTTGTTTTTTTTCTTTATTTTATCATATTATCGGAAAACAATATTGCATTTTGTATATTATATATTGCATTTCGTTTCAGGAGGTGCTATGATAAAAGCACAAGGGAGGGTATATATTGGATATAAAAAATTTTGTGCTCAGCTATTATAAAAACGCCGCAGAAGGCTTTCACATTCAACGTGTGGAAAAACCAAATGAAGCAAAAAAATTGCATTCCCACGAATACTTTCAGATATATTACATTGAAAAAGGAGCTCTTACTCATTACGTGGAATCCTCTGCCTCGCGCCTTGTTGCGGGAGATATGTTTATAATTCCTCCGGGAATAAATCACCGCATAGAGGAGGAACATCAAACAATTTTTTATTCATTTTCCTTTATGCCCGATAGTTTGGGGGAATCAGCAGCATCTAATTCATTTGCCATAGATTTTTTAAGAAGACTATCTCACGATTCTACCATAAGGCCTAAAATCACACTGCCATACGACAAAGTGCTTTGCGTTGAAAACATTATGGAAGAGATATATAAAGAATTTACCGAGCGCAATATATCGGGGAAAGATATTATACGCTCGTACGGAATAATACTTGTAACTATGTTTGCAAGAATTTACTACGAATCTTCAAAAGCATCTATTATTTCTCATTTTGATGATTGCAGACAATTTGTACTTCATTGTGTGAGCTACATAGAAAACAATTATTTCCAGGATATACGCCTTGATAGCATGGTAAAGCTTTCTGCCGTTTCAAAAAGTAGTTTCTGCAAAATTTTCTCTGAAATAACCGGCTGCTCGTTTAATAAATATCTGAATATGTGCCGTATCAGAAAATCAACAGAGTATATAAAAAGAGGCTATAAAATTACAGCTATATATGGGTTGTGCGGTTACAATGACTTTTCAACTTTTTACCGCAATTTTAAAAATATAATTGGTGTTTCTCCCAGAGAATATGCAAAGGGAGTGTAAAAACTAAGTTTTTACACTCCCTTGTTGTTATATTTTATTTCTTCAGGTATTTTGCAACTTCCTGTGCAACAATTTTTGTTATAAGTTCAATATTATCGTTTGCAGATATAGCCGTTGGCTCGCCTGCTCTGTTTACGCTGTCGAACAACTTCATCTTTTTCATACTTTCCTGCTTAACAGCTTCAACCGCTGCGGGAATAAGATCGATAAGGCCCTTATCCATACTCGAGAATTTTTTAAATTCTGCTTCAACGGCTGCAACGTTAATATCAGTGAAGATGTTAACCTTGCTGATACCATCTTTTATAGCCTGCTTGAAGTCGCTGTCGGTAAGGCCGGAGCCGCCGTGAAGAACAAGAGGAACATCAACAGTTCTTGCAATTGTTCTGATTCTTTCAAAGTCAAGCTTTGGCGGAAGCTTGTATGCACCGTGTGCATTACCAACTGCTATTGCCAAGGCATCTACGCCTGTTTTATCAACAAAGTCTTTAGCAAGCTTTGGATCGGTAAAATATTTTGAAGGATCAGCTAAATGAGAGCTGCCCTCTGCCGAACCCTCGTTATCGCCTACGTGGCCAAGCTCGCCCTCTATGGTTGCTCCGTAAGAATGGGCAATATCTGCCATTTCCTTTACCTTGCGAACGTTTTCTTCATAAGAATCTGTTGAGCAATCATACATTACCGAGCTGAAACCAAGCTCAAGAGCTTTGACACATAAATCATATGAAAGACCATGGTCGAGATGAATTACCACAGGAACAGAAGCTTTTTTAGCCATAGGTATCAAATAATATGAAACCTCTTCAAGAGGACCGTATGGAAGTAAAACCTCTGCCGTACCCATAATAACGGGCGACCTTGTAGATTCAGCAGCAGCAATAATACCGCGTGCCAATTCAAGATTTACAGCATTAAAAAGGCCAACTGCATAATGATTTTTCTTTGCAGGTCTTAAAACATCGTTTAAATTAACTAACATTTTTACCCTCCTGACTATTAGTTACATTCTGCAACTAACGGACCTGCAAGCTCCTTAAGATAGAAAAGCTTACCGGGAAGTGTGGGAATAAAGGTTGATGTGATATTCATATCGGGGCCGTAGTGAAGAGTTGTTAAGAAGCTCATTCCCTGCCAACCCATACCTCTTGAAAGCGCACCATCGCAACCACCGATAATTGTATCAGCCTGAAGGAAAAGACCAGGTCCGATTGTGTTTGCACGGCAAGGAACTAATGTTGTGCGGCTCTTGAAGCTTGTGATTGCGTTCTGCTCAATTGTAAGAGGATGGAGCTTTGCACCAAGGCGGTAGCACTGTTTCTTCCATTCTTCAACACTTGAGAATTCCTGTGCAAAGTGGGGTTCCCAGAATGCGATATGGCAAACTCTTCCTATACCGAATATTAATACAAGCTTAGCGCCCTCTGCCTTAAGAGCTGCAATCTTTTCAGGATATGTAGGAAGGTTTTCCTTTGTTGCAAAGTTGCGCTGTGCGGGGGGTATTGTGTTTTTAAGCTTATTGAAAAATGCTTCCTTCATGCTGTATTCAAACGAAGCAGGATTGTCGTTAGGAAGTGTGTTACCATCTCCATCTGACCATTCGTCCATATTGAATGTGTAAACATGGTCGCAGTTAACATCCCATGCGTTGAGGAAATAAACTGCCCACTTATACATACCCATTGGTCCAACGGGAAGAATCATAGCAAGCTTTTCGCCTCTGTCGCGTGCTTCCTTAATCTTAAGAGCGATTTCGTGGCCCATAAGTGTATCGAATTCGTAGATGTTTTCGCATTCAACAGGATTGAAATCCTTGTGCCAGAAATCCTCGCGTGCTACGCCTTTTTCACAGCACTCGTCAATTTTTTTAATATCCCATCCCTTTGGGAAAAAGTTTTCACATAAGCTGCCTTCAACTGTACTTAAAAAATCCATTTTGTTTTCCTCCTTGATTTTATATAAATATTTTATGGTAACAATCTCTTAGCCACAACCTTGGGCCATACAAGTTCCTGAGTAAAGCCCTCTGCATAGCCAACGCCACACTGAATACCGCGGAATCTTGAGCAGGTGCGCACAAATTCTGCAAAATCGATATGGTCGTGGTCGCGCATCCACTTAAGCTGACTTTCGTGGCATTCAAGCATTTCTATTTTAAGCTCGATTTCATCTGTTATGTCTACATACTCTGTGGGATTGAAATTCATTCCCGCAAGGTTATCCATATAGAAAATCGGAACTACTGCAGCCTTTCCGCCATTTCCATAGTGCGGAACGCTTGCCGCAAACGAAGCATCAAAAACAAGCTTTGATACTGCCAAATGGTCTGGCATATAGTCTGTGGGACTGTGAGTAATTATAAAATCGGGCTGAACCTTTCTTATTAATTCAACCACCTTATCGCGCTGAGCTATATCGCATCCATTGGGAAGAAGGTCGCCGATATCAAGCGATACAACCTCGATTCCTGCAAGAGAGCCTGCTTTTTTTGCTTCCGCCGCTCTCATAACGCGAAGCTCTTCAGGAGAAATAATTTCGTGGCCCATATTTCCGTTTGCAACGTGGCACACTGTTACCTTATCTCCTCTTTTAACACATTTTGCAAGTGTTCCGCAACAAGAGATTTCAATGTCGTCGGGATGACAACCTATTGCAAGTACGTTCATTATAATAATACCTCCTTGAAATTTCATATTTATTGACTTTATACTACTTTTATTATACAATTATCTTAGAATTATGTATTTAACAATCCTTACGTATTTTTTATCATTTCGTCCGCAGGTGGTGTTTTTTATGTTTGAAATGCAGTGTATTAAAAACGAAATAGAGATAAAAGGCTTTAACAGTATTTACTATTTTGAATTTGGAAAAGATTTTTCCCACGCACCCGAAAAGCATAATTTCTGGGAGATGGTATATGTCGACAGTGGAAAAATCAATGCCGTTACAAATGGTATTGGCTGCACCCTTATGCAAGGACAGGTAATTTTCCACGAACCCATGGAAATACACGCCCATGTTTCAGATAACAAGGTTTCAAACAATATGCTTGTAATTTCTTTCACAACAAACAGTCCCTCGATGCAATATTTTAAAAGCAAAACCTTTACGCTTGATAAGACGGGGAAAACCCTTCTTTCGCTTTTTCTTGAAGAGGCGAAAAATGCCCTCGGAGAAATTTCGGGCGACTATACAAATAAAAATAATCTTGATTTTTCAAATGCGCCTCTCGGCTCTACCCAACTTCTCGGGTGCTATTTTACAGAGTTTCTGATTCAGCTTTTAAGAAGCGGGAGCACTCTCAGTAAAAACGTACTGTCTTCAAAAAAATCGCGAAGCATCGCAAACAATTCTTTAAGCGAGCTTATGTGCGAATATATGAAAGAAAATATTTATTCTTCCATCACTCTTAAAGATGTGTGTGCTTACTTTCTTCTTGGGAAAACTCAGCTTTGCAAAATTTTCAGGGAAAGCACAGGCGAAAGCCCTATGGAATACTATACAAGAGTGAAAATCAAGGAAGCAAAAAAGCTTATTCGCGAAAACAATTATTCCGTTGGGCAGATTTCCGAAATGCTTGGTTATTCTTCAATACATAATTTTTCACGTGCTTTTAAAAAGGCTGTGGGAATGTCGCCATCGGCCTATGGCAAGAGCATTATATAACAACGCTAATTCTGTACAAGTGAAAGTTGATTAATTACATTCACTTTTTTTAGTTACATATATACAATGATTCAAAAGGCGCGATTTTTAATAAACCCGCTGAAAATACCCCCTTAAAGAAAGAGATTTGAACCTTGAATTCATTATATCGAGAAGATATAATATTAAATCAAAAGGAGTGATTTTATGCTGAAAAAAGAAAACAGATATGACTTTAAAAAAGAGCTTTTGCAAATTCACAAGAAAAATGTGCGAGACCATTCTCTTGTACCAAACGAAAACGAGTTTGTGATAGCTGATAATTTCTATATCACTGTTCCGCGTGATGCAGACGACGTGATTTTAACTGCGGTGCGCGATTTTAACGATTACTTATGGACTTCGATGAATGTATCATCTTCGCCCTCGTATACTGCAAGCGAAAACTGCATCAAAATCTCGTTAAATCAGGATATTGAAGATGCAAGCGGATATATGGGCTACAGAATCACATTTTATGATAATTACATAACTCTTGAGGGCTACGATAATGTTGGCGTAGCTCAGGGACTTTATTTCCTTGAAGACTTAATGAATTTAAGAAAAGCTCCTTATTTAAAGAAAAAGACCATTAAATCTAAGGCTATCTATGAATATCGTGCCGCTCAATCTCCGCTTGGTATGTTTGAGTTTACCGATGAATGCCTCGCTATGATGGCACACCGTGGCTATAATATAATAAGCTTGTGGATAAAGGATGTTAACCTTACTAACCGAGATGATTATATAGATATGCCTCTTCTTTGTGAAAGAGCAGAAAAGTATGGTATTGGCATTATGATTATGCTTTATAAAAATCACTCTGCCCATCCCGACGACGAGGGCGCCGAGGAATTTTACGATAATATGTATGGTAAAATCTTTGAGGCATGCCCCAAGATTAGAGGCGTTTCCCTCATTGGCGAAGCAAATCATTTTTCAAGCCGCGACCCGCGCGCGGGAAAAGCTCCACATAGTGCTAATGTTATCGACAATATTCCCACAGGCAAAATGTCGCCGGGCTTCTTCCCCTGCAGCGACTATCCCGAGTGGGTTCGCCTTATACAAAAATGCATCCGCAAGCACAACAAAGATGCTATAATTACCTTCTCATCCTACAACTGGGGCTTAGCGCCTAAAGAGGCACGCGTTGAGCTGATAAAAAATCTTCCTGAAGATATTTATCTTGCACTGGGCTGGGAAATGTATGAAAAGTTTAAAGTGGGCGATGCAACAATCGGCGTTGCCGACTATACGCTTCGTATTCCGGGGCCAAGCGAATATTTTAAGAGCGAAGCAGAGATTGCTAAACAGCGCGGAATGAAAGTTCTCGCTACTGTAAACAGCGCGGGAAGAACTTGGGACTTTGGCGTTATTCCCTACGAGCCTATGCCGCATCAGTGGATCAAACGCTTCCGCAGTATGCTTGATGCAAGAGAAAACTACAACCTTTACGGCCTTAACGAATGTATACACTATGGCTTCCACCCTTCGTTTGTAAACGACCTTGAAAAGTGGGCAACATTTACCCACGAGGAAGGTCTGGAAGAAATTCTTGAGGCACTTTTGATAAGAGATTTCGAAGAAAAGAATTACAGCGAGGTTAACCGTGCCCTTGAAATCTGGAGCGAGGCAATACAGCACATTCCTCCGGCTTACGAGCTTCAGTATGGTGCACTGAGAGTTGGCCCTGCCTACCCATTATGGCTTCGCGCCGATGGTGGCGGAAATAAAAAGCCTGATGATGCGGGTGCGATGTTCGGGCACTCGGGCATGTATACGGGAAGCTATTCAACGGGATTCTTTGATGAATACGATTCTCCCGGAAGACGTGTTCACGTAAATCTTCAGGGCATAAAAGAAACGGGGGCACTTCTTTTAGAGGGGCTTAATGTGCTTGAAGAAATAAAGGAGCCTAACGATAATCTTCTTCGCCTTATAAACCTCGGCAAATTTATGTATCGCACTTGCATCACTGCCGAACACGTTATAAGAATTTATCTTTTAGTGCAGAAATCACTTGTTACTTATGATAAGGAAGCACGCCTTGCCTATGCCAAAGAAATGCGCGAAATACTTCTTGCTGAAAAAGATAACGTTGAAAAAACAATTCCCATTGTGCAACTCGATTCACGCCTTGGATGGGAGCCGAGCATGGAATATCAGTGCGACGAAAAGTGCTTAAGATGGAAGCTTCGCCAGCTTGAACACGAATTAAATATTTCGCTTTGGAGAATTGACGAAACAAATAAATATTGATAAATACGAAATATACAACAAAAAGGCTGAACGAAAAACGTTCAGCCTTCAGCGTGTCGATAAACCTATCGGCACGCTGGCAGACTGGGAAAAAGGAAGGTAAATCTGTTCAATACAAACTCGTCGGCGTACGATGGTACGATAGAGATTGTATTGAACAGAAGCAAACAAAAGTCCCTGAAAACCAAGTTTTCAGGGACTTTCTTAACTTTTACTTTTTTGATAAAAATTGTATTGTTAACGGTTCGTCGAGGACGCCGAACCCTACAAAATTATAAAATTATAATTTTGTTTGTGGTTGACCGACTTTTTCGACGGTCTGAAGGCTGAACGAAAAACGTTCAGCCTTTTTATTAAATTCTACTCCACTGTTACTGATTTTGCAAGGTTTTTCGGCTTATCAATATTGCATCCCTTTTCCTTTGCAATATAATAGCTGAAGAGCTGAAGCGGAATTATTTCTGCAACTGAAACAAACATCGGATGTGTTTCGGGAATAGAAATAACGTTATCTGCTTCCTCGTAAATCTTATGATTATTTTCAAGAGCTACGGCTAAAACATTCGCACCTCTTGCCTTTACCTCTTTGATGTTTGACATCATCTTATCAAAAAGAGATTCCTGACAACACGGTGCTACAACAAGGCTGTTTTCATCAACAAGCGCTATTGTTCCGTGCTTCAGTTCACCCGCAGCATACGCTTCTGAATGAACATAAGAAATTTCCTTAAGCTTAAGCGAGCCTTCCATACAGATTGCATAGTCAATATTTCTGCCAATATAGAATACACTGTCGTAATGACTATAGTTTTTCACAAAGTCTGCCATTTGTGCATTAAGGTCAAGTGAGCGTTGTGCTCTTTCGGGGATTGAACGAATAGCCTCAATGAGTTCATTATATTCAGTTTCTTCTATTTTATTTAAATGGTCTCCAAGCCAGAGTGCAAGCATATTCATAACTGCAAGCTGTGTTGTATATCCCTTTGATGTTGCAACAGCAATTTCAGGGCCTGCCCAGGTATATATAACGTAATCTGAAAGCTTTGCAATTGTGCTTCCAACAACATTTACCACACTAAGAACCGTTGCCCCTCTTTCCTTACATTCTTTCATAGCCGCAATAGTATCTGCCGTTTCTCCCGACTGACTAATTACAACTACAAGTGTTTTTTCATCTATTATAGGATTACGGTAACGAAGCTCACTTGCTAAATCAACCTCCACACTTATGCGGCACAATTCTTCAATCACAAATTTACCCACATATCCCGCATGGTATGCCGAGCCACATGCCGTAATGATTATCTTATTTATATCCTTTATTTTTTCGCCCAAAGGCTCGAGTCCCTCAAAATGTATTTTATTATCCTTTATATTTGGCTCGATTGTAGATTTAAGTGCCTTTGGCTGCTCCATAATTTCTTTAAGCATAAAGTGCTCGTATCCGCCTTTTTCAGCAGCTTCAATGTCCCACACAACTCTTGAAACACTTTTTTTCACACTTTTTCCTGTGCAATCAAAAACATCTATTTCGTCTGGTGTAATCTCTGCAAACTCTCCGTCTTCAATATATATTATATTTTTGGTTTTGCTTATAAGTGCCGTAACATCGGAAGCAAAGAAGTTTTCTCCTACGCCCACACCTATAATTAATGGTGAGCCGAGCTTGGCAGCAAACACACTCTTGGGAAATTCACTGCAAACAACTCCAAGAGCGTAAGACCCCTCAAGCCTTGATACAGTTTTCATAAGCGCTTTTCTAACATCGCCCTCATAGTAGTATTCTAAAAGATGTACTACAACCTCTGTGTCGGTTTCGCTTTCAAAATTAAAACCTTTCCCCGCAAGCTCTTCTTTAAGCTCGATATAATTTTCTATTATACCGTTGTGCACAATAGCAAAGCGTCCGCTATTTGAAAGATGCGGATGAGCATTTATATCTGTGGGTGCTCCGTGAGTTGCCCAACGTGTGTGCCCTATTCCTGCACATCCGACTATAGTTTTTTCGCCAAGCTTTTCTACGAGATTATTTATCTCTCCGCTTGCCTTTACCATTGTTATTTTATTTTCATTATTTACCGCTATTCCTGAAGAATCGTATCCTCTGTATTCAAGCCTTTTTAGCCCGCTTGTTAAAACGCTTACCGCGTCATCTTTACCTGTATAACCAACTATTCCGCACATTTTATATTCCTTTCTTCTTCAACTTATTTCCTTTCAACAATGTTGTCTGCCTGTTTAACAATAGAGTTTTCAGGGTAAACTCCTCTTAAAGCTGTTAACGGATACACAGAGGTAGCTTTTCCGATAACTGTGCCCGGATTAAGCACACATCCGCATCCCACATCGGCATTATCGCCTAAAATTCCGCCTATTTTTCTAAGACCTGTCTCGTAGTCCTCATCTGAGTGGATCACAACGTTTTTTCCGTCTGCCTTAAGATTAGAGCAAACTGCACCTGCCCCCATATGAGCGTGATTTCCCAGAATGGAATCTCCCACATAGTTGTAGTGAGGAACCTGCACCTTGTCAAGCAGAATGCTTGATTTAAGTTCGGTAGAATTTCCGATAACACAGTTTTTTCCTGTAATTACGTTTCCTCTTATATAAGCACCCGGTCTTATCTCGGTTCCCTCTCCTATTATTGTGGGGCCCTCTATTGTGGCAGTGGGGGAAATTTTTACGTTTTCTCCCACAAAAACATTTTCCTTAATTTCTGTAAACCCCTCTAATCCTTCATCTATAAGCTTTTTGATATAGCCTTTTATTTTCGGAAGTATTTCCCACGGATACTCGCTTTCAAGAAAAAGCTCTTTAAGATATGGAGTCTCGCAATCAAACAATTCCTGGGTTTTAATGCATTTATTCAACGCCGTGCCCCCTTTCCAATATAAGCTTTGCCAAACGTTCTGAATATTCAATACACTTTTCTTCTGATTCACTTTCAATCATAATTCTTATAACGGGCTCTGTTCCACTTTGGCGAAGAAGCACTCTTCCCTTTTTATTTATAAGCTTTTCTATTTCTGCTGCTTCCTTTAAAACTTCTTCATCGTTAAACACAGCTGTTTTATTTCTCACCTTCACATTCTTTGTATATTGAGGATAAAGGCTGAGACCCTCTGTAAGATCAGACAGATTGGTCTTTTTATCGCAAACTTCTTCTGCAATCATTATAGCAGTTAAAAGACCGTCTCCCGTGGTGGCATACTTTTTAAGAATAATATGACCCGATTGCTCTCCGCCCAGGCAATAATCGTTTTCCTGCATACACTCGTAAACAAAGCGATCGCCAACCTTTGTCTGCTCGCATTTTATTCCGATTTTTTCAAGCGCGTTTATCAGCCCGCTATTACTCATTACCGTTGCAACAATAGTATCATTATTAAGGGTGCCGCGATCCTTTAATCGTCTTCCAAGGATATAGAGCATTGCATCGCCGTCCACAACGTTTCCGTTTTCATCCACGGCAATACATCTGTCGGCATCGCCATCAAATGCAAATCCCATATCAAGATGCTGCTCCTTAACGATTTTGCAAAGATTTTCAACGTGTGTGGAACCGCAATTGTAATTCACATTAAGGCCATCAGGCTCTGAGCCTGTAATTACCATTTGAGCACCTAAGGCACCGAAAAGCGCTTTGGCAATCATCCACGAAGCGCCGTTTGCACAATCAAGGCCGATTTTTAAGTTTTTATAGGAATGAGATGCAATAGACATTAAATAGCCCATATATCGGTTTCTTCCCGAAACATAGTCTACAATGCAGCCTATTTTTTCGCGATGAGCAAGCGGCAAATCTTCTCCCGCTACTCCCAGAGAAGCTAAATCTCCATCGATATATGCTTCAATTAAATCAGTGGTATTATCATCAAGCTTTTCTCCGTGCTTGTTTATTATCTTTATTCCGTTATCATAAAATGGGTTGTGAGATGCAGTTATCATTATTCCGCAGTCGAATTCATCCTGCCTTGTAACATAGGAAACGCTTGGTGTGGTTGTAACGTGAAGCATATATGCATCAGCACCCGATGCCGTAATGCCTGCAACAATAGAATATTCAAGCATATAGCTTGAGCGACGCGTATCTTTTCCCACAACAATTCTCGGGCGGTATCCTACCTTGGTGCAGCCTGAAAGTTCGCTTGAATAATACCATCCCAAAAATCTTCCCACTCTATAGGCTTGCATAGAAGTAAGGGTTCTGTTAGCCTCGCCGCGGAAACCGTCTGTTCCGAAATACTTATTTTTCTCACGCGATCTTTTTGTAAGAACTATGTCGTCCTGCAGCAGCTCGTCGGTAGTAATTCCAAAGAGCGAGCACATCAAAAGGACCTTATCAAGTTGCGGCATTGCCTGATCCATTTCCCACTTTGAAACAGATTGCCTCGAAACCGAAATTTTTTCGGCAAGCTGCTCCTGCGACATATTCATATTCGTTCTTAGCTGAGTAATTTTTTCGCCTATTGTCATCTCTATCCCCATCCTTTTTATTTATCATAGTTTGATTATACGCCTGTAAACTCTCGTTTACAATCAACTCTTCCTTGAAGTTTAAGCAACCCCAGGTTGCGATATTTGATTTTTTCGCTTATATTTCTCTTGTTTTTTAGGTTTTTTGTTTTATTTTTGCAAACTTTTCTTTTCATTCTTTCTTTTTTATTATATTCTCCGCAATTGTAAAATATCCTTTTTTTTACATATGTTGAGTGAAAAAAACAAAAAAACATTGCAATCACACTAAAAGTAGTGTATTATATACTTGGATAGCCGAAAGCGAAAATCCGCCTCTGAAAATCGGAGCTTGGACCATTCTTTTTCGGCACAAAACACAAGGTGAAGAGGTGTATATTTTGGAAAAACTTAATATCACAGGCGGAAATCCTCTTTTTGGCGAGATTGCCGTTTGCGGCGCTAAAAATGCCGCCGTAGCAATTATCCCGGCAGCCCTTCTTGTCAATGGCGTATGTATTATAGAAAACGTTCCCGACATTAAAGATGTCAGACTTATTATAGAAATGCTTGTGCAGCTCGGCGCAAGAGTTACCTACATTAACGATACAACTATCAGCGTAGACAGTACAAGATTAAAAACCCATATTGCTCCTGTTGAGCTGGCAAGCAAAATGAGAGCAAGCTACTATCTTTTAGGCGCTCTTTTAGGACGATTGAACAAAGCTCAGGTGGCACTCCCGGGCGGATGTAATTTTGGGGTAAGACCTATCGATCTGCACGAAAAAGGTTTCCGTGCTCTTGGAGCTACTGTTGAAATCACAGACGGCATAGTTTATGTTAATGCAGACCACCTTACAGGAGATAATGTATTTTTAGATACAACAAGTGTTGGTGCTACAATTAATATTATGCTTGCCGCAGTGCTTGCAGATGGGAAAACAGTTATTGAAAATGCCGCTAAAGAGCCTCACATTGTTGATGTGGCGAACTTTTTGAATGCTATGGGCGCAAAAGTTCGCGGTGCAGGAACCGACGTTATAAGAATTACAGGGGTTAAGGAAATGACCGGCGGAAGCTACAGCATTATTCCCGACCAGATTGAGGCGGGTACTTTTATGCTTCTCGCTGCAGCATCGGGCGGAGATGTGCTTGTAAGAAATATTATTCCAAAGCATATGGATTGCCTTGTTTCAAAGCTTGAAGAAATGGGCGTTAATATAACGGAATACGATGATTCCATACGAATTTCACGCACAGGCGAGCTTCGTGGAACCTCGGTAAGAACGATGCCGTACCCCGGCTTTCCTACCGATCTTCAGCCCCAGATGGTTGCCCTTTTATCTACGGTTAAAGGCAGAAGTACAGTTATTGAGGACGTGTGGGACAATAGATTTCAGTATGTTGCCGAGCTTTTAAAGATGGACGCCGATATAACAGTTAACGGTAAGCGTGCCGAAATACAGGGCAAAAAGCTTCGTGGAGCGCTTGTGCAGGCTACCGACCTGAGGGCAGGCGCCGCTATGATTATAGCAGGTGTTGCAGCCGAGGGTGTAACGCAAATCGGATGCCCTCATTATATCGACAGAGGATATACCGATATTGAACGCAGATTGCGCTCAATAGGCGTGAAGATAGAACGAGTATTTGAGGAAGATTAAATAATGAAAGGTATTGGAATATGTCCGCTTTCATCAGGCAGCAGTGGAAACTCTGTTCTTGTAGTAACGGGCAATGCAAACATCCTGGTCGATTGCGGTCTTACCGGAAAGGCTGTTGAAACAGAGCTTAAAAGAATTGATTTCGACCCGCAAAACCTCGATGCAATAATTGTAACGCACGAGCATATCGACCATATAAGCGGCGTTGGCATAATGTCGAGAAGATATAAGCTTCCCATTTATGCCACCTTTGGCACGTGGCAGGCGATGATAAATTCTTTGGGGAAAATCGACGTTTCTCTTATAAGATATATCGCCCCTGATGTCCCGTTTAAAATTAACGAAACGGTTATAACTCCCTTTGAAACCTCGCACGATGCTGCTGAAAGCATTGGGCTTTTAATAAACGATGGCGAAAGCTTCGGCGCAATTGCAACTGATTTAGGCACAGTTTCGCGCCATATATACGATTTACTCACTCCGTGCTCAATCCTGATGATTGAAGCAAACCACGATGAACAGATGCTTATAAACGGTCCCTATCCTCAGAATTTAAAAAAGAGGATATTATCCGATAACGGGCATCTTTCAAACAGGTTGTGTGGCGCATTGTGTGCAAAACTCGTGCGCGAGGGAAAACTCAGGAAAATTACGCTTGGCCACCTTTCAAGCGACAACAACACACCTCACCTTGCCTACGAAGCAGTGGCAAAGAGCATTGAAAATACGGGGTGCAAAATAGGAAGCGACGTACTTTTGTACGTGGCAAACAGAAATCAGGCAGGAGAAATGATGGCTGATGACGATTAATATAATATGCGTTGGAAAAATTAAAGAAGATTTTTTTAAAGATGCAGCGGCGGAGTATGAAAAAAGGCTTGGCCGCTTTTGCAATTTAAACATACATAATCTTCCCGATAAAAGCATTCCCGATAATCCAAGCGCCGCTCAGTGCGAAAGCGTTTTAAAGGCAGAGGGCGAGCTTATTTTAAAGAAAATCGGAAAAAGCGATACTGTAATTTGTTTGTGCATCGAGGGCAAAATGCTTTCAAGCGAAGGCTTGGCTGATAAAATAAGGGAAATTCAAAACTACTCCTCTACAATAGATTTTGTTATCGGCGGCTCGCTCGGGTTATCGGAAGAAGTTAAGAGGCGTGCCGATTTCAAGCTTAGCTTCAGCCCGATGACGTTTCCGCATAACCTTGCAAGAATTATTCTTGAGGAGCAAATTTACAGAGCGTTTAAGATTAATAACAACGAAAGTTACCATAAATGAGCAGAAAAAAAGAAAACCTAACGGTTTTCTTTTTTTCTGCTCATTTACTCATTTTCACTCGTGTTCTTCAAAGAATATATATGTATATCCGTTCTCCCAAAGCGTTCTTGCAGCTGCAAGCACTTTTGCACCATAGTCAGGCTGATAATTGTAGTAGTCCTTATAAAAATATTGCTCGTGAGTTACGTGCCCGATATATTCCTTGCCAACATTTGCTTTAATGCCGTTTACCAGATACTCTTCATCGCAGAGATTAAGACAAGGAGCATTTGAAGTAAGCGCAAATCTCATTTTCGTTTCTTCATCGGGAATTGTTTTTGTGTTATAGAGGATAGATTCTCTTTCTTCAGTGGTAATGTGATTATATCCGCAAATAGAATTATCAATCGCTTTATTAAGTCCACCTCTTTGGTAAAGCATAGTTTCGGGCTTTCTGTTGTGAAGAAGGCGTGCTGCGTGGCCGTATGGCAGAGAATTAGGGTCACCATTATATTCCCTTTTTTCTCCCGCCGAACAACAAAGCACCTTTATTCCGCCATCGTAAAGAGCACGTACCGCATCTTTGCTTATGGGCATCCAGTGCGGAAGCACGCTTTTTGCAAAAGCTTTTTCGCCTGCAAAACGCACAACTTCTTTTTTAAGAGCATCAAAATCTCGTTTCACATCGTCGTAATCTGCATTGATATACGGATAATCGGGAAATTCCTGCTTTGCATGGAAGGCAAGTCTCAGCCAGTCGGAGGCTTCTTCCCATTCTTTTTTATAGGCATCCGTCATATCGGCGAGAGTGAATTCCTCTTCCCCATAGAAAAAGTCTGTACGGTAAAAACAGTTAAGCTGAACCTTCATTCCGTATTTATCGTGTGCCTCTTTTAACAACGCCAGAAACGGATTATCAAACATTGATTTTGGTCTTTCACGTGTTAAATCGCGGAAAACCCAGATAGTATCATCAATTAAAAAACAAGCCTCTCTTTTCATTTAAAGCACCTCTTTTCATTTGATAACTTCATTATAGAGATTATATATATTTCATTCAATACATAAAACGTTTTTTTATGGACAAAACAACGTTTTTTTGTTACAATGTATTTAGTAATTATTATGTATTATGCGAGGTTTTTACTATGTTAGGTGGAATAATTAACTTTTCTGAAATTCCCGACATTGGCTTTTCCCATCATTTTTATACAGATAAAGAATACAAAGCAACCTATGCACTTGAAAAAAGTCTTGAAATAGCATATATAGAAAGCGGCAATCTTTTATTTTGCTATGAAAATGAACAATTTGCAGTTAAAGAGGGCAGTATCCTGGTGCTTTTCAGGCATTTGCCGATTAGGCTGTATGCCGATGAAAAAAAGCCTTTTTCTCATTGTTGTATGCAGTTGTTATTTGATTACGATTTTGAACTGATTACACCTGAACGCACATTAAAGAGCATTCCCGACGGAATCGTCCTACCTTTTATATTTCCCCCATGCAAAGAAACAGAGGAGATAAAAAAGCTTTTGTTTTCAGCAGTATACGAATATGGTATTTCTGAAAAAAACAAGCTTCTCTCCGTTATGAACGCACTGACAATTCTTCAAAAGATCAGCAATATTTATAAAAATAATCTTCATCAGAATCAGAAAACGCAATCACTTTTTGAATATAAGATAAAAAAATATGTAGCAAGCAATTTATCCGAAAAAATCACAATAGATGAAATTGCAAGAAAACTTAACAGAACGCCAAATTACCTCAACAGCGTATTTAAAAAGGAATGCGGTATAACTATAGGGCAATATATAAGCAAGGAGAAGGTGCGCTTTATTGCCGAGATAATAAGAAAGGAAAATGTTTCGTTTGCCGTAGCGTGCCAGAATGCAGGCATATCTGATATATCATACGGATACCGTCTGTTTAAAAAGCATATGGGAATAACCCCTAAAGAATATATTTCGTGCAAAAAAAAGGAATTAACAACTTGAACCTATATAACAATGGCAGACACTTTTTTGTGTCTGCCATTGTTATATAGGTTCATCCCAAACCGAACTCTTTTAATTATCCGTCTGCAAATTTATCACTCAAAAAGCAAAAATCTTCAAGTGAAAGGCGTTCGCCTCTTATAGTTTCTTCAAACCCTGCTTCTTTAATAACATTAAGCACTGTTTCCTTATCTCCAAATTTTCCGCTTGAGCTAAGCGCGTTTGCAAGCGTTTTTCTGCGCTGAGAAAAAGCGGCTTTTATAAGAGCAAAAAACAATTTTTCGTCCTTTGGTTTCACTTTAGGCTCAGGTAATATTTCAAGGCTGATAACTGCACTGTCGACTTTAGGGGCAGGTATGAACGACGATGCAGGCACAAGCTTTAATATCTGCGGTTCGGAATAGTACTGCGTTGAAACGGTTACTGCACCATAGTCCTTGCTTCCGGGCTTCGCACACAATCTTTCGGCAACCTCTTTTTGTATCATTACCACTATCCTTTTAAAAGGAAGGCGGCTTTCTAAAAGCGCCATAATTATAGGCGTTGTTATATAATACGGAAGATTTGCCGCAACGCTTACATTCATCCCCGAAAACTCTTCCTCTAAAAGTTTTTTTAAGTTCACCTTAAGGCAGTCTTCCCATATAAATTTAACGTTTGTGCATCCCGCAAGCGTTTCATTGAGCACATTTTCAAGCCTTCTGTCGAGCTCGATTGCCACAACTTTTTTTGCATTTACCGAAAGTGCGGCTGTAAGGCTTCCGAAACCGGGGCCGATTTCTATAACACCTTCACTATCAGAGCACGAATGCTGCGCCATTATCATAGGAACAGTTTCATCTGTGATGAAGTTTTGCCCCATACTTTTTGAAAATGTAAAGCCGTATTTCGAGCATAAATATTTAATTATCTTCGGATCTGTAATATCATACATTGATTTTTCCTCCAATAGTAATTAAACATATTATATCCTAAAATCATGCATATTTCAATAGATCATAACTGAAAAAAAGACGATTCACAAGAATCGTCTTTTTCTGGTGGGAACAATAGGGCGTGGCTGCTTCGCATCCGCCCTGCTTGCCGACCCAAACGCAAAGCGTTTCGGTACCCGTCTGCGCACCAAAAAGCTAAAAATGATTATCAATCATTTTATTTACGCTTTTTGCCTCCTCGAGGTTCGAGCCCTTTTCATTTTATACACCAAACAAAAAAGACATCCTGACGGATGTCTTTTTTGTTTGGTGGGAACAATAGGGCTCGAACCTATGACCCTCTGCTTGTAAGGCAGATGCTCTCCCAGCTGAGCTATGCTCCCATATTATGGTGACCCGTACGAGATTTGAACTCGTGTTACCGCCGTGAAAGGGCGGTGTCTTAACCGCTTGACCAACGGGCCACAATGGTAGCGGCGAGTGGGCTCGAACCACCGACCTAACGGGTATGAACCGTTTGCTCTAGCCAACTGAGCTACGCCGCCATGTTCAAGACCATTGCTTGACACAAACGATATTATAATATACCTTTAGAAAAATGTCAAGAGTTTTTTTCATTTTTTTCCAAAGCATTACAAATTATTTCTAAAGCATGGCAGTATCCATCTGTTCCCTCTCCGCTTACAGTGGCAATTGAAGCCTCTTTCACATACGAAATTTTCCTGTATTCTTCGCGGCTGTCAACTTTTGAAATATGCACTTCAACGCACGGAAGCATCACCGCTTTAATGCTATCGGCTATTGCCACGCTTGTATGAGTATACCCCGCAGGATTGATTATTATACCATCAAACTTCTTATAGGCAGATTGAATTTTATCTATAATATCTCCTTCGTGGTTTGACTGATAGCACTCAATCTGCACTTTAAGCTCTTCGCCCTTTTTCATAATTTTTGAAATCAAATCAAAATACGTTTCTTTTCCGTAAATTTCGGGTTCGCGAATCCCAAGCATATTTATATTCGGTCCGTTTATAACAAGAATTTTCATATTTGTGCTCCTTTCAGCGCATCAATTATTTTTTCTGCCGTAAGCTGAGGCGTGCTTTCCGCCTCAATTTCTATGTGGCAGAATTTTTCGTATAGGGGCAATCTTTCTTCAAAAAGTTTTTTTACTGCATCTTTTCCTTTTGAAAGAGGGCGGTTTGCAGTTGCAAGTGAATTTATATCTCTTTTCAAGAATACAACTGTTGAATTCTGGCGAAGCACTCCGAAATTTTCTTTTTGCGTTACCACGCCGCCGCCCGTTGCTATCACGCAACCTGTTTTCTTCCCCAATTCACAAAGGATTTCGTGCTCTGCGTATCTGAATTCCTTTTCCCCTTTTGTTAAAATAAAATCAGAAGGATGCATATACGATTTTTCAATTTCAACATCGCTATCGTAAAATTCACGGTTGAGCTTCTTTGCCAGAATATTTCCCACAGTTGTTTTTCCGCACCCTGGCATTCCTACAAGAACAATATTCTTTGTTTTAAGTTCTATCGCGCGGCATATTTTTTCGATGCGCGAATTTTCAATTTCCTCTCCCGTAAAAATTTCTGCCGCTTTTTTTGCCTGTGCCACAAGCATACAAAGTCCGTTTATATGCTTTTTTCCAAGGCGCTCGGCATCCTCTAAAAGTTTTGTTTGCGAGGGATTATAAATAAGGTCGAGCACATAGGCGCATTTTTCAAATTTTTCAAGCTCAACGGGAGATATTCCGTTGTTGGGATACATCCCCACAGGCGTAGCATTCACAAGCATGTGGCAATCAGTATACTCCCCTATTTTTTCAGGGGTGTTATCCTTATGGCTAAGCACTCTCACGCTTGATGCCCCCATATCAGAAAGAACGGCACACACTGCCTTCGAGGCACCGCCGCCGCCAATTACAACGGCTGATTTATTTTCCACTTCGGCACCAAGTTTCTTAACCATTTCCATAAATCCGTAATAATCGGTGTTATAGCCCGTAAGGGTATTGTTTTCATTCAAAACTGTGTTTACTGCACCGATTTTTTCAGCCTCGGGCGATATTTTATCAAGATATTCAATTACATCATTTTTATATGGGATAGTAACGTTTAGCCCATCAAATCCGCGTTTTTTGAAAAAATCACTCAATTCATCCTTTTTCAGTTCTTTAAGAGCATAGCTATAATCACAAAGATACGAGTGAATTTCGGGCGAATACGAATGAGTTAAATGCTCCCCTATAAGATAAATGTTTTTCATGCTTCTCTGTAGCTCCCAAGATATTTTATATTATTTGTTCCAAGCGATTGCACAAGTTGGTCTATGGCAAGCGAAAGCTTATCCGAATAAACGGGCACATCAAGGTCGAAATAAAACATAAATTCGAAATCACTTTCAGGAATGGGACGGCTTTCAAGCTTGAGTATGTTTATACCAAGCGAATAAAACACCGCCATAATATTATAAAGTGCGCCCGCCTTATGAGGCACCTTTAAAAGAAGGCTTGTTTTATCGGCGCCGGGATAAATTTCAAGGTCTTTTGAAAAACAGATGAAGCGTGTGTAGTTATTAGCTGAATTCTGCACCTTATTCACAAGCACTTCAAGTCCGTATTGACCCGAGCATTCCTCCGAGCAGATTGCCCCGATATTCTTCGTTTTAGAATCTGCCACTTTTTTTGCTGCCATAGCAGTATTTTCACACGGAATTATCTTAACTTCCTTAGATAAGCCTGCAAGGAATTCACTGCACTGGCTTATTGCCTGTGGATGAGAATAGATTTCCGTAACATCGGAAAGACTTGCGCCCTCGTTTACTACAAGTGAGTGCTCTATGTGCATTTTTGTACTGCGCACAATACTGAACTTATATTTCGCCATAAGGGAATATATCTGGTTCACAGAACCTGCGCTGCTGTTTTCAAGAGGAACAACACCGTATTTGCAAAGTCCGTTACCAACCGCCTGAAAAACCGCCTCAAAGCTTTTGAAATACATAATTGATGGCTTTTCAAAAATCTTTTCACAAGCATGTGCCGAATGTGCTCCCTCTACTCCCTGGCAAGCCACAACGGCTTTTTCGGGGAACAACTGAGGTGTGTTTTTAACTGCATTCCTAATGTTTTCTGAAAGCTGCGATGCACCTTTAAGCATTTTATTCTGATACATTCTGCTGAGTTCAAGAAGCGAGCCGTAAAGTCGGCGCGCAGCATCTCCGTATTCGCCCGCCATATCCTCAATGTTGTTGAGCAACGCTCTTTCGCGCTCCCCATCGAAAACAGGCATATTATTTTCCTTTTTATAGGATGCTATATCCTTTGCCGTTTCCATTCTCTCGCAAAAGAGCTTTACAAGCTCCTTGTCTATAGAATCAATTTTCTTTCTGCTTTCACTGATATCCATTTTTTATGCCTTCTTTCTAAAAAATCAAATCTGCTATTGCAATTGCCGCCGCCGCCTCAACACAGGGCACTGCCCTTTTTACTATGCAAGGATCGTGGCGCCCCTTTATACCAAGGGTCGTATTTTCTTTTTTTGATAACGATACTGTTTTTTGTTCAATTGCAATTGACGGAGTAGGTTTGAATCCCACGTTAAAAATTATCGGCATACCCGAAGATATCCCCCCGAGTATTCCTCCGTGGTTGTTTGTTGCCGTTACAATCTCTCCATCGGGCGAAATCATAAATTCATCGTTATTTTCCGAGCCGAGCATTCGGCTTGCCTCAAATCCTGCACCGAACTCTATCGCCTTAACTGCAGGAATAGCAAAAACAGCACTGGAAATTCTGTTTTCAAGTCCTCCAAAATAGGTGTTTCCTATTCCGGCTTTCATTCCGCATATAACGCATTCTATCTGTCCGCCGATACTATCGCCCTTTTTTCTTGCTTCGAGTATGGCTTTTTTCATTTCTTCGCCTTTATCGATATTTATAACAGGGAATTCTCTATCGCACACAAAATCCTTTTGCGAAATATTAGTGGGATTGAATTTATCGTCTTCAATATTCCCGATTGAAGAAATATGTGCGCCTATATATATGCCCTTATCTTCAAGCATCTGCTTTAAAATGCCGCCCGCAACACACATCGGTGCAGTAAGTCTGCCCGAAAACTGACCTCCGCCGCAAACATCACGGTTATCCCCCCATTTTGCCCACGCAGCAAAATCAGCGTGTGAGGGACGTGGCGTGTCCTTTAAATTATCATAATCGGCAGAGCGTGTGTTTGTGTTTTCTATTTCGGCGCAAAGCGGTGCTCCGCACGTTTTGCCGTTCACAATACCTGAAACAATTTTCACCTTATCCGCTTCTTTTCTCGGAGTGGAAAATTTATCGTTTCCCGGGGCGCGGCGCGCCATAAATTCACTAAGCTTTTCTTCGTCAAGCTCAAAGCCCGAGGGAAGATTTTCAATCACAACGCCCATCTTTTCGGAATGAGATTGACCAAACACCGATATTTTTATTTTTTCTCCATATGTAAAGCTCATATAATTTCTCCTCCCAGAAGAGTAAATTTTTCAAAGAAATCGGGGTATGATTTATTAACCGCCTGTGCACCTTTAATAGTAACATTCTCATCACATATCACAGATGCCGCCGCTGCACTCATAGCAATTCTGTGGTCGTTAAAGCTATCTACGGTGCCACCCCTGAGTTTTCCTGTGCCAACTACCTTTATGGAATTTTCATCTGCCGTTATTTTTCCACCCAGTGCTTTTATAAGAGCACAGGTCGATTCCACTCTGTCGCTTTCCTTTTCGCGAAGCCTTTTTATATTGTAAAATATGCTTTCTCCATCAGCTCCCGAGGCAACAACGCACAGAACGGGCACAATATCTGGAATATCCTCGCAATCAAGATGTATAGGCGAAAGAAGTGATTTTCTAACCGTTACTGCATCATTTTCTCTTGTTATATCTGCTCCCATTTCTTTTAGAATATCAACTATTTTTCCATCGCCCTGAACGGTATCTTCATTTAGTCCTGAAAGCCTGATTTTTCCTCCGAGTGCACCTATGGCAAGATGGAATGCCGCATTTGAAAGGTCGCCCTCAACGAAAACCTCTCCCGTTGTTTTATATCCATCGCTTTTTACTATATATCCATAATCCGTTTTAATAACTTCAGCGCCAAAGCTTTTCATAACCTCGGCAGTAATTTTTATATATGGTGCCGATTTTATTTTACCCGTTATCTTTATTTCTCCGCCGCCGATATTTCCAAGCGCCATCATAAGGCCTGAAATGAACTGCGAGCTTACATCTCCTGTGATTTCATAAACTCCGTTTTTCATTTTTCCTTCTATTTCGCAAGGAAGAGTTCCTTTGCCCCTACAAAATACCACTCCGCCACTTTCAAGGCACTCGCAAAGGGGCAGTATCGGGCGCTCGCCAAGTCTTTGCGAGCCGCAAAACGAAACCTTTTCGCCAAGTGATGCTGCCACAGGAAGCATAAACCTGAAGGTTGAACCGCTTTCCTTACAATCAATTTCACATTCTCTTGCGCGCTCTCCCACAGGCGTTACAAAAATGCTGTTTTCTTTTATTTCAAATTGTGCCCCCAAAGCAGAAAGTGCGTTCATTGTTGCGCGAGTATCTTCCGATAATTCACTGCACTTTATTTCGGTGCGTTTATCTGCAAGTGCAGCACATATTAAAATTCTGTGCATAAATGATTTCGATGGCGGAGCACAAAGCTCGCCGCAAAGCTCGTGCGGTTGTATTGTAACATTCATCAGCCAATGCCCTCTTTCAGTATATCTGTAAGTTCTTCAAGCTTTATTTTCTGCACCTCACATCTTCCGATTTCAAGCGGAACAACAAGGTTTAATGTGCTTCCCTCAAGCTTTTTATCATTTGCACAAATCTCACAAAGTTCTTCGGCTTTAAATTCGCACTTGTTCAAAAGAGAGTTTTTTTCAAGCTCTTTTTCAAGATAACTAAGCGTTCCCTTTTCACACAAACCGCGGTTTTCCCACGCCTTTGTAATTATTCTCATTCCCATTGCAACGGCATTTCCGTGAGTTATCTTAAATTCTGAAAGTGCCTCTATTGCGTGAGCCGCGGTGTGGCCGAAATTTAAAAGTCTTCTTATTCCGCCCTCAAACTCATCTTTATGAACTATTTCGCTTTTTATTCTCACGCATTCAGCAATAATTTCAGTAATATTTTCTTCCACCAACAGATTTGGAAGTTTATTTTTTGTTATCATGGCATACTTAATAATTTCCGCCATAGCATCGTTTAAAAATTCCTTCGGCAGTGTGGAAAGTACCGTTGGGTCTATAAGCACAAACTCGGGCTGATAAAACGCCCCTGCAAGATTTTTTCCCGCTTCAAGGTCTATAGCCGTCTTTCCTCCAACGGAAGAATCTACCATCGCAAGAAGCGATGTTGGAATCTGCACAAAATTAATTCCACGCATATAGCTTGCCGCACTGAAGCCTGCAAGGTCGCCCGCAACTCCGCCACCAAGGGCAAAAACGCTATCGGTACGGGTAAAGTGATTTTCTGCAAGGAAATTTAAAATTTCAATAAAATTTTGTGCGTTTTTCGATTTTTCACCGCTTTCAAAAATATATTCGCAAACCTCAATTCCCGATTCCAAGAGTGATTTTTTCACTCTTGGAAGATAAATGGGCGCAACATTTGTATCTGTTACAACACACACTTTTCCCTTTAAGCTATGCGAAAGTGCAATCTCCCCCGCTTTATCTATAAGGTTATTCTCTATAAGTACATTATATTTTTTTGAGGCTTCCACACAAATTGTTTCCATATCAATCAACACTTTCTTTTATTTTGGTGCCCTCTTCAAGAAGACTATGAAGTTTTTCTTTGTCTTTATCCTTTATTGCATCGGAATATTTTTTAAGATTTTCTATAAGCAAATCTATTTCAAATGCCAGATTATCGTCATTTTCAAGGAAAAGCTCCGCCCACATATCGCTGTTGAGCTTAGCCACGCGCGTTAAATCCTTATAGCTTCCTGCCGAAAACCCTTTGTGCACTTTTGCATTCGGGCTTTTAACATAGGCATTTGAAACAACGTGAGCAAGCTGAGATGTGTAGGCAATTATTCTGTCGTGCTCCTCGCTGCTCGTTATTGTAACACTTTTAAAGCCTATTTCCACAAGAAGCTTTTTAACCTTTTCAAGCACCTCTATTTTCTCATCTTTTTCAGGTACAAGTATCATCGATGCTTTATCAAACATCGAAGCACGCGAATATTTAAAGCCTGAAAACTGAGTGCCTGCCATAGGATGGCCACCGATAAATTTAAAGCCATATTTTTTTGCTATCTTAAAGCATTTGTCGCAAACTTCTCTTTTCGTTCCGGCGCAATCAACAACCACTGTGTTTTTTTCTATCTGCGGTGCAAATTTTTCAAGGAATTCCACCGTTGCCTGCGGATAAAGAGCAATAAAAACATATTCGCATTCTTTTATATTCTCGTTTGTAAGCTCTTCTTTTATTGCGCCTACAAGTTTTGAGCGCGCGATTGTGGAATTATCGATATCATAACCCACAACCTCGGTTCCACTAAGGGAAGAAAAACCTTTTGCAAGCGAGCCGCCAATAAGGCCAAGCCCTGCCACTGCTATTTTCATTATAACACCTTCTTATTTAATAGCTTCAAGAACTTTTTTAACCGCCTTTGCAGTATCTTCAAACTGCGCAGGAGTAAGCGACTGAGGTCCGTCGCAGCGAGCATACTGCGGATTATTGTGCACCTCTATCATAAGTCCGTCGGCTCCTACTGCAGCTGCCGAAAGCGAAAGAGGCTTAACAAGCCTTGATACGCCGCTTGCGTGGCTTGGGTCTACCACCACAGGCAGATGGCTTAATTCCTTAAGCATCGGAACTGCCGAAATATCAAGCGTATTTCTTGTGTAGGTTTCAAAAGTTCTTATTCCGCGCTCGCAAAGAATAACGTTTTCGTTTCCTTCCGACATAACGTATTCAGCACTCATCAAAAACTCTTTCAGCGTATTTGCAAGTCCTCTTTTAAGAAGTATTGGCTTGTTCGTTTTTCCAAGCTCCTTTAAAAGCTCGAAATTCTGCATATTTCTTGCGCCAACCTGAATAACATCCACATCTTCAAAAAGAGGAATATGGTCTGCATTCATAATCTCGGTTACAATTGGAAGCCCCACCTCTTTTTTAGCCGTAAGCAAAAGCTTTAATCCCTCGTCTCGAAGTCCCTGGAAATCGTAGGGAGAAGTTCTGGGCTTAAATGCACCGCCGCGAAGCATAGTTGCACCTGCCGCTTTTACTGCTTTTGCAATTTCAACAATTTGTTCTTCCGATTCAACAGAGCAGGGGCCGGCGATAAGAGCGAAATTTCCGCATCCAACCTTTGTATTTCCAACCGTTACAGTTGTGTCATCGGGATGAAATTTTCTGTTTGCATTTTTGAACGGATCTGATACTCTTGTAACCTGTGAAACTATATCAAGTCCCTCTAAAAGCTCGGTATCAATTTTTGTGGTGTCGCCCACAAGACCGATTACAGTGTGAGTTTCACCCTTTGAAAAGTGCAGTTTAACATTTTGCGCCTCTATCCACGAAACAAGATTGTCGAACTGTTCTTTTGAAGCATTGTTGTTTACTACTACTATCATTTCTACATCCCCTTAAAATAAAATAGGCTCCACAGTGATTGACACTGCAGAGCCACCTAAATGAAATCTGATTAATTGCAGCACAAATCACTTTTACTTTTTGCCGTTGCTAAAGTAAAAGTAATAAAATGAGTATGCAGCTGAATTAACAGTAACTTTCATCTTTTTTCTCCTAAAAAATTATTTTTATACATTCTAGCACACTAAAGTGGTGCTGTCAAGACTTTTTATTCAACTTTATCAATATTTTTCGATCTGTTGCTTAATTTCACCTTTATTGTCTTTTCTTTGTATCCGTTTTCGCCCGATGGTATTTTCACTAAAACGTCAACCTCTTCGCCTGAGCTGTAGTAGGTTAATCTGTCTTGAAGCTGGGCAATCGATGTAACCGTATACCCATCAAACTCACAGATAATATAGCCTTTTTTGATACCTGCTCTTTCAGCTGCAAGGCCTTTTGTTACACTGTCGACATATACACCCATTGGAATACCAAAAGACTCAGAAATCGACGAAGACACATCGCGCCCTGTTATTCCCAGGAAGCCCTGTTTATTCTCGTCTACAACTTTTCTTGTTTTCTTAACCATAAGCTCGTCAATAATATTTTCAACATCTGTTATCGGTATTGCATAACCCATACCCTCTACGCCGCTTGCCGAAATTTTTGCCGAGTTTATTCCTATAACCTCGCCATGCATATTAAGAAGCGCTCCGCCGCTGTTACCAAAATTAATTGCAGCATCAGTTTGAATAAAGGTATTGTCGATTACTCCATCGTTTGTTTCGCCTGTAATTCTTCTGTTTACAGCACTTACAATTCCTGTGGTAACGCTTTGACCGTAACCAAGGGCATTACCTATTGCAACCACTCTGTCTCCTGCTTTAATAGATGAGGAATCGCCGATTACGGCAACCTTAATTTCGCCGAGCACATCTGCGGGAATATCCTTAAGTCCAACAGCGATTACGGCTAAATCCTTATCCTGATTATATCCCTTAACTATTGCAGATGGAATAGAGGCTTTATTTTCTGCTATTGCCTGATTCTGATCTGCTTGCATTTCAAGTTTCTTTTCAACCGAACTGAATATAACACTCAGCTCCTTTGAATTTGCAACAACGTGATAGTTAGTAACTATTAAAAGCTCGTTATCGTTCTTTCCGATTATAATACCACTTCCCGAGCTTGTGCTTTCCTGAGAATATGTGCCGAAAAACGTCATAACATCAGAAACACTGCGGTTTGTAATTGCAACAACCGAAGGCATACAAGCCTCTGTTATAGTTGCAATATCCGAGATTTCACTGTTTTTATTACCTTTTGATACTTCAAGCTTTGTTGTTCCTATATTGATATTAGAATACGTAAGCTTAGTAACGAGGCTGTTAGTAAGCCCGAATGCACTTCCCGCCACAATTCCCGCTACTAAAGAAAGTGCAACCACTCTTACAAATTTATTTTTCTTTTTCGGAGTGCGCTTAACAGTAAATTCGGGGGCAAAGCTCTCTTCATCCGTTACCTCTTCAACAACAGCTTCTTTTTCAAACTCAGTTTGTTCAGTTTCCTCTGCCGATGTATACTCATTTTCAAATTCATTATTCATAACTTTTCCTCCTGTCTTTTTATAATTCTATCATACAATATAAAATTATACAAATATTATTTTTTTTGTTAACTCTTTTTTAACAATCTTATTATAAAAATTTTTAAAAAGTATTGATTTTTTATTTTTTTTGGGGTATAATACATATTATGAAATAAATATTCCTCAATAGCTCAGTCGGTAGAGCACGCGGCTGTTAACCGCGTTGTCGTTGGTTCGAGTCCAACTTGGGGAGCCAAAACAAAAAGAGTACCCTTTGGTGCTCTTTTTGTTTTTACTCAGAATTATTTTCAACATAATATTTTTTCATATATTCACGGGGGGTGCAACGATAATATTCCTTGAACGACTGATTAAAAGAACGAACATTCTTAAAGCCCGAGCTTTCGGAAATTTCTATCAGTTTTTTCCGGGGATTTTCTTTCATTGTCTGCAAAGATTTTTCGAGCCTGAATATTGTGTAATATCTCCAAAAAGTAACCCCTGTAACTCGTTTAAAATGATGGCAGAAATAGCTTTTTGTATAATTAAGGTGTTTAGCCACATCATCAAGTGTTAATTCTTCTGCATAATGCTGTTTCAGAAACGCCGTGATTGAATTAAGAAAATCGCTTTTATTTGCAAGCTTTACCTGAGCTGTATCCTCTAGCTTTCGATATTCCATATTTCTTATTATCAACAAGAATATTTTTTCGGCACATATATTCACACAAAGCTCATAGCCTGTGCTTTTTTCTTTATTTTCGTTTATTATACAGTTTATGTTTTCCAGAAGCTCGTTATACACTTCATCGCCGCGACAAATCACATTATTGCACAGTTGTATATTTCCCAAATCTACCGCAGGAAAAAGTTTCATAACAAAAACTTTATTCGGGGTGTAGGAGTACAAATTATGTATCAGTCCAGGTGTAAAAATGCATATTTCCCCTTCTTTTAATGTGAAGCTGACGCTTTCAATGGTAACACTGATGCATCCTTCTACAACATAAACAAGTTCGGGTTCATCGTGAAAGTGCGGAATATATTTCACATCGGTATGCTCAATAAGAAACGGATAATTTTTGGTTGCGTGGTTTATTTCCTCGTAATACACACAAATCACCTTCCTTTATTTATTATATACCCTCTTCGTAAAAAAAGCAATATTATTCCATAATTAAACAATATACCAATAGATATGAAACCTTCCCTTACTTTATAATGAAGACAGACCATAAATTATTGGAGGGATAAATATGAATAAACTTGGTATTTTTATGAATTTCTGGGAGAAAAACTGGAATGCAGATCACAAAAAGTATATTGTAAAAGCTGCAAAGCTGGGGTTTGATGTGCTTGAATTTCAGGCACAGCCTCTTTTAGATATGCCTGACGACTATCTTCGAGAGCTTAAAAAAATTGCAGATGACAACAATATAGAAATGACATACAGCCTCGGGCTTGACAAGGCGTATGATATATCTTCTGACGATGCTTCTGTAAGAGAAAAAGGCATAGAATATCTTACAAACATTATGAAAAAGGTTAATGTTATGGGAGGAAAGATTATTTCAGGCGTAAGCTATGCAGGATGGGGCGTTCCCGCTATAGAAGATATCGAAAAGGAACGGCTTACACTCAACAGTATAACTTCTATGAAAAAGCTTGCACAAACAGCCAATGAACTTGATATTGTTTATGGTGTTGAGGCTGTCAATCGTTTTGAAGGCGTAGTTCTTAACACCGCTAAGGAAGCCGTTGACTATGTAAATGCTGTAGGCAGTAAAAACGTAGGCGTTTTACTCGACACATATCATATGAATATTGAAGAAGCTTCCATCGGCGATGCTATCAGAACTGCAGGCGATAAGCTTGTGGGGCTTCACGTTGGAGAAAACAACAGAAGCGTTCCCGGCAGAGGCCATCTTGACTGGGATGAAATTTTTGAAGCTTTAAAAGCGGTTGATTTTAAAGGAAGAATCGTGGCAGAACCTTTTGTGGTAAAAGGAGGAGAGGTTGGAAGAGATATCTACGTCTGGAGAAACCTTGTTACCTCTACTGATGAAGAGAGTCTTGATAAAGAAGCATTATTTATGCTTGATTTTGAAAGAAAAATGCTTGAAAAATGGGGGCTTTAATATGAAAAAGAACGTAATAAAACTTGCTTATTGCCCTACAAGACGAGATGTTTTCAGCCGTGAGGAAGCAATGAAATTCAACGAAAAAATACGTGCTCAGATGAATGAGTTCGATGTGGAAATCGTTGATTTAGAGGGAATAAACGAAGAGGAGCTATTATATCAGGATTGTGATATTCCAAAAATTATAGATAAATTTATTGCAAACAAGGTTGATGCCATATTTTTTCCTCATTGCAATTTCGGTTCTGAAAGCAGAGTTGCACAAGTTGCAAGAGCGCTTAATGTTCCTGTTTTAATTTGGGGACCGCGAGACGATTACCCCGACAACAGCGGATTAAGAAGCCGTGATTCTCAATGCGGCATGTTTGCCACAGGAAAGGTTCTTCGCAGGCACAATGTTCCTTTTACATATTTGACTAATTCGTGGGTCGGAAGCGACGAATTTCGCGTTGGAATGCAAAAATTCATCAGGGTGGTAAATGTTGTAAAAGCTGTCAAGAACCTTAATATTCTGCAAATTTCTACCCGCCCCGAACCATTTTGCAGTGTAATCTGCAACGAAAATGAATTGCTTGAAAAATTCAACATTCATCTGTATCCGATTACATTGAATGATTTAGCACTTAAAATGCGCGAGGTTGAGAAAAAAGCTTCGCAGCATTTCAAGGATACGGTGGAATTCATAAAAAGTATAGACTCTTCAGGCAATGAAGAAGGTATTCTGAAGGTTTCATCACTTAAGGTTGCTATGAAAGAGCTGGCAGAAGAATATAACTGCAAAGCAGTTGCTATTCAATGCTGGACCGCACTTCAGGATATGGAAAATATTATGCCCTGTCACGCAAATGCCCTTCTCACAGAAGATGGTATTCCAACTGTGTGCGAAACAGATATACACGGAGCAATCACTGCCGTTATGATGCAGGCTGTTACAATGGGCGAAAGCGTACCTTTTTTTGCTGATGTTACAGTCCGCCACCCCGAAAACGACAATGCCGAGCTTTTATGGCATTGTGGAAATTTCCCTTATTCTCTGGCAAAAGACAAAGCAAAAGCAAAAACAGGCGTAAGCAGGTATCATGGTAAAACCTACGGCATAGGCGAATTTCAGCTTAAAGATGGGAACCTGACGATTGCAAGATTCGACGGAGACCACGGCGAATACAATTTGCTTATCGGCGAAGCTCACACTACCGAGGGTCCGAAAAACGTTGGAAGTTATGTTTGGATTGAAGTAGATGATTGGAATAAATGGGAGCACAAGCTTGTCGAAGGCCCATATATCCACCACGTTTCGGGTGTTTACGGCAATTACGGAGAAATTCTGCACGAGGCCTGCAAGTATATTGCAGAGTTAAAGCCTGATATATTATTATCGGCTGAGGAAATAGAAAGGCGATGGAGATGAAAATATATAGAGTTACAGATAAAGAGTTCTTGCCTTACGGAAAAATTCTTGATATTGATACAAAAAACATTGTTGAAGAAGCTCAAAAGGTTGAGATGCCAGCAAATGGTTCAATATATGTTGCATCGAAGGAAGAATTTGAGAAACTTCCGATTATGAATATCGTTAAAAATGAATCGTTTGGCGGAATGCCTACCCAGCTTGGTTATTGTTGGGGATACAACGATACATTAAACGCTCTTGAATGGCATAAATGCTCGGAAATTAACATTGCAACAACCGATTTAATTTTACTTGTTGCCGATATCCGCGACATTGAAAACAACAACCGACTCAATTCTGAGAAAGTAAAGGCTTTCAAGGTGCTGAAGGGGGAAGCAGTTGAAATTTATGCAACAACGCTTCACTATTGTCCTATTCAAACAACAAAGAATGGTTTTGGCTGTGCTGTTGGACTTTTAAAGGAAACAAACACTGACCTTGATTTTATTAGCGGCGATAAGCTTCTGTTCTGCAAAAACAAGTGGATAATTGCACACGAAGATAATTCCGAACTCCTTAATCAAGGTGTTGTAGGCGGTATTTACGGCGAAAATCATAAAATTTGCGGGGAATAGAATTTATCAGCATACCGATTTGTTAAATATTTGTATTCTCTCTGCACATAAAAGCAAAATTGCCTCCTCCCTCTTGCATTTTCCTCTTTTTATGTTATAATGGTTTCGAGAAAAATGAAAAGGGGAAAATTATGAAAACTAAAGCTAAAATTTTAAAGGAATATATCCTTATATTTTTCGGCACAGTGCTTCTTTCTATGGGTGTTTACTTTTTTAAAATCCCCAATGGCTTTGTAACGGGCGGCGTAAGCGGTATTGGTACTGTTCTGGGCGGAATATTCAGCTTTTTATCGCCTGCTTCGTGGATTGCTTTAATAAATATTGCACTCCTTTTGATTGGTTTTCTTCTGCTTGGCAAAGATAACGGTTTTAAAACGGTTTACTGCAGCCTTTTATTCTCTTTGATTATTTATGTTTTTGAGAAAATAACCCCCTTAAGCATTCCTCTTACCGATCAGCCCCTTTTGGAATTAATATATGCTATGCTTTTAACTTCTATCGGCTCGGCTATTATATTTAACTGCGGTGCATCATCGGGCGGAACAGATATTGTGGCTCTTATATTAAAAAAGTTTACGTCTTTGAACGTTGGTAAGGCTCTTTTAATTGTGGATTTTGCAGTTGCAAGTATGTCTTTCTTTGTATATGGCGTAAAAATCGGTATGTTTTCTCTTTTAGGTCTTTTTGCAAAAGCCTTTTTAGTAGATGCGCTTATCGATACTATAAACAGTTGCAAATATTTTATTGCCATTACCGATAAGGCGGAAGAGGTAGCAGACTACATAAAAGGAACGCTTCATCACGGAGCAACAATTACAGATGCAGTGGGAAGCTACACAAATAACAAAAAATATATGGTGCATACAGTGTGCAAGCGTCTTGAAGCAATAAAGCTGAAAAAAGAAATAAAGGAAATCGACCCCGGCTCGTTTATTATAGTTACAACAACCAGCGAGATAATTGGTCGCGGTTTCAGAAGCGTATAAAAAAGATGATGACAAGGTCATCATCTCAGCGTGTCGATAAACCTATCGGTACGCTGGCAGACTGGAAAAAAGGAAGGTAAATCTGTTCAATACAAACTCGTCGGCGTACGATGGTACGGTAGAGATTGTATTGGACAGAAGCAAGCAAAAGAGGATAGGAGAAATTTTCAGAACGGACAAACTGAGCTGAGAAAGCCTAATATAGGCTTTCTCAGGTTACCCGAAGGCGTACGATTGTACGTCGAGAGGCGAAGTTTGTTCGTAGCAAAAAGGCTTATTAAAAAGGAAAAATTGAATAGAATGAGATTTTTCAATCCAAAATCACAAGAATTCATTATTTACACCTTTTTAATTCTTATTACTTTCGCCTTTTTGCGTTCTGGAGAATTTAAACATCCCCTTTCTTAACTTTTAATTTTTTTGATAAAAAATATATTGTTAACGGTTCGTCGAGGACGCCGAACCCTACAAATTTATAAAAATATAATTTTGCTTGCGAAAAAGGGCTTTCGCTCGCGCACCGCTTACCGCGGTAGCCTTTAACAATCCCCTCCCGAACATAATATTCCCTACAGTGAAAGAAGAGGATGATTAAAACTTTGTTTTTAATCATCCTCTTTATATTTAATTGCCTTTTTGCGGTATAGAAAATTCAAACGTCTCCCTATGTAAAATATTTTCTATCCAGATTTCTATACCCTATTGCCTCAGCAATATCCATAGTGTTTATCTTTTCACGCCCCTCTGTATCGGCAATTGTGCGCGCAACCTTTAAAATTCTTGTGTAGGCTCTTGCTGTAAATCCAATGGAATCAAATGCCGATTTAAGCATTTCACTCTCTTCAATTCCAATCTGGCAGTATTTTTCAATCAGCGAACCTGTAAGCTGAGCATTACACGTTATTTTCTCGTTTCTGTAGCGCATAAGCTGAATTTTTCTTGCCGCATTTATTCTTTCTTTCACAACCTCCGAGCTTTCCCCTTTGGGCGCTTTTAAATCACTGTATTTAACAGATGCGGCTTCAAGCTGAATATCAATTCTGTCGAGAATGGGGCCGCTTATCTTACCAAGATATTTTCTCACATCTGTTTCACTGCAACGGCATTTTCCCGATGGATCGCCATAAAATCCGCATTTGCACGGATTAAGAGCCACAACAAGCATAGCATTACAGGGATATGTGTATGATGCCGCCGCACGTGTAACAGTTATTTTTTTATCTTCAAGAGGCTGACGCATAGCCTCTATAAGGTCTTTTTTATATTCGGGAAATTCGTCGAGAAATAAAACACCATTATGAGCAAGCGAAATCTCGCCCGGTTTAGCCTTTGCACCGCCTCCCACAACGGAAACTGCACTTGCACTGTGATGCGGAGAACGAAACGGTCTGCGAGCAACAAGGCGCATTCCGCTGTCAAGCGCGCCTGCAACAGAATAAATCTTTGTAACCTCTATAGCCTCGTCAATCGTCATATCGGGGAGTATTGTTGGAATTCTTTGCGCTATCATAGATTTACCGCTTCCGGGCGTTCCTATCATAAGAATATTATGCCCTCCGCTTACACCTATTTCCACTCCTCGCCTGAGTGCCGTCTGCCCGCGCACCTCAGAAAAATCCATATCGTAAGAAGATGCTTCCTTAAATATTTTTTCAAGGTCGCACTTAAATATTTCAAGCTCCTTTTCACCCATTAAGTGAGAGTATACATCTGCAAGGCACTCTGCCCCATACACATCTATCCCTTGTGCAAGAGAAGCCTCCCTTGCATTTTCAATCGGCACAATCACTTTTTTAAATCCGTTTTCCTTTGCGCCAGAAACAAGCGACAACACGCCGTTTACTGCCCTGATTTCGCCCGAAAGCCCAAGCTCGCCCACAAAAACATATTCATCTGTATTTGCTTTTAGCTGCCCGGTTGAAAGAAGCACCGCCACAGCAATCGGCAAATCAAACTGCGTGCCCTCTTTTTTTAAATCTGCAGGTGCAAGGTTTACAATTGCTTTTTTTGCCGGAAATTCAAATCCGCTGTTTTTAATGGCAGCACGCACGCGCTCTTTAGATTCGCGCACAGTTGCATCGGGAAGTCCTACCAAATCAAACGATGGCAGCCCGTTTGAAAAATCTGCCTCAACTATTACTCTGTAGCCGACAAGCCCCGAAACAGTACCTGTGTTAACCTTAACTATCATTGCGCGCCTCCATAATAATTATTAACTAAACTTTACCATAAAACGCCGTTTAAGTCAACTAAATCGATATATCCTAAATTTTTCTTGACTTATTCCAAATAAAATATTATAATAGTTAGGTGCTAAATATTTCGGGGTGTAGCGCAGTTTGGTAGCGTGCTTGGTTCGGGACCAAGAGGCCGCGGGTTCAAGTCCCGCCACTCCGACCATAAAAAGAAAAGATATTCCACGCATGGAGTATCTTTTCTTTTTTTGCTGAGGGACTTGAACCCTCACCGCGAGAGTTGTTAGCGAAAGCGAACCGTTGCGAGGGCGCTTGCAACCGAGCAGGTAAGCCGAGAGTGACTCGATGCGGAAAGGAAGAATAAAGATTGCGTGCTGAGTTTGCGCAAGCAAATCGAAGCATAGCCTTCCTTTATTCTGACGCTGTCCCGCCACTCCGACCAGAAAAAGCGACAGAAATCGACAGATTTTGTCGCTTTTTCATCGATATAAATCTCTGCGAGATTTTCGATATATTCCTTTGGAATTCGATATGCCTGACGGCTCTATATGTTGCCTGATGGCAACGAGATTTATATCATATCGAGTTTTGA
>JAFVPB010000039.1 GCA_017505525.1 Clostridia bacterium
ACAACGGAGGAATTACCGTCGGTCAGTATGATGTTGTACTTAACTTAAAGGACAGCGCAAACTACAAGTGGTCTGACGGTACGGAAACTGCGGCAAAGACGATTAAGTTTGAAATTAAAAAAGCAACTGAAAATGCAATAATAGATCTTGCTATTGAGGGCTGGACGTTTGGTGAAAGTGCGAAAACGCCTTCTGCTTCTGCGACCTTCGGTACACCTGCCTTTACCTATGTTGGAATAGGTGAAACCGTTTACACTGAGAGTGCAACCCCTCCTGCAAACGCAGGTACATATAAGGTGATTGCAAAAGTTGCAGATACAGCCAATTATACAGGTGCAAGTTATGAAATGAAATTTGCAATCGCAAAAGCAACACCGAGCATTTCTGCACCTACCGCAAAGACAGGTCTTGTATATAACGGAGCCGATAAGGCTCTTGTAAGTGCCGGAACGACCAGTGGCGGCGAAATGCAGTACAGTCTTGACGGCAGCACTTGGGCAACTGAAATTCCGCAAGGTAATTCGGCAGGCTCTTATACAGTTTATTACAAGGTTGTCGGCGATGCGAACCATGACGACAATGCAGGCAGTTATGTTTCAGTAACAATAGGAAAAGCAGATAAGACTGCTCCGGAAGTTGCTGGCGTGGATGAAACAATCAAGTCTAAGGCAGACGGCAGAATTACCGGTGTTGATGACACTATGGAATATAAAAAGCAAGGCGATGTAAACTATATCGCTATTACAGCCGATACAGTTGAGAACCTTGCGGCAGGAACCTATCTTGTGAGATATAAAGAAACTGAAAACTATTTTGCAAGTTATGACAAACAGATAGTTATTGCTGACGGTGTAATGCTTACAATAGCATTCAATTCCAATGAAGGAACATCCGTTGACAGTGTAACCTGTGAATGGAATCAAACGATTACAGCACCGACAGAGCCTACAAAGGATGGATTTGAGTTTATATCTTGGTATCTTGATGATACCTTAACAACCAAGTGGACAAATGAATATCAGTTTACAGCTGACACAACTCTTTATGCAAAATGGGTTCAGGGAACTGTATCAGATTACGAAGATCATGTTGATGAGATTGAGGCTGATGGCTTAAATGATGTAGCTAAAGCAGAAGAAACAGATATTAAGCTTGTTGTTCAGGTTGAAGAAGCTACTGAAGGGGATTCAGAACAAACTGCAATTAAAGGTATTGCAGATGCACCCAACAATTTTGGTTTCTATGATATTACTCTTGAAAAATCTTCTGGTGGTTATGTTACAAACGCATCGAGCGTAATTGAAATCAAACTGCCTTACGATTTCACAAGAAAAACAAATATCAAGGTTTACAGATACCATAGTGGTGTATCAGAAGAACTTGCTCAACTTGATGCAAGAGCAACCGCACCTTATGTTGACGGAAAATGCTATGTTGATAAATCAAACAACTGCATTTATATCTATTCATCAAAGTTCTCAACCTATGCGGTGGCTTATGACACAGTTCGTTCAAGCTTAGGCGGCGGAACAACACGCTACACTGTTAAATTCGATACAAACGGCGGCAGCAGTGTATCAAGTGCGACAGTTACAAAAAATGCAAAAGTTGCCGAGCCGAAAACTCCTGAAAAGGACGGCTACACATTCGGCGGTTGGTACACAGATGAAGAACTTACCGAAAAGTATGACTTTGAAAGCAAGGTAACTAAAAACTTTACTCTCTTTGCTAAATGGGATAAGCACGATGATGAACAGTCCGGCACAGACACACACAACTGCCCGTCATTGGCGTTTGATGATCTTGACATTACAAAGTGGTATCACTTCGACACCGACTATGTAATCGAAAATGGAATCTTTAAGGGAACAACGGAAACAACCTTTGAACCTGACTCTGCTCAGACGAGAGCAATGATGGTCACTGTTCTCTATCGTGTAGAGGGTGAGCCTGCTGTAAATCGCAGTATTCCTTTTGCAGACGTGGACATGGGAGCATACTATGCAAATGCAGTTATCTGGGGACAGCAGAACGGAATCATCAAGGGCTATTCCGAAACCGAATTTGGTCCCGATGATAAGATTACCCGTGAACAGATTGCGGCAATTATGCACAGATACGCTCAGTATAAGGGTTATGATGTCAGCGTAGGAGAAAACACAAATATCCTCTCTTATGACGATTTTGACAGCATTTCCGAGTATGCAATACCTTCTATGCAGTGGGCAGTGGGCAGTGGCTTGATAAAGGGTAAATCAGAAAGCACCCTCAATCCGCTTGACAATGCTACAAGAGCAGAAATCGCAGCAATCCTTCATAGATTTATTGAAGCTAATAAGTAAATAGCTCAAAACTTACAAGGGCATACCGCTGATAATAAGGGGTATGCCCTAATTTTATAATGTGATGTTTAGTTCTTATTTTCCACGGATATGCTGTCTCTATTCTTAAAGAAAACCACACACTTTTTATCGCATGAAACCTCAACTCTTTCAGCCAAAGTTATCCAAAGCTCCTCATCAAATGCTGTTATGGATTCAGGCTTATTTCGTAATGTTTCAATGAAAATTTGTATCACACGCCCTTTGTTGATTCGTTCGGCTTTTTCCAAGGATGCCTCGTTTAACCTTTTTTCTGCCTTTTCGTATCTGCGTACAAGACCGTTATACTTTTTTGTGTATTCCTCTTGCGACTGCTTTTTCTTCGCATTCTCTCTTACGCACTAGCTGACAAGTTCAGAAATAACCGTCAGCTCCTCTGCAAAATTCTCAATCTCTGCATCAAGTTCTGTATGGAGGTAAAAACATCACTTGCAAAACCTTTGTGGCTTACTCATATGTTAAGTGATTATGATATAAAACGAAAACGTTTTTCAAAATATGGGACAGAATTTAAAAGTATGATAAATCACAGAAATGCAAGCGAATATATGGATGTGGTTTAAGAAACGAGAGGTAAAATAATGGATGAACTTTTTAACAGCATTTTAGTTGACAGCTCAACAGAGTTAACCGTCAGTAAAAGCAAAAGATGTTTTGCACATGGAAGCATCAACGATATTCGAACCCCCGTTGGAATTCCAAGTGCTTTGTGATATGTTTTTTAATTATATCCTTATAGTTATAAGCAAAAATGACCTACAAAAAAGAAAAGTTTCACCGTGAAACTTTTCTTCGAGAGCAAATGCACCGCTTATAATCATTGTATCAAAATTGACCGTCTTTTTTTCAGCTAAATTCGCTAATGCGAGCTAAATGTACGGCGTACGCTAAATTACTTCGTAGCTAAATTGACCTTCGGTCAGCTAAAAGCGAATTTAATTTAGCTGTTTCGTTAGAAAAAATTTAGCTATTGCGAAGCAATAATTTCGCTTTGCAACAAGTTGCAAAATTTAGCTAAAATCTGTTGCATCTATTATGAACATGAAAACCAGAAAAAAGCATCGACTTTGTCGGTGCTTTTTGCAATGAAATACACCTTTCAGTGTGTGAAATGCATATATAACACTTTACAGTTGAAAAAATTCTAAATTATGGTATAATAACTATAATTGTATTACAATTAATTTGTTTAAAGGAGAAACTTTATGATTCCCGCAATTGTGCTTTTTGCACTGACTTATGTACTTATACTTGTTTTCGGAAAATACAGAACATATATTGCTCTTGCTTCGGGCCTTGTATTTATCCTTACAGGGATGCTTCCGATAAACGAGGTTCTTCCATCAATTGACTTCAATGTTATTTTGATGATTGTTGGGACTATGGGACTTGTATCGCTTTTTACCGAGAGTAAAATGCCAATGCTTCTTGCTGATATGGTAATGGAAAAAGTGCCAAATGTTAAATGGGCAGTAGTTTCACTTGCTTTGTTTGCGGGAATTATATCTGCTTTTGTTGATAACGTTGCAACTGTACTTATGGTTGCACCAATCGCACTTGCAATATGTAAAAAACTTGATGTAAATCCCGTGCCTTTTGTAATCGCTATTGCCGTTTCATCTAATCTTCAAGGTGCAGCAACACTTGTTGGTGATACTACGGCAATTATGCTAGGCTCGGCACTTGATATGAGCTTTCTCGACTTTTTCTGGTATAAGGGAAGACCAAGTATATTCTTTGCGGTGGAACTCGGTGCTCTTATTTCGGCGCTTATACTTCTTTTTATATTCAGAAAAGAAAACAGCCTGATTTCAAAAAAAGAAGAGCGTACTAAAGTAACTGATTATGTTCCTACGGCACTTCTTGTAATGGTTTTAGTGCTTCTTATAACGGCATCGTTTATTCCGAATAAACCTGATATAACAAATGGTGCAATATGCTGTGCTTTGCTTTTAATTGGGCTTTTATACTCTGTGATGAAAAACAAAACATTTAAAGCTGTTGTAGCTGCACTTAAGGAAATAGATTTTCAGACAATAGGAATTCTAGTAGGAATATTCCTTATGATAGGCGGAATATCTTCTATGGGTGTTATTGATGCCCTTGCAAACCTTCTTGCAAAAACAGGAGGCGGAAATGTGTTTTTGCTTTACACAGTTATTATTGTTGCATCAGTAATTATTTCTGCGTTTATTGATAATATTCCGTATGTTGCAACTATGATACCCGTTATAGCAGGAATTTCAACTGCTTTAAATATAGATGCAACCCCTCTTTACTTCGGACTTCTTTCGGGTGCAACACTGGGTGGAAACTGCACTCCTGTTGGAGCTTCTGCCAATATTACGGGAATCGGTATTCTGAAAAAGTCGGGCTACACGGTGAAAAACAGTGATTTCTTTAAAATAGGAATTCCTTTCACAATAGCTGCGGTTGTGCCTGCTTATATTTATATTTGGTTAATGTATGGAGTTTAAATCTTTATAAAGTTATGTTATATAGGGATGGAGGTGGAAAAATGTCAAAAAAAGAAAAGAAAGTTTTAAGCTGGGTAAGGCTTGATAATGCAGCAAAAATTTATCCTGCGGCAAGACGCAGAAACTGGACAAATTTGTTTCGCCAGTCGGCAAGCTTGAAAGAAGATATAGATAAAGAAGTTCTTTCCTCTGCTCTTGAAGTTGTTGTAAAAAGATTTCCAACAATTGCTGCAAGGCTTAGAAAAGGTGTATTCTGGTACTATCTTCAGGAGCTTGAGATGCCGCCTGAAATTGTTGATGAATATAGCTATCCGCTTACATATATGGATAAAAAGGAAATCCGTGAGTGTGCTTTTCGCGTGATTGTATATAAAAACCGTATTGCAGTTGAATTTTTCCATTCTCTTACTGATGGCACAGGAGCACTTGTATTTTTAAAGAACTTAGTGTGTGAATATATAGAACAGAAATATGGAATAAATGTTCCTTGTGAATACGGAATTGTCGACAGAAAAGAAAAACCTCGCAGAGAGGAGATTGAGGATTGTTTCTTAAAAGTGGCAAACACTGTTCCTCTTAACAGGAAAGATACAAATGCCTGGCATATGGAGGGGACACCTGAGCCTAAAGGTTTTTTAAATCTTACGTGTTTTAAATTGCCTGTTAAAGATATTTTGGATAAAGCACATGAATATAATACCACTGTTACTATATTTTTAAGTGCCGTAATGATGAAAGCTCTTTTAAATATGCAGAAAGAGAAAACACCATCTTTAAAAAAACAGAAGCCTGTAAAGCTTTTAATACCTGTAAATTTACGAAGCCTGTTTCCTTGTAATACGCTTCGCAACTTTGCAATGTTCACAATTCCCGAGATTGACCCAAGACTTGGTGATTTTACCTTTGATGAAATAATTAAAGTGATTTATCATAAAATGGGAACAGAAGTTACTGCAAAGCATATGGCACGAGTGATAGCGGCAAACGTTAAGGATGAAAAAAATTTATTTTTAAGAGTTGTGCCGTTGCCTATTAAAAACATTGTAATGAAAGCAGTGTTCGACAGTGTGGGTGAAAGAAAAGCCTGCCTTAATCTTTCTAATTTAGGTCTTGTAAAGCTTCCTGATATTATGAAAAAATACGTAACCCGTATGGATTTTATTCTTGGCGTTCAGGCGGCAGCACCTTACAACTGCGGTGTACTGACGTATGAAGATACGGTGTATGTTAATTTTATAAGAAATATATCTTCTCCTGACCTTGAGCGGCATTTCCACTCTGTTTTAAGGGAGATGGGGATAGAAGCAACATTAGAAAGCAACAGAAAGGAGAATTAAAATGTATTGTATAAAATGCGGAGCGAAGCTTGAAAGCAGTGAGAAGGTTTGTCCGCTTTGTGATACAAAAGTGTATCATCCCGATATAGTGATTGATGAAAAAGAGCGTTTGTATCCAGAGGGAATAATGCCTAAAATAAAACATCGCTCGAATACTTTTAACGGTGCAGTTATAATTATGTTTTTAATTCCGATTGTTGTATCGTTTCTTGCTGATTTCCATTTTGACGGAGAGATTAAATGGTTTGGATATGTTTTCGGAGCACTAGTTTTAGGATATATAGCGTTTGCACTTCCTATGTGGTTTGAAAAGCCCAACCCTGTTGTTTTCACACCGTGTGTGTTTGCAGGTGCAATAATATATCTCCTGTATATAAATTTTATTACAGGCGGAGAATGGTTTTTAACTTTTGCATTTCCTGTTGCAGGTGGTTTGGGATTTATTGCAACTGCGGTTGTAACCCTTCTTTTTTATCTTAAAAAAGGAAAGCTCTATATATGGGGCGGTGCATTTACTCTTACAGGCGTATTTATTCTATTGATAGAATTTCTTATGTCGCGTACATTTAATATAGCGTTTTTCGGATGGTCGTTTTATCCTCTTGCAGTTTTGGCTTTGCTTGGAGGATTGCTGTTTTATCTTGCTATTAATAAAACCGCACGCGAAACTATGGAAAGAAAACTTTTCTTTTAACAAGTGTATAAAATAAAGATTAAATTAAGAGGTGTTTGAAGATGAAAAAAATTAGTTGGATTTTTTATTGTAGTATTAATGATGTTTTGTGCCAGCATCACGATTTTTGCAAATGATGCTATTTACATAACTATTGATAAGAATTATGGTGAATATAATGAAAAGTAATAAAGTAATATTGAGAATGATTTTAGCTATTCTGCTTGTTTTCTGCATTGATAAAAATACATTAGCTGCCACGCAGGAAGATGTTGTGGTAAGCTTGCAGATTGATAATCCCATAATGCACGTTAACGGTATTTCGTTGGAAATAGATGGAGCAAATAATACTGTACCAATTGTAAGCGGAGGAAGAACACTTGTGCCCATAAGGGCTATTATTGAGGCTTTTGGTGGCACTGTAGCCTGGGATAATACCACGAAAACAGTAACGCTTACATTGGATGAAGACGTTATTAAGCTTACTATTGACAGCCCAATTGCTTATTTTAATAACAATGTAACGATTCTTGATGTTGCGCCAACGGTTATAAACGGACGTACAATGCTGCCGATTCGTTTTATAGCTGAAAGCTTTAATTTAGGAGTTGGTTGGCAAAACGATACGCGCACAGTTTACATAATTACAAACGGATTTGATGAAGCAGAATACCTAATTGTTAAAAATCTGGTTCCTCAGTATAGTGGTAGTCCATATGCAGAGGTTAATGGCAACAAACCTTTCTTCAGGGAATATGAAATAATAGAGGCTTCTTTTGAGTTTTATGCCGATCTTGATGAACTTGGGCGTTGTGATGTTGCAATGGCCTCTGTAGGAACAGATATTATGCCAACAGAGGAAAGGGGAAGCATAAGTTCAGTAACCCCTACGGGATGGATTAATGCTAAGTATACAAATGTTGAGGGAGGATATCTGTATAACAGATGTCATCTTATCGGTTTTCAGCTTACCGGTGAAAATGCGAATGAACGCAATTTGATTACAGGAACAAGAAGCCTGAACATTCAGGGAATGCTTCCTTTTGAAAATATGATTGACGACTACGTTGAAAGAACGAATAACAATGTGGTATATCGCTCAACACCTGTGTTTTCAGAAAATAATCTTGTGGCAGACGGAGTGCTTTTAGAAGCATATTCAGTTGAAGATAATGGGCAGGGAATATCGTTTTGTGTGTATTGTTACAATGTTCAGCCGGGAATTACAATTGATTATAAAACAGGGGCAAGTTGTACTTTGGGAGAAGAACTGAATTCTTCTTTTGTTAATGAGAGCGTAACAAACAATATAAAAACAGGCGTGTACCGCACACCAACGGGGAAAAGGTATCATTTCGATGCTGAATGCGGTGGAAAAAACAGCTATAGCATAAACCTGCAAGATGCAGTGAATGCGGGACTTACACCCTGCAAAAAATGCACACAGTAGATAAAATGAAGCCTTTTAAAGGAGATTAAAATATGAAAAAATGCCGTATAACAGTTATGAAAATATCACGCTACGATGATTTGATAGAAAAATATGAAAACCCAATAGAGCACGCCTGTGATTTAAAAGAGGGGCAGATTTTTATATCAAACGGATGGGAAAAACCTGAAGGTTTGTGCTCAAGTGCGTGGGAGAGTATGTCTTCTTTCGTGATGGCTTTATCTCACGGGGCAGAAAACTTATACGATGGCTGGATGAAAAATAAGACTTCGGCAATGATTTCGTGTAATGACGGATTCAGACCGGTAAGTTTTTATATAGAAGCACTTGAAGATGATGCTGATTAAACTAATGATTAAAGGAGAGGTTATATGCCATATATTAAAATTAAATGTTATCCTAAAGACGAAAAAATAAAAAAGACTGTTGTTGATAAAATCAACGAAATATTTTTAGAGTATTGGGGTTGCCCTCAGGAAGCAATTTCTATTTCGCTTGAAGAGGTTAAGCCCGAAAACTGGGGAGAGGTTGTTGAAAAAGAAATAATCCCAAATAAAGATAAAATGATGATTTTATCAGGGGAAAAAGAATATTAATTGCGGAGGATGTAATGATTAATTACGCTCTTTTAATTGAATACGATGGTACAAGGTATAACGGATGGCAAAAGCAGGGAAACACGCCCAATACCATTCAGGAACGTTTTGAAAATATTCTTTTTAAACTTTGCGGAAAAAAGGTGGAGATTTTTGCTTCGGGCAGAACGGATAAAGGCGTGCACGCAAAGGGCCAGGTTGCAAACTTTAAGTGCGAGATAGATATGCACCCCGAGGAAATTAAAGATTATTTCAACAAATACCTTCCTGAGGATATAAGAATTATTAATGCCAAAATAGAAGATGAACGTTTTCACAGCCGACTTAATGCCAAATCGAAAACTTATGAATATAATATAGCAACGGTTAAGCCGAGTGTGTTTAACAGAAAATATGTTTATCATACAGAAGACAGCGTAAATGTTGAAAAAATGAAGCGCGCAGCGGCTAAACTTTTGGGTACACACGATTTTATAGGCTTCAGTTCCGTCAAAAAAACAAAAAAATCTACAATAAGAACAATAAATAGTATAGACATTTTGGAAGAAAGTGGTATAATTACTATAAGAATTAACGGAAACGGATTTTTATACAATATGGTAAGAATTATCACAGGAACTCTTTTTGAAATCGGAACAGGGAAAAAAGAGGCTGGAGTGATAGATGAAGTATTTAAATTAAAAGAAAGGTCGCTTTCTGGCGAAACACTTCCAGCGTGTGGTCTTACACTTGAAAGTGTTTATTATTGATATAGGAGTTTAGTATGATTTATAATAATATTCTGGAAACAATAGGGCATACCCCGATTATAAAACTTAATAAGATGACAGACGAGGATTCAGCCGATATACTCGTTAAATTCGAGGGGCTTAATGTTGGCGGTTCGATTAAAACAAGAACGGCATACAATATGATTATGGATGCTATGAATGCAGGCAAAATAAAAGAGGACACTATAATTGTTGAGCCTACAAGCGGAAATCAGGGAATAGGCCTCAGCCTTTGCGGTGCCGTGCTTGGCTTAAAGACTATTATAATTATGCCTGATTCAGTAAGTGAGGAAAGAAGAAAGCTTGTGCGCCATTACGGGGCAGAGGTTATCCTTGTTCACGACAGCGGAAACATTGGCGATTGTATAGACGAGTGCTTGCAGACTGCAATGAATATGGCAAAAGAAAACGATAAGGTTTTTGTTCCGCAGCAGTTTGAAAATCCCGCAAACCCGCTTGTTCATAAGCATCACACAGGTGTGGAGATTCTTGAACAGGTAGCAGGCCCTATTCACGGATTTTGCTCGGGGATAGGAACAGGCGGCACAATCAGCGGAATAGGTGAGGTTTTAAGGGCGCAGAACCCCGATATAGAAATATGGGCGGTTGAGCCTGAAAATGCGGCAATTCTTGCAGGAGGCTCTATCGGCACACACATACAGATGGGAATAGGCGACGGACTTATTCCTGATGTTCTTAATCAGAATATATATAACGATATTTGTATAATAAGTGATGAAGAGGCGCTTAAAACCTCTCGCGAGCTTGCTAAAAAAGAAGGAATAATGTGCGGAATTTCAAGCGGAACAAATGTTGCAGCAGCTAAAAAGCTTGCAAAAAAATTAGGAAAAGGTAAAACTGTGGTAACAGTTCTTCCCGATACTGCCGAGCGATATTTCTCAACTCCGCTTTTTGAAAATGAATAATCGATGAATATAAAAAGGGATGTTTAAAAACAAAAAGTTTTTAAACATCCCTTTTTCAGGGGATAGGCGAAGTTTGTTCGTAGCAAAAAGGGTTAATAAAAAGGAAAAATTGAATAAAATGAGATTTTCAACCAAACTCATGAAAATTAATTATTTGCATCTTTTTAATCATAATAACTTTCGCCTTTTTGCGGTCTGGAGAATTTAAACATCCCTTTTTATAAGGTCTAAAAATGCTTGTGCAGGAAATGATAAAGGATTGTGGCGCAGATAAGCATAGCCAATGCTTCTTGAAGGAAGCGGGGGTGAGAGCTTCATTTCTTTTATTAATCCTTTTTCAAGCTCCTTTTTTGAAAACTCTTTAACAACGCACGATACACCAAGATGAATTGATGCAAACTGAATTAAAAGCTCGTGCGCAGCAATTTCTATCTGCGGATTTAAGGTTATACGTTCCTTTGCAAAATTTTTATCTATATAATTTCGTGATGACGAATTTTTTTCCAGAAGAATAAGAGGCTCGTTTGCAATTTCTTCCCAGGTATATTTTTTCTTTGCATTATAATCGGGACCGCAAACGAAAACATCGTGAATTTTGTGGCAAGGCTCAATGCAAAGCTCGTCGTCTTCTGCAGGGAGATTAACAAAGGCAAGCTCGGCTTTACCTTCTTTCACAAGCTCTAACATATGGTGCGAGTAGGAGTTTGCCATTTCAATTCTGATATTTGGATATGTTTTGTGAAACTGCTCAAGATAAGGAAGAAGATACTCGCGCGTGATGGTATCGCCCGCGGCAATAATCAAAGAACCGCTTTCAAGTTTGTGAAGCCTTGCAAGAAGCGTTTCTCCCTGTTCTATTGCCTGAATAGCACTCTCCACTTTCTGAAAAAGAAGCTTCCCTTCTTTAGTGAGTGCTACCCCGCGGCGTGAACGGATAAAAAGCTGAGTATCAAGATCTTCTTCAAGCTGAGATATACACTGCGAGATAGCGGATTGCGATATATACAAATGGCGTGCTGCAGTTGAAAATGATGCAAAACGAGCCGTTTCGTAAAAAATGCGATAATAGTCAAGTTTTGTTTTCATATAAGCTCTCCTTATCACTGTTGTAAGATATATCTATTTTACTTATGCATTCAGTTGTATTATAATAATATTGACAGTTAAAGTCAATAGGTAGGAGGAAAAATTATGGAAAGAAGAACAGGTACAGTATCAAGAGGCGTTCGTTGCCCCATTATCCGTGAGGGAGACGATATTGCAAGTATTGTTGTAGATAGCGTTATAGAAGCATCAGAGGCAGAAGGTTTCGACCTTCGCGAGCGTGATGTTGTGGCTATAACAGAATCAGTTGTAGCACGTGCGCAGGGAAATTATGCATCGGTTGATGCAATCGCAAAAGATGTTAAGGCTAAGCTTGGCGGAGGAACAATAGGCGTTATTTTCCCAATTCTCAGCCGTAACCGTTTTGCTATTTGTTTGCGTGGTATTTCTAAGGGCGCAAAGAAAATTGTTCTTATGTTAAACTACCCAAGCGACGAGGTTGGTAATGCTCTTGTATCTCTCGATCAGCTCGATGAAGCAGGCATCAACCCATATTCTGATGTTTTAACAGAAGAAAAATATCGTGAATTATTCGGTCAGAATCCCCATCCTTTCACAGGTGTTGACTATGTAAGCTACTATAAAGAATTAATTCAGTCTTGCGGAGCAGAAGCAGAAATTATTCTTGCAAACGATCCGCGTGTAATTTTAAAATATACCGATTGTGTTCTTAACTGCGATATTCACTCACGCGTTCGCACAAAGAGAATTCTTCGTGGTGCAGGTGCTAAATGCGTTGTTGGATTGGATGAAATCTTAAACAGTTCTGTAGACGGAAGCGGATATAACGAAAAATACGGTTTGCTTGGTTCAAACAAGTCTACAGAAGAAACTGTTAAGCTTTTCCCACAGGAATGCTTTGATATGGTTTACAGCATTCAGGAACAGTTTAAAGCACGCACAGGAAAAAATATCGAGGTTATGGTGTATGGCGACGGTGCTTTTAAAGACCCTGTGGGTAAAATCTGGGAGCTTGCAGACCCTGTTGTTTCTCCTGCATATACCAAGGGGCTCGAGGGCACACCAAATGAATTAAAGCTTAAATACCTTGCAGATAACGATTTTGCAGACCTTAAGGGCGAAGAACTTAAGAAAGCAATCGAAGGCGCAATCAAGAAAAAGGATAACGACCTTGTTGGAAATATGGCTTCTCAGGGTACAACCCCAAGAAGATTAACCGACTTAATCGGTTCTCTCTGCGACCTTACAAGTGGCTCGGGAGATAAGGGAACTCCAATTGTTTTAGTTCAGGGATACTTTGATAATTTAACAGACTAATAAAAAAGCCCATCGCCAGATGGGCTTTCAGACCGTCGAAAAAGTCGGTCAACCACAAGCAAAATTATAATTTTATAAATTTGTAGGGTTCGGCGTCCTCGACGAACCGTTAACAATATAATTTTTATCAAAAAATTAAAAGTTAAGAAAGTCCCTGAAAACGTGGTTTTCAGGGACTTTTGCTTGCTTCTGTCCAATACAATCTCTACCGTACAATCGTACGCCGACGAGCTTGTATTGAACAGATTTACCTTCCTTTTTCCCAGTCTGCCAGCGTGCCGATAGGTTTATCGACACGCTGAAAGCCCATCGCCAGATGAGCTTTTTTATTTAACTTGTTTCGTTGGGAAAAATATGATATAATGAATCAATAATTAAAGGTTTGTAGGGGAGGGACTTTGCGCTCTCCTGCTATAATAGTACGGATGAAAGGAAATTTCTGAAATGAACAGACGAGAAAAAGCAGTGGAAAATCATAAAAAAGGATGCAACTGTGCACAGGCGGTGGCGTGCGTGTTTGCAGAAAAATTAGGATATAGCGAGGATACACTTTTCAGAATGGCCGAAGCCTTTGGCGGAGGAATGGGCGGTACACAGGGCGTTTGCGGTGCAGTAAGCGCAATGGTTTTTGTGGCAGGGGCAATTAAAAGCTATGGTATAGAAAAGCTTCCCGAAACAAATAAAAAAGAAAGCTATAATACTGCCCGTATTCTTATGGAAAAATTTGAGAACGAAGTGGGAACCATTATTTGTGCAGAAATAAAAAATAAACAGCTTTGCTCCTGCGATGAATGCATAGAAAAAGCGGTGGAGTTATTAGAACAATCTATCGGAGAATAGTATTCTTTAATCCTGACTTGACACGAGTAATACAGATGTTCTGTCAATTAGAGATTAAATACGATGTAAAAATAAGGAGGACTTAAAAATGAGCAATTTTACTTATGAAAAGGAAGACAGAAAAACGGCGTTAGAAAAATACGAGTGGGATAATGTGTGGATAGATAACACTGATAACCACGAAAGTAGGAGAGTTTTTTATATTGGAGATTCAATATCCTGCGGAACAAGAACAACTGCAACCAGGTTGACAGAAGGGAAAATTCTGTTTGATGGATTTGGGTCGTCTAAAGCATTGGATAATCCTTTCCTCAAGAAAGCCGTTCGCTTGTTTGGATTACAGCTTCCCAAAATAGACTTGGTTTTATTTAATAATGGTCTTCACGGCTTCCATTTGGAAGACACCAGTGAATATGCTGAATATTATGAGGAAATGGTCAGATTTTTATTAGATGAATACTCAGAATTGCCATTATTTCTTCTGCTTACAACATATATCCGTGATAAGAAAAGATTGGAACGAGTAAAACTTCGTAATCAGGCAACTTTAAAAATAGCAGAGAAATATAATTTGCCGGTTATTGATTTATATACACTAACAGAGAAAAACAAAGAACTTTTGTCAGAAGATGGTGTGCATTTTACTACGGAAGGTTATGAAATGATTTCAGAAGAAATAATTTCTTTTATAGATAAAAATTGTTAAAGAAAGACAAGGGTAAAAAGACAAGGGGACGGTTCTATTGTCTTGACATAGAATCGCTCGCGTCAAGTCTATACAATTTTAAACATTAGTTTGCCGATTTTGATATTTACATATACTATCGGATGCGAGAAAATCCAATATTCTCGCGTGTTCTAAGGAAAAGTGATTAAGGAAAAACAGTTGAAAAAATAGGGAAAAGTTAGTAGGTCCTAATATGAGCTTGCGAGTATCAAGGTTCTCCGAAATATAGAAATCTTTGATTTCGTTATATTTCGTGATGGTTCTTATTATTCACTGTTCTCCTGACTTGACACGAGTCGAAACTTAGAATTAACAAATAAAGTCAGCATATAAAAAGGAGATACAAATGAAGAAGGAAACAGTTTTTCAAATGTTAAAATTTACACTATTTTCTGCATCAGCAGGGATAATACAAGTTGTATCATTTGCTATATTCAATGAACTGTTTGGTTGGAGGTATTGGCCAGCCTACTGTACATCCCTTGTTTTATCAATAATCTGGAATTTCACATTTAACAGACGATACACATTTAAGTCTGCTGCAAATGTTTCAATTGCAATGATAAAGTTATTTGGATTTTATGCTGTCTTCACCCCTGTGTCAACGTGGCTTGGACATCTGGCAGAAACAGCGAAGATTAATGATTACATAATTTTAGCGGTAACAATGCTTTCAAATTTTGTTCTTGAATTTTTGTTCTCTAAATTGATAATATACAAAAATCAAGAAAACACACGAATTGAAAAATTATGATTGGAACAGTTTTGTTGCGTGCTTTTTAATCCTGACTTCACACGAGTAAGAACTATGTCTGATTATGTCAAATCTTGCGGAATTTTATAGATTAATATGTATAAAGGAGAAAATAGAATGAAAGCATGTATAATTCAACCACCATATTCGAGAGATGTTTCGCATTCTGATGAATACTTTGAGTATAAAATAAATTTACTCGACAAGTGTGATGATTCTATTGATATCATAGTATTGCCGGAATACAGCGATGTTCCATGTGCAACTGCTACTAAAGAAGAAACAATTTTTTATCACAAAAAGTACATAAATATTCTTTTAGACAAGTGTATTGAAACAGCCAAAAGATGTAATGCGATTGTTTTTGTTAATGCTTTGTTTGAAATTAATGGTAACTATAGAAATACAACCTATATATATAATAAAGAAGGAAAACTTGTAGGGCAATATTTCAAAAAACATTTGCCGCCGCTTGAACTTAACACATTGGAACTTGATTCTGATTATACATTTGAATATTCTGAACCTTACGTAATTGAAATAGATGGGCTAAGATACGGATTTTTGACCTGCTATGATTTTTATTTCTATGAGGCTTACGCAAATATCGCAAGACAAAACGTAGACATTATTATAGGTTGTTCTTTGCAGAGAAGCGATAGCCATGATGCTATTGAAACCATGTGCAGATTTTTGTCGTACAATACAAATGCCTATGTAATCCGCTCATCGGTAAGCTTTGATGAAAACTCTGATATTTGTGGTGCAAGTATGGTTGTCTCTCCATATGGAAAAGTGCTAATAAATATGAAGGGTAGATTTGGCATGGAAACAGTTGAATTTGACCCTGGAGACAAATATTATAAACCTGCAGGCTTTGGAAATCCAGATGCTCCTCATTATGAATATATAGAATTCGGCAGAAAACCGTGGCAGTACAGATTTGCCGGAAGTGCTATTGTAAATGATGATAAAACAATGAAGTATCCAAGAGTATGTGCACACAGAGGATTCAGTACGATAGCTCCTGAAAATAGTATGCCTGCTTATGGTGCGGCGGTTGCTATGGGTGCTGATGAAATTGAGCTTGACTTATGGCCGACAAAGGATGGGGAAATTGTTTCAAGCCATGACAGAAATCTTGAAAGAGTAAGTAACGGAGAAGGGGTTATAGCAGACCATACTTTGGATGAACTGAGACAGCTTGATTTTGGAATCAAATTCGGTGAGAGATTCAAAGGTATGAAGATTTTGACGTTTGAAGATATTCTTCGCAAGTTTTCGGGACATGTTATTATGAATGTGCATGTGAAACCTTTGTCCCATACTGATGAATATCCCACTGATATAATGAAAAAAATTGTTGACAAAGTCAGAAAATATAATTGCGAAAAATATGTGTATTTTATGTTGGAAACCGATAGCCAGATTAAGCAATTTAAAGAATATGCTCCTGAAATTGCAGTATGTGTCGGTCATTTGCATGACAGACCCTGGGACATAGTTGACAGAGCTATTCAGTTTGGTTGTGAAAAGGTACAACTTTTCAAACCATATTTTAATCAGGAAATGATAGACAAAGCTCATCAACACGGGATCATTTGCAATGTGTTCTGGTCAGATGACGAAGATGAAACAAAGAAGTTTTTAGAAATGGGTATTGATACAATACTTACCAATGATTATAATATAATTTCTCAGGTTGTAAAAAGATAAGTTGAAGTATTTAAACCTTAAAACAAAATAAAAGATTAGTTTGCCGATTTTGATATTTACATATATGAACATGCTATAATAGGGACAAGGGAAGAAAACCCCGTAATATCGGGGGTTTCGGAACTTGTCCCTTTTTCATTTTGAAAATTGGGCAAGCACTATTTAATTTATAAGTCTAAAAATAAGTAATGAGAGGGCGTGTTAAAGTATGTCAAAAACAATAGCAATTTGCAATAAGAAAGGTGGTGTCGGCAAGACAGCTACGGCAGTCAACTTGGCATCCGCTTTGACAAGAGCAAACAAGAAAGTGCTTGTGCTTGACCTTGATTCACAACATAATGCAACACAGATTTTAACGCCAACAGGCGTGAAGCTAACACAAACAATAAGTAACCTGATGGAAAATGCTGACGAGGCAAATGTTTCGGAATGTATATACACATCAGAAGAAGGAATTGATTTCATTGGCAGTAGCAGTCGGCTTACTAATACGGAGATAGCCATTGCAGGGGCATCTTTTAGAGAAACAATCTTGAAAAGACTTCTTATGGATATTGAGGACAATTATGACTTCATAATAATTGATTGCCCACCGAGCGTAGGACTTATGACACTTAATGCACTATCAATGGCAGACGGTGTTATTGTACCAATAAAATCGAATGACTTTTCATCACTTGACGGATTTGCGGATTTGATTAAATACATAAAGATTGCACAGATGCAGATAAATCCAAAGTTGAGTGTAACAGGAATTTTATTGACCTATTATTCACCCACAACAAACATTGCAAAACTTGTATGCGAAAAAACTGAAAGCATAACAAGTGTACCTATACTAAAAACAAAAATCCGATTATCAACCACCGTTGCTGAAACTCCGGCAGTAAGAAAAACCTTGTTTCAGTATAAGCCGAATAATAAAGCATCGGTTGATTATCAGGAACTTGCAAAGGAGGTAATGGAACTATATGGCATTAAAGAAACTGCAAATGGATGCGGATAATCCTGTATTCGATGAAGAAATAAGTGCTGATGAACAGGCTGATATATCGGCTATGTTCGGTGCAAAGCAAGAATCAGAAGCAGTTAATCAGGAAAAGACAACTGAAATCCCGATTGAAAATATCATACCATCAAAGCATAATAAATTTGAGCCATACACAGGCGAAAAGAAACAGGCTATGATTGACAGTATCATAGAAAATGGTATCATCACACCGCTTACTTTGAGAGTGACGGAAACACCTAATATTTATGAAATCATATCAGGTGAAAACCGTTGGCGATGTGCAAGAGAGGCAGGGCTTACAACCGTTCCTGCCGAAGTGAGGGAATGTAGCGAAGAAGATGCTATAATGCTCTTGACCGAGGCGAACCTTATAAACCGTGATATATCATTCAAAGAAAGGGTTATAGCCTACAGACAACAGTATGATGTGATGAAAAAGAAATCAGGTGAAAGAAGTGATTTGCAAGCTGACGGAGAAAAGGTTGACAGTCTTGATGTCCTTGCAAAGAAATACGGTGAATCCCGAACACAGATGTATCGGTATTTGAGAACCGCAGAGCTTTCTGATGATTTGATTACATTCACAGGGGTAAAAAGAATTGCCCTTGATGCAGCCGTGAAATTAACGGCACTAAACGAGGATGCACAGGCGGTTGTCGCAAACTTCCTGAAAGAAACAAATTATAAAATCAACGGTAAACACGCTGATGAAATTGTAAAAAGCTATAATGTAAACAGTCTGAATTTTACTTCCCTTGAAGATATATTTGAAAGTGAAGTCAAACATCATAAGCCCATAACATCAATTAAGACTGCAAGATTTTCAAAGTTCTTTGAGGGGGTAAGAGATACAGAAGTAATTGAAGAAACTATTGAAAAAGCATTGGAAATGTATTTTGAACATCTACAGGAAAAAACTGCTGATGAAGAAGATGAAGATGAATACACACAATGCGGAGAAATTGAATAAGGAGGTTGTCTTATGAAAGCATTAGATATTGCGTATAAGAATGTAAAAGGTGCAAAATACCCTGATTTGCAAATATCAAAGAAACCCGAAGCTGATACAACACCGCTTGGAAAATACGGACAGATGTGCTTGAATTTCCTTAAAGACGAACACCCTGAAAGATATGCTGAACTCAGAATGAGTGGCGATTTAATGCCTCTCATGCATGAAGTAAATGAAGAAGCATACAGGCAAGTAAAAGACCTTACCGAAAAGCTGATGAAAAAAGAAGATTATGATAAATCAGACACTATGGCGAGGACAAAGAAATATAACACTTGTCAGGCTGAAGCAGAGAGTATCGTTTTAAGTGAGTTTGTGTATCAACCGAGATAGTAAAAATCAAAATGATGATGAAACAAAGATTAGGAGGACTTTTAATATGAGGAAAAACATTATATTTACAATTATTTTTGCAATGTTAATGACTATGACTACGGCATACGCTGCCGAAGTACCTAAAGAAGCAGTACCATTTTATGCGGATAACGAAAGTGTGATTATAGCTGAAAATCTCATAAGCGACATATTGACCGAGGTTCAAAACGGACTTGGTTATGGTGATGCTGCAGGGAAAGCATATAACAGGATTTTCAAAGCCGTAATAAATAACGAAACAAACGGCTACGGCTACGGAGTATTAGCGGATATTTCAAGAAACGCAATCTTTCAGTACAGAGATATGTATATGCACCCTGAATTTTTCATAAAAGCCGAGGAAAAGTTAAAGGTATTGTTAGCAGACATTATTACCGATGTAGCTAATGGTACGAAGGATAGCAGAAAGGCAATCGAAGAAGCCTATGAAAGAATATATCAGACTGTAGATTCATCCTTTAACTATGAGGAACAGATGCAGATTGATAACTGCTACAGAGATATGCCATCGGTGAGTGCAAGCTATTTCACGGTTGCAAGGAAACTCATTCTAAATGCAAAATAAAAGTTAATAACAATCTTCATTACCGCCCTTCGGGGCGGTTTTGTTTTATCATCAAATAACAAGGACGAGGCGATTATGGAAAATAAAATTGTAGAACAAAGAAACTGCTTTGCTTATCACCCTAAACAATGCAGGGTATTGACGGAAATGCTTTGTAAGAAAAAGAAATGCCCGTTTTTTAAAACACATCAGCAGTATGTTGATGATTTAATCAAATACACATCTGATATTGGTTTAAGAGATTATTTAATTGATAAGTATAGGAAGTGAGAAATAATGTGTTACAAATAAAGCACATAGAGTTAAGAGAAGCAAACGAGTTTGTGAGTCGGTATCATAGGCATCATAAGCCCGTTACAGGACATAGATTTTCAATCGGATGCTTTTCTTATGAAAAATTAGTCGGTGTTGCTATAGTCGGCAGACCGATAGCAAGACGGATAGACCAATACAACACCGTTGAGGTATTGCGTTGTTGTACGGATGAAACTAAAAACGCTTGCAGTATGCTTTATTCTGCTTGCAGAAGGGCGGCAAGAGAATTGGGGTATAAACGGATTATTACATACATACTTGAAACAGAACCCGGAACAAGCCTTGTAGCAAGTGGGTGGAATTATGTATATACCAACAGGGGCGGTAGCTGGAATGTTACGAGCAGGCCCCGAAAGGTATCAGCCCCAACAATACCTAAAAAACTTTACGAAAGTATATTATATTGAGCCGGAGAATGTCAGATTAAATGCTGATGTTTTCCGGCTCTTTTTGCATTTTATGCGAAAGGAGGAACAGAAATGGGCAAGATAAAAGCCATTTGGGAGCTTTTTGATGAAATAAGCCATGAGGTAACACAAAGTAGTGAGGCGTGGCAAGATTATCTGAAATTTGCATCACGGATATATAAATATAATTTTGACAATGCCCTGCAAATTTACGGTCAGAACAGAGAGGCAACAATGCTTGCTGAACAGGAAATATGGGAAAACCGAATCGGCAGAACTGTAAATGCAGAACACACAAAGATAGCAGTCTTTGATGTAATGTCGGCAAAACCGCAGCTTCGTCATTTGATTGATGTTTCTGATACAAAAGGTGATGAAAAAACATATCCCCGTTTATGGAGGCTTACACCTGAAAATAGCGAACCGCTTTTAGCAAGACTCAAGGAAAGCAGACACCCGGATGCGGATTCACTTGAAGCATATATAAGTCTTGAAGCAATGCGGAGAGTAAGCGAAATTCGCCCCGGATTTTATGAGGGTATCAAAAGAAATATGCAGGGTTCACCGTTGTATGAAATTGAAACTGATGAAGAATTAAAATCAAAAGTTGATGTTATGATATGGCAAAGTTCCTTGTATATGATGTATTCACGATGCGGATTTGATACAAGCGGTCTTGACGGACGATTTGAGGATATATCAGACTATAACAATAAAGCTCTTTTATATCGAATGGGAAACTGTGCAACCATTATTGCACAGGACTTTTTGAGCGAATGTGCAACAACCTTAAATCAGCTTGCCAAAGAACGCAGAGAGAAAGCTATACAGGAAAAGAATAATATTGAGCCTAAACCTGAACCCCCTGCATCTGTTAAAAGAAGTATATCGGCTAATATAAGAAAAAGTGCAAGGAAAAATGTTGAAGCCGATTCTGCACAGTTGTCTTTATTCGGTGCAGAACAAGAGATAAAACCTGAAACTGAAAATGAAGAAAAAGAACCTGAAAACAATGTTGACATTGACGAAATTATCATTGCAAAAATCGTTGAGCAGGGCAGTTTATCTGATGAAAGCCACAAACGGATATATGAGTTCTTTGAAAACAATGTTAAGTGGAAAGACAGAGCAGAATTTTTGAAAAATGTATATGGAGTGCGTGGTTCGGGTGTTGATGTAAACGGTATATATTTCTCTTGGATGTCTGATTCAAAGGGTATTGAATATCACGAATTAAAGGGTGACAGAAAAGATGAAAAGCGTATTACTTGGAACAATTTTGCTAAATATGTTCAGGATGCAATCAACGAGGGCAGATACTATACACCTGAAACGCAAGCTGTAGAAGAAACAGAGGAACAGCCTGAAACAATAAAGCCTAAATTCAAATACGGAGATTTCATATCATACAAAGGCAAAGTATATGAAGTTCTGGATAGTAATGAAGAAGCACAGGAAACCGATATAGGTAATACGGAGTTTTATGTATCACCGCATACATATATTCTGGTTGAGGGTGTATCGTGGGAAGAACTTAATACTGCTGAACTTGCACAACCGCCTGAAAATGTTATTCCTGAAATTCATGTAGATGACCGTGTTGAATATCAGAACCGTAAATATAAGATAACAAGAATTGACGAGGATCATGTGCATTTGCTGGATATAACTTATGACGGTAATATCCATCCGCAGCTTTGGTCAAGTAAATCAACCTTTATAGAAGCACCTATACCTGATATTCAGGAGGCTTTAAGAAATACAAACTTTGAAAGAACCTATACCAAAGAGGAATTTTTAAACTGTGAGATTGAAATGCTGTCAAAGGAATATGACGGAAGAACATTCTATTTTCCTTATGCAATGGTTCATTCAGGCAGATTTTTATTAAATTTTGCCCCTAAAGAAGAATGGACTGAACAAGACCTTGCAGATGGGCGTAAAAACGCATATAAAGACTATTTAATGGACTTTTTAGGCTACACCCATAAAGAGGCATTGGCAGAGGCAGAAATAATGTCTGAGGACGAATATGACGAGCATTATTCCGGCAACAAAAAAATATATGTTGATGATGAATTTAGCATAGCTGATAGACGCTATGCTGTATTAAATTTTGACGAAAACAAACAAGAGGTATTGGTTCGTGATATAACAAATGATTACGAAGAAAATTTACCTCTGTATGAGATATTTGACATTCCTTTTGTTTACAGCAGAACAAGGGCAATAAACAATTTAAGAAATGTGGAACTGCACGATTTTCTTAACGCTCCTGTTGAGTTTGTAAATGTTACCTTTGGTGAGGGGGATGAGGAATCGGTATATACATACGGATATATGTATTTGAAAGATGCAGTAATCTATATGGACTATACCGTTGACAACGAGGAATGGACTGAAAAAGAGGTTGAGCTTGCACAGAGAAAAGCATACCGAAATTATCTTAATGATGTAATGGGATATTCGGAGCGTGAGGCAAACATTATATCAGGTGTGATGACAGGAGAAGAATATGACAAGGTATCTGAGGCTTTTACCCCTGTACCGACAATTCCATACGCTGATGAAGTAATAAATGCCCCTGCTGAACTGCTTGAAGCAACTGATGAATCGGGCGAGCTTAAATTCAACGGTGAAATTAAACCTAAAAGCCTTGAAGAAATAAAGACCGAGGCTATCCTGATAGGTCCCCTTGAAGCCGGAGATGAGGGAGAAAATGAGAGGAAAAGACAAATAGCTTCTCATTATCTGGTTGACAAACCGCAACAGGCAGATTTTATTGAATATCTGAAAAATATATACAATCCGCACATGATAGCTTTTTCAAGCTTTGGCGGTAGATATTATGATGAACACAAAGCATTTCATTTATACGATTTTGCATATAACAAAGCCGGATTGCAGTTTAAATGGCGTGATGAAAAGAAAATAATACATAATGAATGTATGAAATGGGCAGAGGTTGCAAGAAGGACTGCACAGCTTATTGAAAGCAGAGAATATCTTGATGAAGATATTGCTAAAAACGAGGTTGATAATTTTGAAAAATTAAGAATACCCCGTATTGACTATTCTTACTCTGCAAGTGACGATATAGGAGCAGGAGGCCCCAAAGTAAAATTTCAATCCAATTTAGAGGCAATAAAGCTGTTAAAACAGATTGAGGATGAAAACAGACTTGCAACGGCAGATGAGCAGAAAATACTCTGTAAATATGTAGGCTGGGGTGGTCTTGCAGAAGCCTTTGATCCCAATAATTCTTCTTGGTCTAATGAGTATATGCAGTTAAAGCAGCTTTTGAACGAGAACGAATATGAATGTGCAAGAGCTTCAACGCTGTGTGCGCACTACACACCCCCGGAGGTAATACAAGAAATATATACCGCACTTGAAAACTTTGGATTTAAGGGCGGTAATGTGCTTGATCCTGCAATGGGTACGGCTTTGTTCTTTGCGGCAATGCCCGAAGAAATGAAGAATAACAGTAGATTGTACGGATATGAAATTGACGAGCTTTCGGGAAGAATAGCAAAACAGCTTCAGCAAAATGCGGATATACGCATACAGGGCTTTGAAACAACAGAAACCCCGGATAACTTCTTTGATGTTGCTATCGGTAATGTTCCTTTTGGTGATTACAGACTTCACGATCCGAAGTTTAATAAGCATAAGTTTTTAATCCATGACTATTTCTTTGCGAAGGCTCTTGATAAGGTACGCCCCGGCGGTGTTATTGCCTTTATCACATCAAAAGGTACTTTGGATAAAGAAAACCCTGATTTGAGAAAATATCTCGGTGGTAGGGCAGACTTAATCGGTGCTGTAAGACTTCCAAATAACACATTCAGGCAAATGGCAAATACGAGTGTTACAACGGATATTATCTTTTTACAAAAGAGAGAAAGAATTGTATCGGAAGAACCGTATTGGGTAAATATCGGTGCTGATGATAACGGTATTCCCGTAAACGCATACTATGAAGAAAATCCGTATATGATGCTTGGTAAAATGGAGTATGGAACAAGGTATGGCGAAAACAGTACAACAGATTTGATTGCAACAAAAGACCTTGAATTGAGGCAAGATTTACATACTGCACTTTCATCACTTCACGCCGTAATCCCTGAGTATGAAAGAGAAGAAGAAAACAACGAAGAAGTAACAATCCCTGCTGATCCTGATGTGCGAAACTTTACATATACCTTTGTTGAGGGTGACTTATTCTACAGAGAAAATTCTGTTATGCGCCGTATGAACTATGAGGGTAAGCCTCTTGAAAGAATTACGGGTATGCACGCTATAAGAGAGGTTACACGAAAACTGATTGATGCACAGACGGAGGATAAAGACGAACAGATTATAAAACAGCTTCAATATGAGCTTAACGAGTATTACGATACTTTCAAAAAGAAGTACGGTAATATCAACGATTCCGCAAATGAGAGAGTATTCCGTGATGACAGCGATTACCCCCTTATTTGTTCTCTGGAAGTATATGATGACGAAAGCAAAACCTACAGTAAAGCAGATATGTTCACAAAAAGAACTATCAGACCGCATATCCCGATTACCTCTGTAGATACGGCAACAGATGCTTTGCGTGTTTCTCTTGCTGAAAAAGGTGTAGTTGACTTTAAGTATATGAGTAATCTGTATAAAAACACAGCGTATGCAGATATGTATAAGGAACTTCACGGAATGGTATTTATCAATCCGACATCATTACCGCATACATTGAAACCTAATATGAGTATTCGGGAGTTTTTCGAGGAATACGGTGAGGTTGATTGCCTTGAAACAGCAGACGAGTATTTATCGGGTGATGTTCGCTTAAAGCTGAAAATAGCAGCAGACTACGAGGAATCAAATCCTGAAATTTTCGGATATAACAGAGAAAAACTTGACGAGGTTCAGCCGGAATGGTTAGAAGCCGGAGATATTGATGTAAGTATCGGTGTTACATGGATAGAAAATCAGGACTACACTCAGTTTATGTATGATGTATTCCAAACCCCATATTCGGAGCAATACGGCAGTAAGGCTATTGCAGTTGAATATAACCGATTTGCAAACACCTTCTCTGTAAGAAACAAAAGCCGTGACAGTTCATCTGTCACAGTTACAGAAACCTTTGGTACAGGAAGAAAAACAGCTTATGAAATCTTTGAAGATACGCTGAATATGAAAAGTACCTGTGTATATGATAAGGAAATTCAGGAGGATGGAAACCCGAAATACATTCTGAACAGTAAAGAAACCTTGCTTGCAAGAGAAAAGCAGACACAGATAAAGGATGCGTTCAGAAATTGGATATTTGAAGAACCGCAAAGGCGAAAAAAGTATGTTGATTACTACAACGAAACCTTTAATAACCTACGCCTGAGAAAATATGACGGTAGCTTTCTGACATTTCAGGGTATGACAGAGGATTTGGAGTTAAGATGGTATCAGAGAAATGCTGTAGCAAGAGGTCTTTTGAGCAATACTTGTGAACTGTTAGACCACAAGGTAGGTGCTGGTAAAACCTTTGTTATGGCATCTTTATGTATGGAAATGAAAAGGCTTGGTAATATCCAAAAGGCAATATTTGTTGTACCAAACCATCTTACAGGACAAATGGGCAGCGAGTTTTTAAGACTTTATCCGTCAGCAAAAATTCTTGTTACAAGCAACCGTGATTTTGAAAAGAAAAACCGCTTAAAGTTTGTCAGCAAAATTGCAACGGGTGAATGGGATGCTGTTATTATCGGTCATTCGCAGTTTGAAAGAATTGCTATGTCAAAGGAAAGACAGATAATGACCTTGCAACAGCAAGTGGCAGAAATCGCCGGAGCATTGGAGTCAATGAGTGAGGACGAAGGACAGGGCTTTACCATAAGACAAATGGAAAAGCTGAAAGAAAACCTGACAACGCAGATTAAGGAACTTGCAAACAACGATAAAAAAGATACTCTGATAACCTTTGAAAGTTTGGGTATTGACTATATGTTTGTTGACGAAGCACATTATTATAAAAACTGTGCGACCTTCTCTAAAATGCGTAATGTAGCCGGAATAAACCAAAGCAGAGCAAAAAGAGCAACGGATATGCTCACAAAATGCCGATATATGCAGGAGATAAACGAGGGTAAAGGCGTTGTGTTTGCAACGGGAACACCCATATCCAATTCAATGTCGGAAATGTTTGTAATGCAAAGATTCTTAGATCCGAGAGAACTTGAAAACAGGGAAATGGTTCACTTTGATGCGTGGGCTGCTCACTTCGGAGAGGTTGTAACATCATTGGAGCTTGCCCCGGAAGGTACAGGCTACAGATACAGAACCCGATTTGCAAAATTCAAGAACTTGCCTGAACTTATGGCAATGTATCATAACTTTGCTGATGTAATAACTGATGAAGATTTGGATATTCCTCGACCTAAAATCAGGGGCGGCGAGATTGAGATTGTAACTTGCCCACCGAGCGATTTTACATTGCTGACTATGATGAGCTATGTTGACAGAGCAAAGGAAATCCATGAGGGTAGAGTTAAAAGCTGGGAAGATAATATGCTCAAACTTACCAATGAAGCCCGACATCTGGCAACGGATATAAGGCTTATTGATCCCGAACAGGAAAACACGCCTACTTCAAAGGTTAGTATGTGTGCAGATTATGCGTATAAAGATTATGTTGCAAGTAGCGCTTTTAAGGGTACTCAGATTATATTTTCTGATATTGGAACACCGAAACCTAACGGAGAATTTAATGTGTATGATGCCTTAAAGGAAGAGCTTATAAACAGAGGTGTTAAGGAAGAAGATATTTGCTTTGTTCACGATGCAAAAACCGATGCACAGAGAGAAGAACTTTTTGCAAAAATGAGAAGTGGTGAAAAGCGAATTATTATCGGTTCTACTAATAAGCTGGGTGTTGGTACAAACATTCAGACAAGAGTTTATTCGGAGCATGACCTTGATTGCCCGTACCGACCTTCAGATGTTGAACAGCGTATGGGGCGTTCACTTCGTAACGGTAATATCAATGAAGATGTTGCGATAAGACGATATGTTTCTCCTAATACCTTTGATGCGTATATGTGGCAGCTTGTAGAAACAAAACAGAGATTTATAGCTCAGATTAAATCAGGTAAAACGGTGCAGAGAACTTGCGAGGATATTGACGAGGCAGTTATAACCTATGCAGAGCTTAAAGCTGTAGCTTCAGGTGATGAACGCATAAAGGAAAAAATGGATATTGACCTTGCTATATCAAGACTTCAAATGTTAAAAGCTAACTATGATAATCAGAGATATGCCCTGCAAGATAAGTTTACAATCCAATACCCGACTGCTATTGCCGGAAACGAAAAGAGAATTGAAAGTCTTACCAAAGATAAGCTCCTTTGGAAAAGTAACTATTCAGAGGAATTTAGCATAGTTGTTGACGGAAAAACCTTTACGGAGCGTGAAGAAGCCGGAAAACGCATAATGCTTTTAGCAAAATCTCTTGGTATGGGCGAAAAAGAAAAGGAAATCGGTGAGTATTCAGGCTTTAAGTTGAGCTTGAAGCAAGAAAAGGTATGGGATAGATTTGAAACAAGGCTTGTGTTAAAAGGAGCATTGGAATATACAACCGACCTTTCATCAAGTCCACACGGCAATACAGTAAAACTTGATAATTTGCTAAAATCCCTTGATAAACAGCTTGAAGATACACAGGCGAAATTAACCGAAAACAAAAAGAATATGGAACTTGCAAAACAGGAATATGAAAAGCCGTTTCCGCATGATGAAGAATTAAAGGAAAAACTGAAAAGGCAAGCCCAACTAAATGAAGAACTTGACCTTAATAAGCAAGACGAGGTTGTTGAAGAAGAAACAGATGACGAGGAAGAAAGTGATGAAGAAGGCACAACAAGCAAAGCGGCGATTGATGCACTTCCATATACCGCACTTGAAAAATCTAACTACCAAAAGCTAATGTCATTGTTTCCCGAAGTTTTAAATCTTGAAAAATCGTATATGATGTATGTAAAAAAATATCACGATAACTTGCTTGTTGAAAATGTTGGCGGCGGTGAATTTTCTGTTAGTTTGTATTATTATCATGACAGCGGAGATAGAATGTATGAGCCTGAATATAGGTTTGTGCTAAACAGGGAGGCAGAAGCAGCAAGAATAACTGAATGGCAAATGAGCAGTCTGGGGCAACATCAGTATGTTTATGATTATGATGATGAAACAAAGTATAACCCTAAACTGAAGGATGACCTTGACATTGCGTTTAGTTCGACTTTACGAGATTTAGGACTTCTGTGTTATACTCCGTATAATGATGAAGAAGAAAGCGATGAGGATGAAATGTGAGTTTTACACAGTAATACTGCAAGATAATATCAAACAAAAAAACGAAACAGGCAACTCTTTTTTGGGGAGCTGCCTGTTTGCTGCTTATATTATTTGGTTATAAAATCTACTATTTCGTCAACACTTTTTCCTGTTTCATGTGCTAATTCAACAACTAATTCCAAAGCCTTGCGGCTCATAAGGGGATCGGGGTTGAAATCTAATGTAAAATCGCCGTTTATAGCATCTTTTACACCCAACATATATAGTGCAAGAGAAGCTTCGTAATGCTCGTCTTTCATACATCTAATGTAATCTATCAGCATTTCAGCATCTTCGACAGATAATGCTGATGCTTTATGATTTTCAACAACATTCCAAAGTTTTTCATTATCGCTCATAATCTTGGCTTTGGCATCCGATGCTTGCTTGTAGCTGGGAGCATTAACAGCCATGTCACGAATAAGTATGTCGAGATACTCATAGAGAAAATCTTCAGTATCATCCTTTTTTATATCCTCATACATATTTTCCGACTTGCAGATTTCTAAAATTTGTTTGAATTTAAATTCGTTCATTGAAAACACCTCACATAATTTTTTACTTATTTTATCATAAAAAATAGTTTTTGGCAATTTGTTAAGAAACATTATGTAACTATTTCTATCAAAGAGCTTCAAAACCACATAATAAGAGCGTATCTTTTTCCTGAAAGGAGTGAGAAAAATATATACATATAAGGATTTGCAGACAATGCAAGCGTGGTCTTTGGAAAGAAAAATAAGGGTAACGCAAACAAGAATAATTGAGTGGTATCTGCACTATAACGGCAAGGTTGCAGTATCTTTCTCCGGCGGTGTAGATTCTACGGTTTTACTTGACTTGGCAAGACGAATTTATCCCCATTTGGGGGCAGTATTTGTAAATACAACAATGGAGTTCCCCGAAATCATAAGTTTTGTTAAATCCTTTGAAAATGTAACCATGCTAAGACCGAAAACAACCTATACAAAGGTTATTCAGGATTATGGTTATCCTGTTATATCAAAGGAAATCTCAAATTATATTTATCGTATGAAAACCTACGAAGGATGTATGGAGGCATACGATAATCAAATACATCTTAAATCCCCGGAATGGCTGAGAGAAAATTTCTCGGACATTCCTTTTTCTTTTCTTAAATGTATGTTTGGTTTTTCAAAGAAAACGGCAGACCGATTTTTGCAGACGGGTATAATGCCGAAATCAAAATTTTGTATTCCTAAACAATGGCATTATCTTATAAAAGCCCCGTTCAAAATCAATGACCGTTGCTGTTATCATCTGAAAAAGGCCCCTGTTAATAAATATAGCAGAGAAACAGGCAACAAGCTGATTATCGGTACAATGGCAGAGGAAAGTTTGTTGAGAAGGCAGATATGGCTAAAGCAAGGCTGCAATGCCTTTGATGCTACAGAGCCAAAATCTACGCCTCTGTCATTCTGGACTACACAGGACATCTTACAATACCTAAAGCTGACAAAAATTCCATATTGCAGTCTTTACGGCGATATTATCACTATGCCTGACGGCAAACTAAAGTTTTCAGGCTATCAGAGGACAGGGTGTGCCGGATGTTTGTACGGGTGTCACTTTGATGAAGAACCGAACAGAATACAAATGCTTAACATCACTCACCCTGCAATTTATAAGTTTCTTTTTGAAAAACTTGATTACGGTACGGTGTGCGATTTTATAGGAATACCATATTAACGGGAGGTGTCGAACATGGATAAACGAGCAATGCTTGTTCAGAAAATTGAAAATGAGTTTGATAATTATATTGAAAACCTGAAACAAAGTAGTTTTGATGTGATTTTGGAAAATACAGAGTTGACTGCAAATATGAGATTTGCGAAAGAGTATATTTCAAAGGGATATGTTTTAAAAGATGAAAATGTTGATTACTTTTTGAATATGGAAAAACCGCTTGAAGTAATTTGTAATGAATACAGCCCTAATGATATGGAGGCACTTGACGATTTACAAACTGTTATTAACAGGATTCAAAGCGAAAAATTATTTGCAGCCGAACCCCCTGAATACATGAAAAAGCTAACGAAAAAAATATTAAGCGGAATGGCAAATGTAGCTGATTTTATAAGTCCACAAGGAGAAATAAAGGATGCAGAGCTTATGTCATTTATTTCTGAAATATCAAGAGTTCTTACAGAGGAAGATGCAAGATTTTTAATGCAGTTTAAAAAGCCTTTGGATGTTATGAGTGATTTAGTTCCGTACAACGATTCAGACGAAAACAATATTTATACAGCCCTTGAAAAAATGCGTAATTCGGATATATACACAATGCCGTATTCTCTGGATAGTGATAATGTCTTACCCGAAGCAAAATTCAGGCACAATGCGATAAATAATATCAATAACATTGTACCAATGCCTGATTTTAACACTACGGCAAATTGGCTTAAATTATGCAGAGATATTTATTTGGAAGATGCAGAAAGTTCGGAAATAAATCCGTATGCAAGTCTTGTGGATGCAATGTACTATGCTTCAGAACAGCACGGTTCAGAGGTTTTGCAAAAACTGTATGATATGGGTGAAAAAAGTTGCATTACCCCAACTGAAATAAAAGGTGCTGCGGCGTATCTTGCAAATGGAGGCAACATTAAAAGAGTTCCGACACTTGCACAGGAGGGATATTTTGAAGAAATAAAGCCAAACAGTACAGAGTCGGAAGATGAAGAATTTGAAATGTGAGGTGTAAACTGTGAAAAATGATTTTTTAAACACCCTTGAAGCAAATGACCTTCGTATAAGAGAAGATTTAGAGATTTATTGCGAAAAGGATAAACAAGGGATACTTGCATTTTTTGAATGTTGGTTTGATGTAAATAAAAAATTCGGGCTTAATATTCCTGAAGGCAGTAATGCCTTTATAGATATGTACGGTATGTATAAGCCCCTTGATGAAAGAATAGAGCTTACATATTTAGTCAACACCGAAGATGGATGTGTAGAAAGACCATATATTCCTACAGACGAGGAAAATCGTATGTTTTCTGAGCTTATGGAACAGGCGATAAAAGCGGAATACAACAATCCCAAAGCAAACTGCAAGGAGTATTATGTTAATGCCTATTTTGAATTTTATGTTGCTGATCAGGATATGAAGCTCATTTTTGAAAAGAATGGCGATGAATTTCAAATCAGGAATGAAAATGACGATTTCATTCTTTTTAAAAGCAAGGATGCAGCTATGGAAAAGTATGTTGGATATAGACCTGAATATAATTACTTTTCCGAAAGAGATTGTGACGGTTTTGAATTTAAGGAGCTTGGAGAAAAAATATATTTTACTGACGAAGTACAAGCGGAAACAGAAGATGAAGAAATTGAAATGTAAAGAGGTGACAATGCGTGAAAAATGACATATTTAATACTATTGAAAAAAGCGACTTAGACTTATTTGAAGTAATCGGTTTTGATAAAGAGCATAATGCTCTTGGGTTTATCTATGATGTGGCTTTCAATGCGGATAGAAAATTTGGTATAAATGCAGAAGATAAGGGCTATATGGTTCAAATGGCATTACACTATAATCCTTTTGTTGAGGATGTGAGAGCAAGCTATGCAGTATGTGATAATGAACCTGTCTATGAAAGAGAATATTTACCAACGGATGAAGAAAAAGAAGTTTTCAAAGAAAAAATTCACGAATGGCAAGAAGATTTTGAACTGAAACGAGAGTTTATCAGGGATTATGTGTTACATTTCGCAAAGGAAATGAACCTGAGCTGTGAAATGAATAATGAGGTATTTCAAATACGAAATATGGCAGATAATTGTATTGTTTTTTCAAGTAAAGAGCCTGAAATGGAGCAATGGGTAGGAAAAGCGGTAGTGTTGGAATTTGATGAAAAAAATGACAAAGCAACCGTGTCTTGTCCGGAACTCGGAATGAGAGTGGAATTTATTCCTGTTGAAAACACCGAAAGCGAAGATGAGGAAATCGAAATGTAGGAGGCGAGAATATGAAATATATCAGCTATGAAACTCTTGGAGATGCAAACCTTACGGATGTTGCGGAGCGTGGCGATGAAGTATCACAGGAAATATACGATAATATGCTTAATATTATGCCGCCTATAAGTCTTAAAGGCGGTCAGGGTTATTATGCCGGATTTCAGGTTGGTGAAGCCTATTGCCACAAGGAAGATAAAGAAGGCAATTTCAGACCGCAGTTTATGACCTTTGTTAAATCAGAAGATAAGTGTTACTATATGGGAATAAACTTTGCCGGATATGTTGACAGCAGAGATATGGAAGCTGAAAACGATGAAGATTTGGAAATGGAGTAGCCTATGAGAAAAGCATATACACCGAAACCGAGATACACGCAGGAGCAGTATCAAAAGGCTGCAAGTGTTGATCTCTTGAAATTCCTTGAGGAAAGAGGATATGAGTTTAAGCAAACGGGTAGCTCATTTAAGGCAAAAGGTGTGAAGGGCGGTTTTATTGTAAACAAAAACCTTTGGAATTGGTTTGCAAGAGGCATAGGCGGTACGGCTATTGATTATCTGGCAAAGGTTGAAAATATGGACTATGTTGAGGCTGTATTCTATCTTTGCGGAGAACAGTATAATGCTGACAGAAAGCCTATAGAGAAAAGAAACGAAGAACCGCCAAAGCCTAAAGAAATAGTTAAACCAATGGAAAATCCACACGCAAGACATACTTTCGCTTATCTTTCAAAGACAAGGCGTATTGACAATGAAATCATATCGGATTTGATGCACCAAAAGAAGATATATGAAAGTCTTGAATACTTTGCAAAGGTAAGTGTAAACGGTGTATCTACAACCGCAAAACTTATGACATTTGATGACTTTGCAAAATTGCAGGAGTATAAGCTGATTGATTCCTACAAGGAAAAAGAAGGCTTGAAATTAGGTTTTAACAGTAAAAATGAACTTAAATACATAGGTATAGAAGCCATCAATTATAACAGCTTTGCACCGCATAAACAAAGCGGATTCTTTGAGAGTGTATCGTATGTCAATAACTGTGTCTTTTGTGGATATGACGAAGAAGGCGAAATGAAATATGCGGCTATGCGAAGTGTTAAGCAAGATTCATCATTCAGGCAGGATGCAGTCGGCTCTGACAAGCAATATGGCTTTACTATGGAAGGTACAAGTGATGAATTGTATGTATTTGAGGCCCCTATTGATGCAATGAGTCATGCAACGCTGTTCAAACTTGAAGGACTCGATTGGAAACAGGACAGCAGAATATCAATGGGTGGTTTGTCTGACCTCGCATTAGAACAATATCTAAAGACACATCCTGATATTAAAAAAATCCACTTTTGTCTTGATAATGACGAAGCCGGAAAAAACAAAATATACGGTGTGTATGACGAAGAAAAGGGCGAACAGACCATAAAAAGTCTGAAAGACAAATACGAAAAAAAGGGTTACGAGGTATATGTAGATTTGCCTGTTAGCAAGGATTACAATAATGATTTGAAATTATACCTTGACGAGCGGTCCGAAGAAGATGAGGAAGAATTGTCGGAATAGCTGCGGATAACCCGGAAAGGAGGAAAAATGCCTAATCATATTAAAAACTTTCTTACAATCAAAGCCGAGGGTGAACGGCTTGCAGAAATACTTGAAAGCATAAAGGATGATGAAAAAGGTGTTGGTACTATTGACTTTAGAAAGTTGATACCATTACCGCAAATACAGGAAGTTCCCGAAAGCCCTTTTACGCAACAGGGATATGCTTTGTATAAGCAGTATATGAATGAAAAAACTGTGCAACAGTTAATTGCCGATAATGACACCATTCCCGATAAATTAAGAGAAAACGCAAGACTTGAACTTCGTAAAATCGAAGCAAGGTATTCTATGCTTGAAGCTGAAGAACAGAATATGTTTCTTGCCGGAAAAATCTGTTATGAAAACAAACAGAAAACAGGCAGTACAACACCGTACAGGTGGAATATTGATAATTGGGGTACAAAATGGAACGCATATCAGGGAAAAGGCAAAGAAAATGTAATGGTATTCTTAACTGCAAATACACCGCCTGCACCCATTATGGAGGTATTATCAAAAAATTACCCTGAAATTGAGTTTGAGCATCAATGGGCATCCGATGATTTTGGTAAAGATATGGGAATAAAGCAATATTTAAGCGGTGAAGTTATTTCAGCATATTTACCTGAAAATTTTTCAAAAGAAGCCTATGATATGTCATTTGAAATGTGGGATGCAGTCCCGGAGGAACACGGATATACATTTGATGAAAAAACGCAAAATTATATATCAATTCCTTATGAAGAAGATGATGAGGAATTAGAAGAATGACCTTGTTCCAATTTGGAATAAGGTTAATTTTATACACAGGGAGGTGTTTATATGCCTACAATGTTACAACAAAAGCCATTCTATAAGCTAAAAATCGAAGTTGATGATATGCCCTTAAATCCCCGTAAAGACTACGATAATTTTGGTCACATGATTTGTTGGCACAGCAGATATAGTCTTGGTGATGAGCATAATTATGATGAACCGAAAGAACTGTTGAGGCAAATGATAAGAGAAACATTAACTGCCGATGAAGTGATTGACTATATGAAAAAGGCAAAACTTGATGATTTAAGACTTATTTACAGTCGGTCAGACAGAGAATGGCAACTGCAAGATGAGTATAACGGAAAGTGGTTTAATGAATACACCTTTTTTCCCGGTACATTAAAAGGTTCGGATATGGTAAAAGAGTGTGTACTTGAATTATTACCCATAAATGCACTAAAAGAGCTTGCAGACCGAAAAAATGTCATTCTGCCTCTTTACCTTTATGACCACAGCGGAATTACAATGAATAATGATGGATTTTCCTGCCCTTGGGATAGTGGTCAGGTGGGCTGGATATATGCAAGCCATCAGGAAGTAAAAGATGAATACGGAAATTTAAGCCGTGAAAGTCTTGACAAAGCCGAAAGTTTGCTAAGAGGCGAAACAAAAACCTATGACCACTATATTTGTGGCGAATGTTACGGCTTCATAATTGAAGAAAACGGTCAGGAAGTTGATAGTGTATGGGGATTCTTGGGAGATTTAAGAGAAATTAAAGAAGATATGCTATCCCATGTTTCAGACGAGCATAAACATCTTTTTGAACATATTGACTACGGCTGTATGGAATATTCCGAGGGCGAAGATGAAGATATGGAAGATGAATATGATATGTAACCTTGTTCCAATTTGAAATAAGGTTATTTTTTCGGAGGTGAATTGTGAGAGTAGCAATTATTGATGCCGATTTAATCGGCAGAAAAAATCATAAATTTCCCAATCTTGCAAGTATGAAGTTATCAGGATATTACAAGGAATTTGCTGATACAGTAGATTTAAAACTTGATTATGAGGGATTGGGCAGCTACGATAGGGTATTTGTATCAAAGGCATTTACTGATACGCCTGTTCCTGATTATGTATTGAATATGAAAAATGTTGAATATGGGGGAACAGGCTTTAACTATGATAATGCAGTACCTTTATTGCCTGAAATTGAGCATCACAAGCCCGATTATAACCTTTATGATGACTTTGTTGCAGAAAGGGTTAAACAGGGTGTTAAGCCTGTTTTATTCAGGTATTATACCGATTATTCCATAGGCTTTACAACAAGGGGTTGCTTCAGGAAATGCCCGTTTTGCGTGAACCGTAATTATTCATCTGTTCAAAAACACAGCCCTTTATATGAATTTGCTGATGATAGCAGAAAGAAAATATGTCTGCTTGATGATAATTTTTTGGGATGCAGAGATTGGGAGCAGATTTTAAAAGAATTGCAAGCTACGGGAAAAAGATTTCAGTTTAAGCAAGGACTTGACATCAGACTTCTTGACGAAAAGAAGTGCGAGCTTTTATTTCAAAGCAAGTATGACGGAGAATTTATATTTGCATTTGATGATATATCCGAATATTCGCTTATAGAGAAAAAACTGAAACTGTTGCGAAAATATACGAACAAAACGGTGAAATTATATGTGTTCTGTGCGTATGACCGAAACGGAATATGGGATAACAATTTTTGGAGGCAGGACATTTTTGATACCTTTGCAAGAATTGAGCTGCTGATACATTACAACTGTATTCCGTACATAATGCGATATGAAAAATATGCAGCTTCACCGCATAAAGGTATGTATATCAATATCGCAAGTTGGTGTAATATGGTTCGTGTTTTAAAAACCTTTACATTCAGAGAATTTTGCATAAAAAACGGGATTGGCTTGTCACGGTACAGATATATGGTTGATTTTGAGAAACAGTTCCCGGAAGTAAGCAAATATTTTGATATGAGATTTGAACCTTATTCCAAATTGGAACAAGGTTCGGAAAGGAGCAGAATAAATGGATAAACATTTAGAATTGTTTGATAAAGAACTGATTATACGCAGTACAGCAAACAATAATCGTATTTTGGATTTAGGCGGTTCTACCTATAAAGATTTTGTATATAACACAAATTCACCGTATAAATTTCAATCAACCGAACAACAAATGATTTTAGGTTGTATTTATACTCGAAGCAGGGATGATGTGGTTTTTGAGCAAGGCGATATTTCCAAAATGCTTGAACATAGCTTAGAAAAGTGGAAAGAGAAAAATATTAGCAGTAATTCCGAACTTGGAAAAGATGCAAATGATAAAAATAAGTGGCTAATGGAGCTAAATGGAAACGGAAGATATATAATGCTTGATCCTATACGGATTAGAGAGCATAGTTTGAAATTTCCGTATTATGTATCAACGGAAAGAGGCGGTATGGCTATAACACAGGAAAGACGAGATGCAATGGAAGTTTATTCGTTTTCCGATACCGATATAGAACGCCTGAAAGTAAGATTAGAAGGTCTTGTAGAAAACAAATATAGGCAATATCCGAATTGGAAGTCATCTGAACTTGAACGAGCGAAGGGGCTTATAAATGATTTCTGTAACACGGAGTATCAGCACGGAGCAGATTTTTCCGATATGACTTGTGTTGGAATCGCACATACAACGATTACAGATGATGAGATTCCTATACAGGTTAATGTTAATCTTATTGATTATTCTCTGGAAAGATACATAGACAATACATTGGTCGATAAACGGGAATTTGATGATATTGCAGATTTAGCTATGAATCAGCTTGAATATCTGAACTTTGATGATTTAATATCATTTACCGATGAAGAGCTTGAAAAAGCCGGAATTACACCTGAAAATAAAACGGCAGAGGCTACAAGCGTAATGGATAAAACAATGTTTATGATAGGCAGAGGCAAATACGATTATCATACAACCATAATTCCCTCTGTTGAAGAACAGATTGCGGAGTATATTGTTACAAATCCTGATAAGGACTTGACTATATGTGACAGCAATGGAAATGTTCTTATAACTGCTCAAAAAGGTGTGATAACCTCTTGTGCTGATGAAAATTATCTGAATAATACTTTGCAACCGGCAGTTGATTATTTTCGGGAGCATAAAGATGAGATTTTACAGAGGCGTGAGAATATTTTTCAGAATGTTTTCGGAAATAACGAAGCAGAAGATGATGAAGAATTGGATATGTAACCTTATTCCAAATTGGAACAAGGTCAAGAAAGGAGGCTCTTTGTGAAATATAAAGGACTTTATATATCTCAAAGTGAGGACAAAGGTGTTTTGCGTGAAGTTGACGGTGTGGAAAAAGAGTGCGAAGGACTATATTTCATGGTTTACGCAGATAAAGATTACGGTTACGAAATCGGCGGATTTGTTGGAGCTTTTGGAATTGATATGGAAAATTCGGAAGAAGGCATACAAGAATTTGTGAAAAGTGAAATTGACACTTATTTGGAAGAATATAAAAAACAACAGTTATATGCGCTGATTAACAGAGAGTACCACAGTTTTATATCTGATGTTCGGCACTTTTATAGGGATTTTGATATTATCAGGGATGCTGAAAAAATCGCAAATATGAAATTCGTACACGATTACTTAACAATCGAAAAACCTCTTGATAGCGAAACAGTAGATTATTTGCTTAATATCGTGCGACCTCTGGAAACAATATGTGATTATTTTCAACCTGACAGAACAGCATTTTATGAGGCTGTAGAGTGTACTGCAAGAAAGCTCTTTGATGAGCAGATTGAAAAGTATGATCAGGACTATTCCCCGGATTTTGGCAGCGAAGATGATGAGGAAGAATTAGAGGAATAACCTTGTTCCAAATTGGAATAAGGTTCGGAAAGGAGAATTTTAAATGTATAATTATAAAGGATTAACGGTTAATTGGGAAACCCAAGCATTTAACCGAAGGTTTGAAGGAAAGGATTTACCGTTTAACGGATTGAATTTCAGGGTTATTGATAATTACGGCTCTGTACTTGACGAATTTAGCGGAGCATACGGAATTGATATTAAGCCGGATGATGAATCAATAAATAGTTTTATCAGAAGGCATATAGACCAAAACGAAGAAAAGTACATTAAAATCTTGCAGGAGAACGGATTTGACAGCGAAGGCATAATGAAAACAATAGATGAGCTTGAAGAAAGCGAAAAATACAGATTCGGTTATCATTTTCTTGCACCTTTGGATAAAGACGGGTATCTTCTCTATGATACCGCAAAGGAATTTACACAGATTGTCCCGGAAGAATTTTATCAAACGGCAGATAATGAAAAGCTGTTTAAATGGCTGTCAAATTTTGACCGCATTAAATATGCAGAAGCGGTGGAGTTTGGTAATGTTAAATACGAAAATGATGTAGCGACAGAGCTTTCGGTAGATTACGGATCGGAGGCATATAAACTTTATGAATCGGATTTGTATAGTGATACCATTGATAAAATGCTTATGAGTGAGATGTCATTGGAGGATTTACTGCAAATTCAGCAAAATATCATAAATTACAGATGTGGTATGTTTGCTTGCACACCGTTACACCCGAAAGAAGAAACAACATATATTGTTCAGGATGACATCGAAAAAGCAGAAGCATATCGACAGAGTAAGATATACAAGGAATTGCCTGAATCAAGAACAAGACAGATATTATCAGGAGCATTAGATTATCTGTCTGAGCTTTTGAAAGGACAGGAATTATATAATGTTTTAAGCGGTTCTGTTGGTATGACACACGAAGAATTGGAAAGTGAAGGATTTACACTTCAAAACTATTACGAAGAAGAAACCGAAGATGAAGAAATTGAAATGTAACCTTGTTCCAAATTGGAATAAGGTCAAAGAAAGGAGCTTAATATGAGTAGTATCAGTTCGCACATTTATTTAGTAGGTCACGCAAGAAATTGTGAAAACCCTGAAACCGTATATATGAAACCAACCGCAGATAACATTGCGAATTTCATTATGAAACATCAGGATGCAGAGGTGTATATAACAGACGAGCTTGATTTACCTTTTGTTTCAGCTTTTAACGGATTCATAAACACTTGCAAAGACCAAAACTTTTTACTTGCAGAATTACATCCTGCAATCATACCAATTCAGCGTGGTGAAAAGGAAGTCGGGGAAATTGACGAATATCCTATGAACCAAAATGAAGATGAGGATGAAGATGAGATGTTTGACTGACCTTGTTCCAAATTGGAATAAGGTTGAAGGGAGGCGATTAAAATAGCAAGACCTAAATTTACGGCAAAAATATCGTATGATTCCAAACCTAAAAATCCGAGATTAAGTCAGGAATACAGCAATATGGTATGCTGGCATGAAAAATATAATTTAGGTGATAAGCACGAATTTAAGTCCGAAAAAGAACTGTTTGAGCATCTGATGAAAAAATTAAATATAAAGCCGGAGGAAATCGGTGTTGATATGGATGATTTTGAAAACTCAAAAAACAGAATCCTTGATGAGCTAAAGAAGCATATACCGATTATACCTCTTTACCTCTATGACGGGAAATTCCCTGAAATGACAAATGGTGAGGAACACTTAGGAGCAAAAGGCGAATTTGTCGGATATTTGTTCATGGATGAAGAACAGATGGAAAAGATGTTCAGAAGCTCCGGCGAAGAACGAATGAGTGATGCTGTATGGTATCTTATTGAAGATACAGATTTATACAGTCATTACATAAGCGGAAACAACTTCCTTTATGAGCTTTTCAAAGACGGTGAACATTTTTGCGAGGTATCAGGTTTTATCGGACAGATGAACGAAGAAATGCTGCACGATATGGAAATGTCAGCAGAGGACTTCCTGATGGGTGAAAAAGTAACCGCAGAGGAAGTAACGGATATGTTCGGAGTTGATGCACCGCAGATTATTGAGGACAAAAACCAAGAGAGCGTACCTAACCTTGAAAGCGTAGAGTATGAAGAATTAGAAATGTAACCTTGTTCCGAATTGGAATAAGGTTAATTTTTTTCTTTAGCTTAACCGCAGCCGATAGCTAAAGCAGGGGCGGTTGCCCCTGAAAGCTAAAGGCAAATTCGTCACTTTGTGACGGCAAGCTTCCCCTTTGTATATACAAAGAGTGCTTTTAAATACTTGGGCGTAGCCCAAACCCACTATAGATTGGAGCGTGATTATATATGAAAACAGAAAATTATCAGCTTTGTCCTAACTGTCAAACAGGGCTTGACAGCTTGAAATTAGACAGTCGCACACCCGTATGTCCGTATCTTGATTTCCACAATGGCACGCATTGCGGAAAGTTTGCAGAGTTAAAAGAAAAGCATACGGAAATTGGATAATATATCGGAGGTGAGCGTTTTGAAAGATTACGGATTTAGCATACGGATAGAAAAATCTGATTTAGATAAAATCCGAGAGAACGCACAGAAAGCCAATATGACAACAACTGCTTATCTCATAAACCGAGCTTTGCGTGATGATCAGATTGTTATTCTTGAAGATTTAAAACCCGTATGCCACGAATTAAGAAAAATCGGTACAAATCTCAATCAGCTAACATTGCTTGCCAACAGGGGACGGATAAATTGTGTTAATCTTTCAAAGCTGTCCGAGGAAGTGGTGAAGCTATGGCAACCATTGAATTTATTAACCGAAAGAACAAAACCTACGAAGCGATGAAAAGGGTTATAAATTACATAACACGGTCAGATAAAACCGAGGAAGATTTGGTTTACGGCAATTTATGTAATAAAGATAACGCTTATGATGATTTTGTTCAGTTAAAACAGATGTACGGCAAAGAAAAAGGAAGGCAGTACATTCACTTTGTTCAATCCTTTTCACCTGATGAAGATATTACCCCGGAGCTTGCTAATGAAATAGCAAGGCGGTTAATATCGCATCCTGTCTTTGATGGTTTTCAAGTCCTTATTGCAACTCACACAGATACCCCACATATTCATACACATTTTGTAATAAATACTGTAAATTCCGAAACAGGCGAAAAGTGGCATAAATCAAAGTACGATTTGCAAGCCATAAAAGATTATTCAGATGAATTATGCCGTGAATACGGGCTGAATGTTATTGACAACGAAAATAAGGAAAAAGGGCATCAGTCAAGCGGAGAATATCGGAGTAAACAAAAAGGCACAAGCTGGAAATATGAATTGTTTTTAGCTGTAACCGCTTGTATGAAAACGGCAACAAGCCGTGAGGAATTTATAAATAAAATGAATGAGCTTGGGTATCAGGTAATATGGAAGGACGATAAAACCTATGTAACCTTTATAACCCCTGACGGAAAGAAATGCAGAAATAAAAAACTGTATCCACCCGAAAGATTTACAAAGGAAAATATGGAAAAAGTCTTTGAAGAAAACCGAAAAAGGCTTGATAGGATTCAGAGTGAAAAGCGTTGGAATATGCTTGTTGAAGCAATATATCTTTTCGGGAGTAACGCCCGGAAAAATAACAGGAGTAGCAAATATCCTTTGTCTAAACTTGAAGGCGAAGCACTAAAGGAATATATGTTGCTTCACGATAACGAAGGTGAGATAGATTGGAGTGAGGAAAATGAGAATGAAGCAGACTTTGAACTGTAAAGGACGGAGATAAAATTGAAAAAGAAACTGATTGTGGCGGCTGTGTGTTTCATAGCTGCCTTATTTCTTAATGTGTATCTGTCAACAATCGTGTTTCAGGTTGTCGGAAGAACCTTTAATGGTTTTTCCGGCATTTCGTTTTTCGGAGGCTTAAAAAGCATAATGGAAAACGGAACACATCAGACAATATTCTGGTGTATTCAGATTTTTGTGGTTCTTGGATTGGTTCTCTTAATTGTAAGCCGTATTGCAAGTATGGAAAGCAAAATGAACAGGATTACAGCAGATATAAAAACACCTGCTGTTGCCGGACAGAAGCAGCACGGTTCTGCAAGATGGCAGACTAAAAGAGAGATTTTCAAAAACTTTGATGTAGCACGATTGAAAAAAGATAGCCCTGTCATCAAAGACCTTATGAAGCACGGCTATGATGACTTGGAATTTTACAAGAAAGAACGGAAGGGGTGAGAAAATGTAAAATTGAGTTTTAACCCGACAGCACTTAGTAAAGGAATGGTAACTGCATGAAGAAAAAGCAAAGACCTGAGTTTGCACGACCTGTATATGCAGATAAAGCAAAAGGAACGCAACGAATGAAAATTAAATCGAGAGATTCCTGTCTGCCTAAAAAGCACATACGGCGTGGGAACTACCCCAAAAAACAACCTAAATAATGATATGGAGGATTTTAAAATGAGTAAAAAATCAAATATGAAATTTAAGTCGATTATTTCTATGCTTCTCACATTGGTAATGCTTGTTGGTATGATGCCGACAATGAGCGTATTTGCGGCACAGAGCAACGAATATGTTGATCCGGCTGATAATTGGTTGTCATCAAATAACCGTACTAATGAATTTGATGTCAATGCAACAATCACAAATGAAACACAGTATTGTTGTGTGTGTGAAAAACATACAGCGGTACTTACATATCGTGTGCCCGAATACACAAAAACAGGCGAAACAGCACTTAACAGAGGTGTCAAGTTTTCTGATGGAACTTGCCTTGATGGAGAATCAATGGGCAATCTTGATGACGGAACTCCCGGCGTTGATGCCTATTACACCTCTTATCACTGGTGTAAATCAGTTTGTCAAAATTGCGGAACTATAAACGGTGGCGAAGGATATGGAAGTTACGCCTTTAATACGAATGTATATATTTTGTATTCCTGTGACCATAACTTTTTCCTTGACTTTGACAGCAGTACCTATGTGCCGTACAGCGAAGATTATCACCTTACAACCTTAAAAAGAGGTCAGTATTGTAAATTTTGTAAAGGAACAATGGCCCGTGCTGCACAGGGACTTGAAGATCATGACTTCTCGGAGAGTGTGGATGCACAGCTTGGAAACAACCGCTTTTATATCGCTGAAACTTGCGATGATTGTGGATATGAAACATCACAGTATGTCACAGCAAAATCTGTTGTTACATCATACTATGGTGTTGAGGACGGAGAAGCTCATACACTTACCGTATCAGACTTATCGGATAGTGGAGTTAAAACATCAATCCGCTACGGTACTTCTGCCGATAAATGCACCAAAACATCGGCCCCCAATTATACGCAAGCCGGATATTACACAGTTTATTATGAGATAGACTACACATATTCCGGTGAAACAATGACCGAAAACGGTGTTTCTTATATCTGGCTTGTAGCTGATGAAGAAGAAAGCTCAAACGGCGGTACAATTATTGTTATGCCAACGGCGCACGAACATGAATTTCACTATATCGAAACTGTGAAACCGAGTTGTGAAGAACTTGGCTATGAAAGATACCAATGTAACGGATGCGGTGAGCTTGACAAGAGAAATTACACCCCTGCACTCGGTCACGATTACGAAGATGTAACTATCCGTGAAGCTACTTGCAAACAGGGTGGATTGGTTCTTACTCTTTGTAAAAAATGTGGTGACTTTCATCAGACTACAACTGCAACGGGCGAACATAAATATAAATCAGTAAATCATAACCCGACTTGTCGTAATGTAGGATATACAGAATATACTTGTGAAGTTTGCGGAGATAACTATATCAATAATATTCAGCCCCTTATTTCTCACTCTTATGAGAGAGTAACAAAAGAGCCTACTTGTCTTGATAAAGGCTACACAACATCAACTTGTACTATGTGCGGTCTTAACACCGTATCAGATTATACAGAGCCTTTAGGACACGATTGGGACGAAGGACACACAGTAACAAGTTCTACTTGTGATGCTGAAGGTGTTATTGAATATCTTTGCTTAAATGAATGTGGCGAAAAGCTGATTATGGCTACATCTGCTAACGGTCATACACCCGGAGCAGATGCAACTTGCACAGAACCTCAGATTTGCGAGGTTTGTGAAACAGTTCTTGAACTTCCTCACGGACACGATTATGATTCTGTAGTAACTGATGCTACTTGCACAGCTATGGGTTATACAACTTATACTTGTGTAAATTGTGACGATAGCTATGTATCTGATTACACCGACAAAATCGACCACGATTATGACGAGGTTGTAACAGAACCCACTTGCACAGAGCATGGCTTTACAACTTATACTTGCGTTGATTGTGATGATAGCTATGTAAGCGATTATGTAGATGCTATTCCGCATAATCATAAGGGAGTTGTAACTGCACCGACTTGTACGGCAATGGGCTTTACCACATATACCTGTGAAGATTGTGGTGACAGCTATGTTGGTGATTATGTTAATATGACAGAACACAACTACAACAAGGAAACGGTTGAACCCACTTGCACAGAACATGGCTATGCGGTTTATACTTGCCCGGACTGTGGAAAGTCATATATTGGAGATTACACAGAAAATAAGGAGCATACTTACACCGAAACTGTAATTGCTCCAACTTGTACTGAAATGGGTTATACCATTTTCAAGTGTAATGATTGTGATGACGAATACAAGGGCAATTACACCGATAAGATTCCTCACGATTATGATAAGGCAGTAACAGAGCCTACTTGCACAGAGTTTGGTTTTACAACTTATTCTTGTAAGAATTGTGATGATGAATATGTTGCCGACTACACAGATAAAATTGCTCACAAATACGAAACAGTAGTAACCGATGCAACTTGTCTTACTATGGGATATACCACATACACCTGTGAATGTGGAGATACCTACAAGGCAGATTATAAAGAACCTCTTGGACATACACCTTCTGAATGGATTGTGGATGTTCCGGCAACTATCGAAGGAGCAGGCTCAAAGCATATCGAATGTACTGTCTGCGGTGAAACATTGCAGAGTGCCGAACTTCCTCAGTTAATCGACAAGGACAATTCTGACGAAGATGGTAAAGCAGAAGTTGGCGATTACTCAATCATCCTTACAGATGAAAACGGTAAGCCTATTTTCAATTCAGAGCTTACTATTGATGTAAATGACAATGTTTCTATTAAGCTCACAAACGGCAGACTTCTTGACTTTGCGAAGCCTACAACGATTACTGCTTTCTATACCGAAAGTCAGCAGCCAAAGGAAAATCTTAAAATCTTCATTGAAGATGTAAACGGCAATAAAGCTATCGGTTATACAAATGCAGACGGACAGCTTATCGTTCCTAACAACAAAACGAACACAAATGATGATAACGGCACAATCGGAAAAGAAGATGGCGAAACAAAAGAAACTTTTGTTATCACAGTAACCGATAAGGCGAATGTTATTATTCCTAACTGTGAAATCCACATTGGCGAAAGCAACAATGTAGTTGTAGATCTTCCTGAAGGTATTAAACCTACAAGAGAAAACCCTGTTATCGTAACTATTACAGACCAAAATGGTGAAGCTCAAGCTGATGTAACCGTTATTGCTTTAGGGGATGCAGATTTTATAGAAAAGGGCAAGACTGACATTTACGGCAAAATTACACTTCCTACATCTGCTGACGGATATACTGATGAAACAGGTCATGTCAATGTAAATGAGCTTAATGTTCTTGTAAATGATGAGCTTGGAGCAATCGCAGATGCTTATGTTAAATACAATGACGATAACACAATCGCAGTAACCCTTCCTGATGAAAAGACAATCACATACGCAAACCGCATTACTGTAACAGTAACCGATTCTATCGGCGGTGCAGTAAAAGACAAGAGTGTAACTGTTAATGACATCAACGAAAAGACATATACTGCTCTTACAGATGAAAACGGAAAGGTCGTAGTTCCCCCGGTTAATGAAGATATGACCGATTCAGAGGGTAAAGGCGTAATCAATGGCTATAATGTAATTATCACAGACGAAACAAAGCCTATCGAAAACGCATATATCGAAATCGTTGACGGAAAAATCAATGTTGTACTTCCTGAAACCTCTGTATTTGATTACCATAACAGAATTACGGCAGTTATTACAGATGCAGACGGAGCAGTAGTTCCCGGAATCAGCGTTACATTTACAGATGGTAATAAAAATGTTGAAACCGTTATTTCTGACGAAAACGGAAAAGCGATTGTACCGCCTGTAAATAAGGATATGACTGACAGCGAAGGTAAAGCTGTAGTAAATAACCTTAATATCGTTATTGCTGATGAAACAAAGCCTATTGCAAACGCATATATTGAAATCGTTGACGGAAAAATCAATGTTATTCTTCCTGAAACTTCTGTAATTGACATTAACAACAGAATTACTGCAACAGTAACAGATGCAGAAAGTGTTGGTGTTAAGGATATGTCTGTTACATTTACGGATAAAACCGAAAGAACAGAAACAAATCTGACAGACGAAAACGGAAAGGCAACAGTACCGCCTACAAACATTGATGAAACCGATAAAAATGGATATGGTGAGCTTAACGGATTTGCAGTAACAGTTAAAAATGAAACAGCAAATATCGAAAAGGCATTTATCAGTATTGATGAAAACAATGCTATCACCGTAAAACTTCCCGAAGGTATTATGATTGACTATTCTGACCGTATATCTGTTATCGTACAGAACAAGGCAGATAATTCTCCTGCAAAGGGTATCAATGTAACTGTGACAGAAACAATCGCACAGCCTGAAACAGAAGAAACACCTACAGAGGGAGAAAACACAGAAGCTACAGACAAAACAGAAAATCCCGGACAGACAGAAACCACAACACCCGAAGCTGTTACACCTAAAACATTAAGCGGAGTAACAGATAACAACGGTCTTGTGGTTTTCCCACCTTTATCAGAAGATGTTACTGATAATGAGGGCGGTTCAAGTGTGACCGATAAAGATGAACAGGACGGAAAAGATACAGACGGTGACGGAAATATTGATGTCCCCGGCGAAACTGTAGAAACAAAATATGTTGTTTCTGTAAAAGACACAAAGGGTAATATTCCTGATGCACTTGTAACTGTAGCAGACGGAAAAATCAATATTAAGCTCCCTGAAAGCCATGTGCTTTCAACAAGCAATCAGGTAACAGCAACCGTTAAAAACGAAAAGGGCGAAGCTGTTAAGGGTGTAAGTGTAACAATCGCAGATAAGACTACATCAAAAACAGGCACAACTAACGCAAACGGAGAAGTAACATTACCTGTTAAATCATCCGGCGGTGGCGGCGGTAGCTCTTATTCCGGCGGTGGCGGTGGTGGAGGTTCATATTCTTCAACCACAATCAAAGTTGTTGATTCACAAGGTAAGAGTGTAAGTGTAACAAGGTCAACAACTACAACAAAAGCTACATTAACACTTCCGACAGGAAAACTTCTGACTGATGATAACTATACAATTACTGTAACATCAGGTAGTAAGGCAAAAGCCGATTACACAGTTGTCCTTAAAGATAAAAAAGGCAATGAAGCTACAGGCACTACAGATGATAAGGGCGTTGTAATTCTCCCCGGTAAGGAGCATAAGGCATATATCTTCGGATATTCTGACGGAACATTCAGACCTGATAATGATATGAGCCGTGCTGAAGCTGCTGCAATTTTTGCAAGACTTATCGCAGAGGAAAAGGGCGAAACCGTAAACGGCAAGGCAACATTCTCTGATGTGGCTTCTAACTCTTGGTGCAACAAGTATATTGGGTATCTTGAAAACTATGACATTATTAAGGGATATTCTGATGGTACATTCAGACCTGACGAGCCTGTAACCCGTGCTGAATTTGTAACAATGGCAGTAAGATATTATGATCTCTTTAATGATGTTACAAAGAGCAGCTATACAGTAAACTATACTGACCTTAATAAGTCATATTGGGCTTATGCTGACATTGCATTTGCAAAGCATATCGGCTGGCTTAACGGTTATGCAGACGGTACATTTAAGGGTGACAACAATATCACAAGAGCAGAAGTTGTAACCGTAACAAATCATGCAACAGGAAGAACACCTGACGAGAATTATATCAATAAAAATATCTCCACACTCAATAAGTTTACCGACCTTAAAAACAATTCTCACTGGGGGTATTACGACATTCTTGAAAGTGCAAACACTCATATCGGAATTACAAATGGTGATTCTGAAACTTGGGTAAAATAATTTCTGTTGTGCATAAGGTAGAAAACAGCCCGAAAGGGTTGTTTTCTTACCTGATTTGTGGTAAAATTTTAAGTAATACGAAAGTAAATATTACCTATAGGGGTGTTTTGATATGAATAAAGTATTAGTAGCATATTTTTCGGCAAGTGGTGTGACCAAAAATGCGGCTTCAATACTTGCAGAGGTAGCAGGAGCAGACTTATTTGAAATAAAGCCTGTTGAACCTTATACAGAGGCAGATTTGGATTGGCGAAATCCTAATTCACGAAGCTCGGTTGAAATGAAAGACTTGTCTTTCAGACCGCCTGTTGCAGAGAAAGTTCCCAATATGGCAGAGTACAATATGCTCTTTGTATGTTTCCCTATATGGTGGTACATTGCACCGACAATCATAAACACATTCTTGGAAAGCTATGATTTACATGGTAAAACAGTAATGTTGTTTGCGACTTCTGGTAGTAGCGATTTCGGAAGAACTTTAGAAAAGTTAGAGGATAGTTGTCATAGCGCAATCTTGACAGAGGGTAAAATGCTTAATGGAAAGATTGACAAAGCGGAGTTATCCGAATGGCTTAAAAATTTACCCATAAACAAATAATAAACTCACACGGGCGTACCAAATGCGGTGCGCCCGTTATTTTTAGTTGGAGGTGATTCCAATGCAGAATAATGAAAAAATCTTTATAAAGATTGAAAGCGAGGAATCGGATGAAGTCGAAATGTAACTCTATAATCTACATTCTTTTGCTTGTTCTTGGTATATTCACGGTGTTTCAGTATTTGCAAACTGACACCGTGAATTTATTTATCTATGCAATATCTGTTTGCTTTCTATGGTGTTTTTCTGTAAGCGACATTAAAACACGGACAATATCAGCAAGAATGGTAAATACAGCTATTGCATTGATTTATCTGATGCGGTTTTGTTCGCTGTGTATTTTATCAGCAGGGAAAGTTCCTCAATTTATAGTCGAAAGTTTAATTGTATTATTCATATTTAAAGTTTTGTCAAAGTATTTAAGAGGCAAAATTGGAAACGGTGATTTCGATATTGCCTATATAATCTATTTGTGTATCGGCTTGACAGGCTTGTTTTGCAGTTTTGTAATTGCCTGTCTGCTTTCTTTAATTTTCAGCCTAAAAATAATTTTGAAAGAACATAAAAATCTTAAATCTCAAAGCGTACCTTTTATTCCATATCTGTATATGGGATGTTTAGCGGTATTGTTGCTTGCAAAGGAGTTGATTTTTATTTGAATATAGCTAAAATCCCTTTTAGTGCTTTATCCGATAGGATAAGAAAACATTTTGTACCATACAGCGATGAATTTGTAAAAGGCGGTACAGTTATCGGAATGTATAAACACAAAAATTGGGAATATGTAATTTTTGTCGGCGGTGATATGCACACGCTTTGTATAGGAGCAACCCGTTCAGGTAAATCACGAACTGTAGTTCTTGAAAGTATTGGACTTCAAGCACTTGCAGGGGAAAATCTGGTGTGTAGCGATCCTAAAGGCGAACTATATCAATACACATATCCGTTTCTTGAAAGATTAGGATATAAGGTATTGACACTTGATTTTAAAAATCCTCTTAAAAGCTCACGATATAATTTTTTGCAGACTGTCATTGAGTATGTAAATCAGGGTGATATTCCTAAAGCTATTGAGGCAACTTGGGATATTACAGCAGCTCTTGTTCCCGAAGATTCGCACGGAGAAAGAATATGGTCAGATGGTGAGGCTTCTATCATTGCGGCGGCGATTATGGCAGTTGTGTATGATAATAAGGATAAGCCTGAATATCAGAACTTAACCAATGTATATTACTTTATTTCGGAAATGTGTAAATCGGGCGATGGTGAGTTACCGCTTAACAAGTATGTAAAGGGCTTGAAGGAAGATCACCCTGCAAGAGCCTTGCTCGGTATTTCACAGGTTGCACCATCAAAGACAAGAGGTAGCTTCTTTACTGCTGCTCTTACCACATTAAGACTTTTTACAAATCCTTATGTATGTGATATGACTGCTATAAGTGATTTTACAGCAGAAGAAATATGTAGTGGAAAAACTGCTTTATTTATAATTTTGCCGGATGAAAAGGTGACATATTACAGCCTTGCTTCTTTGTTTATAAATCAGCTATATGAAAGACTTGTAAAGATAGCTGATGACAGAGGTGGCAGACTCAAGAACAGAATAAATTTTAACCTTGATGAGTTCGGTAACTTTATGAAAATCCCTGCATTTTCTAATAAGCTGACTGTAGGCGGTGGCAGAGGCATACGCTTCAATCTGTATTTACAGGATTTTGCACAGCTTGAAGAAAAATACGGCAGGGAATCCTATCCGACTATAATTAGTAACTGTCATGTGTGGGTGTATTTACAATCAGACGGTCCCGAAACTCAAAAGCTGATAAGTGAAAAATTAGGTAATTACACCGTTGCTTCAAGTTCACAGAGTACACAGTATTCAGGCAGCGGAATAAGCCCCGGAAATATGACATCAAGCAGTAATCTAACTGCAAGACCGCTTTTAACCCCTGATGAAGTCGGAAAAATTAAAAGACCATACAGCCTTGTTACATCAAGAGAATACCCTGCAATGCTTAATGCCCCGGATTTGTCAAAATGGTATTTCAATCAGATGTTCGGACTTGGCGATCCCGAACATAACAGACAAGTCAGAGAGGAAAGAGAAAAACGCAGACCTGTACGCACTTGTGACGGAAAAATGAAACTGTGGGGCGTATGGGATAAATTTTCGGGTTCGGGTATGGCATCAGGAATGGGTATGCCATCACCACGAACAAGTATCAGGAATAATATTCACGGAACGCAGACGATTCCGCCGGATATAATTAAACCAACAGGAAAGGTAGGTATAACTGATGAAATTAACCAATTCGTTAAAAAACAAGATTAAGAGTATTATTGCAACTGTAGCTGTTATAACAGCTACCTTGACAACAACTGCTTATGCTGACATTGCCGGAAGTAAGATAGCAACGGGTACAGTAAAGCTCGTTGCGGATGCTACATCTTGGCTTCTGGTAATCGCCCCCTCTGTATCGGTACTGCTCATTATTTATTACCTTATCCGTAAGGGTATGAGTGATGAAATGGAGCATAAGAAATGGAACAGCCGTATTGTTGTAACCATTGTTTCCTGTATCGGTGCGGTTGTTGCCTCTGTTTTAATCAATGTACTTGTAAGCTACTACAAATAATTCAGGAGGTAACAAAGAGTGGGAAGAACAGAAAAAATCCTTGACAGAATAGATGAACTGTATAAAGGCTTCGTTCAGAAACAACTTGAATGTTCAAAACAGGAGCTTATAAGCAAGGCAGAGGATATTGCTTTTGTAAATAAAATTGCTGATTTACTTCACGATGATGCAGAAGAATTACCTGAATATCTTGTAGCACATCTGCATAAAGAAGATACATTGTTTTCTGAACTTCTTGGAATGTGGAAGAACGCAGAACCTAACCGCAGAGAAGATGAAAATGAAACATTAAGAGGACTTTTTATGCGAAGAAACAGCGAACTTACAGAACTTTATTCGGTTGAGGAAGTGGATGATGAATTAGAAATGTGAGGTGGCATACTGAATGGAAGTCATATTGATTGCCTTAATTTCTGCTCTTTTAAGTGCCGCCTTAAACTATGTCAATAACATATTAAACTCTATTGTTCCAATCGCCCTGCACGCCGAGCAGTATATGACAACTCTGCTCGGCGGTTCGGGCTTTCAACAAACCTTTGATGTCATATTCAATTTCGGTATTTCTCTGATTGTATTAAAATTCCTAAAGCGTGTATTTGATTCATATATACTCTGGCAAGACGGTGATCCCGATGCCGATCCTATAAACCTTGTAACAAAGTTTTTAAGGGCGATAGTTATAGCGGTTTCATTCCCAACGCTTTATGACTGGATGGCAACGGCAACCGAGGATATGACTAATCAGATACTTAATTCACTTTCCGGCAGTTTGTCGGATAGCTTTGCCAATAGCGTAATGGCAATGGCTTCTTTAAATTTGTTCAATGCAGTAATTTCTTTAATATTTTTTATCTGTTTTTTCTTTCTGTATATTCAATTCCTTATGCGTGGTATGGAGATTCTTATATTAAGAATGGGTATGCCTATTGCCTGTACGGGACTTATGGAAAATGACAGGGGCGTTTTTGGCCCGTATATGAAAAAGTTTTTCCAAAGCGCCCTGACAGTAGTTGTTCAGATTGCTCTTGCAAAAATGTCCGTTGGTCTTATGATTAACGGTCATGTGTTTTGGGGTATAGCTGCAATGATGCTTGCACTTAAAACACCGAGATTCCTGCAAGAATTTATGATTACAACAGGAGCAGGGGGCAATCCTATGAACACTGTTTACCACACAACCCGACTTGTTCAGATGGCAAAATCGGTAATTAAGAAGTAGGTGATGCTATGCAGACCATAAACGATATTTCCGCATTACTTATAAATGTAATCCGAGCCGGACTCGGCTTTAGGGTTATATACTGCTGTATTCAGCTAATGATGGCAGATGAAGAACAGGGTATGTATAAACGGAGAATAAAAAACTCTATTATTGCTGTTGTTGTCAATGAACTTGTATGGGTTATTAAGGATTTGGTTATTTCGTATTTTTAACCTTATTCCAAATTGGAACAAGGTCAAATAGGAGCTTGTATGAAAGAAATTTATTTACTAAAATCCTGTAACGAGTGGAAAGAAAAGCAGAGTTCAGGAATAGTAGCTGCTACAGATGACAGGCATACTTTGCTTGTAATGATAGGCGGTGAAATTCTGATTGGTAATATGAATTACAGCGGTTTGCAAAAAGACGAAGCATATATGAAGCTATGCGAAGATATTGCAAAGGGCATTGAGGTTGAAAAGAATATTGAATATGGTTATGTTGAAACAGTAGAGGTTATATCTGAAAATGACAGAGAAGCATTAAAAGAGCGATATAATAATTTAATAGGTTTTCTTCCTAACCCTGAAACGGACGAGGAAGATTTGGAGTTGTGACCTTGTTCCAATTTGGAATAAGGTCACTTTGCGAAGGAGAGTGATTATCATATATGAAATTGTATATTCCTGAAGGTGTCAAAACAAAGTCGGAAATATTTAACGGCTTTGGTGCAGCACAGTTTATTCAGACCGCCCTTGTTACAGCAGTAGCAGGGGTTATTTCTTTTATTGCCTATACGGTACATCAAAATCTCCCGTTTTTAATTACATCAATCCTTATTGTATGTGCGGCAACAGTAACCGTGCTTACAAAGGATTCAACCAATCAAAGCGTAGTTGATTACGCAAAAAATATGATTGCATTTTCAAGAACGCAGAAGAAATACAGCTATCAGAGCAGAGAGGAGCTTTTTAAATGAGCTTGTTTAAGAAAAAGCAGAAATCAGAAATAAATCCAAAGGAACAGGCAGCAAATGATTTTGTTAATGTTCTTGATATAAAAAACAGCTTGCTTTATTCAAAAGACCATTATGTTTTCGCATATATCCGTGTACCGCCTCTTGCTTTAGAGCTTATGAGTGTTGCGGAACAGGAAGTAATAGTGCGTAATCTTGCGGTTGAAATGTCGGCAGAGAATAAGCCGTTTAAGCATTTGTCTATTTCAAGACCTGTTAATATTTCAGGATTGATTGATGACCTTACGGATGCGTATTTGGTAGCAGAAACGCCGCAACAGAAAGAACTTTTGAAACAAAACATTGATACCATAAACAATTTTGCGTTAAGCGGAGATGTGGTAGAAAGACAGTTCTATTTTATCATTTGGGAAAAGTATTATGACGGAGTGCAGGATTATCTTGTGAAACGGGCAGAAGAACTTTGTATGAGATTAAATTCCGTACAAAAGGATATTACACTTTTAGCAGATAACGAAGTGGTACAGCTTTGTAACTTGTTTGCTAACCCTGCTTCTTCACATTTCGAGGATGGTAATATCATTCCGTCAATTCCGATTTTGGGAGGTAATGGCTGATGAGAAAGAAATATGATACCTTGCCTGTAGAACCTAATGAGGCAATATTAAATATCATAACACCTATGGGCTTGGAGTTTAAAAGAAACAGTATGTATGCCGGAGAAAATATCGGTAAGCTGTACGGTATTATTAAATACCCACCTGAAGTTAATATCGGGTGGCTTGCAAAGATTAACAATATGCCGAGTACGATTGTTTGTCAGACCTTTACGCCTACGGATAACAGCGAGCTTATACAAAACATTTCGTCAACTATCAGACAGAAAACAGGAGAGGCTGAAAGTGCGAGAGATCCCCTTGTAAGACAAAGGGCATTAAAGGCAGTAGAGCAGGGCGAAAACATAATGAAGCAGATAGACCAAAACGGAGAAACAGTTGGGTATGTATCTAATATCATTATGGTAACAAGCAGCGATGAGGAACAGTTTCAGCAAAGGTGCAGACAGGCAGAAACAACCATTGCAAGTGTCAAATGTAAGGCGAGAGGTTTGGCTAATCTGCAAAAAAACGCATATAAGGCAATTTCACCTTATCATGTACCCGATGAAAAGATTGAAAATGTATGTAAAAAGCTAATGCCCATTTCAACCTATGCTGGGGGCTTTCCGTTTGCTTCTTCGTCTTATTCGGACGGTAGAGGCTATTATTTTGCAAAAGATGTATCAGGCGGTATGGTTGCTATTGATCCGTGGCTTCGTCACGGTGACAGAACAAACTCTAATTGGGTTATTATGGGTGTTGCCGGACAAGGTAAGTCTGCAACCACAAAACACATTATCACAGAGGAATACGCAAAGGGTACAAAAATCATACTCATTGATCCTGAAAGAGAATATAAAAAACTCACAAAGGATATGGGCGGTGATTGGCTTGATGTTGGTGGCGGTGCTGGCGGTATGGTAAATCCGTTGCAGATTAGACCTATGCCCGAAGATGATGACGATGAAACAGGCGAATATGAAGAAAACGATAATTTAAGACTTCACAGCAAGGATAACAAGGGTATGGGCGATTTAGCTCTGCATCTTAAAACTCTTGAAATCTTTTTTAGTCTGTATTTGCCTGAAATCAGCGACTATGAAAAGGCGTATTTGAATAAGGCGTTAAGAGAGCTTTATGCAAAGTATGGAATTACACTCACAATGAAGATAAAGGACAAGAAGATTGACCGTTATCCGATAATTAAGGATTTGTACGATTATCTTCAGGAGAAATCCGGCGACAAGGAATTACCCGAAGATGAAACGGAAAACTACCGTCATCTTGCTTGTCTTTTGGAAAATGCAGCTATCGGACAGGACAGTTTTTTATGGAACAGTCAGACAAGTATTAAACCGCACTCTAAATGGATTTGTCTTGATACTCATTCCTTGCAGAACAGCAGCGATAAGGTTATCAAAACACAGTATTTTAATATCCTTACTTGGGCTTGGGAGCAGATGAGTGTTGACAGAACGGAGCGAGTATTGCTTGTGTGTGACGAGGCATATCTTATGATTGATAACAAAGTGCCTCAAAGTCTGGTTTTCTTGCGTAACTGTGCAAAAAGAGCAAGAAAATATGAAGCCGGACTGATGATTATATCACACAGCGTTGTTGACTTTCTTGATCCCTCAATCAAGATGTACGGTCAGGCTCTTTTGGATATTCCGTGTTATAAAATCCTTTTCGGTGCAGACGGTCAAAACTTAAAAGAGCTTGCAGAACTGTATAATCTAACAGAGGCAGAAAAAGAATTACTGCTTGCTAAAAAGAGGGCGGTTGCTTTGTTCTGCTGCGGTGCAAAACGGTTGAGCGTTAAATTTGACCTACAGCACAAACTCAAATACATTAGCGGAGGCGGTAGATAAGGCTAAGTGTTAGGAGGTGTTTACCATTAGTGCAACAGCAGCAAAGGTCTTGATACAACTTGCTATTCAGGTTGTAACAGACGAGGAAACACGAAAAAAGGTTATTGCAGTAGCTTTAATTCCTGTAATATCCGTAGTAATGATACTTTCAATGGCTTACTATATTTTGACGAATCCCCTTGACTTTTTGAGCAGTTTATTCGGCGGCGATGCAACAAACACCGCCTATGCTCAAGCTCTGCAAGATGATTACGGCTACATAGGAACTGATGCGGTAATTGACATTACGGGAGATTATGTAGAAAGTCAAACCCCCTTGTTTATTCAATGGGATAAACGCTGGGGTAATTATGCTTACGGCAGAAGCGGTACAATCGGTTCAAGCGGATGCGGCCCCACATCACTTTCTATGGTTGTTGTCGGACTTACTGGCGATACAACGGTAAATCCGAAAGTGGTTGCCGATTGGAGTGCATCAAACGGTCACAGAGTAGAAGGTGTCGGAACTGCTTGGAGCTTATTCCCGGCAGGGGCGACAAAATGGGGTATCAACTGTGAAGAATTTTCGGTGTCATCATCACAGATTTCTCAAAAATTGCGAGAAGGTAAAATTATAATTGCAAGTATGGGAAAAGGGCATTTTACAAGCAACGGACATTTTATAGTGCTTCGTGGTATAACCGAAAGCGGAAAAATCCTTGTAAACGATCCCAATAGCCGTGATAAAAGTAATAAGGAATGGAGCGTGTCAATTATAGTAAATGAGGCAAAAGGCGTATGGGCGTTTTGGAAGTGAGGTAGGTATGAAATGAACAAGAAAATGAATGTAGTCGAAATCTGTATATATGTTTTAATTATTGTACTTCTCATATTCGGTGTAGGTAAGGTAAAAAAAGAAGAACAACCGCAAACAACACCCCCGGCGGTTGAATTACCGCAACAAAATATGGAGAGAGTGCAATGAAAGAAAACGAGGCGAAAAATAAAAAACGAAATTAGTGGAAAGGAGGAATTGTATGGTCTATTATATCACTACACCCGAACATTTAAGCCTTATTAAAGAGCTTTGCGAGGAACGGAAAATCAACTTTGACTGCGTAACAAACATCAAAGATATTAAGCTGTTTGTAAACACAGAGATTAAGAAGCTGGAGCATATAAAATTCTTTGTTATCGACCTTGACTGCCTTGAAAATACCGATAAAGAAATCTATGACAGTATTTGCGGTATGCGGTATATGACAACAGCAAAAATAATTGTTGTTGCTTTGGGAAGGAGTACGAGCGATAGCCTTATAAATGCTCTGCGTGAAAGAAATGTGTGCAAGATTGTATTGTCAAAGGACAGAATCATTGCACAAAGAGAGATTGAAAGTTGTCTGACAGAAACGGAAACAAAGGAAGAACCCGAAACAAAAGTATTTGCAGAAACGCCTGTAAATCCCATTGCACCGTCTGTAAAGCCGAGAACCGTAGAAAGTGTTAAAAGAGCGATTCCGGCAGTATCGAAGTCTATGATAACTATAGGTGTCTGCGGAATTGAACCACATGTAGGTACAACACATCACGCTATGGCGATTACGGCATTTTTGACAAAGCAGAGAAAAAAAGCTTGCTACCTCGAAAGCAATATTCACGGCGATATTCAGAAAATGCTTGATATTTATGCCGGAAGTAAAAGCTCTGTTCGTGAGGACGGAAGTATTTTGTGGAAGGGCATTACCATTTACCACAACTATTCATTTTTAGATGTTTTGGGAGAGGGCTATCAGTTTTATATTTATGACTACGGCGCTTGCCGAGATATAACATCTCAGGAGTTTGTCGCAAATGATATAAAGATTCTGGTGTCGGGCGGTAAGCCGTGGGAGTTTTATAACTACAACAAGGTAATAAACAGCCTCGGAGTTATACCTGAACTTTATACCATAATGAATTTCTCCGTTCCAAAGCAGCAGTCAATGCTCTTTCTTGACGAATACAAGGAACATACATATTATGCGGAGTATGCCCCTGATATACTTGAAGATAATGCAAACTACGGCATATATGAAAGCATATTGTCACGCTATGTAGAAGGCAGCGAGAAAGAGGCACAGTCAAATCTTTCAAAGATGAAAAAACGATTTTTGGGAGGCTTTAAGAAATGATAAAGTATATTAAAAACCGATATGTCATATTTGCATTGTGTCTGATACTTGCAGGGGTGATAGCTTTTGTTATCGTTCCAAAAAGTAATAAAAATATGGCAGAATTGGTCGATGTGGTAAAGGTAACAAGACAGATTGAAAAGAACACACAGATTACCGAGGATATGCTTGAAATCAAGCAGCTACCAAAGCAAGCTGTAACAGAAAATACAATAACCGATAAAAAGAAAATCATTGGTAAGGTTGCATCTGTTCAGTTGTTGCCGGAGGATAATCTTGTGATGCAGAAGTTCACGGATATTAGTTCAGTATCAGATAAAGCATTGTACGAAATGGACGGCTCTGAAAAACTTGCTATATCCGTTACGGTAGATAGTCTTGCTTCAAGTGTGTCGGGTAAGATAATGCCCGGTGATGTTGTTTCTGTTTATGGATTCCTGAACGAAACTAAGACGCTTTCCGAATATACTGATTTACAGTATGTAGAGGTTATAGGGGTATCTAATAGTAGTGCAGAGGAATTGTCAACAAGAAACGCTGACAGCGAAACAGACTCAAGCGATAAGGTTATACCGTCAACCGTTACCTTATCTGTCAACAGAAATCAGGCACAGGAGCTTGTGGTTTTAGAGAACACAAGTAATATTCACATAGTATTTGTTGGTAGAGGTGAAATCAGTCGAAAGCTATTACAGAATAACTAACTGTAGATTGCTCCTTGCAATCTGCAAAAGGAGTGAAAGCTTTTGAAATTTATTGATTTTTTTGCAGGGATAGGCTGCTTTTCGTTAGGACTTGAAAAAGTTGGTTTTGAAAAGGTAGGCTACTGTGAAATAGATACATTTGCGGTTAAGAGTTTTAACGCCATACATGATATGAAGGAGGGCGATTGTTGGTATGAAAAGGATATTAGAACAGTTACACCCGAAAGCGTTCCAAACGCTGACATCTGGACAGCGGGATTCCCTTGTCAGGATGTTTCAGTCTGCGGTCAGCAAAGAGGGATTAACGGAGAGAGAAGCGGTTTGTTTTTTGAACTTGTTAGGTTGCTCAAAGGCAAAGCTCCCGAAAATCGCCCCGAATGGCTTATCATTGAAAATGTTAAAAATCTCTTATCCGTTAATCACGGATGGGATTTTACCGAGGTTTTGTATTCGTTGGCCTCACTCGGCTATGATATTGAGTACGGACTTCTTAATTCAAGATTCTTTGGCGTTCCTCAAAACAGAGAGCGAATATATATTGTCGCTCGAAGATATACTGGAAAACGAAGTGGACGAAAAGTATTTCCTATCACAGCAACAGACGGAAAAAGTCTTATCCAACTTATAGGAGGACAGCAGGGCAACCGTGTATATGATGTCAGAGGTTGCTCAACCACTATGACAGCCAACGGTGGAGGTCAGGGTGCAAAAACAGGACTATATTTAACAAATTTCAGTTTTATGGATTTAAACAAAAACAGCGTTATAACAAACATTTCAAGATGTGTTAAAGCAAGAATAAATGCCGGAATTACGAACCGTTCAGGGGATAATTCCGGCGTTCTTTGTGTCTGTGTGAGAGCTTTTATAACACCTGACAGAGAAACTAAAAGACAAAACGGACGGAGAATGAAGGAAAGCGGAGAGCCTATGTTTTGTCTTACTACTCAGGATAAACACGGCATTGCAATATGCAGTTGTGAAAAGTGTATCTACAATATGGATATGGAAACCTTTGGCTGCTGTATCAGAATACGCAGATTAACGCCCCGTGAGGCTTGGAGATTACAGGCTATTGAAGATAAATACTTTGATAAAGCTGCGGCGGTAAACTCGGATGCACAGCTATACAAGCAAGCCGGAAACAGCGTTACGGTATCGGTAGTTTATGCAATCGGTATGAAAATAAAAGAAATAGCTGAAGCAGAACGAGGTGCAGAGCATGAAGTTTAAATGTATCTATGCCGATCCGCCGTGGCAGTATAAGGTTTATTCAAAAAAAGGTCAGGGGCGAAGTGCAGAAAATCATTACAGAACAATGAGCAAAGAGGATATATTTTCACTTCCCGTATCAGAGATTGCGGATGATGATTGTATCCTCTTTCTTTGGGTAACATTTCCGTGCTTGCTTGAAGGTCTTGAAACAATAAAACGGTGGGGATTCCAATATAAAACATTGGGCTTCTGCTGGGTAAAACGCTGTAAGAAACAAACTGAAAAATGGTTTTGGGGTTTAGGCTTCTGGACGAGGGCTAACCCTGAAATCTGCATAATAGCAACGAAAGGAAATCCAAAACGAATTTCAAAGGGAGTACATTCCGTTATAGATACACCGATTGAAGCACATAGCAAAAAGCCTGATGAAGTCAGGAAAAGGATTGTGGAGCTTGTCGGTGATATTTCACGGATAGAACTCTTTGCAAGAGAAGAACAGACCGGATGGTTTTCGCTTGGAAATGAAATAGACGGTATGGATATTCGGGATAGTCTTATTGAAATTGCAAAAATGTAATAACCTTATTCCAATTCGGAACAAGGTCAGGAAAGGAGCTTGATAATGGGAAAAATAATAACAGTATGCGGAGGTCACGGCAGCGGTAAAACTACCGTTGCTGCCAATCTCGGCTATATCTTATCTCAAAATAACCTTGTCGGGATATTGTCAACCAATATGGTTTATGGCAGTATTCAGCACTTGTTCGGAACGGTAATTGATGATTGTCACGGTCTGTATGAAATGTCTTTATCAAAGTACGATACAGCGAAAACATTTGTACCTTGTCTTAATAACAAAAACCTGTTTCTGATGTCACTTGCAAACAGTCACGATTGTCTTATGCTTGCTGATGAAGAAAACGGAATCAATGGAGAAAGGGCAAAAGAAATATTGTCAGAGCTTAAAGAAATGTTTCAGTATCTTATTGTTGACTGTGAACCTGAAATCAATAATCCACTTTCCGTTTACAGTATTATTTATGCTGATAAAATAATAAATCTCATAAAGCCTACAATAACAGGCACGGCATTTTTTAACAGCTATAGGTCCCTGTACTCGGCTCTTGAAATCCCGGACAATAAAATTATTCATGTCGCAAACAATGATAAAAATTATGTTGGGATAAAGAATGTTGAAAAAACTGTCGGACTTAAAATGTTTCTTACGATTCCGCACTATAAAAATGTGGAACAGACAGAAAACAAAGGTCAACTTGCTTGCTTTACTAAAAACGGCTATTTTTACGATATACGCAAGATTGCAGACCGAATAAAGGAGAGTGCTTCTGATGAGTAAATTTAGCGTTTTTCAGGCGATTTATGAGGTTTCACAGCATGAAAAAGCGGTAAAGAAAGAGATTAAATCTGATGCAAAGCCGTATGAGGAAGTCTTGGAGATTGTGAGGGCAGAAATCAGTAAAAATCATTCAGGAGAACTTGCTAATGTCATATCAGAACCGCAGGGAGCAACACTACTTAAAAATCTGCTTTCAAAATACATTTATCAAAAACATATTGCTTGCCGTGAATATGACAGTCTGAATGAATTAGTTGATAAATGCTATGAGGATATGGCTGGGTTTGGATTCTTGACAAAATATCTGTATGATGACGAGGTTGAAGAAATTAACTGTAACGGCTGGAACGATATTGAGATTGTAACTGTTGATGGGTGGAAAAAGATTGACGAGCATTTTTTAACACCCCTGCAATGTATTGATATGACTAAAAAGATGTGTCAGCTTGGTGGCGTTATCATTGACGGTTCACAACCGACACAGGATAGTTTTATTACGCAGGGTGTCAGAATATCGGCAATCATACCGCCGTGCATTGACGAGGCTGTAGGAGCAGTATTTTCAATCAGAAAGCAGAAAAATAATGTAATTACAAAACAGCAGCTTATTAAATGGGATACTGCAACAGAGGAAGAACTTGACTTATTAACTCTTTGTATTTCTCACGGTGTAAGTGTAGGCATTGCCGGCTCTACGGGAAGTGGTAAAACTACGGATATTGGTTTTATTCTTCGCAGTATTCCTTATGATAAGCGAATATACAGTATTGAGGATTCAAGAGAGTTAAATCTGCAAGTTAAAGACCGTGACGGGAAAATATTAAATCGTGTTATCCATACGAAAACAAGACCGTCAACAAACCCGACTCAAGATGTGTCTGCTGATGTTCTTTTGAAAAAATCTTTGCGTTTCGATCCGCAGATTATAGTCCCTGCCGAAATGAGAGGCGAAGAAGCAATGACAGCACAGGAAGCCGGACGAACAGGGCATACAATTATCACATCACTTCACGCATCAACCGCAATGGCGGCATACACCCGAATACTTACAATGTGTATGATGTCGGGTACAAAACTGTCAGAAGAACTTATGCTGAAGCTGATTATTGAAGCATATCCGATTATGGCTTTTAAAATGCAGTTGCCCGACAAAACAAGAAAGTATATGAAAATAATCGAGGCAGAGGACTACCGTGACGGAAAGATTGTGTATCGTACCTTGTATAAGTATGTAATACAGGATAGGGTAATGAATGAGGACGGAACACAGATAGAAAAAATGATAGGTTATCATAAAAAGGTGAATAACATATCATCACGGCTTGCAAATATCTTACTTGAAAACGGTGCTGATTTACATACTATACGCCGATTTGCAGGAGATAATTGGAGTCCTGAAGCGGATACGGAGGAATGATGTATGATTTACAGAGTTATAATATTTATTCTGCTTTGTATCGGACTTATAGCTGTGGTAAGAGTAAAAAAGGATGATACACTTGTTTTGAAAAAACAAAGCCTTGCACAGAACAAGAAAAATGCAATGCTCAGTAAAAGGCGTAGGTTTGTTGATAAAAAGCCAAATGTTTTTGAACGGTTTAAAATAGTTTCGGAAGAAATGTTAAAAAGCAGTCGTTCAAATATGACCTTTTCAAAGTATATAAGAGTGTCTTTGCTGTTTTCTCTTGGCGGTGTAATTGTAGGATTGCTCCTTAATAACATACTGCTTTCAATCGTGCTTGCTGTGGGTATGCTGTTTGTACCGCTTGAATATCTGGTAGTCAGACAGTCATCATATACACAGATGATTAACGAGCAGATGGAAACAGCATTATCGCTTATAACAAACAGCTATTTGCAGTCCGGCGATATAATAAAAGCTGTAAAAGAAAATCTGCACCGCATTGAACCACCGTTTTATAATCTGTTTGCTGAATTTATTGCTGAAAAAACCTTTGTTGACAGTAATATCAGCAGAAATATCCGAAAGCTGAAAAACAAGGTCGATAACAGCTTTTTCTCGGAATGGTGTGATACACTCATATTGTGTCAGCAAGACCGTGAGCTTATGTATGTACTGCCGACTATTGTTGAAAAAATGTCGGATATAAAGCAGATTCAGGAAGAATTAAATACGCAGATGTATAACATTTACAAAGACCATATCAGCGTAACACTTGTGGTTGCAGCAAACATACCTTTGATGCGATTTTTAAATGCGGAGTGGTACAGGCTTTTAACACAAACACTTGCAGGGCAGATAATTGTTGCTTTAACCTTTGGTGTAATCTTTATTGCAACAGCGTATGTAATAAAGGTCAACAAGCCTGTGTCTGTTATGTAAGAAAAATACAGATTTTCGGAGGTGATGCAATTTGTATTATTTATTGGTTGCCCTGCTGATAGCATTTGGAATATATACATTGGTCGGTAACTTTATAACCTTTCCTACAAAAAGAACCGAAAAGGCAATGTCAACATTCAAACGCAAGCAAGGTATAGGCGAAAAGTTTTATACTACAGTAACATATCCGCTAACCAAAATTATCTCAAAGTTTATCCGAATGGAAAACTATCAAAAAAGAAAGCTGGAAAAAGATTTACAAAGAGCCGGAATCAGTCTTACCCCTGCTGAATACTACGCAAAAGCGTATGTAACAGCAGGGCTTACTATTTTATCTTCGTTTCTCTTTATTCCGCTTGGTTTGACCGTAATTACTATGTGCGTACTGCTTCTTGGAATTATGTTATTTTTCAAAGAAAGACAGTCTGTTAAGGATAAGCTGAAGAAGATTAACGGTAAAATTCTTGATGAATTACCGAGGTTTGTCAGAACATATAACAATTCGCTCAAAAGCAGTAAAGACATTCTGAAATTTATGGAGCGATACCGCAAAATTGCAGGGGATGATTTTAAGTATGACCTTGATATTCTGATTACAGATTTAAAAACAGGAAATACGGAAGAAGCTCTGCAAAGGTTTGATGAGCGTGTAAACATACCGCAGCTATCAACCTTTATAAGCGGTGTTATAGGAACAAGTAAAGGTGTAGATCAGGAAACTTTCTTTTACCTTATGGAACAGGATATGAAAATATTAGCAAGAGAAAACATCAAGCGTGAGATTGCAAAACGCCCCGGAAAAATCAAAAAGGCAACGGTTGCAGTCGGCGTTATGATGTTTCTTTTATACCTATATCCGATTTTCATTGATTTGAAAAACGGATTGGGAATTTTTAATTAAAATCAGGAAGGAGATTTAAGCATGAAAAATTTAGTTGTGAGAGGTAAAACCATTATGAGAAAAGCAAAGGAAAGACTATTAAATCCTTCAGCGGTAAAAAGCGGTGAGGGATACCTTGATGTGTTAATCAAAATCCTTATTACCGTAATTATCGGTGCAGCACTCTTGGCATTGATGCGTGTGGCTATCCCCGAACTGTTTAATGACATCATTGACAAAATCAAAAATGTATTCACAATCTAAGGAGCAAGAAAATGAGTCGAAGATATATGGATAGAGGTCATCTGTCAAATATTCTTCTTGCTCTTACAGCTAACGAATTAACCGATAGCAGAATTGTTGGGTATGTCAGTAATCAGCAGACAGCGATTGTTGATTATAAAAATACTTGGTTTTGTATTTGGGATAATGGCGGTGAAATCGGGGTTGAAAAGGTCAATGGTGACGAACCCCGATTCACACCTATGGCAATTTATGATAAACCGCTTAATGCACTTACTATGGGCTATCGGTTAAAGCAGATGATTGAAGGCAAAGAGATTGATTATGACTTTGAACACAGAGATGAAGAAAGTGAAATTTTCTTGAAATGCTTTAACAGAGAAGAAAAGATGTATGAGTATTTTTCTATGAAAGATTGTGAGGTCAACTATGAAGAAGATGATGAAGAAGAAATGTGACCTTGTTTCAAATCGGAATAAGGTTCGGAAAGGAGGCATTGTTAAATGTCAGAAATCAGACCGATTGATAAAGCAATCGAAATTCTTAGCCGTACCAATGACGGTAACGATTTATCACCAACGCATTTAACACTTATGGAACACGCTGCTAACGGCTTTCTGAACGAAAAAGGTCTTGAAAAATTAGAAGAAATATATCAGCAAGTAATGGCAGGAGAATATAAAAAGCCCTATTTACAAGGTGTAGAGTTTATGACAAATGATAATGATGGATTTGTATATTTTAAGGATAAACAGGTGGAGCATTTTAGTTGGGATTATATGTATTCTCCGGCAGCTAAAGATTATCTGATTGAATTGCAAGATAAATATTTGTTTATGGAACGCAATGGGCTTACAGGGAAGTCTGTTTATGATGAAGATTTCTGTGCAATGTATAATTCAGAAAATCTTGATAAACTATCAAAATCCGCAGAGGGAAACACTATAATGTTTTCAAACATCAGAAGCAACGGAGGTTCTTCAATATCTTTTTTTCTTCCCGGCAGAGTTGATGAAGATGATGTATGGGATTGTGAACATCAAAAGTATTTGGTTCAGCAGTATGACTATGTAAGGGAGTTTAAAAGTGCTATTGAACTTTTTAAATTTGGCTCTGGTGAAGAACGCCCTGCAACCGAGGAAGAATTAAAACTCATAAATTGCAGTTTCAGATTTTTAAAAGACAATAACCACATAGAGAGTGTAGATTCAATGGGATTTGAAAGATACGCTAATTTTGTTGACGAAGATGAAGAAGGTGTTGAATTATGACCTTAATCCGAATTATTACAAGGGCAGAAAGGAGCATAAAGTGTGATGGATAAAATAAAACTTAAAGAAATGGTAACGCAGATTTATTCGCTTACCAATGACGGAAAGAATTTACCGCCCCCAATACTTGAAACGGTTGAATTGGCAGAAGGCAAATACCTGAACGAAAGAGGATATGAAGCTATACAGGGGATTCTTGCTCTGGCAGAGGCAGGGCTATATAGTAATCCTACACACGGACAGGATATACGCAAACTGCACGATTTAGAGCATATAACCACAGACAGCGAGGGGTATCTGTACTTTAAGGATAAATTTGTTTCAAGAAGAAGCGGAGATTTTGAAAGCATATTTGGGAAAAGAAAGCTGGAACAGCTACAGTCAAAATGCCTGTTTCTTGAAAGGTGTAAAATCGGCGTAACATCCTTCAATGTTCAGTTTCCGTTTGAGTTTATGAAAGATGCGTATAATCGGGATATGTTTCTTGATTTGGATAAGCTCACAAGAGGTCGGTCAATTATATTTACGCATATTACGATAGACGGAGAGAACACAGAAAGTCACAGTTATTTTATGTCGGGGCAAATTCCTGAAAAAGTTGTAAAGTACAATGAACATCAGCTTGCTTTTAATCAGTTATATCCCGAAAACACATCTTGTACTGCAACGGTAAATGAATATGTGTTTAATAACGGCGGTCATACACCGCAAGCTGCAACCCAAAAGGAATTAAGGCAGATAGAATTGGCTTTTGATGCTCTTTGTAATCGCTGTGTACTGCATAAGTCAAATTCCGCAGAGTACAGTTGGGATATGTCCCCGGAAGATACGGAGGATGACGAAGATGATGAAGAAATGGAAATGTAAGCGTAAACGGTCAGAGGCATTTTTGGATGTACTCTTTCAGTTTGCAATCGCAATGAGTCTTATATTCTGCTTTGTGGCATTGTGGAAACCGTTTATTTACAAGCAAAACATGGACTATATGGCGAAAACCCTTGTCAGAGCTGTTGAAGCAAGCGGATGTATTGATAGTGATATAACTGCACTTGCAAATGAACTTAAAACCGAAATGGGTGTAACGCCGACAATATCTTGGAGTGCGCCGTACATATCAGGAACAAATAAGATTCAGCTACGGCAGAAATTCACTTTAACAGTCCGTGACACCATAGACATTAAACTGATTGAGCCTACATTCGGTTCACCGCTTGTTATAAGCATACCGATTGAGAAAAAGTTTATAGGTATCAGTCAGGTGTATTGGAAGTAGGTGGTGTGTGTGAACAGAAAAAGCGGTGCTGCTAATGTTTTCTTTATTCTGTTTATCTTTGTATTTATCATAATCACAGTTGTAACAGTAGAGTTTTACCATATTTTCACCGTTAAAGAGTATATAGATACGGAGCTTTCAAGAGCGTTAAATATTGCTACAGATTATGCTATGCTTGACGAGTACAGGATGGAGCATATTTCTATGATTCATATTCCAACGGCAGTAAGCGAATTTGAAAGCTATCTGCATAATGAAATGCAGCTTAATTCATCAAATGAGCGTATCGAGGGTGGAGAGGTAAAATATAAGCTGATTATCAACAATACCGATATTGTAAGCAGTCCGGCTTCATATCAGGTATCGGGAGTTGTCAGAATTAAGCCGATTTTACTATCGTCATTAGTACCCATTGATATTGATATTCCGTTCAAAGCAAAAGCAAGAAATCAGCGTTATGAATAAAAATTTTGTTTAGGTGTTGACAGGTGGCGACACCTATGTTATAATAGAGTCGAAAAATGAAACGGAGGTATCTTATTATGGGTGCAGTACATAGAACAAAAACGGCGATATATCTTGATAATATAATTTTTGCGTGGTTAATGGATAAACACGAAAAGACAGATATTCCAAACAGCAGAATTATAGAAAGAGCATTACTTGAATACTACAAGGATGAAATCGAAGAATTTAAAAAGAATTATAAGGAGGCTGAATAGCTATGATGAAAAGATTTATAACGGCTGCCGTATCAGCATGTATGCTTCTTGCAAGTACAACCGCATTTGCAAACGGTATAACATTAAGTCTTGGTGCAGACACATCACAGGTGATTGCACAGACAAATTCACAGTCTGCAATATTTTCTGATACGAATATAAACGATTGGTATTATCCGCACATGGAAATGCTTGTTGAAAAAGGCGGCATCAACGGATATACGGACGGAACTTTCAAACCCAATAATACAATTACAAATGCAGAGTTTGTAAAAATAATTGTAGGGCTTGTAAGTGAAGCTGATACAAACACATCCGACCATTGGGCAGAAGGATATATCCAAAAGGCAAAAACACTTGGTATCGTGGATGCAGACGAGCTTGTAAGGTCAGATTATGACGAACCGATAAGAAGGCAGTCGATGGCAAAATACGCAGCCCGAACAATGAATAAAGTGTTAGGAGAAACACCTACCGCAGATACAAGCACATACATATCCGAAATAAAGGATTGGTCTGATGTGTGCGAGAACTGCAAAGAATATGTTGCAGAGGTTTATTCAAAGGGCGTTATATGCGGTATGCCTGACGGAACTTTCTCCGGCGGTAGTTATACCACAAGAGCAGAAGCAACTACAATGCTTGTAAGAATGATTGATGCAAACTACCGTGTAAAAATGTATAGCGGTGTTGCCTTTAATCAGACTACAGATGTTATGACGGACGGAAAAATGACCGTTGAGAAATCAAAGAACTTTATGGATATAACTCTTGAAAACCTGAAATTCTATGAAGAAAACGGCAAATATTATGTAAGCGGTACATTTCCCGAACTTCCGCAGGGCTATGAGAATTGGCTGACAATAGATATTGAACGCAACGATGGCGGTGCAGTTGTTTCATACACAAGCGGATTTACAATGATTGAGGAACAGAAGATACCGACTACGGGCAGCTTTGTAAAAGAAATCAGCATACCTTCACCTAATAAAATAAATTATATCCATATCAAGATAGGTGTTGAAGCAACGGAAAATCAAAAGACAAATTCCAAATCGGCTTACTACAATATCCTTTCAACCAAAGAAAATATTGTATCGTGCGTAGGTTCGGAAAGCGGTTCAACGCAGTTTGAGTATGATTTTTCTAAACTGTTTCAATGGTAAGGAGGAAAACTGAATATGAGAAAATTTAAAACCTATGGAGGGCGATTATTCGCTCTCCTTTTTGTTTTATATACTGTTTTCAGCAGTATAACAGTTAGTGCAAAGAGTAATGCTTGGGAACAATGGCAGTCTGTTATTACAGAGGAAAATGCAAGTGATGAAAATTTGCTTATGTCGGTAAGAAATACATTTGCTATTGAGCTATGGCACTATTCCGGCGGTTATTGGGGCAACAACTTTGTTAAAATCTATGACAGTCAGGTTTTTGATGATCCTGACGAGCTTGCAGATGCAGTTAATGCAGTTATGGATTTTGAAATGCCGTTACCCCAAGAGATTGTTAATGTATTAAATGACGGATATAATGTTGATGTTGTTTTGAGTGCTAATGGCATACCGTTATATCAAATATTTAATATCAATAAGGGCTTCACCTTTAAATATGAAAATGGAAATCTTGTATTTAAGGCATATCCGAAGTTTAATTTTTCAACAGATTATAAGTATAATAACTTCGTAAGCGGTTTGTCAAAGCAGATTCCTTTTGTTGTTGCACCATACGGATATAACCGTTATGCAATGTGGACGAGAAACGGAAGCTCTGTAGGAGCAGCTAATGGATATTTTAACCCGGACAATCCTTATGACATAGGTTCAGAGGGGATCATCCATCCGTCACAGATTATAAACAATATTGGGCATTTGCAAAATGGTCTAAATATCTATGTTGACCGTGAAAATGGCACTCACGAATGGAAAAGCAGTAATAATATCGCAGTTGGTTATAAGACCTTTGCAAACGCCGGAGCAGTTGCGGTACATTTTGATTACCCTGTAACTCTTTCTTTCTACAAAGGCGGTAAAATGCCTGATGAACAGGAAGATGAACCTGACGAACCTGAATGTAATCACGAAGAACCAAATCAGCCCAAATTACCCGAAGAAAACACGGAGAATTGTGGCGAAGTTATCCGTTGGACTGAAAAGGATTCGCACACAATCACAAAGCCGTGTGCAAGACATGGCTCACATAGCTATACTTGTAACCATAGCTTTGTTTATGAAACAAGTCTGACAACAAATCATCTGGTATCACCGAGGACACTAAAAAGCGGATATGGATTTGAAGTTGAGGCTTCATCTATGATTACAACAAGACTTGTATCACATACGGGCGGTTGCAGTAGTTGGGGTTCAGATAGAAGTGCTGAAAAGACACCGCAGGCCCCGACAAAAGCAGAGGTGAGGCTTGGATATACCGTAACAAATATTATCGGGACTCAAGGTAGTACGGTAGCATTGGAAAGGAGCAGTAACAATACTACAAGCACAACATTTATTACTGCACAAAATCCTATATCTGTCTTGGGTGCAAGAACAATATTTACAGATGTAGCACTTCCCGGAACGGCTGAAGCTCCTGCCGTAAACAATTTTGAAATTTATATATACGGTGGTGGCGTAAACGGTGTTGAGTTCTGCAAAACCATACACGAAAGCATTACAATCAATGGCTCAATGTATGATGATGACGGAACAACATCCTGATAGGCGGTGAGAGTATGGATTACAGAAAGACTATTGATTGCGGTATATGGACTGAACCTGATGAACAAAACAGGATAAGAAAGATTGATATGCGTACCTTTCAGGAAGTATTTGATGAACTTAAATCAAGGCTGGAAGATGCAGGGCTTATACCTGATGAATATTTTAATATGAGTTCAAGTATAAGGGATAATGAAAAAATGCCTGATTTTAACGAGGCTATTTGTCATGTAAATTACGGTGGAAGTGAAGGCATTTATCTTAATATTATCCTTGCATACACAGACAAAAACGAGAAAAGAACACATTTCAAAGATTTTGCAACAGGCAAAACTCTTGGGGAAACTACGGCAGATTATTACAGAATGTCATTGATTGCCGGAGAGTGTTCAATGCTTCTGAATGGTAACGGATGCAAGATTCAGGATAATACCAAATCACTTCTTATTTTGGACGAAACAGAAACAGATATTGTTACAAGGTCGCTTGAACTTCAGGTGGCCTTTAATAATGATGTGAACAGAAGCAATACGGAGATATATAACCTTTTGCAAGCTGTAAACCCAAACGCATTAAATAAATTCCTCGAAAATGAGGATAACGAAGAATTGGAGGTTTAATTTTATGGTAATCGAATTATGCAAACTTTTAAATGAGGTAACTACCAAAACAGTCCCAACAGAAAACGGAGAAAAGATTGTACTGAATAATCGTGTAATGATTTATCAGGGCAAGAACAAAAGCACTTTTGTTGATATAACGGCTTGGAACGGTATGGCAGAATTTATCGAAAGAAACTTTAAAAAAGACGATCAAATCTATATTGAGGGAGAGCTTAAAAATAAGCCGATAACAGTCGGGGAAAAGACATTTCAAACTTGCTATATTCTTGTTAATAATGCAAAGTTGGTGTTTGGAAAAAACGAACAGAAGCCGGAACAGGAGGGATGATATTGAAACCTATTGTTAATATTGATGCTTTCAGACAGTATTATCAGGAAGCCATCGACTGCAAGACGGTTTTAAATGCTAACGCTGACACATTGGCGCTTGAAGATGAACGCAGGCTTGAAGCACTTTTGCCGATATATGATGTTCACGGTATGGAAATGGTAAAAAGGCTTATAATTGAGGCTGTAAAACAGGATTCGCAAAACCATAGCGAACAAGTCCGTAAATGGGCTGATAATGCCATTGTATCTATGTTTATTTATGAAACCGATAATGTTCTTTCTGATTACATTCCTGACCATTTATCCGAGGCAGCAATAGAAGCCATTGCAAAGGATTTAATAGAAAAGGAAAAGCAGAGGACTATTCTGAAATCGCAAGAAGGTACAGAGTATGAGGTTATATGCCACGATAAGTATTATAGCCTGTTGAAATTCCAAAATGAGGGAATAACAATGTATGCTCATCACGGAATAGTGCCTACCAACGCTGCGAATATAACTTTTTCTGATAGCAATATACAAGATGTATTTTTGAGTTATCCAGAAGCAATGTCTGGTTATCTTAAAGCAGTTATTGACGGTGAACGCTTGCAGAAAGCACATGATAAAATTCTGGAACAGTATAATGAATTTAAGGACAGTATGCTTGAAATGAGCAGAGAGGATATTTTTGATAATTGCTACAAAATAGCTGCTGTTGAGGATTCGTATAATTACTTGATTGAAGGAATTACTTTAACAGAAGAACAGCAGAATTATATCATACATTCCGGCGATAATGTGCTTATGAATCTTGCAAATGATTGGTATGAATACGGGAATTATAACCAAAGTCTAAAAGACCATTTAGGAGAGGCATTTGATGAACAGATGAAGGGTTTTGAGCTTACGCAAGGCTCTGATGATTCAGAGGAAGAAGAATTGGAGTGAGGCTATGAAAACTCTTGTTGTTAATCTCTTTGCAGGCCCCGGTGCAGGGAAAACCACTTGTGCGTGGGAAATTGCCTCTGAATTAAAGAAAAGAGGTATAGTGACGGAGTATGTACCTGAATATGCAAAGGAGCTTGTATGGGACGAAAATCACGAAGCTCTGGCAGACCAAGAGGGCATATTTGCAGAGCAAGCGCACAGAGTAAACAGACTTATCGGAAAGGTTGATGTAGTTGTGACAGATTCGCCCATACTGTTCAGCCATATTTACGGTGAAAACAATTCCGAGGAATTTAGTAAACAGATATGGGATGAGCATTATTCTCACCATAACTTTAATCTGTTTATAAATCGTGGGAGTAAATTTGAGCAGCAAGGGCGAATACATAATCTTGCAGAGAGTAAAGAGAAAGATGCAGAAATCAAACAAATGCTTGATGAAAATATGGTGTATTACGGCAATTATTATCACAAGACAGTACCCGTCATTATAGATAATATTGTCAAGACATTAAACCGTATTCAGGCGTATGAAGAACAAGACGAAGATGATGAAGAAATGGAATTTTGACAAGGGGCGGCTACGGCTGCCCCTTTTTCAAGTTAAGGAGGAAAAGTCGTGAATAATAATTTATATAAAATCAATGAAGTAACACAGCACAAATATTATCAAGTGCCGAAAGAACTATACATAAATCCGAGATATAAAACCGTTATCAATAACGATGCAAAAATGCTTTATGCCTTGCTTCTTGACAGAATGGAACTGTCAAGAACAAATGGCTGGGTTGAAGATGACGGAACTATATTTTTGATTTTTAAGCGTGAAGATCTGGCTGATATGCTCGGTATATGCGTTACAACCGTGTGGAGAGCTATTAAGCAGCTTAAAGAGGTTGGGTTAATAGAAGAAAAAAGACAGGGTTTAAATAGACCAAATCTCATTTACATTGGCAAAATTGATTATAGTGTGCCGAATGAAGAAGTTACTGAAACTGATAAAATTGTTGTTGACGATAATACCTCTGAATCTTTTATATCTTCGGACATTGAAAATTTAAAGGTCAGGACATTTACGGCTGAAAAGTCGGGAGTTTTAAATAATAAAAGTCAGGACATTTCAAATTTAAAACCAAATGATACTGATAATATAAATAACCCTGATTTTATAGATACTGATGATATTGAAACTGAGAGTATTTATAAAGCTAAAGAAAAAAATATTATAGCTAACAATAGTAGTTAATAAAAAGACCTTATTCCAATTCGGAACAAGGTTAAATCATAGTCAAAATACAAATTGGGAGAGGCTTTTTCTTTGATTGAGCTTCTCCCTTTTTTTCGGATAGTATTTGATTATATGACAAAGACGGTAAATAGTCTTAAACCTTGGTATTACAGGCAATTACAGCACTTTGCCAATATAAAAATTTGCTTAATTATTATATCATATAGTTACGGATTTTACAAGACTTTAAGACATAAAAGGTAGTTTTACACAAATAATATTCCGTCAAAAATATCGTCAAAAAAATAAAGGAGGTTATAGATCTATGGCAAGAAAAGGTGAAAATATTTATAAACGAAAAGATGGTCGATATGAAGGTAGATATAAAAAGGGGTATGATACAGAAGGAAAGCCTATGTGGGGTTCTGTTTACGGCAAAACATACACAGAAGTTAAAGAAAAACTGACACTTAAAAAGGTTGAGTCAAAAGTCCAAAATAATATTATTTCTTCTTCAGCTTTACTTCAAAATTGGATTGAAAAATGGATAGTTACTCAAAAGCACATCAAGCCTACAACGAAAATGATGTATTACTCTCATTTGAAAAACCATATCAAACCATTTATGGGCAATATAATGCTGAAAAGGCTTACGGCTGATGTTATACAGAAGTTTGTTGATAGTGAAACAGAAAAATATGAGCCTAAAACTGTTCATGCTGTTTTTTCAATGCTTAAACTATCACTAAAGGCTGCAAAAAGTAAAGGATATATTGCAAATATTTATTCCGACATCAGACTTCCAAAAGTCAGGCGTAAAGTGCTTCGTGTTTTTACTCCACAAGAGCAGAAACGATTTGAGAAAGCTATACAAGGCAGCAACAATCGTTATGACATCGGCATACTTCTATGTTTATACACAGGAATGAGAATTGGTGAACTTTGTGCTTTGCGTTGGGAAAACATAGACTTGGAAAACGGCACTCTTTATGTATTGCATACTGCTGAAAGAGTTTTGAATGACGATAAAAAAAGCAAAAAGAAAACTAAAATAAGCATAGAAGAACCTAAAAGCGATACCTCAACAAGACCGATACCTATTCCGGCATTTCTTGTAAAAATGCTTGCAGATTATGAACGAACAGAAGGCTATATATTGCGTGACAATGGCAGCTATACAGACAGTAGAAATATATCACGCCGATTTAAAAAGCTACTTGAAATTGCAGGGTTGCCGGATTCGTTCAAATTCCATATTCTTCGTCATTCGTTTGCTACCCGTGCTTTGGAACTCGGTATGGATATAAAAACTTTGTCTGAAATTCTCGGTCACGCAAGTATAACAATTACTCTGAATTTGTATGCTCATTCGCTTCCTGAATACAAGAAAAAACAGATGGATAAATTTAACGATCTGTATAATTCTCCGTCATAATAATCCGTCAGACTATTGTATTAGCTGAATAAATCTGTATAATTTTATACTGTGTCTTATAGTCAAATATTATAAGACACAGTATATTTTTGCTTCAAATAAACCGTCATATACATATTTCAACATATTATGGCGATATACTTATGTCTTGAAATAAAGGGGGATAAAGTTTGTTTAAATGGACTAAAAAAAGGAATATAGCATTGTTGCTTATTATGGTTTTTATGATGCTGTTTGTTACAGGATGCGATAATGTAGATGTATCAGAAAACCAAAACGGAGTTGAAGCACAGGCAGTAGAGGAAACGAAAAAGCCCGGCAGACCGAGAGAAGATTTAGATGTTGAAATTGCAGAAGGAATATATGCAATACAAGGACTTATGCGTGTTCACTTTATTGATGTAGGACAGGCAGATAGTACATTTATAGAACTTGGCAACGGACAGACAATGCTGATTGATGCCGGATTAGGCGGAGATGATGTAGTAAAATACATAAGGGAGTTGCAGTACAGCGACATAGATTTTGTTGTTGCAACACATCCGCACGATGACCATATCGGCGGTATGGCAACCGTGCTTGACAGTTTTGACATTGGTAAAATGTATATGCCGAGGCAAGAGCATACAATAAGTGCATTTACCAATATGCTTGATGTTATCGAAAATAAAAACATTGAGCTTCATGAAGCAAAAGCTGGAGTTAATATAACAACAAGTGGAATTATTAAAATTGATATTCTTGCACCCTTTGCGGAAAGTTATTCAAACTTAAATAATTGCTCGGCGGTTGTAAAACTTACATACGGCGAAACTGTAATGCTATTTACGGGTGATGCGGAACAAGTAATAGAAACGCAGTTGCTTAATTCAGATATTGATGCCGATGTTTTGAAAGTCGGTCATCACGGGGCTGGTTCGTCATCTGCACCGAGTTTTATTAAGGCGGTATCGCCGGAAATTGCAGTAATTTCTTGTGGTAGAGATAATTCATACGGACACCCTGATTATGAAACACTTGCTATTTTGAATGAAGTCGGAGCAGATATTTATAGAACTGATGAACAAGGAACTATTCAGGTAACGGCAGATCAGCACAAAAAAATAACGGTTGATAAAAAAGCATCAACCGTTAAAGAAAATGCACCACCGACTGAAAACAACGGTGAACAGGAAGAAAACAATGATAATTCAGTTATAAATGATAATCAAAGTGAGGTTGTTTACCGAACAAATACTGGAAAGAAATATCATAGGTCTGGATGTTCCTATCTAAAGAGTAAGATAGAAACAACGGTAAGTGAAGCACAGGCAATGGGGCTTGGCCCCTGCTCAGGGTGTAATCCACCGAGGTAGGAGGTATATATGAAAATCACAATAGACAGATTTGAAGGCGAATATGCCGTATGCGAAGTTGAAGCCGGAAAATTTATAGATATTCCGAAAGCAGATATACCCAAAGGAGCAAAAGAGGGAGATATTCTGTCAAAAGCGGATAACGGCTATCGTATAGAAAAAGCAGGAACAGAAGCAAAAAAAGATGAAATCAAAAAACGAATGAATAGGCTATTTGTGGATTGAGGTATGGATATGGGAAAAGAGATAAACTACAATGACTATAATTTTTTGACGGATGTGCAAAAGGAAATTTATCTGAAAGTCAAAGACGGAGCAAAGTTTGCACACATCGCAAGAGAAAAAGGTGTGAATCCCGAAGCTGTACGGACTGCTTTTAGGAGAGCAGAGCGCAGAGTTAAAGAATACGAAAGATTCCACGCTATAAAAGAACGCAATCTTGAAGTGATAGATATGCAAATAACTCGTGGCGAATTAAAGGCAATGAAAGAAGCAGTTTATTCTTTGAGGCTCAACTATCAGAACAAAGTCGGCAGACCGCTTGTATCTGATTGGGCAGAAACATATCCGTATATGTATGATGTTGTTTGTGGTTTGTATGATAAAATCGAACAAACTTTAGAAGAAAATAAATGATTTGGAGTAAGTAATATGAAAAAACGAATTTTAATTTTAGTAACAACCTTAATGATGATTATTACATTGCCTTTTTCTGCTTTTGCACACGGAGGCAGAACAGATGGAAGTGGCGGTCATAAGGATAACAAAAACAAAAGCGGTCTTGGTGGCTATCATTATCATTGCGGAGGCTATCCCGCACATCTGCATACAGGCGGTGTTTGCCCTTATACCGGCGGTGGTTCATCAAGCAGTTATTCAAGTACACCAAAAACAGTATATGCAACAAGTATTACCGCAAAGAATGTGCCATCTAAAATAAATGCAGGAGATACGGCAACTCTTGAAGCTTCTGTATATCCTTCAAATGCAGAGGACAAAACAATCACTTGGGAAAGTTCGGACTCAAGTATATTAACTGTAAGTAGTTCAGGTGTATTAACTGCTGTGGGCGTTGGTACTGCCACAATAACTGCAAAGACATCAAGAGGAACATCTAAAAAATTCACAATTACGGTTAATGAAGTTGCAGCAGAAAGCATAAGTATAGCAGATAACGAAACCGAAATATTACTCGGAGATAATAAAACATTGATTTGTAGTTTTACCCCTGACAATACTACTGATAAAAGCGTTGAATGGAGTTCTTCTGACGAGGCAATTATTTCTGTGTCGGCAGACGGAGAAATCACGGCTAATAAAATCGGTGTTGCTACCATAACAGCTACGCACAAGGAATTAACAGATGCTTTGTTAATTGAAGTAAAGCCTGTTGATGCAAAAAGCATTGATATTATTTTACCTGAAGATGTAGAAACAAACGATAGTGGTAAAACGAAACTGAAAAAAGGTTCTCAAATGCAGCTTAATGTGGAATTTGAACCCGAAAACACTACATACAAGGATGTTGAATGGAGCGTAAGCGAAGAAGGTATTGCAACAGTAGATGAAAATGGTGTAATTACTGCCCGTGCAAGCGGAATAGTGATTGTTACCGCAACAGCGAAAAGTGGTGCTACAGAAGAAATTGAAATAGAAGTATATTCCGATGCCGGAAACATAGCAACAGGGATAGTCGGACTTGCGGTTCTTGGTGGCGGTGGTGCTGCTCTGTATTACAAAAAGAAAAAGAAGAAAGAAGCTGAAATAGAATGAAATTCGGATTAAGAACGCCGTCATTAAAAAAATCCTTTAGAGCAAGAACCACAGGGAGAGCAAAAAGAGCAGTAAAAAAAGCTATTATCCCCGGTTACGGCAAAAAGGGTATGGGATGGATAAAAAATCCTAAAAAGGCAGCTTACAATAAGGTTTATAATAAAACATCATTTAGTATTTGGGATTTGTTTAAATAAAAGCAAATTTGTCGGAAATGTAAACTCTTTTGTCAAAATGACTAATTTTATTTTCACGGATTGACAAACCAAAATTAAGTGGTATAATAAAACATAGAAAATAAGAAACGCAATCTTATTATAAACGGATAAAGACTATTGCTGCTTCACGGCTCAATGGTCTTTATTCTTTTTTGCAAAATATATAACCTTATTCCAAATTGGAACAAGGTTATGGTTAATTGCAACGATAGAAGATAAAAAATATTTTGTCAAAATAGCAGAATTTTCATATAACTGTTGGAATATCAACAAGAATATGGTATAATATGGGTAAGGGACATCCGGTTATTCTGAAAGGAGTGTGAGAGATATGGAGTCTGCATCAGTAAAGCCTTGCAGTATTCAGCTTGCAAAAAACACATATTTAAAAGCCTGTATCTCTTACATAACACAATTCAGAAAAAGCATATTAACTGCAATTTCCGCACAAACCAACATATACGGAGCTTTGAAAAATATCGTGCAAGGCTCGGAGCATTGCCGATGATCTATGTATGCGAAAAATGCACAAAGGTATTTGTATCTGATAATACCCCTGAAAGTTGTCCCCGTTGTAAAAGTGCTGAGTTTCGCAGAGCAACCGATAGAGAGGTTATAGATTACATAGGCAGTATTTTTTTAGCTCCGCTTGATAATGGTAAGGAAATGGGCGGCAAAATAACTGAATAATTAAATATTTGTATTGGAAAGACACAGGTTTTTATATTGTGAAGCCTGTGTCTTTTTGACTTTGTTTATAGAAAATGACATAGCACTTGCAAATCTTCTTACAAAACAAAAATGGTAGTAAATAGCAAAACGGAAAATAAAAAGAAGGAACACCAAACCATTGACAGCTTCACAGTATATTATGAAGCAAGTGATAAAATAATATAAAAAAGGAGTTGTCAATTATGAGAAAAATCACTAATGAACTTATATTGAAATTTAAGGAGTATCTTGTGAGCGAAGAAAAGTCATCGGCTACACTTGAAAAGTATATCCGTGATATTACTGCTTTTGTAGCATGGATGTGTGGCAGGGAGTTAAATAAGGACTTGGTTCTGGAGTATAAACAAAATATAGTTGCCTCTTATGCTCCGGCAAGCGTTAATTCAATGCTGTCATCACTCAATAGCTTTTTTGCATATAACGAATGGTATGAGCTTCGTGTAAAGGCTCTGAAAATCCAAAGACAGATTTTCGCAAATAAAGATAAGGAGCTTACGAAAGCGGAATATGAAAGCCTGTGCAGGGCTGCCAAAAGGAAAAATAACGAACAGCTATATTTGCTTATGCAGACAATATGCTCATCAGGTCTGAGAGTATCGGAGCTATCTGCTGTAACGGTTGAAGCCGTAAGGCAGAAACGAGCTAATATAAACTGTAAAGGGAAAATGCGTATTGTTATTCTTCCTGATGACCTTTGCAGAGTTCTTATGAAGTTTATCCGAGAACAAAAAATAACAAGCGGTGCAGTATTCGTAACACGAAACGGCAAACCGCTTGATAGAAGCAATATATGGCGATTGATGAAAAGTCTGTGTGAAAGTGCCGGAGTATCAAGGGAGAAGGTATTTCCACATAATTTGAGGCATCTTTTCGCACGAACATTCTACGGAATCGAAAAAGACATCGTTAGACTTGCAGATATTTTGGGACATTCTTCGGTAAATACTACCCGTATTTACACTATGGAAAATAGTGAAGTCCACCGTCAGCTTATTCAAAAGTTAGGACTTTTATTATGCTGATAAAATAAAAAAACACATAATTCGCATTATGTTGTATCAAAAGGCAAGAAATAGATGTTGATTTGGCTATTTTAGAAAAACAGACACTAAAATCTGAAAATCGACATAGCAAAGCTGACCGATGTAATAGGCGTTTTGTAGCATCGGTCTTGTTTCCATGTGTATTTTTTATGCAGAACGGAGAAATTATAGAAAAAACCTCAAAACCATTGACAGAATGTATAGATGATGCTATAATATTATCGTCTATTGGTATGTACTTAATAGATACTTAACAACATAATGCGAATTATGGTGTAAGTGCCGTTCACATAATGCGAATTATGTGTCAAAGGCATATTTTTTTGCCACTACTTGTAGCGACCATTACAGTTAAGAATCGTGGCGGCAAGTATATTATGAAAGAGGGCTGAAAAGTATGGATAGTATAGACCTGTCCGACAAAAAGAAAGAGATTGCAAAGACCGCTTGGGAGTATATGTTAAAAACAGGCTTGTCAAATGCTTCTATCGGCGGTTTGTGCAGAGAAACTGAGTATGGCGAAAGTACCCTGTATCATTACTACAAAAATAAAGATGATATTTGGATAACCGCCGGAAAGTATGGTATATCAAAGGTTGTGGGAAAACTTTTAGACTTTACATTTAAGCATACTGATGATATACGAACCTTTTTTGATACCTTTTTGAATGAGGTGGAAAAATACAAGCTGGAATTACGGCTTGCAATTCAAATTACAACAAGCCCCATTTACGGTGAGCGTATGAGGGGCAAGGCAAGGGATTTCAGACTTTGGTACGAAAAGTACGCAAATGAACTGATAAACATTTTCGGATGTTCATATCTGCAAGCTGAAACCTTTATTTACTCAATTATTGCATTTGTAATTGATTATGCAATATGGGACGATTGCGACAAAACACAAATGCTTCTTGATAACCTTTACGGAAGAATTATCAAACTTCTGAATAAGGACGAAACACAGATGTAATTTTATTTACATACAACTAAAATACAGAAAAACGGAGGCAACAAGAAAAATGTACTTCAAAAAATTGAAAAAGCTGCTCTCAGGCGTATTAGTCGGAGCAATGATGCTGACATCAATATCAGCTATGCCCGTAATGGCGGCAGATAGCTATGATGTTAAACTCATCATCAAAAATGTAACGGAAACAGACACAAACAGCGATACCCTTACAGGAGAAGCAAAATTCAAAATCTCCATGAGTGGAATAACAGATAAATTAACCTACGCACAGGTACTTCTTGGATTTGAGTCGGACAGTATGACATTCAAATCTGTAGAGTATATTCACGGGAATGACAATGCACTTAATGTAAATGTTTCAAACAGAGTAATTGCAGAAGATAAAATTGTAATGCCCGGATTTGCTTGTGCTACAAGTCCTATTGAAGATAGTGACGGAATTGTTGATATGTTTATTATTACCTTTGAAGGTGGTTCGGAAGGTGATAGCATAACTCTTACACCTGAACTTTCTGATACCTTTGCAGGTATAGCTAAAGCAAGCGGTACTCCCGGTTCTTCATACACAGCTACACTTGCAGATGATAATGAATATACTGCAAATGCAAGCACAACTACAAACACGGGTATAACAGCAAAGATAAACATTTCAATGGATGCAGTAAAAAGTATCAGATCACTTGACGAGCAGAATCCTATAACAGTTTCTCTCAGAAGTGACAGCGGTGTTACTACAGAAGAACTCACATTGGATACAACAGGCTCAACGCCAATCCTTTCATTTGAGGAAAAAGTAGTTAATAAAGAATACACTCTTGAAATTAAAGCTAACGGTTATAAAACCTATAGCAAAACTGTATCAGGCAATTCTCTTAAAAATATGACAATCAGCACAGATGAATTTATGCCCGGTGATGTAAATGCTGATGATAAAATTGACTTGCAGGATTACACCTTGTTTATGTCTGTGTATGACAACGAGCTTGATATTCACCCTTCACTCACAGACTATGACAGAAACGGAACTACAAACTATCTTGACCTTAACGCATTAAAGACATCACTTGCAAGCACAAAGGCAAATGGCAAGATAAATGATACAACAGGAACAAAGGCATTGACAGTTAGTGCAGATGACACCTCTGTTAAGGTTGATGATACCTTTACATTAACCCTTAAAGCGGAAGATGTTTATACATACTTTGTAAACGGTACTTGGGATAACACCATAGCAACACTTGAAAGTGCTACAGTAAAAGGTACAACGGAAGATAACTATAAGGCTTTGAATGTAAGCAAAGACGGAAAATTCAGTTTTATGAACACAGTAAATTCAGCAGACAGTAATGACAAGATTTACGAGCTTACATTTAAGGCAAAGAAGGCTGGTTCATTCTCACTTACATTTAATGATTCCTATACAATGGATAAAGTTTCTGATGTAAACGATGCAGATGTAAATAAAATCAATGTTACAAACGCAACAGTAACCATTACTGCTAATGAAGGTGGCTCCGGCGGTGGAACTGGTGGAGGTACTGGCGGCGGCACCGGAGGCGGTGGCGGTGGTGCTGGCGGTGGCGGCGGTTCAACACCTTCAGTAACCACACCATCAACAACTACACCTTCCACAACAACTCCGTCAACAACCACTCCTTCAAATGAAACATTTACAGATATTGAAAATTATGTTTGGGCTAAGGATTCTATCTATATGCTCAAAGACAAAGGTATTATCAGCGGTGTGAGTGCAACAGAATATGCTCCTGCAAATAATATCAAGCGTGGCGATTTTATCCTTATCCTTACAAGAATGTTGAACCTTACAACAGAGTATTCCGAAAACTTTGCGGATGTTCCCGAAAGTGCATACTATTATGATGCTCTCGGCAAAGCAAAGGCAGCCGGAATTGCAACAGGTGATGGAATCAACTTTATGCCTGAAAATTCAATCACAAGACAGGATTTGATAACTCTTGCATACAGAGCTTTCTTAAATGCAGGATATATCACAGAAAATACAGATACAACCGCACTTGATAACTTCAATGACAGAGCAGAAATATCTGATTACGCAGTAAATGCTATGGCAAGTATGGTTAATGCCGGAATTATTAAGGGCAGCGACAACGGCGGTGTAAACCCCAAAGGAAATGCAACAAGAGCCGAGGTAGCTGTAATGTGTGCAAGACTTGTTGAGCTTATGAATAAATAAACATTGTAATATAAGTCGGTTATTCGATGTATTCCTGACACCTTCGATTCTTGCACAATGGGAATACATCGGATAGCCTTAAACTGTTTTTTAGGAGAGTGATTTTAAGTTGAAAAAACGAATATTATTGCTATTTCTCTCCGCTGTGATGATGCTTTCCAATCTTGCGACACCAATATATGCGGCTGCCAATGACGATAAGCGAGAGGTATATTTACATGCACAAGATAACCCCGACCTTACCGCACCATCCGGCGGTGAGGCATTTCTTGGACAGGATGTAAATGTATATTTGGCGGTGGACAAACCTAACAAGGGAGAAACAAAACTAAACGGATATTTCGTAAAGCTGTATTATGACAGCGAATATCTGAAAGCTAAAAATGTTAATTATGATAGTGGTAAACATCCATTAAACTATAAACTTCCAGCGCCGGACGAAAGTTGGGGATATGTTGCACCAAATGGTACGGCTGCTGCAAAGAACAATTTTAGCGGTCCCGACATTTCGGGAACGGAAACCGTTGACGGAATAAAATATAATGTTATTTCGGCTTTGGTTTTCTTTAGTGGATTTGAACTTGAAAATAATGATGCTTTAAGCTGGTATAACATTTTAGGCGTTACCTTTGAAGCCCTACAGGAAGGCACAACCGAAGTCTTTATTGACACAATGGACTTTGACGAGGCAGAAAACGGCTTTGAACTTTTTGCAAAGCATGAAGCCGGAGGAAAGAAATATTTTACAACAAACATACGAAACGGCGGACATTATCTCTTGAATATAAAAAACATATCAAGACCTGCTGCTCCGCAGATTGATAAGCCTTCGGGTTCATATAATCCCGAAGACCTTGTGGCAAACACAATTACCATAACAGCAGAAACAGGCTGTGATATATGGTACACAACCGAGCCTGATGCACCTGATTATCTCGATTTAGACGAATATGGTAATGATAAAAACGGCTATATCCGTGTTTCAGGCAATAAATTTGTATATCCCAAGCCAATAAGCGGAACAACAACATTAAAAGCTATTGCAAGCCGTTCATCAAATGACGGAGAAACAATGCGGTACAGCTATGTAAAAAAGAACACATATTACATCGTACCTCATTCTCCTTCTTTGTTTGTTGTAGAGAAAAAAGATGGTGGAGTCGTATCTTCTGCTAAAAGAATCAATCCGCCATATTACAACTCAGTAACCCCGTTTGAAATATGTATTGATGACGGCAACACTTTTGATGGTTTACTTGATGGATTTAATGAAATATACTATACCTTCTCTCTTGCAGATGTTAGCGAGGTTTTAAATTACGATACAACAACGCAAAAAAACGATAAAACAGAATGGGTGCAGCTTCGCCCCGATGAATTGAAATTTCCTATACCTATTACAGAAAATTGTTATATCAGAATTGTAACAAAAAGAATTGGTGAATTAAGCGGTGTTACACAGTATGAGTTGTGCATCAGCCCTGCTCCGGCTCTTGTAACGGAAGATTATATGCTGCCCGAAAATGCAAAATCATCTGTTGATGTCAAACTGAAATCAGAAACAGACGGAGCAGAAATCTTTTACACCCTTGACGGTAGCGATCCGAGAATACAGGGTGGCAGCCGTACAAAGTATAAAGATGGTGATGTAATTCCTGTTCAGAAATCTCTCATACTCACAACCGTTGCATATTATAACGGTGTGTATTCAGAGCTTACACCCTATACCTACGATTTTGGTATTCCCGGTTCGTTGTGGGTAGATGCTTCTCATCAGTCAGGCGATTATGACGGTGAGGTTGAGGTTCATCTTATAAGTGCAAATATAGATGATGAAATCTATTACACTACAGACGGAAACGAACCTACAGACCAAAGCATTAAATATGACAGAACAAAACCAATAAAAGTAACCGAGGATATGGTTATTAAGGCTGTTGCAAAAGACAAAGAGGGCAACTACAGCGAAGTAAAAACATTTTTCTATTATATAAAGCCTAAAGCCCCTGAGTTCAGACCGCAGACAACGCAGTTTTCCGAAAATGGCGAAGTGCATATCCATTCCGAATATGACGAAAGCGGTTATGAGCTTTGGATAACAACAGACGGAACTGATCCCCGTGAACAAACACAAAATACTATTAAAATAGTAGGTAACTTCTATGCAGTAAAGGATATTGACGATTATACGGTTATTAAAGCAGTAGTAGCAAAAACAAGCGGAGCAGATGTTGTTTTCTCCGACCTTGTTATGCACACATATGATGTAGTAACTTCAAGACCGTCAAAGCCTACACCTACACTCGTTCCCGGAACATATACAATAACACCCGAAAGCTCCGGCTTCTCAACAAAGTTTGTATATCCCGGCGAAAATATCAAGATTTATTACACAATTTCAACATCGGAGGAAAGCCCGTACCCACCAAATGATCCCGTTGGTTCTAAACTGTGGGAGGGTGAGTCGATTCCTGTTAAGGGCGAAACAATTATAAAAGCCGTTGCAGAGGATATTTTCGGCAGAAGGTCGCAGATAGGCTTGTACTACTATAAGATAGTACCCGAAGCTCCGACTGCTCCTACAAGTGCAAATTATAACGAAATGGACTTCATTCCTGTAACTGCTGTAAAGGGTAGTGAAATCACATATACCATAAACGGTGTAACTCACACTATCCCTGCAAGCAATATGGCAGACAGAACAATCTTCTATATTGATAGCAAAACAGGCAAGGCATATACAGGAACAGATAGACAGACACAAATTAGCAGCGGTGATGACCAAAGCATTACCGAACCCATAACTCTTGAACTTTCATGCGAAAAGGACGGAGTTCCAAGCAGTACATCAACCTATCACTATAATATTGGTGAAAATCCTGCACCCCCGTTTGTATCTGCAAATCCCGGCGGTGAATATCCGCAGAAATCACAGACTCAAAGCGGAGCGTATGTAAAGGTCGAACTTGACACTCTTGAAAAAGATGCTGAAATCTGGTATTGCACCGATTCAGAAAATATTTCTGATGAAACTGCATGGCAAAAATATGATAAGGATTCAGGTATTGAAATTTTTGACGATACCACACTTCACGCAAGAGTGAAAAAAGACGGTAAATTCAGTAATATGATTACTGAGGTTTACACCTTTAAGCCAATGCCGCCCGTTGTAACCCCTGATTCGGGTACATATAGCGGAGAACAGGAAGTAACCATAAAATTTGATGATAATGCAAAATCCCCTGACGGTAGCAGTTATATTATTAAATATAGTATAAACGGCGAAGTTCAGGATGATGAAGTTTATCCCGGACAGGAGCGTAAAATCCCCGTAACCGATACAACCACAGTAAAGGCGTGGGTAGTGGAAGTTGATGACAGGACAGGAAAAACTCTTGACGAAAGCGAACCCGTTATCAACTACTATTTCATAGACACCACAACAGCCGGACAGGGTACAGTTAAGTTTGGTGAACCCTTTGATACAAGACACCGTTTTGCAACTTGGGAATTGGATAAAATTTCGGGTATCAAATTAAAAGGTGAACCAAGTAACTATCAGATATATTATGAATATCGCTATCAGGATGCAGACGGTACTTGGTATCCGTCAGCAACCGACTATACCGATGAAACGATTTATAACAATGTTCCTATAGGTATATCTCCGGCAATGAAGCAGATTGTAGTTCATGCTTGGCTGATGGACGGAGGCAACCCCGTACCCGGCAGCGAAATTGAAAAAACATTTACATTTGTTGATTTGGGTATTCCGCAGCCTACACCCGATGAAGGCTCATATACAAGCAATCAGACGGTTAAGCTGATAAACGAATATAGCAAAACGGAATATCCTAACAGATTTATTTATTACACTACCAATACCTCTGCCGACTATACAAAGGGAGAGTTCACAAAGTACACCGATGAAATTGACGAAAAAGGTATTACCATTTCATCAAATACAACTTTAAGGACTGTTTATTATGATGCTTGCGGTGAAGATAGCTGTATCGGATGCGTAAGCGGAAACTATGAACAATGTCAATACCCTGTATGGGGCGATGTTGGAGAATTTAAGTATTATATCACCAAATCCACAGGTGGTGGTTCATCCGGCGGTGGCGGTGGTGGAGGTTCTACCACAACAAAGAAGAAATACACCATAGACCACTTCGGCAACGAACATCCGCACCATACAAATTACTTATACGGCTATCCTGACGGAACAGTACAGGGTGACGGGAATATAACAAGAGAAGAAACAGCAGCTATCCTCTACAGAGTATATCATATAGACTATGTAGAGCCTCATCCGGCACAGGGCGATCAGTACCCTGATGTAACAGCCGATATGTGGTCTGCCGCTTCTATTGAATATCTTTCCGATGTTGGCTTGATTATGGGCTATCCTGATGGAACATATCAGCCCCGAAATCAGATAACAAGAGCAGAGTTTGTTGCTATGATTACCCGTTGGCTCAAACTCGACACAAATGTTAAGTTGACAAGCAAAGATACAAAATTCTCCGATTTGGAAGAAAGCCACTGGGCATATAACGAAATTTATGCTTTGTCAAAGATAGGTTACATCAAAGGCTATGAGGACGGAACTTTTAAGCCCCAACAGCCTATAACCCGTGCCGAAGCAGTAACAATTATAAACAGAATACTCGGCAGAAAGCCCGACAGAAGCTATCTCCAAAAGTCTGATTTTAACCCATATACCGACCTTAAAGGCGATGAATGGTATTACGAGCAGATTTTGGAGGCAACAATCAATCATTATTATGATTTGAAAGATACCGAGAATCCTTGGCATCTTCAAATAAAAGACTAAAATATAGGCGATTGCGTTCTAATTAAAGAAAGGGTGATTCCGATGGTTTGGACATAGAAATATATAAATCATCAAAAACAACAGATAAGTTGTAAAAATCAAGATAAGAAAAAAACAAAAATTTTAAGAAAAGAGGTAATTATTCATGAAAAAATTCTTATCAACAATTTTAGCAGTAGTTATGGTTCTCAGTTCTATGGCTATGGTGGTTTCTGCAAATGATGTGGATTACGCAGAGGGTTACTACTATGTAAACGGTGTTCAGTACACAGATTTTATGGCAGCAGTTTCAGCAGCTAACGGCGGCACTGTTATTGTTTCAGGCGAATGTGCATTTAGCTCAAGACTTGCTGTAAACTCAAGCGTTACATTACAGGGTGTAAATGATGCAACAATCGTTCCTTCAGCATCTTATGGTTCAACAGATAGCGATACTAACTGGAAAGGTCTTTTGAACATTCAGGCAAGTGATGTAACAATTAATGATATTACCTTTGATGGTAGCCTTTATGGAATAGGTAAAGGAACTTCTACAGATTTTGTGGTTTTAAGAATTAATGAAGGTACAGATATCGTCCTTGATAATGTTACTGTTCTTGGTTCAGAAAGAACTCTGATCAGCATTGGAACAAGTTCAACATCAGCTGAAGTTGAAGTGGGTGAGGGCGGCTTGTACTGTGAAGCACCTATGAAAAAATTAAGCCTTGTTGCTTCGTATGCAGATATTTTAGTTAAAAATGGTAGATTAGATATGGACTATGGTATTGTTAATGGCTTTATTGCTGAAGATAAAGATACAAACGCTGGTACTATTGATGTTGGCGCTGCTGGTCATTATACATTTGAATATACAACAGGATTCAAAAAAATTGATATAGCTACAACACCGAAGCACATCGCAAATTCATATCTTGACAACAATTTAAATGTCCTTGAAGAATCTGCATATATTAGTCTTATTGGTAAAAATGACGCTGTTACTCAGCAGATGATGCAGTATGTTTACAATAATAGAAATACTCTGACAGAAGAAATGACAGATCTCAATACAATGCTTGATGACATGATTGCAGGAACAATTTTTGGTGCTTACAAAACAGAACTTCAGAACTATAAAGCAATTTTAGCTGGAACAGTTACAGTTCAGTAATTGGAGGGTAATTATGAAAAAAATCGTTTCACTGATGCTGTCGATTTTGCTTGTGTGTTCTACATTCGCATCTATAACTGTATTTGCTGATGAAATTATTGTAGATTCAAGTAATTCGGTAGTTCAACTATTTAAGACAAATATCGAAAACCAAGAAGGCTTGGTTTTCGATGAAAATTACTTCTTTATTGGTAAAATTATTGGTGACTATACAAATGGCGCTGTTGGTGTTAAAATTTCTACAAGTTCAGAAAAAGAATTGACATTAGGTGTTGGTCTTGCTTATGAAAATATGGGTGCTATGGGCTTGGTTGATAGAAAAGAAAATGAGTACCATAAGGTTGATATAAGCTTGAATGAGCCACATTTTGAACCTCTTTCATATTGGGATCACGGTACAACGAATGGTTATTATGTGTGTGCAACACTTCAAAATCCTGATGTTCTCGAAAAGAATGAAACAGTGACGATTGAAATTGTTAAATCAGTAAAAGATAACAGCAGTGAATCAGTTTCATATTCTGCTGGAGAAGTATTAAATACATTCTCTAAAGAATTTGAAGGCCCTGTAATATTTACTGACACCGACTATGCTAATATGGCCTCAGTTCTCACTGATTTGAAGTTTGAAAGAACCCCTGATTATTCTAAGGTTGTTGCTGCACTTTCTTCATTAAAAAATGATTCTGATAGAACATCGGAAGATGATTTGAATGCTTTACTTTACGGTGAAAACAACTATATTGAAGTTATTTCAAAGGTAATTACAGACAACAATAATAAGATAACCATGGCAAATGCAGAATCTGTAGCAATCCCCTATGCTGTTTTGGCTGATATTCCTACTGACGACGGCATTGCCTATGAAGTCGATGTAACATCCGGAATAGGAGTTGAGAAGAAGGATCTTCCAACACTTATCGAGGCAGATGGCGTGAATGACGCCGTTGTTGCAAACGAACAGGTTGCTTACGAAATTAAAATAATGGCAAATAACACTCCTATTTCTTCTCCCGTTATAACTCAAAAAGTTATTGTTGATCTTCCGGATACTTGGGATTTGAGCAACGGTGTTAAGTATTTGCACGGTGCCAATTGGAAAACGGCAGACATTGTAAAGGGCAAGGCTGTTATTTATACTGATTCCTTCAGTAACTTTGTATTTGCTGGTAAATCTGCAACTGTGGCAAGCGAAGAAACTGGTCGTACTGAAAGTGTAAAGTATGAACTCATTCAGGATGAAGTTGATAAGAGCAAATTCCAGATAGTTGCAACACCTACTGACGGAAAGCAGATTATAAAATTCGCTACTACTCCTGTAAAATTATTGTTCAGCACTACAAATGTTGCGGAAGAAGAAGCGATGAAGAGTATGGCCTTGGAGCTTGTTGAGGTTGATGGCATTGATTTGACAAACGAAAATTATCTTCCTGCCGGAATAGCAAGTCTCGGAGGTGTAGAATTTGTGGCAACTGCTATTGCCGGAGAGAATGGTGAACTTAAAACAATTCCTGTAGGTCAGTCACTTGTTCTTGCTGAACTTATTGTTAAAGGTCATGGTACATTTGCAACAGTATCATCTGCAAGTGAAAATGAAAAGCCTTTCTGGATGGAGTCTTTAGATAATAACATAGCAGTAAAAGCTACTGTTGAACAGAATCAGCTTATTCCTATGATGAATATTCCTGAAAAGAAATATACACTTACAATTAATATGGATTTTGCAAATAGAATTGAATCTACGGATGCTGATTATATCGGTATGACTATTGAAATTAACGGTTCAATCTCAGGTGAGCAGGAAACAATCGTGATTGGTAGTGAAGATATGCCTGTTAACATAGCTCCAGATGGTGTAGAAGCTACATCTAAGGCTATTGAACTTGCTGCGAATGAAACATATTCATTTGTAGTTAAGGGTGCTGGTTTTAGAACATTCAGAGGTTCTGTATATCTTGATGCAAACAAAAAAATAAATCTTTGGAACAATGCTATTGATGACGGAACAAAAGTGAATGTTGTTGATGATGATAAAACTACAGCTAAAACTGTGACATTCCTTGTTGGTGACATTTACGAAGATGGAATTGTTGACATTTATGACCTGTCTGCTGTAACTGCTTACTATTCAGGTGATAAGACTGTTGATAAAAAGTATGTAACTTACGATCTTAACAGAGATGGTCTGATTAACACAGCAGACATCGCTTATGTTCAGGTATCTTACGGTAACTAATATTTAAAAACAGCTTGATTGCATCAGGCTAAACACATTCGGCGGAGGTACGGCTTGCCGTATCTCCGTTGTTTTTAATCCCCCGGCGAAATGAGGCAAAAGAACTATGAAAATACTACTTGGAATACTTACAATTTTAATATTAGCATTTTGCGTTGTCGCAATGTATTGTGCGATAATTGTCGCTGGTCGCTCTGACGAAGAATATAGCAACAAGGATAATAACAACGGAGGAGATGACGATATGTTTTTTAAGAAACAATTATGCCCCAAATGTGCAGTAGGGCAAAGAAGCTATGAGCTTGACAAACATTCAGACATTTGCCCCTATATCGGCTGCCTGAAAGACGGTAAATGTCACTTCTATGAACCTATCAAATCAGGTTCTAAAAAAGGCGTTTTTAACGCTATTAAAAATAAGCGAAGCGTTACCCCCCCCCCCGAAAAATAGGGCTTTACAAGCCATTTTACGGGGGCTTGTGGGTGGTTGCGTAACACAAATTAAATAACATAACTTTGAAAATAACAAACGGAATTTTAACCCCGTTTTTTGATATAAATTAACCTTGTTCCAATTTGGAATAAGGTTGAATGAAAGTAAGGAATTTAAGATGAGTGGTAGAACGAGCGATAAAACAGGAAACAGCATAGCATTTGTCGCACTTATAGTTTCAATTATAGGTGTTTTTCTTACTGTAATCGCATTAAGATATTCACATATAGCATACGAAAGTGAAATTGATAATTATAAATTACAACCGATATATGAATTGGACGAAAATGGACTGAGGATAATAAATAATCATCCTGAACTTTTTGAAATAAAAGAAATATATGTTACAGGATATGACCAACTAAGGATTGAAAAAAATCATTTGTTTAATTTGGCAACATTAAATTACGCAAGATTTGATTTTGACGAACCAAAGCCGAATTTAAACAATGTTTATATAGACTTTAATATTCCAAATCAGCACGGCGGAGAGATATATGATGTCAAGAATTTTAAAGAATGGTATTGGCTTAAAAGAGCAGAGCTTGATGAAACCTACTCCGTTATGCTGAATCGCAGAATTTTAGAGGTTAATATAAGTTATGAAAACAAGAGAACCTACAGAAATATGGCAGAACAGGTTGACTTATACATAACCGATGATTATAAAATACGAAGTATATGGGAAGGCGAGTCAAATTCTTTCCGGCATCCTACATTTAACCTTGTAGGAGATTATGAACCTGAATGTGCGGAAGAAGATTGGCAGTTTTTTATGGATGAAGTGAGTGCTGCAATTAACGCAGAGAATTATGAAGAATGAATAGGCTACTGATGTAGTCTTTAAAAATAATGACCTTGTTCCAAATCGGAATAATGTTGAACGGAAGAAAAATAAGGAAGTTGAAAAAATGAGAAAAATACACAAAGATAAAGAACTTAATTTGGCGGTTGAAGAAAAGAAAGACATGCTCGATTTTCTTATTATGGAATTTAAGGAAATTTCAGAAAAATTAGAAACTACTGATAAAAAGGTTCAGTTTTGTACGCAACTATACATAACACTTATTACTGCTATTGTTGCGGCTGCTATTGGAGCAGAGGCTGTGTTTGAAATACCAAATTCTAATTTCTGCTTTGGTATTTTGTTTTTTGTATTATATTTAATGGGACAATTCGTATTATTTTATATGATTTCCGGACAAAGAATACATTCTGATTATTTATGTCGGTTAAACAGTATAAGATATTTGATTTTGAAAAAGATGAATAAATCGGAGAATTTTATTGAAGCATATGGATATACAAAGTGTAGTGTTTCCAAAAAATCAGGGATGAATGATTATATGATATATTTAAGTGTCGCACTAATAGGATTCTTTTATGCTTTAGGGGCGTACATTATATGGGATTTATCGCAAGATTGTTGGGTAAAGTCTGGCGTAATATACGGTGCTGTTTTCTTGGTTTTTATAAATGGAAAACAATTAGCAAATAGAAAAAAGGTGATGGCTGAAAACGCTGAAAAATATGAAAAAAATAAAAAAATTTTATGTAAGGAAATCTTGTAAAATGCAAGGGGAACACCAATTTTCAAATAATAAATTGTTTTTCTATGCCGATAGACTGAAAACATCTTTATCAGGCAGGGTAGCTAACCCCATAGTGTATGAACTTTCTTTAAGTGGATTTTGTAATTGTTCTTGTGAATATTGCTGTTGTCAAAATTACCATAGTAATAATATGTTGTTGCAACAAGATATTGATATTATTGTAACTCAGTTAAAATCCGTTGATGCTAAAGCTGTTACGCTTACGGGTGGTGGAGAACCATTGACTAACCCTCTATTTTCGTATTGCGTTAAGAAACTAAATGAAAATGACTTACGAGTTGGTGTTATAACAAATGGAATTCTGTTAAATGATGAAGCCATAAAGAACATTGTTAAATGTGCAAGTTTTGTGAGAATAAGTCTTGATACTGTTGATAAAGATGCCTATAAAAGCATAAGAGGTATTGATATTGAACTTGATAAGATGTTTAATAATCTAAAGGCACTTGCAAAATATAAGAAAAAAGTAAAATCAGAAATTTTAATTGGCTGTCAGATTGTATATTTTAATCAGTCTATATCTGATGTGAAGAAAACAGTTAATTTTGTAAAGAAGTCTGGAATTGATTTTATACAAATAAGACCTGTTGACAACATTCCGCAAGAAGATTTAAAAAGAAATTATGATTTTTATATCAAGAACAGAGCCGGATTAAAAAAACTTGTCAACAAATATTCTGATAATAATTTCAGCGTAATTTTAAACGATAATAAGTTTGAAGAATACTATAACAGTTCAGTAACAAAAGAGTATAGCAAATGTTTGGGTGCTAATTTTACTGCTTCAATCGGACATGATATGAATTTATATTTTTGTTGTTCTCATATTGGGAATTTGACTTTTTCTGTTGGTAATTTAAGAGAGAGGTCTTTAATAGAGTTGCTTGCTGATTCTAAACGAAAAAGTTTAATTGAAAATCCGTGTTTTTCATATTGTCAGACACAATGCAGAAATCATAATATAAATAAAATATTGAATGATTTGTCAAAAATGGATGCGGAGCAACTTGATATACTGATTAACGAAAAGAATAGAGAACCTCAACCAATACATTGCGATTTTTTATAGGGTTATATATAGATCTGACGAACAGCGGTATTCACTTTGAATACTGCTGTCTTTTCTCTTTTATAATGAATTTTTTTGCCGAAAGTGGAAAAAATATTTAATGTTTTCAAAATCACTTGAAAAAATATTAAATATGTGATATAATGAATTTGCAAAAATGCCGTTGGTGGCAAAAAAATTAAGTGGAGGATATTATGGAGATTAAAAGAGATATATACCTCAATAGGCTTATTGTTCGTAAACACAATAGCTTTGTAAAGGTTATAACCGGAATAAGAAGATGTGGAAAGTCTTATCTTTTAAATACAATTTTCTATAATCATTTAGTTGCAGAAGGTGTAGATAAGGAGCATATTATCAAGTTTGCTTTTGATTCAGCAGATGACCTCAGACTTATCGGAGAAGATTTAACTGAAATTGATGCAGATAACAGAAAAGTTGATCCGGCAAAATTTATGGACTATATCAGCAGTAAAATTTCAGATGAAAAAATGTATTATCTTCTTCTTGATGAAGTTCAGAAGCTCGGCAGCTTTGAGTCCGTACTGAACGGATATTTAAGAAAAAACAACATGGATATATATGTTACGGGCAGTAACTCCAAATTTTTATCAAGTGATATTTTGACCGAATTTGAAGGACGGGGTGACGAGGTTCATGTTTTACCTCTGTCTTTTTCGGAATTTTATAGTGCCTATGACGGAACAAAAGAAGAAGCCTTTGATGATTATATGGTATATGGTGGACTTCCGGCTGTTGCATTGATGCAGACTGATGAACAGAAAGCAAATTACCTTATAACGCAGATTGAAAATGTTTATTTAAAAGATATTGTAAAAAGATATAACCTGAACAGCGATGAAAATATCAGCGAACTTCTTGATATTATTGCATCAGGTATATCTTCTTTGTGCAATCCCAAAAAGCTGGCGGCAACATTCAGAAGCGAAAAGAAGAAACAGTCAACAATTAGTGATGTAACCGTTGCAAAGTATATTTCATATTATATTGATTCTTTTCTTGTGAGCATTGCCAAGAGATATAATGTAAAGGGCAAAAAGTATATAGAAACGCCATATAAGATTTATTTTGAAGATTTGGGCTTGCGTAATGCAAGACTTAATTTCAGACAGATTGAGCCTACACACATTATGGAGAACATTATATATAATGAGCTTCGCTACAGGGGCTACCGTGTAGATGTGGGCGTTGTAGAATCCCGTGAAAAGGACAAAGACGGTAAGGAAATCAGAAAACAGTTAGAGATAGATTTTGTTGCAAATCAGGGCAGTAAAAGATATTATATTCAGTCGGCCTATGATATTCCCGATAATGCAAAGTGGGAGCAGGAAACCCGTTCCTTTGATAAGACCAACGATTCATTTAAGAAAATCGTTATTGTGGAACGCAGTATGAAACCACGCAGGGATGATAAGGGCTATGTTACTATGGGCGTGAAAGAATTTCTGCTCACAGATAACAGTCTGGAGCTTTAAATTTTAAATATCAAAATAACCTTATTCCAATTTGGAACAAGGTCGGTAGTGATGGCAGATGTAGGTTTGGCAACAAGGAAAGGATACAAATATGAAGGATAAAATAGAAATATACATTTGTGATGATAATCAAAATTTCATTGAAGAAATTTCACAAAGGACTCAAGCATTGGTTGGCAAGAACAGAACCCTGATTGTGAAAACTTTCAATGATGGTAGAGAACTTATTGCACAATGGAATGAAAAATTTGCTGATGTAGTATTTTTAGATATTGATATGCCGTCTATTACTGGCTTTGAAGTAGCAGAGGAATTGCAAAAATCAAAGCGTGATGCAATAATTATCTTTATAACAAGTCATGAAGATAAGGTGTATCAGTCGTGGGACTTTCAACCGTTTTGGTTTGTCAGAAAGAGTCATCTTAACGATTTGGACAAGGTGTTTCCTCGGCTTTTGTTAAAAATTGATTCCGAAAACGAAAAGGAAAAACATATATTTAATCTGGTAGCTGAAACAAAGGTTGTAGAATTAGATATAAATTCCGTAAAATACATACAGGCATTAAAACATTATGTACTTATAAAATACATAAATGGAGAACAAATAAAGGTTAGGTGTAAAATATCTGATGCAGAGCAACAGTTGCAACAGCTTTACTTTATCAGGATACAAACAAGCGCTCTTGTAAATATCAGATTTATTGCAAAGATTACGAGCAGGGATGTCATTCTTACTGATGGTGAGAGTTTGCATGTAAATAGAGAAAGACTTGAAAGTGTCAGAGATGAGTTTCAGAAATTTATAAGGAGTAGATAATTATGGTGGAGCTTGCCTTTGAGTTAGGAATAAATTTATTGGAAACATTCATAGCGATAGAATTTGTCACAAGGTATCTTGGATGTAAATATGATGATTGGAAAAGAAATCTTGGCTTTATAGCTGTGTGGATTATTGCTTTTATTGAATTATCCGTGATGAACCATATAACCGAATTTGAAAGTTTTGGTGCATATATTCCGGCGGTAATTTATTTTGTGTATGCAACATTATTTCTAAAGGGAAGTGTTTTCCTAAAATTATGGATTTCGGTTTTGATTCAGATTTTAGTCACAGCTATTGCGATAGGAACAAATTTATTTGTATGCAACATAATAGGTTATGATCCGTATTTGATGATTACGGTATTTAATAGTATAAGGGTTATTAGTGTTATAATAACAAAAATATTATTGTTTTACATAACACGGTTGATTTTAAAACAAAAATATAAAAATCCGTTGGCGAACGGAGCTTGGTTATTACTAATCATTATCCCCATAATATCTATTATTTCCCTTAGTGCTTTAATGTTGGCTGCAATAAACCATGAGGAAATAAAGGTATATATTCTTACGGGTATGAGTTGTATAGTTGTTGCAAATATTATTACATACTATTTCTTTACTATGCTAAATAAGGATTATGATACGAAACTAAAGGTAAAACTTCTTGAAAGTCAAAACGAAAACGCTCTGAAAAATATAGAAAACATTGATGCTTTTGTTCAACAGATGAAGGCGGTTCGGCATGATATGAAAAACCAACTGCTAATAGTCAGAAACTATATCAATTCAGGGAAAAATGATGAAGCTGTTGAATATATAAATTCACTTACTGATAATTATATGCCTAACATACAAGAGTTTTTGGTTACTGAGAACGATGCTTTTAATGCTATTGTAAATTCAAAAATAGCAATTTGTAATCAAAAAGGAATATACATAGAGATAAAGGAGAAAAAATCGTCTTTGAAGGACTTGGATGCCGTTGATACAGGCGTTTTGTTTGGAAATTTACTTGATAATGCGATAGAAGCAGCAGAAAAAACGGTTGACAAGCGAATTGTTGTAGAAGTACAGACGAGAGATAGTTATTTATCAATTTTAATAACGAACAGTATCAATGATTCGGTATTAAGGGATAACAAGGAACTTGCAACATCCAAAAGTGACAAAGAACTACATGGTATCGGAATAAAGTCTGTTGAGGCTATAGTAAAAAAGTATGATGGTATGATAAAATTTTATGAAGAAAACGGTGAATTTTGTTGCCATATTCTTCTCTATATTGAAAAATAATATTTATGAAGATAAGTCGGTAAATTACCGGCTTATTTTTGTGTCTATTGTGCCGATATTTGCGGCTATAGTGCCAACCCCATTGAAGATAGGAATATTTATGATAAAATAGGATTACAAGGAAGGAAAATACCAATGGATAAATTAGCAAATATTCTTACTGATTTTTGTATGAATAGAAATAAAATACAAGAGGACAGGCGTGAGATATATTGTTATGGATTCAAGCTGATAATAGCAGACATCATAAATTTTTCAATAGTGCTTATTGTTGGCTTGCTTCTTAACAAAGTCTTTGATAGTATTTTGTTTTTAATTACATTATGTGGAACAAGACAGTTCAGCGGCGGTTTTCATGCAAGGTCATTTTGGTTATGCCGTTTGTCAATGATAATAACATTTATATCAGTTTTCGCAATTAGTAATATAGTTGCAAAATCGCATTGGGAATTAGTTTGGTGTACTTCGATAAACATTCTTTGTGTTATAACTATGGCTGTTTTGGCCCCGGTCATACATCCAAATAAAATTCTAACGGAAATACAAAAGCAAAAAAACAAAATTAAATCAATAATAACATCTTTTATCATGGCAGTAATATCAATAGTCTTGGTATTGTTGGATGTTGATGGAGGTGTTACTATATCAATAACTTTATTGGCTGTTATTGTTTTGATGATTGTCAGCCTGATAATGCACAGGGAGGTGAATTGAAATGTTTAATTGGATCAGTAGCCTTTTTGCCGGAGCAGCGTTTGATATGGCAATTTATTCGGCTGGTCTTGCTTCTGGAAGTGGCATGCATCAGATGAAAGAGCCTGAAACCCTCCAAAAAGTAGTACAGGAATACAAGGAGATGGGTGAAGTTGAAAAATAAATCATTAGCCTATAGGCTAATGAAGAATACTACATATTCTTCATTAAACATCTCTAACTGCTTTAAATGGCAAGAGGTAGGTTGCGTAAATATCGCAAAAACATTTTAGGCTTATTCTAAAGGGATTCTGTCCCCAAAGGATAAAGGGAATTATCACTATATGTAAAAGCTGTCAGTAATCAGTTAAATGCTTCTGGAAATTCAGCTTGGTGAGGCTATCACAACGAGAACGCAATCGGATAATGGTAACGGAATATACTCAGGTGTGTGATAACAGATTTAATGATGGTTGTGTAGTAGAGGTTAATTCCAAAAAACTACAGTAATAACGCTGAATAATATAAATTCTTTATAAACAAAAAGAGAAACCACTTTACAAATACCATAAGCAACTTGACAGAAACTTAATAATTTGTCGGTGGAATCTCCGCTTATAAGTATATACAAGACAAGATGTTTTGTCAATGCTTGAAAAGCCTTTTTGTAAAATATGAATTTAAAAGTTTGCGTTAAAAAAACGGAAAGGACGATTTGTATGAAAAAGTTTAAAAAGATTATTGCAATGTGTATGGCAACAGTTATGGCTATGTCGGTTATGTGCGTTGGAGCATTTGCAGCAGAAACAGATGTAGAGATAGAGGTAGAGAACATACAGGAATTTCCCGAATGTATAATGATTGAGAGGGAAGTTATTGCAGAGGATGGAAGCGTTAGCATCGCTGTTGATCCTATTTACCTTCTTGGGATGGGATATATAACAGGAGATGGAGTAAATTTAAGACAAGGGGCATCAACATCAACTGCTTCAAAGGGGTTAATGTATAGAGGTGATGCTTTGGCTGTTTATGGAGATATGAGAGTAACAGGTCCTTGGTACTATGTTTCTGTAAGGTCAGGAAACTGTAATGGTAAAACTGGATATGTTCATATGGATTATGTGACAATCGTTGATCCTGCAAAGACTGTTGATACAGTAACGGAATGAAATGATAATCTGTGATAGAGGGGGGATTTCCCCCTCCATTACGATTTTGAAAGGAGATTTAAAATATGTTGGTGAATAAAAAAATTGTTTTACCGATTATATGCTTTTGTCTTGTGGCGTTAATTGGAGGATTGGTATATGCAACTGTAAATACTAATGCTACCTCAGAAACAGACGCTATCGATTTTGGTGAGTTTGCTGGTGAACTCCAAAAGACTGTAGAAAATCAATGTAAAGATAAAGAAGATGTGAACATTGTGTTTTATGAAAGCAAAGGCAAAGATATAATAGCTACATATGGAGACACTAACATCAAGTTTAAACCTTCTTCTTTGTTTAAATATATTGTTTTGGGAATAGGAATTAACGAGGGTGTAGTTCAAGATAATGATACTTATACTTGTAACGGTAGTTATAAGGTTGGTGAATTAAACTTTAGATGCTTTGAAAAAAACGGACATGGAGAATTGAATATTTGTTCAGGAATACAAGAGTCATGTCCAATGGCGTGTGTAGAAATTGCAAAGAAAGTAGATGATGCAACTTTTTATAATTATCTAAAAAAACTTGGGATTTCCCTTCTTGATTCAAATGAAAAGGATTCACCTAAAGGCTTAAATATAATTCCAACAGCAATAGGTAACGGAATTGAAGTTACTCCCGAAGAACTCCTTTCAGTGTATTCTGAAATTTTAAATAACCCTGAAATATTTTCAGACACATGCAGAAAATCTATATATGAATATATGTCTTGTGAAGCTATGAATGACGAAGTTGTTTATATTGAAGGAATATGTTATTCAGAGGCAATAGAGATTCCAACAGTTATTTCTGTTATCAAAAAGAACGATGGCTTTTTAGTTGGTATGACATATAGTGAAAAACATGATAAAAAAGAACTTTTAGATATTACGAAGAAAATTTTGAATGATTATACATTATAATAAAATTGAAAGGACGATTTGTATGAAAAAATTTAAGAAATTGATTGCAATGTGTTTGACAGCGGCAATGGCACTCTCTATGATGAGTATTGGGGCATTTGCAGCCACAGAATCAACAGAACCAACATCTTATACTACGGAAGATGGTATAACAGTTACTCTTTATGATCCTGATATTACAGTCGAGTTTACGGAAAAAACTAATAATGGAATCACAAGGGCAAGCAGTATTACAGGATATGTTTATATTGCTAATCCAACAAATGGTATTGGAAATGCCACAGAAACTTTTTCTGCAACAGGTACAGGCACAGCCAAAGCTAAATTTGGGCTTGATTTGTGGGAAGGTGGTCCTTCTTACAATGTAAGTCTTTGTAAAGTTGGAGCAAATGGAAGTGCGTCTGTTTTAGCAGTATGTGAAAATATACCTAAAATACAAGAAGCAACATTGAATGGATTAGCTGCTCCGGGAAATTATTTCTTCAGAGTAAGCACATATTACACACCCGGTAATGCATCTTATTATGCTTATGCGCAGAACTAAAGAAACAATAGTTTCTAAGTACAAACAAATTGACGAGTTGTTAGTGTAAAAAGTGACCTTGTTCCAATTTGGAACAAGGTCATCATATAAAACATAATTGGTAAAATAGCAAAATTTCTTTGTAAACTATTCGTGAAAATCCATTTTTCTATTGCGGTATGAAGAAAAATATGGTATTATTAAATAAAGAAATATGAAACGGAGGAATTTGACAATGGTACATTATATAAAATGGGATATGTCTTGGCAAATATGTAACTTTTGTTATATTCCTCATAGAGTGTGAAAAATAATACGGATTGCAATATTAGCATACAAGTCATATCCCGGAAAGATGTGATTTGTATGTTTTTTTGTTAATGAAGTTTAAGCGAGTTCTTTGAAAGAAAGGTGTGATAATGTGTCATGTGGAGAGGTTTAATGTAGTAAGAAGTTAAAACACCGTTGATTTTAGGAGGAATATCTTATGAAAAAATTATTATCTATTGTACTTTCAATTTCATTATTACTTTCAATGGGTACGGTTTCTTTTGCAGAAGAAAACTCGGTTGAAGTCATAGATGCCGTAACAGCACAAAAAATTGCTACGAATTTTGCTATTGCAAGAGCACAATCTGAGGATACCGAAGAAAGTTTCCCATTACCATTTAAAGTTGTATTTGATGAAACAATGTATGATTTTGAAGGGAATGTATCTGCATACAAATTTGATGTTGTAAATATTGATGAAGAATATAGCGGATATATAATTACGGGTGCGCAATCTGAATATGCGCCAATTATTGAATACAGCACATCAGGTACAGAGTCATTTATTGATAACGCAAAAGCCGAAATCTCTAATAACGAGAATGCCTTAAAAGTCTATTATAATGGTGGCTTTGATTACTTTGTAGAAAGTACCGAAGCAGATAGTGCCGGAGTTTATGATGCAAGTAATTCTTCAATGGTTAGTAGAAGCGTTGCAATGCTTGCTAATAATGCAGAACTAACGAATATTACGGCAGGGGCTACTGCATCATTAGTTAGCGAACAGCAGTTGGAAACGGAGTGGGAGAACACATTGGCACAGGTGATGTCAAGTAATCCACCTACAAGTGGGTATATAAGTGATCCTTTTGACCATGAAACTGGATATTCAGGATATACGATGGATTATATAAATAATGCAACGGGACAACCGTATGTAAGTACGACAACGACACCGTATTCTAATTATTCTACGGGTTGTGGTCCCATTGCCGCAACAAATTTAATGATATATAATAGCAGAGCTAATGGAAAAACATCACTTATGTATAATGGTAGTTGGGCAAATACATTCCAAAGATTTAGAACATTGACAAATCATGTTGATGGCTATTATGTTATTGTTAGAAATCTAACTGCTGCAATAGAGAATTTTTGTATAGCACAAGGGTATTCAAATTCTGATGCATATTTTCAGGACAATCCTTCCGTTAATTATATGATTTCATCAGTTCAATCGGATGATCCGCAAATAATATTGGTAAATAATCATTATACTTATGATGACCATTATATGCTGACATTGGGTTATGAAACATATCGCTATAGCAATGGCTCATCTACAACATATTTTAGGGTTGCTGATGGAGTTAGCGGTAATTCTGTAAATAGATATATATACTATGATGCACCAATTTTTGTTTCAGTTATAAATGTTGATGTTTCATAATAAGTAGGTGAGTATAATTGAAAAAAATATTTGTAATGTGTTGTGCGGTGTTATGTGTATTATGCCATAATATCTATGCAATGGATAATAACACAGAACCTCATAGAACAATGATTGTAACCATAGAAAATGGGAATTTGCAAATTTCTATAAATAATGAAATAGTGTCATTCAAGAACTCACCATTCATTGATGAAAATGGAAGAACTCAAGTACCCGTAAGAGAATTATGTGAGTTTTTAAACAAAAGAGTTTACTGGTATGAAAATCCGCAAAGAGTTACAATTTCAACAGTTCCGGCATATTTGGATAATGCTAATGGTGGCGGTGCTGGTGGTGACAGTATTCAGTTTGTTATCGGAGATAATAAATATTTGAAAAAAGGACAGGAATATCCAATGGATACTGCTGCGAGGATTATCAATAACCGTGCCTACATTCCTTTGAGGATTGCCGGAGAGTTCTTGAATTATGAGGTAATATGGCAAGAATAAATTAAGTTAATATGTTGAAGTGACCTTGTTCCAACTCGGAACAAGGTCATTTTATAGAATTTAATTGGTAAAATAGCAGAAATATAGCATTTTATATTGCTTAAATCAGAAAAATATGGTAAAATATATATAAGAATTTCAACAAATGCAGGGTGTGATAACAATGAATGATGAAGAAAGACAAATATTGAATGAGGTCATTGCCGCCCTGCAAAGCAAAGAGTACGATCCGTATGGTCAGATATACGCTTATGTCAAAACGGGCAATGACTTATATATAACAAGCAAGGACGATGCTCGGAACAAAATTAAACAAGTGAGTGATACTGCTTTGGAACAGTATTTAAAGGAAAATATTTAAAAGGACGGAGGAATTGTCTTATGAAACAGGAATTGTCATACGATATAATTAAGGCAGCTTGTGACGGAGATATTGAGGCTCGGAATAAAATTGTCGAACACTATTCAGACTATATTGATGAACTTTCCGGCGGTGACGAGGATATGCGTCAGGCACTAATACTAAAGCTACTCGAAGAAATTCCGAAGTTCGATTGTGAAAACCCTGAAAACAACGAGAAATTACTACAGGAATTAGAGTAAAATTTAATAATCAAAATATAGGTATTGTAAGGTGATTGGCATTTTGTCAGTCACCTTGTTTTAGTTTAAGAACAAAAGAATAATTAGTATGGAATTACCCTATGAGCTTGTATGTTCATTATTAGTCTGAATAACTGTATAATACGAAGTATAGTTCGTTGTGAAAACCCTGAAAATAGAATAAAGTAATAATATATCGTTATTTGGAATAATATATAATAAAGGCTCTGAAATTGGCAATTCTTGTCTAACGATTCTTGGAATATTTGTACCGTATGTATGGACTTCTCTTGCGAAAAATGGTATAATAAGGGTAAAATAATGGCATTTTCGATAATTTGTTCTATTGCTGTTGATATTGGAGGTAAAACAAAAAATTTAATAAATATTCGCAGAGAGGTGTTGAATATATATGGTTACTGTCAAAAAAAGAATACTGAGAATAAATACATGGAATTTAAAGCCCGATTTTAGGTCTTACTAAAATCGGGCTTAATTTTTTGCGAAATTTCTTGTTATTTAATATATATTGTCAAATATTGGAAAATAAGGAGATGATTGGTATGACACATACAGAAAGCGAAGAAAACTGCTTTACTAACTTTGAATCTAAACAGATGAATAATGATTTTGAAATTTGGCGTGGCATTTTCGCTGCACGCACATAAGGTTATTCGCTTCTGCCGACAGCGGATATGCCGTGCGGTAGGAGTGATATAAATGTTAATATCTTTCATACGCTTTTTTAGAAACAGACACAGGAAAGCACATCACAATAGGACAAGCCATAAATCGCAAACTGATGATGCTCACGGAGGTCGCTCTGACCGTACAGCCAAAACGAACCCGAAAACAAGGGTAGTTTTTGGCTGTTTTCTTTTTATAGGAGCAGAGCATACATATCGTTGCCGTTCACCGCCTTCCGGCAAATCAAATTTTTTCGGCTTAATTTGATTTGGAGGAAACGGTAATGAAAAAAATTTTAAAAACTTTTTTGAATATGAAAATTTCTGTCAGGTTCGCCCTGTATCATAGTCCACAAGGAAGAAGGTGTCGGCTATGAAAGATAACCTGACAGCTTATGAACGCAGAGAAAGCATAAAGGCTCTTTTAATTAAGAACCGATTTGCTACTGCGCAAGAATTGGCATACAGGTATGGAGTATCTCAACGGACAATATTCCGAGATATTATGTATCTTAGCAGTCGGCTACCTATCATAACCAAAGTCGGCGGTGGCGGCGGTATCTTCCTCGACTCGGATTTTGAAAACCCGAAGCAGTATCTTAATGCGGAAGAAGAAAATTTGTTATTGAGATTATCAGAAACACTTTCAAAAAAAGACAAGCTGATAATACATAACATCATAAATAAGTTTTCCGTGCATCAGGGTAAGTAAAAATCCATTTGATCCTTGACAACTGAATAGATTGTTGTCTGCACATAGCCTATGGCGGTGAAAGCCAAAGCGACACATCAGAACACGCTTGCGATAATGTTTGTGATGATTACCTCTTATGGTGAGAGGAATTGCAATGATTCCATAGGCTTTATAATGATACTTCTGCTAAGTCCTAACCTCAAGTCTGGATAGCAGCCCAACAAGGCGATTGGGGGAACGCCCGCCGTATTTGCGAAAGAATACGGAGTGGATTCCATGATACCTGTCTAACCAACAGGATGCAGGGAATGAGAGAAATTGGCAGAAGATTTGCAATATTACGCGCGGCGGTTTGGTCCCTCCTAAAAGAACAGACCGCCGCTTTTGTCTAAAAAAGCCGAAGGAGATAAAAGCTATGATTGATTTATGTGTATGTGATGCCGAAAACAAATTATATGAAAATAAAATGATAGGAAAAAATGATACAGTAAAATTTGTAACAGAAAACTGCGCTGTTACAGAAAATTATGATAATGGATTTTTCACTTATTATGCAGTAAACCTTAATTCCTTAAAAAAGAAATATTTATCGAAAAGAAAAAGTCCGATTTTGGAAGAATTTTATGAGCAGCTTGCTCAAAGAGTAAAAGAACTTGATATAAATAAAAATGATATGACGATGAAAACTACAAGATATGACCGTGCAAATAATCTGCTCCGTCATATCTTTTCTTATATATTACCGACAGAAGGCTTTTCATTCAGAAAAAATCAACTTGACTTGGCACTTGAAATGCTTAACGGTTTTGAAACAAAAAATGTTGCTCTGATGGAGGCAGAAGTCGGAACGGGTAAAACTCACGCATATATTATTGCCGTGATTATTTACAATCTTTTTCACGATATAAACAGTACAACCTTGATTTCTACATCTACAATAGCACTTCAAAAAGCTATTACGGAAGAATATATACCGCAAATTAGCGATATTTTAATAAAATATAGAATAATCAGAAAACCGCTTGATTTTGCAGTACGAAAAGGGAAATCCCATTATATATGCGATATTAAACTGAAAACATATCTTTCATCACTTGAAAAGAATAAATCTGAAAGGGATGAAGCACTTGTAAAGACACTTCGCAGATTATCAGGAGTGAGCGAACAGGAGATAGACTTGGACTTATACCCGTTGACAAGATATGTTAAAGACAGAATTTGTGTAACCAATAAATGTAATGAGTTATGCAACCGTTATGATACATGCAGATTTATACGGTTTACAAACAGTTGCTTGTACCATAAATATTATTTTCAGATTGCAAATCATAACTATGTATTTGCTGACCTTATGAGCTATAGGCCCCTGTTACCTAAATATAAGGTTATAATTTTTGATGAAGCTCACAAACTGTATGATGTAGCAAAGCAGATGTACGGATGTTATTTATCAACTTCCGAATTTACAGAGCTTATAACCTACATTGAAGATTGCGGAGCAGAACCGCTAAAGGGCTTTTGTGATTCCATAAATAACAGTTATCCAAAACTCTTTGGCAGAATAACAGGAACACTTGAAGAAAATGAACGAATCCCGGAACGCAGGGATGCGGATATTGATGCGTATTGTATCAGCTATATGAAAAGCATAATTGAAATGCTTGAATGTATAAGCGAAACTGTATATAGCTGTGACGAGATTAAAATTCATATAAAGAAGAGAAGAATACGCAAGATGTCTGAAAGTATTAAAAATAAACTGCAAACCTTTCTTGCCCCGGAACAGCTTGTGTGCTGGTATGAATACAATAATAATGCTTGTAATTTGTGTTCTATTCCTAAAGATTTAAGCAAGCAGATATATACTAACCTCTGGAACAGAGAGGTATTGTCTATTCTGACATCAGGTACATTATCCGCAAACGGAGATTTTAACCTGATGAAAAACAAATTGGGCATAGAATATCTGCAAGCTGATAAAATTGCAGAAACAAGCAAAAAATCACCTTTTAATTATAAGGAAAATGCTCTTATATACATTCCTGAATATATACCATTTCCGAATGTGAAGCGTGAGGGATATATCAGAGCCGTTACAAACGAGATTGACAGGCTTTTGAAAGCTACATACGGTCATTCGCTTGTTTTATTTACTTCTTATCGGCTTATGGAGATAGTTTTCAATACTATCAGTAAAAACAACTATGATTATCCGTTTTTCATAATGGGTAGAGGGCGTATTGATGCCTTAAAGGATTTCAAGATAAGCGGTAACGGTGTCCTGTTTGCGAGTGATGCTGCCGGAGAAGGTGTTGATATTGTTGGCGATACATTATCTAACCTGATAATTGTTAAATTGCCTTTTGCAGTACCCGATCCTATATCAAAATATGAGCAGTCTGTTCTTGGCGGTCTTGATACATACTTGAAGCAAATTAACACACCGAATATGCTTATAAAATTAAAACAGTATGTAGGCAGACTAATCAGGAGCGAAAAGGACACAGGCATAGTTGCTATTCTTGACAGCCGAGTAAACTCTGAGGGAAAATACCGTAATGTTGTATTGGAATCACTTTTTGATGCAGATGTAACTAACAACATTACCGAGGTTGAAAGGTTCATAATGGATAAGAAGGACAAGACATATTTTGAGTAAGGGAGGATTTTGTATGAATAATAATACTATTGTTGAAATGAAGCATACAGATATAAGAACAGTTGATAAATCAAAACTTGTTGATATTAGTACAATCAAAATCAATCCTTCTGACAGCCCGGAAAAGAAAATGAAGGACTATGTAGAGCAAGTTAAAAATCCATATTGCTTTTTGTGCGGCGGTTACGCTGTTAAACTTGAATTTGAAAATAACGAAAAGACTATGGAGGATTGTTTTATTAACTACATAAATTCACTTGTATAGATTCGTGTATGATGCACAAATTTTAATCAAATCCGAAAAAAGTCTGGACTCTTAAAGATTTTTATGCTATAATGAGTCCAGACTTATAAAAATTAAATAGATTTTCCGAAACTCTTGGATATTGACGATTCGGGTTTGATTCCCCGTATATTGTTGATAGACAGGAGGTTTTTTTATGTCAAAAATAGAGTACAATGCCGCCCTTTATCTTCGTTTATCTAAAGAAGATGGAGATAAAGAGGAAAGTGACAGCATTGCAAATCAGCGAGCATTAGGTTTACATTTCATCAAGAAGAACCCTGATGTTAAATTATACAAGGAATTTGTAGATGATGGATATACGGGTTCAAACTTTGACAGACCTGATTTTCAGGATATGATTGATTTAATCCTGAAAGGAAAAATTAACTGCGTTATAGTTAAGGATTTGTCACGATTTGCAAGAGAATATATAGATGCAGGGTATTATCTTGAAAAACTTTTCCCTGCAATGGGCGTAAGATTTATTTCAATCAATGACAACATTGATTATAAGGTTGATAGCAGTAATAACACAAAGCTGATTGTTGCCTTTAAAAACATACTTAATGATTCTTATATCCGTGATACATCAATAAAAATCAGAAGCCATCTTGAAGTTAAAAGACAGAGTGGTGAATATATTGGTGCATTTGTGGTTATGGGGTATCAGAAATCGAAAGAGGATAAGCACAAATTAGAGATTGACAAGGATGCTGCCGTATTTATAAAACAGATTTTTTCGTTATATTTTATGGGTATAAGTGCATCTGCAATTTCTAATAAGCTGAATTTATGCGGTGTGCCGTCACCTGCTGAATACAAAAAACAATGTGGCAGTAAATACAAGGCAAATGCACAGAAAAGGCATACTGCACGATGGTCGGCAAAAGCAGTTATACGAATATTAAGCAACCCGATTTATATGGGTACGCTTATACAGGGTAAGCATACAACGGTTAATTATAAGGTGAAAAAAGTCATTGTGAAGGATGAAAGCGAATGGGCGGTAAAGTATGATAACCACGAAGCGATCATACCGCAAGACTATTTTGAACGAATACAACACCTTTTAAAACAAGACACAAGAGTATGCCCCGGAAATGAAGAACCATATCTCTTTTCAGGCTTTTTGAAATGCGGTGATTGTGGTGACAGTCTTATCAGAAGAAATAACAGACAGAACGGCAAAGAATATGTGTATTATATGTGTTCGCAAAACAAATTAAAAATGGGATGCACTTCTCATAGAGTAAGTGAAACGGTATTATACACATCTGTTTTTACCGCAATAAATACTTATTGTAAAAATGTTGCTGATTTATCTGAAAGATTAAACGCAGTACCACTTGATAAGATAAAAGCAGTCAAACTTGCAAGAATTGATAAGGCAAGCTACGATAAGAAAATGGAGATAAAGGACTTAGAACGCACAATAGCTCTTGTTGAAAGACGATTTATTGATAAAAAAGAAAGTAAAGAAACCTTTGATGAAGTGTGTTCGGATATAGAATTATCCATTGATAGCTTGGAAAAAGAGATTGCACAGTTGGCAGTTGAAAAAGAGAATATCCAAAGCGAAGTTCAAAGAAATATGGCATGGATTCAGGTATTTACCGAAAACGGTGAGATAAAGGAATTAAACCGTTTATTGTTGGCAAATTTGGTTAAAGAAATTGTTGTATATGAAGATAAGAGAATTATTGTAAGGTTCAATTATCAGGATAAATATATGCAGCTTTTATCTCTTGTGGAACAAGTTAATATTAAGGAGGCGGTATAAATGGCAAGAAAAAGCAAGCGACAGCCGAGATTAACAGATATATCGCCGGAATTGTTGGGCGTATATAATGTCGGTGTATATTTAAGACTTTCTGCTGAAGAAAAAAGAGATAACCCTGACAGAGAATCAATCGAATATCAAAAGCAGATATGTCTGTCGTATTTGCAGGACAGACCTGAAATGATTTTACACGATATTTATGTTGATAATGGCGAAACAGGCACTAATTTTGAGCGTGATGATTTTCAGCGAATGATGTATGACATTTATAACGGAAAAATCAACTGTATTGTTGTAAAGGATTTATCCCGTTTCGGCAGAGAATATATTGAAATGGGAGATTATGTAGAGAAGGTATTTCCGTTGCTTGGTGTCAGATTTATTGCGGTTAATGATAGGGTAGATAATGAGGCAACACCGCTTGATATTTCTGTACCGATTAAGAATGTTATAAATTCCATGTATGCAAAGGATTTATCAAAAAAATCAGCATCCGCATTAAGAATGAAACAGTTGAACGGTGAATTTGTCGGTGGCCCTGCTCCATTCGGATATGTAAAATCAGAGGAAGATAAGCATAAATTTGTTATTGATCCTGAAGCTGCCGAGATTGTAAAACTGATATTCAAACTGAAAATGCAGAAAATGGGCAATATGACTATTGCTCGCAGATTGTTTGAAATGGGAATACCCACACCCTCAAAATATAAGTATGACAAAGGGCTTGTGCGACATAAGAAATATGCTGAATCTTTGTATTGGCATACAGGTACGGTAAGTAAAATTCTTAAAAGCGAAGCATATATCGGAAATATGGTACAAGGCAAGACAAAATCGCACTTTTTTGACGGTATGCCGAGTGAGTATGTTAATAGACAGGATTGGATAATAGTAGAAAATACACATCAACCTATTATTCCCAAAGAGGTATTTTACGCAGTTCAAGAGATTTTGCAAGCTGAAAAAGAAAAATTTGAAGCAACTCACAAAGGTTCAAAGAGTAGTGAGAAATCTAATATTCTCAAAGGGCTTGTTGTATGTGGTGAATGTGGTCATAAGACGAAACGCATGAAATGCAAGGATGGTAACTTTAGATATACTTGTACTACTCACATGAATTTTCCTACAGAGTGCAGTATGACATCAATCAATGAGTCTGTATTAAAAAATATTGTTATGCAGTCGGTGAAGTCGCAGATGTCGGCTGTTCTAAATCTTGAAACAGCAATACAAAAGGCTTTGTATAGTACAGAGGTAAAACAAGAAGCTGTAACATTAAAAAACAGGACAGACCAAGCACTTGCAAATATCATTTACCTGAAAAGCAACAGGGTAAGACTTACGGCTGATTTTGCAAAAGGACTTCTTGATGAAACTGAATATGAAATTGCAAGAGAACAGTTTGAAGCAGAGTTGCGTACAGAAAATGATACTCTTGAAACTTGCAATAAGGCAAGAGAGAAATTCAACAAACTGTTATCTGCTGAAAAATGGATTGCTGAGTTAAAGAAACATACAACTGCAAAAAGGTTAAATGCAGAAGTTGTAAATGCCTTTATTAAGCAAATCAGAATTTATCTTGATAAACGCATAGAGATAGTATGGAAATATGACGAATGTTTTTCTGAATATCTGTCTATGCTGAACGGAGGTGAGAGCCTTGCAGGATAAATATGTTATTGTGAAGTATCTTCGCCTTTCGCTTGAAGATGGGGATTGCCCTGAAAGTGACAGTATTAAAAATCAAAGGACATTGCTTGATAGTCATATATCATTTGTGTTTAAGGATATAGATTATGAGGTGATTGAATTGATTGATGATGGATATACGGGAACGAATTTCAACAGACCTGATTTCAAGAAACTTTTGGTTTTGGCAGAAACACATCAAATTCAATGCGTAATCGTAAAAGATTTTTCGAGATTTGCAAGAGATTACATAGAGGTTGGGAGATATATGGATATAATATTTCCCAAATTGCAAATACGCTTTATATCCGTAAATAACAATTATGATAGTAAAGACTATGCAGGAACTACAGGCGGTTTGGATGTTGTAATAACAAACTTAACTTATGCTATGTATAGTCAGGACTTATCCGAAAAGATAAAGAGTGTTCGTAAAATGAAGTATCAGAGGGGGGAATATATCTCTAATTACGCAATTTACGGATACATGAAAAATCCTGAAAATACCAAGCAGTTGATTGTTGATCCCGAAGCTGCCGAGGTTGTAAAAAGGATATATCTGATGCGTTATCAGCAGATGCAGTATAAAAAAATTGCTATTATCTTAAATCAAGAAGGCGTTTTGTCACCGAGTATGTATAAGAAAAGCAAGGGAATTACCAATCGTGATTGGACGGGCTTGAACACAACAGCATATTGGTGTGATGCCGTTGTAAGAGTGATTTTAACTGACGAGCGATACACCGGAAAAATGGTGGCACGAAAAAGCAAACAACCTCTTGGCAGTACAAAACGGATTTATGTTGATAAGGAGCAGTATTATATTGTCGAGAATACACATGAGGCAATTATCTCACAAGAGCTTTTCGATAGCGTACAACTTGTAAACACGAATAAAACAACGAAAGTACATAACAAAAAGCTATTTACAGGATTACTTCGGTGTGGTGGATGTAGTCACCTTCTTACGCAATCAGGTAAAAACTATTATTGCAGACATAATGATTATGTTGGTAGTGCAGATTGTCTATGTGAACGCATAAGTCATCAGGAGCTTGTGGATGTGGTTGGAAAAGCTGTTGAAACTGAGCTTTTAAAAACAGCAGATATTATAAAAGCCCAAAGCGAAATTGATGCAAAATCAAAAATGCACAGAAGCAAGGTACAACATATCCAAAATCAGATTGACAGACTCAAGCGTAAGAAAGTGGATGGTTACATAAAGCTCACTAAAGGAGAAATATCAGACGAGGAATTTCAAGCGATTACAACTGATATTGAAAAGCAAATTGCACTTTGTAATGAGCAAATGCAGATGCAACAGGAAAAAACATTGTCTGCCGAGGATTTGTCGGTTTTACAGTTGTTTGGTAAATATGTAGGTATTAAAGAAATGACAAATGAAATATTGTCTGATGTGATAAAAAGTATTTATGTGTATAATGATAAGCGTATAAAAATTGTATGGAACTTTAAGGAAAGGTTGGTCGAAAATGTTATTTGTGAAGAAAAAGAAACAAGTGCCTAAATGTGCGATATATTGCAGGGTGGGTACATACGAACAGTTAAAATGTGCAGGGTTAAAGGTTGTTATCTATGCAAGAAGCTCCAATCGCAAGGAGTTAAAAAGCCAAATACGAAAACTTGTTAATTACTGCGAGAAAAATCGTTTTGAAATTGTTGCAGTCAAATCGGAAGTCGGCAGAGGTAAAGGCTATTTCAGAACGCCATTGAATATAGCAATATCAAACAAAGACGCAGAGGCAATAGTCATAACAGACTTATCGAGATTTTCAAGAAATATTCCTTTAAGTTTACAGTTGTTAAGCCGTGTCTATGATAATAAAAAATTTTTGATAGGTGCAGATTGCGATAAGGTTATAGACTCAAGCATAGAACATACATTGCGTGTGTCATCAATCTTTGAATAAAATCCAAAAGCCAAATGAACAGAAAAGAGTGCTGAAAGGTTAAATACCTTTTGGCACTCTTTTTCTGCGTGAAGGGAGTGAGAAAAGATGTATAAGCATTGTTATTTTTACATTGAATCAGGCTATATGAATGTATCTGCTGCACAGCAAGAAAAGTTTTATGATGAAATATTGGACTTGTTTGCTAAAAACGGTTGGGAAATAAAAACAGAACGCTCTACGGGTGTATGCCCGGAAATACGAAACGGAAAAAGCGAATTGTATATTCATCCTCAATCTTTATCCGGCAATATTGATGTTGAGCTTATCGGAAAAATAAGCAATATTCTAAATAAAGGTACGCAGTTTAAATATTACAGATTTACCGATTACGGAGAGGTATATGATTGGAGTGATGCACAGTATTTGGAATATCTGGAACAGAACAAATCGGATATTGAAAAAGATTTATTAAAAGCATTTCAAACCAAACGGCGAAATCTGTATATGCAAGATGGAGCATTGAATGGCCCGTTGTGTGATGTGAGAGAAAAATACAAAAGGTATCGTCTTGGGTGTGACAGAGGTGGAAACAGCGACAACTTGGAATGGAAGTATGTGTCGGAGCGCTTTAAGGATTTAGTCCTATCAGGACAGATTCTTCCCGGCGAAACAAGAATTGGGATGTGTTTCAGGACAGCGAAAAGTGATGAAACCGAAGCTATAAAAAATTATCTGGCTTGGTGCAAGGGAAATGATAAGCTCATAAATGATAGTACGGTTAATGAATATTCAAGAGAAACCTTTAATTTCAGTAGTAAGCCTGATTGCGACAAAATGAATATTCTGTTTGGGTATTCAGCTTTTATTAAAGATTTATCAGAAGAACAAAAGGGCAGAGTGGATGTCGAAGATGAAGAATTAGATTTGTAAATTATGGCGAAAAATTTATCAAATGATTGTGAAATCTTGATTATCAAAGCATTATATGTTATAATAAATACCAAATGAATTAAAATAGCGTGATGAAAATTTTTCAAAAAAATGTGAAAAATTTTTGTTCACTTACTTGACAAAAGAATACTATCGGAAGCGAGAAAATCCAGTATTCTCGCGGGTTCTAAGGAATAGTGTTAAAGGAAAAACAGTTGAAAAAATCAGGAAAAATTAGTAGGTCCTAATATTCACTGTTCGCCTGACTTGACACGAGTAAGAATTGTGTCGAATGATGGAGAAAACGAGGTGTAGATATGGGAAAATTGATTTTGAATTGCCAAAATATGAAAAGAGTATTTTTAATTAAGAGAAAAGGTTTTAATTTTTATAGAGATTACACCGAATTATATCTTCATCAATCTTTTGAGAATAAAGGATATCATCTTGTTAAAGAAAAAGATAAGAAGTTGTTTGGAGCAATAGTAGATGTTTCAATGTCTGAAAAATATATGACAGTTCTATCTCCTTATTTCGATACACTTACAGAAGATGAGGCTAAAGTGTTTGCAGACATATTAAGTGACAATTTCAAGAGTGAAGTAAACATCGACTATGTTACAGGCGATTATGAAGTTAAAGAAATTCCCTATGTGTTTATGTTCAGTGATGTGCATAATGCCTTTGATGAAGATATTTATGTGTATGATAATGCACCTGAGTTTGTCAGAGAGTCACATTCTACATATTGCAAGTCTGGTGATTTATATTCAGAAGAATATGTAAATTATGGCGGAGGGTTTAAAGGAATAGAAATAAGCATTTCATTTGATGTAGAAGATGTTGAGATAGAGAATGCATTCTTAACATACGAACCTCACAAGGAAATAGAGAGATGCCAAATAGTCTTTGAAAAGAAAAATGGTATGTTTGTCTGTGTTTTGGATGACTTTTCTATGGATAAAGGTATCAATAAACACAGTGCAGTTTTAAGATACAAAAAACTGTAGAAAGAAAAATGGAAACATGGTTTTAGTATACACTTTAAGCCAAAAAGTGATGCCGAAAGTCTTGTTCCTAAAGTAAGTGTTAAATCATTATAACATTTAATTTAATACAATAGTTTGCCGATAATAAATATTTACATATCGGGCAGGAAAATCCAGTATTCTCGCGGGTTCTAAGGAAAAGTGATTAAGGAAAAACAGTTGAAAAAATAGGGAAAAGTTAGTAGGTCCTAATACGAGCTTGCGAGTATCAAGGTTCTCCGAAATATAGAAATCTTTGATTTCGTTATATTTCGTGACGGTTCTTATTATTCACTGTTCTCCTGTCTTGACAAAAGTCGAATTGAGTCGAATGATGTTGAAAAATGTTTGAAATACGAAGAAAAGAGGAATAACAAATGGAACAAAAAGAAATTTTGGTAAAATCAACTTTGGATTCGTCAATGCAACCATCGTTATTTTATAAATCAGAAACCAATGAAAAACGGCCACTGTTAGTTGGTCTTCATACCTGGAGTCATGATAGGTTTAATCAAATCAATAATATGTTGCCTTATGCTCGAAAATATGATTTTAATTTGTTGTTGCCTGAATTCAGGGGCAACAACCTTGAAACAAATCCTATTTGTACTCAGGCTTGTGGTTCTGATTACGCAAAACAAGATATAAAAGATGCTATTGATTATGTTATAGATAAAGAGAATGTAGATAATGAAAACATATTTTTATTGGGTTTGAGTGGAGGAGGACATATGTCTCTTCTTATGGCGGGATTTTGCCCTGAATATTTTAAGGCAATTGGGGCATATGTGCCGATTACTGACCTTGAAAAATGGACAAAGCAAAACAAGAATTATTGTGAGCATGTTTTGGCTTGTTGCAGTAACAATGTTGACGAAATGAAAAAAAGATCTCCCTTATCTTATGTAGAGAACATTGCAAAAGCGAACCTGAAAATTTTTCACGGTAAATTTGATCCCGTTGTTCCCGTATCACATAGTTTGGAATTATACGAAGAAATAATGTCAAAACATCCAAATGCGCGAATATTTCTTGATGTTTTTGATGGTGGTCATGAAATTGATATGGAAACGGCTTTTTATTGGATCATATCACAGTATAAGGGCGTAAAAAAGGCAAAAGTCACTGGTTGACGCTTAAGAACACAGGAGGCAGAACTGTTGCGTTTATTTGTGTCAAGTCCATACAATTTAAAAGATTAGTTTGCCGATTTATAATATTTATATATACTATCGGATGCGAGAAAATCCAGTATTCTCGCGGGTTCTGATGAAAATTAATGTGTCGCCGACATGGCGGGAGATATACAAAAAACATAAAAACAAAAGACGGATGAAATATATGAAAAGAAAAAGCAGTTTTATTAATGGAATAATAGACGGAATGCCTATTTGCCTTGGATATTTATCGGTGGCATTTGCGTTTGGAATATTTGCCACAGAAAGCGGACTTAGTGTTTTGGAAACACTGTTTATATCAATGGCAAACGTAACATCGGCAGGGCAGCTTGCGGCAGTTCCGATAATTACTGCAGGCGGCTCTCTTGCAGAGCTTTGCTTGTGCCAGATTGTGATTAATTTAAGGTATGCGCTTATGTCGACCTCTCTTTCGCAGAAAATGGATAAGTCCATACGTTTGCTCGATAAACTTATAATTGCATTTGTGAATACCGACGAGGTGTTTGCAGTTGCATCGGGAAAGAGGAAAAACGTTAAAAGAAGCTATATGTATGGCTTAATACTTATGCCGTATCTGGGATGGAGTGTTGGCACATTAACAGGTGCGCTTGCTGGGAATATTCTTCCAACGGCGATAGTTTCGGCACTTGGAATTGCAATATACGGAATGTTTGTGGCAATTGTGGTGCCTGAAATGAAAGAAAACACAAAAACGGCGTGGGCTGTTATTTTAGCCATAGTGCTCAGCTGTGCTTTTGAATTTTTGCCTCTTTTAAATAAAGTGCCCGATGGATTTACCGTAATAATATGCGCGGTAACAGCAAGCCTTATATTTGCCTTGGCTTTCCCTATAGATTTAAAGGAGGAATGTGAAAATGAATAACACGCCGTTCTTCCTTTATCTTCTGCTTATGGCAGGGGTAACATACCTTATCCGAATGCTTCCGCTTGTGCTTATAAAAAAGAAAATAACCAACAGAACAATGCTTTCGTTTTTGCACTACATACCGTATACTGTTCTTGCTGTAATGACGGTGCCTGCGATTTTCAGCTCAACATCGTCTGTCGTTTCGGCAACAACAGGCTTTATAGTAGCGATAGTGCTTGCACTTAAAAATAAAAGTTTACTTACGGTTGCAGCTTTTTCATCGCTGACTGTTTTAGTTGTTGAATGGCTGATAAACAAAATATGAGTTTAAATGAATGTAAAATAAAAATCCCCCCGTATAACGGGGGGTATTTCATTTTCGGGCATAGCCCTAATGCTACTGGCGACGCACAAGTGCGTTTTTTGTTGGCCTGCCAGCCATGCAAACTGTTACTTGCTACCCATAAATGGGTTATCTTTTTGTAGGCTTCCCCTTGAGGGGAAGCTGTCGAGCAAGGCGAGACTGATGAGGTGTTTTTATAAAGCTTTTTAGTATCTACATTACCACCTCATCCGAGTTTTGTTCCGCAAAACCCACCTTCCCCTCAAGGGGAAGGCTTTCCAACAATTTACTTGTGCTATGCTACAATGTTGCATAATAATATACTTTTTTCTATACTTTACTTTTCCATCTGTTTATCAGTTAACCTTTTTTGAACCACGCGACTATCGCGTGGTATTCGTTATACAATAAAAAAGACCATCAGCAGATGGTCTTTTTTATTGAAGCTAATAATTTATTATTCCTGATCAGAACCTTTTGAAACAACGATATTAACGATGATACCAAGAATCAATGCGCAAGCAACTGATGTGATTGTAATCTTGCCAAAGTTAAGTGTAAGACCACCAATACCTGCGATAAGGATTGTTGATACAACGAAAAGATTCTTGTTGAGGTTTAAGTTAACACCCTGTACCATCTTAAGACCTGATACTGCGATGAAACCGTAGAGAGCCATACAAACGCCACCCATTACGCAAGAGGGGATAGAATTAACAAAAGCAATGAATGGTGAAATGAATGCAATAATGATTGCCATAATAGCTGCTGCAATTATTGTGTAGATAGAAGCATTCTTTGTGATAGCTACGCAACCAACTGATTCTCCGTATGTTGTGTTAGGGCAACCACCGAAAATAGCACCGAGGAATGAACCGATACCATCACCAACAAGTGTTCTGTGAAGACCGGGCTCAACAAGTAAGTCTGATTCGATGATTGAAGATATGTTTTTATGGTCTGCAATATGTTCTGCAAATACAACGAATGCAACAGGAATATAAGCAACAGCAATTGTGCCTATGTAAGCATCGTTTAATTCGCTGAAGCCATCTTTTGCAGTCATAAAAGTGAAATCGGGAACTGATAAGAATGTGTTTATTGTAATGCCATCAGCAAAAAGTGCTTTAAGAGGTTCTAAATTAAGAACTCTGATAGCATCTATTTCAAGTGCATTACCGATAAGTGTGAATATAAGTGCTGCTGCATATCCGCCGAGAATACCAAAAATGAAGGGGATAAGCTTGCCAATCTTTTTTCCGTAAACCGAGCAAACAATTGTGATGAGCAGTGTGATAACACCGCAAAGCACTGTGATTAAAGGTGAAGCCTGAACATCGGGAATGCTTCCTTTTGTAAGGTCGCCTACAGCGTTTCCTGCAAGAGAAAGACCGATGATAGCAACTGTTGGTCCGATAACTGATGCGGGCATAAGCTTGTTAATCCAGTTAACACCTGCAAACTTAACGATGATTGCAATAACAACATAAACAAGACCTGCAAAAAGTGCGCCAATAATAAGACCTAAATAGCCAAGGCTCATTGATACGCCACCTGCAAATGCTGCAAGCATTGAACCAATAAATGCAAATGAAGAGCCGAGGAAAACAGGGCTTTTAGCTTTTGTGCAAAGCACATAAAAAAGAGTTCCTATACCTGCACCAACAAGTGCTGCAGCGGGACTCATTCCATTACCGATAATAACCGGTACAACAAGTGTAGCCGTCATAATTGCGAGTAACTGCTGAATAGCAAAAATGATCAGCTGGCCAAATTTGGGTTTGTCTTTTACTCCGTAGATAAGTTTCATTGGATTATCTCCCTTCAAAAAAGTTACTTATATAAATATTAAATTTATACAAATAGATTTTACTATTTTAGTCGATTTTTGTCAATACCACACAAGAAAAGAATTATAATAATTATTATTTGTTGAAAAATAAAAACAAAAGGTATATAATATTTTTATTGCAGATTTAAGAGGTGGAAAGATATGAAACTTTTAATTATACGCCATGCCGACCCTGATTACTCGATAGATTCGTTAACTCCACAGGGAAAGATAGAGGCACAGGCTTTAGCCGAAAAGCTGGTGGATGAAAAAATAGATTATTTTTATTGTTCTCCACTTGGACGTGCTAAAGATACGGCGGAGTATACTCTTAAGAAAAAGGGTAGAAAGATTGATGAAATTTACGATTGGCTGCAGGAATTTCCTCCGCAAATTCAAAGGCCTGATTGTGAGCATGATAAAGGAACGTGGGACTGGCTTCCCTCACATTGGACAAAGGAAGAAAAATTCTACTTGAAGGACGAATGGTATAACGTGGACGTTATGAAAGGCGGAAACGTGAAAGAGGAATATTTAAAAGTAACAAACGGATTTGATGCTCTATTGGAAAAACACGGGTATGTTCGTGATGGAAATATCTATAGAGTGGAGAAAGCAAATGATGATGTTCTGGCGATTTTTTGCCATTTCGGGCTTGAATGTGTGCTTTTAAGCCATTTGATTGGTGCATCACCAATGGTGCTGTGGCACGGATTTTGCGCTCCGCCATCCTCCGTTACAACTGTGTACACAGAGGAAAGAAGAAAGGGAATTGCAAGCTTTCGCATAAGCGGATTCGGCGATATATCCCATCTTTACATAAAAGGGGAAAAGCCAAGCTTTGCCGCAAGATTCTGCGAGATGTATGATAATTTTGATGAACGACACGACTGAAAAAAAGAGATGATTCTATCATCTCTTTTTTTTCTCTTTCCGATATTCACTTGGTGTGCAATTAAACTTTGCCTTAAACCGCCTTGTAAAGTTAGTGTAATCGGTAAATCCTGATGTTGTGCACACTTCCGAAACAGATAATTGAGTGAATTTAAGAAGCTTGGTTGCATAGTCGAATCTTATTTCGTCGAGATATGTTTTGAAATTGGTGCCCGTTTCTTTTAAAAACAAGGTGCTTAAATATGCGGGGGCAAGTTTTGTGTGTTCGGCGGTGCTCTTTAAGGTGATGCTGCTGCGAAAGTTTTCAAGTGTATATATAATAGCCGATTGGATATGAGATTGTGTGCTTTGAGGTACACCTTTTTTATTTTCAACCATATTTGAAAGCTTGAGTGTTACTGCGCGAAGAAAGTGCACCATATAGTTAATATCATTTGATTTTGTTATTTCTATAAGCATTTTTTCTATTAATATACTATCCTCATCAGATAAATTTAAAGCACAAAGATTTTCAAATGAGGAAAGATAGTATATAGAATTGGTATCGCACAGATTGCAGGAAAACATAATATTTATAATTTCGGCATCACAGTCTTTAATTGCGTGAAAATTTGATGGAGACATAAAAAAAAGCGTGTTTTTACAAATGGGATAGGAAATGCCGTCAATTATATATGTTCCGCTTCCGCTGATAACATATTCGATTTCGAAAAATTTATGGCCATGCTCTGTAAAACTACCTGTAATGTGCTTTTTTGATGCAGTAATTATTCCGTTTTGTATTAAATTTTCTTTTTCAAGTAATCTCATAAAAAGGCTTCCTTTTTAGTTGCGTTTTTTTGAGGATAACATAAAATCTAAAAAAAAGCAATATTTACATTTAAAAAAGATATGGTTTGTAATTTGCCAAAAATATATAATTAAAAAGAGGAGTGATTCTATGAAAAAAATGCACCTTATCGGAAATGCACATCTTGACCCTGTGTGGCTGTGGAGATGGCAGGAAGGATTTTCAGAAATCCTTGCAACCTTTCGCAGCGCACTCGACAGAATGAAGGATTTCCCTGATTATATTTTTACAAGTGCCTGTTCAGCCTATTACGAGTGGATAGAAAAGATTGACCCGACGATGTTTGAAGAAATTAAACAGAGGGTGAAGGAAGGTCGCTGGCATATAGTTGGAGGCTGGTATTTGCAACCCGATTGTAATATTCCTGATGGTGAAAGCTTTGCAAGGCACGGATTAATCGGACAACGCTATTTTAAAGAAAAATTCGGCATTACAGCTAAAACCGGCTACAATGTCGACTCTTTCGGGCACAATGCCGCCTTGCCTAAAATACTAAAAGCAAGCGGTATGGATAATTATACTTTTATGCGACCTTATCCTGAAGAGCAAGGGAGAAGTGAGTCTCTTTTTAAATGGTTAAGTGATGATGGAAGCTTTGTATACGCTTATCGTCTGCCGTTTTTATACTGCATCACGCTGAACGAAATGGAATTGTTTGAAAAAATCAATGAAATGGTACAAAAAGACAATATGGACCATATGGCTTTCTTCGGCGTTGGAAATCATGGAGGAGGCCCCACGATAAGATTAATTGACGAGATTAACAAGCTTGATATGAATAAAATACTTTCAACTCCTGATCGCTATTTTAAAGAAGCTGATAAAGATAATCTTCCAGTTTTTAATGGAGATTTGCAGCACCATGCAAGAGGTTGCTACAGTGCAGTTTCAAACATTAAAAAAATGAACAGAAAAGGAGAGCACAACCTTTTGGCTGCAGAGAAGTTGTGCGTTATGGCAAAGGAACTGACGGGGATTCCGTATCCTGCAGAAAAACTGAAAGAAGCATGGAAAAATCTTTTATTCAATCAATTTCACGATATTATATGCGGTTGTGCTATTAAAAAAGCATATACAGATGCAGAATATCTCTATGGTGAAATTATGAGCATCACAGAGCACGCGATAAATTCTGCAATGCAAAGTATTGCCTGGAATATTGATACCCTTAAGGGAGAAAAACTGCCGGCTTATAAATTAAAAAATTTTAAATTATGGGAGCACGAGGTGCTTGGTACTCCAATTACTGTTTTTAATCCTCACACATGGGCGGTAAGAACTGTTGTGCAGATAAACCATAATGCAACAAGAATTGAAGATTCTAAAAACAGGGAAATTCAATTTCAGCTTGTGCGCGGAGATCAAACAAACAGAAATAACGACATATACCACACTGCTTTCGTTGCTGAAGTGCCTGCTATGGGTTATGCAACCTATCGTCTCTTTGCAGAAAAAGAGAGTGCGATGCCTCAAAACAGCGATATCAGCGTAACGGAAAGATGCCTTGAAAACAGTAAGATCAGGGTTGTTTTTGATGAAAAAACAGGGGATATTTGTGAGCTTTACGACAAGGAAGATAAAAAGTATATTATAGAAAAACCTTTAAGAACTATTCTTTTGGATGAAACCTCGTGTGATACATGGGCGCATGATAAGGAAACTCTTGGAGAGAAAATCGGTGAATTTTCCTCGCCAATTTTTAAAATCGTGGAAGCAGGACCTGTTCGTGGAAAGCTTAAGGTAAAAACTAGATATAACGAATCTGAAATTGTGCGAGAATATATTATTATTCCACACTCAAAAGAAATACGTGTAAGGACAGTGATCGATTTCCACGAAAAGCACAGAACATTAAAATTTACTTTTCCAATGAAAGATGAAAAGATAACTGTAAAAATCCCTTATGGTACAATTGAAAAGCAGGGATATAAAGGGGAAGAGCCTTGTGGAAGTTGGTTTGCAAGCGGAAATTTATGTGTTGCTAACGACTCGAAATATGGTTATGATACAATGAACGATGAAGTGCGGATGACTGTTTTAAGAAGTGCCGTTTATGCTGATCATTATGGAGAACGCGATGAATTCTGTGAATATATGGATTTGGGAGTGAGTGAATTTACTTATTCTTTGTTTCCATATACTACAAAAGCAGATTGCGAAAGAAAGGCTGAAGAACTCAATTTCGATCTTCCTCACATTATGGGCAGTTTTCACGGAGGCACACTTTCTGAAACGAAAGGTTTTTGTGAGTGTGAAGATAAAAATATTATTATAACTGCAATTAAAAAAGCGGAAGATAATGAGGAAAACATTATTCGTTTGTATGAAACGGAAGGGAAATCATCAGCGTCAGAAATCAGGCTTTTTGATAAGACTATTCCAATAATGCTTTCACATAACGAGGTTAAGACATACAGTGAAAACGGTAAAGAATTGAATATGTTGGAATGGCAGGTTTAATTGGGGGTAAAAATGAATTATTTAGGTATAGATATCGGTGGAACAAAGTGCGCTGTTGTGCTTGGTGATGAAAAGGGAAATATATTAAAAAAAGAGTTGTACGCTACATCAACAGTGCATGACACTCTTAACTGGATTGTTGATACTGCTGAAAAACTAAAGGGTGAGAGCAGGGCAATTGGTATAAGCTGCGGGGGACCTCTCGATTCAAAAAAAGGAATTATACTATCTCCTCCAAATCTTCCGGGATGGGATGAAATAGAAATCGTGAAAATCCTTGAAGACAGATTAAATATTCCCGCTTTTCTTTGTAACGACGCCAATGCTTGCGCCATCGCAGAAATGAAATTCGGTGCGGGAAGAGGATGCAGAAATATGGTGTTTCTCACGTTTGGAACAGGGCTTGGCGCAGGGCTGATTTTAAATGGTGAACTGTATGCAGGCGCTTGTGATATGGCGGGAGAGGTCGGGCATATAAGGCTGAGTGAATCCGGACCTGTGGGATATGGAAAATCAGGCTCGTTTGAGGGGTTTTGCTCGGGCGGAGGAATTAAACAGCTTGGAGCAGCTTACGCCCTGGAAAAGTTGCAGATGGGAAAAAAAGTTTCTTTTTGTGAAGATATTTCAAAACTTGATTTAATAAGTGCCAAACTGATTGGCCAAAAAGCAGATGAAGGAGAACAAGATGCTATCGAGGTTTTTGAAATCTGCGGAGAAAAGCTTGGACATGGATTAAGCATCTTGATTGATATTTTGAATCCTGAAAAAATTGTGATTGGAAGCATTTATCAAAGATGTGAACATCTATTAACTCGTTCTATGGATAAGGTTCTTAAAAAAGAATGCCTTGCGGCTTCGTACGACGCCTGCAAGGTTGTTGCGGCAGAATTAAAAGAAAATATTGGTGATATAGCGGCTCTATCGGTGGCGGCTATGTTTGGAAAGGAATAAAATAATGCAAAATTTATTAAACAGATACCCAAAACTTGAAGCTTGCAAGGAGGATATAGAGAAAGCGTTAAGGCTTGTAATTGATACGTACGAAAATGGCGGGAAGATTTTGGTTTGCGGCAATGGCGGAAGCGCGGCAGACAGTGAACATATTGTAGGAGAGCTTATGAAAGGTTTTGTAAGCAAGCGCACAGTTAAAAATGAAAATATACCATTCGAAATCAAAAAACATCTTCAGGGAGCACTTCCTGCAATATCCCTTCCAAGTCAGGTGGCAGTGCTTTCAGCTTATATAAACGATGTTGAACCTGAAATGATGTATGCTCAGCTTGTGTATGGCTATGGAAGAAAAGAGGATTTACTGATAGGTTTGTCAACCTCAGGTAATTCAAAAAATGTAGTTAATGCCGTGAAGGTTGCAAATGCGCTTGGAATGAAAACTCTATCACTCACCGGTGAAAACGGCGGAGCCCTTGCAAGAATTTCAAATGTAACAGTAAAAGTTCCTGAAACAGAAACATACAAGGTTCAGGAATATCATCTGCCCGTGTATCATTATCTTTGCCTTAAAGCGGAAGAACATTTTTTTCAGCATAATTGACTTTTGCCCCCTTTGACTTTATAATATAGTCAAAGGGGGTTTTATAATGATTAACTTTGCTCACAGAGGTGCAAGTGAATACGCACCTGAAAATACATTATCGTCTTTTTATCTTGGTCTTTTACAGGGCGCAAACGGAATAGAAACCGACGTGCAGAGAACTAAAGACGGCGTGCTTGTGCTTTTTCACGATGATACGGTTGACAGAGTAACCGATGGCAGCGGAAAGCTTTGTGATTTCACGCTTGAAGAACTTAAGAAGCTTAAAGTTTATGGGAACAATACCACAGGCTTTTACGATAGAATAGTTACTCTTCGTGAATTTTTAGAAAAGTTTTCAAATTACGATATAACCTTTGCCATAGAATTGAAAGGTGCAGGAGTGGAAGAAGAAACTCTTTCTATGATTGAAGAATTTGGTATTATGGAAAAAACAACCTTTACAAGCTTTAAATTTGATTACATAAAGAAAATTAAGGAATTAAATAAAAATGCAAGGGTTGGATGGCTGACGGATGACATAACAGATGATGCCGTTGAAAGATTAAAAGAAATCGGCGGAGAAGAAATGTGCCCCAAAGCTGAAACAGTTACAAATGACCTTATGAAAAAGTGGAGAAGTGAAAGCCTTGGAGTAAGAGCGTGGGGAGTTTCTGATGTTTCACTTATGAAAAAAATGTGTGATTTAAAGGTTGACGGAATGACAGTTAATTTCCCCGACAGATTATTTCAGTATATCAATTCTTTGTAAATGAATAAAACAGGTAATAAAATCAGTGCGTTTATCTTGAATGAATGTAATATTTATGGTAGAATAGATTTAACAAAGTTAAATCTATTCAGCTAAATTCGCCTGACGGCGAGCTAAATGTGCTAAAGCACGCTAAATTACTTCGTAGCTAAATTGACCTTCGGTCAGCTAAAAGGCGAATTTAATTTAGCTGTTTTGAAAAAACAATTTAGCTATGGAGCGAAGCGGAATTATTTAGCTTTGAACTTTAGTTCAAAATTTAGCTAAAAAGAATTATGGGATGTGAAGATATGGCAGAAAGCATAATGCTTGATAAAGCAAAAGATTTTGCAGTTGAAATTATAAATATGTGCAAAGACATAAAGGAAACAAAAAGAGAAAGTGTTTTAACAAATCAGCTTATGCGTTCGGGAACATCAATCGGTGCCAATATTCACGAATCAAAATATGCACATGGCACAGCTGATTTTATTTCAAAAATGCAAATTGCTTTAAAAGAATGTTATGAGTCAGAATATTGGTTGGAACTTCTTAGCAGGACAGGATATATTGATGACGAACAATATAAATCAATAATAAACAATTGCGGACAAATTCGTAGGATGTTGATTTCATCAATTAATACAGTTAAAGAGAAATCTCAAAAATGAGGTGAAAATTAATGAAGAAAAACTATTTCATTATATATGCAAGCGAATAATTTAAAATTATCAGTAGGAACGCATAGATTTAATAGAGTAGATGGAACATTAGAAGAATATTTGAACGAAGAATTTAAGTTTGAAACTATTAAATAAATGTCATCTAAATCGTTCACTGATTCTATAATTATTTCATCAAAGATGAAATCAAGATATGAATTCCGGAGAATTTGCTATATCTTATAAACGGCTTGATATGTTGCCTGCAGCAAGAATTTATATCATAAAAGGAGTAAAAAAATGAACAGAGAAAAATTTTCTTCACGACTTGGCTTCATTCTGATTTCAGCAGGATGTGCCATTGGATTGGGAAATGTATATCGTTTCCCGATTTTAGCAGGGTCCTATGGTGGTGCATTATTTGTTTTAATCTACATTGGATTTCTTCTTTTGCTTGGACTTCCAATTATGACAATGGAGCTTTCAGTAGGCCGTGCAAGCCAGAGAAGTATAGCATCGTCTTTTGACAAATTGGAAAAACCCGGTCAGAAATGGCATTTAATCAAGTATCTTGGTATTGCAGGAAACTATATTCTTATGATGTTTTATACCACAATATCAGCTTGGATGATAATATATTTCTGTAAGTATGCATCCGGTTCAATACTTGAGTATACCACAGCTGAAGAACTTGGAAATGTTTTTGGTGAAGTTGTAAGCAATTCCGGCTTGCTTTTTATGTTTAATGCAATTGTTATTCTTGTTTGCTTTGGAATTTGTTCTTTAGGTCTTCAAAATGGCGTTGAAAAAATTACCAAGGGAATGATGCTTGCTCTGCTTGTGCTGATGATTGCTCTTGCAATATATTCATGCACACTTTCAAATGCAGCAGAAGGACTTAAATTTTATCTTATACCTAATACAGATGGCATTAAGCAATATGGATTGTGGCAAGTTATAACAGCAGCAATGGGTCAGGCTTTCTTCACTCTTAGTATTGGTATAGGTTCTATTGCTATTTTTGGTAGTTATATTGATAAAGAGCGCAGTCTTACAGGCGAAGCTATCACTATTATGTCGCTCGATACGTTTGTTGCTTTAACCTCGGGACTTATTATTTTCCCTGCTTGTTTCACCTACAACAATGGAGTTACGGCAGATGCCTCCACGGTTGGTGCAAGCTTTCTCTTCACAACTCTTTCCAGTATATTCAATGCTATGCCCGGCGGCAGAATAATTGGTGCGCTTTTCTTTGTTTTTATGATTTTTGCGGCACTTTCCACCGTTATAGCAGTATTTGAGAATATTATTTCATTTTGGCTGGAGCTTACAAAATTCAATAGAAAAACAGTTTCTATAATAAATATAATTCTTATGCTTGTTCTTACTGCTCCGTGTATTCTTGGATTTACGGCGTGGAGTGGTTTCCAGATTGGTGGAAAAGGAATTATGGACCTTGAAGATTTTCTTGTATCCAATGTTTTGCTCCCTGTTGGCAGCTTGGTCTATGTTTTATTCTGCACAAGCAGATACGGTTGGGGATGGAACAAGTATTTTGAAGAAGTTAATGCAGGAAAAGGCCTTAAAATGGCAAAGTGGCTCAGACCTTACTTATCATTTGTGTTGCCGCTTATAATAATAGTGATATTGGTTATATCGGTATTCTGATGTAATCAAAACTAAAAAGTGAATCGATTATTGTAACAGATTAAATGATAGTTTATTTCCCCGACAGATTATTTCAGCATATAAATACTTTATAAATGTTAAAAGCAAGCAGAATTTTCTGCTTGCTTTTAACATTTATGGTTGAAAAAATTTTGTTGTATGGTATAATTAATTTAATATGTATATAGGAGGAATAACAATGAAAAAGATTTTAGCATTAATTATGGCGTTTGTTATGTGCCTTGGAATAAGTGCTTTTGCATATTCCGTTGAAGATGCATACGAGGATGTTAAAGAAGAACATCCCGATTTTGTTGAAGCAATTGAGGGAGCGGGAGTTGATAAATCTCTTTTAATTGATTTTTTCACTGATGTTTGTGATTACATGCAGCAGATGCACAAAACCTCTAAAATAACGAAGAGTAATTTTGAAAAAAAGGCAATCACTGCTCTCAGCCGCGTTTCGGCACAAAGCAAGTATTCCACGCTTCAGGATGCACTTTTAATATTATATCCCGAAGCAGTAGAGCAGGCAGCTACAAAGAACACAGTTCATAAAGATTTTGAACCGATTGTAGAAACTGTTAAGAAAATAGTTTTTGATAATAATATGCTTGGCTCGTCTTCAGGCGGAGATGGCGGCGGTGGTCTTGGTGGAGGATCATCTTCCGATAAAACAGAAACAAAAACAGAATTAGTAAAAATTAAAGTTCTTGAAGAAACTATTGAAGCAGGAAGCGAATATCAACTACCCGAGTTTCTTATTGCATTAACAGAAGATGAGGAAGTTGAAGTAAGCGTTAAATGGAATACAACGGTTGATGTAAGTAAAGCAGGAACATATACGGCAGAGGGCGTTATAACGGTTCCAAGCGGATATATCCTTGCAAAGAATATGACGAATGCTGTAGTTTATACTATCAAGGTTACAGACAGCTACGTTGGAAAGATGGTATTTACAGATGTTCCTCTTGAACATTGGGCGTATGAGGCTGTTGGCTATCTTTCAGATAATATGATTATAAGCGGTTACCTTGACGGAACGTTTAAACCTAATAAGAATATTACACGTGCAGAATTTGCAAAAATTATAGTTTCAGCTATGAAAACTGTTGATTTCGAAGCAAAAGAAGAATTCAGTGATGTAAGCGAAGATGATTGGTTTGCGCCATATGTTGCTTCTGCTTTTAAGAACGGATATATCACGGGATATCCTGATGGATCGTTCCGCCCGAATGCTAATATTTCACGTGCAGACATTTGTGCAGTTATTTACAGATGCATAAAAAATACTGTATCAGAAAACAAGGCTGACACAGTATTTGTTGATGATTCAACTATTCCAAATTACGCTCGTGAGGGAGTTTATGCACTTGCAGGAAGTGGCATTGTAAACGGTATGGGAGATAACAAATTTGCACCTCTTGAAAATGCTACAAGAGCACAAGCTTCAAAGATAATTTATCTTGCATTATTCGAGAATTAAGCTTACTTCTCCCGAATCAAGCTTTAAATTATCCCCGTTTTCAAGCTTAACATCAAGAAGGAAATCCTTATCAATACCCAGGACAAGGCATTTAATTTCTCTGTCGGGGTAAATAACATTTACCGTTTTGTTTGTGATAAGAGAACGGGAAACATATTCATCGTAAAAAAGCTTTTTAGTTAAATCCTTATAAAGAGAAGAAAAATTATTCAAAACCTCTGCGATAATCATTTCGCGGAGGTTTTTATTTTCATCTTTGTTAAATAAATAACCCGCTTTGTTTTTTATATCTTCAGGAAATCCGCCCGAGGGAGCACACACATTTATGCCGATGCCAAGAATACAACCTGTTATATTGTTTTCTGTATCAGTTATTGATTGGGCAAGTATTCCGCACACTTTTTTGTTATCAACGTAAATATCATTAACCCATTTGATTTTGGCTTCTTTTTGCGAAATTTTTTCAATGGCACGTGCAGTGCATACAGCAGAAAGGGGAGTGATAAGTAAAAAATCTTGTAATGAAAGCTGTGGCTTTAAAAGAATACTCATATATATTCCTGTTTTTTCGGGGGAAAAAAAGGTGTTTCCTTTTCTGCCCATTCCATTTGTTTGATGGTCCGAAATTAAAACGGTAAATTCGCTTTCACCGTTTGCCAGTTCACGAAGAACAGTATTTGTTGAAGTTACGCTTTCTTTATATATTAAATTGTATTTCTTATCAATCAGATTGTTTTTAATTAATTCAATATTCATATTTTCTCCAAATAAAACAGGGGCTATAAAGCCCCTGAAATTAATTATTTGTCTTCTACCTTACCGTAAAGGTTAAGTCTGAAAAGACGGCTTTCATCTTCTTCAAGTTCACACTCGATTGTAGCATGGCTGAGGTTACCGCCCTGGATTATGTTCATAAGACCGATAACGCGGCAGAATGAAGACATAAGGTTGATTTTGTCGCCGTCGCCTGTTGTCATCCAAACCTGGCCTTTGCAATTACCAAGCTCTTTAACAAAAGCTGAAACATCAAGATTATTAATTTCGAAACTTCTCATAAATAATACCTCCTATGATTTTATATATTTAGAATAATATTAAAGGTTAAAAATGTCAATACATATAATAAAATTTTAACTTACTTTTAACTTACTGCATCATTTTTTTTATTCTGTTTGCTTCCTTTGCGCGAAGGTCGGTATCCAGAATTCTTTTTCTTATTCTTAAGAAATTGGGAGTTACCTCTAAAAGCTCGTCGTCGGCAAGGAATTCAAGTGATTCTTCAAGGCTTAAATTCTTCGGAGGAGTAAGACGAAGCGCTTCGTCGCTTCCTGCAGCACGCATATTGGTTGCCTGCTTGCGCTTACACACGTTTACTACTATATCATCTGCGCGGCTGCATTCTCCAACAACCATTCCCTGGTAAACCTTTTCGCCGGGACCGATAAAGAGCGTTCCACGGTCTTGCGAGTTAAACAGACCGTATGCAACGGATTCTCCTGTTTCGTAAGCTATGAGGCTTCCGCGTGAACGAATGCTGAATTCACCCTGAATAAGAGGCTCGTAACGGTCGAAAACGTGGTTCATAATACCTGTGCCCTTGGTGGCTGTGAGAAGCTCTCCGCGGTAGCCGATAAGGCCACGTGCGGGAATTAAGAATTCAAGCTTTGTGTAGCCTGTTGCTCCGGGAGCCATATTTGTAAGTGTACCTTTTCTTGTTCCAATACCTTCCATTACAACGCCCGTAAATTCATCGGGAACATCAATTGTAAGCATTTCGTAAGGCTCGCACATAATGCCGTCGATTTCCTTGTTGATTGTTTTAGGTTTACTTACCTGGAATTCGTATCCCTCGCGGCGCATATTTTCAATCAGTACTGAAAGATGAAGCTCGCCACGACCTGAAACTATAAAGCTATCAGGAGAATCGGTTTCTTCAACTTTAAGTGCAATATTGCTTTCAAGCTCTTTAATAAGGCGGTCGCGTATATGGCGGCTTGTAACGTAGTCGCCGTCCTGCCCTGCAAAGGGACTGTTGTTTACACTGAACGTCATACTTAAAACAGGCTCGTCAACAGGTGTGAAGGGAAGAGGCTCTACAATGCCCGAAGCACAGATTGTATCGCCTATATTGATTTTCTCTATTCCGCTGATTGCAACAATTTCTCCTGCTCCTGCTTCGTCGATTACTTCCTTGCTTAAATCCTTATAGCAGAAAAGCTTTGAAACGCGGCTATTGTAAGAATTTTCGCCCTCACGGCTTACTGTTATGGGCATATTTGTTTTTACAACTCCACGATTAATTCTGCCAACAGCAATTCTACCTGTGAAAGTATCGTAATCTATATTTGAAACAAGCATCTGGAATTCACCATCAACAGTGTTTTTAGGTGCAGGAATATGTGAAAGAATTATATCGAAAAGCACCTTTAAATCGTCGGGATGTTTATCGGGCGAAAGACTTGCCCAACCATCACGCCCCGAAACATATACAACGGGTGAATCGAGCTGTTCCTCTGTTGCATCGAGATCAATGAAAAGCTCTAAAAGCTCGTCGGTTACTTCGTATGGGCGGGCATTAGGTCTGTCGGCTTTGTTAACAACCATAATGATGGATAAGTTAAGCTCGAGAGCTTTTTTAAGAACAAATCTTGTTTGAGGCATACATCCTTCAAAAGCATCAACGAGAAGAAGAACACCATCGGCCATTTTAAGTCCGCGTTCAACCTCGCCACCAAAATCAGCGTGCCCCGGAGTGTCGATAATATTAATTTTAACGCCCTCGTATACAAGGCTTGTGTTTTTTGCAAGAATTGTAATTCCGCGCTCACGTTCTATGTCGTTAGAGTCCATCACGCGCTCTTCGACCTGTGCGTTTTCTCTGAATACACCACTCTGGCGCAAAAGTGAATCAACAAGCGTTGTTTTGCCATGGTCAACGTGAGCGATTATTGCAATGTTTCTTATGTTTTCAGGTTTTATCATTGTATGAACATCCTTTCAATTATGCCTTTGTATGTTTTTCTGTTACAAATGTGCTCCATGTATCGGCATACTGTAAAAGTAAAAGAAGAGGAGTTTCTTTTGTTGCAACAGATTTATTATCGTCTACATACTGTCCGTCGTGATACATAACTGCCTGAACTTCACTTTCCGAAAGCTTTATATGCGGAAGCGCAAGATAAAGGCTGCGAAGCGGAACGCTTAGGTAAACTAAGTTATCGTTCATTCTGTAGGGAACTGAGGGACCAAAGCCGTACTGCTTCTGACGGGCAGTTGGCTCGTTGGGAATATACTGCGGAACGCCCGGCATTCCAGCCTTTCCAAGGTCATGGATAAGGGCGCAAATAATACAGCTTTCCTCGCTGATTTCAGGAGCAAGTGCTCCGCGAAGACGCAGCATTGTTTCAGCAACGTTCACGCTATGCTCTAAAAGTCCCATTTTGCGGCACAGATGAAAGCGTGTGCTTGCAGGACTGTTTAAATAATCTGTTTGATTTTCCATAAAATCAATAAGCTTTAAAAATTCCTCTTTGCGGTCTATTACTTTTGATTTAAGCAGTTCGTATCTTTCTGTAACAGTCATAAATATTCTCCTTAAAAATCATTTCATTTTATTATATAATAAATGGTGCGTTTTTTCAACAGTTTTTTTCTTGACAAGGCGAATACTGATTGATATAATTCATATCGGTAGAATACGTAATGGAGGATATATATGGTAAGTTCACTTGAAAAATCAAAAGTAAAATCAATTATTGCTATCATTTTCGGCACATTTATTACGGCTATGGGAATAGAACTGTTTTTGCTTCCCAATAAAATTGTAGGTGGAGGAGTTTCGGGTTTATCCACGATTTTGTATCACACAATGAAAATCCCCTCTTCAGTATCATTTGCCGTGATAAACATTGTGCTTTTATTAATCGGTTTTAAACTGCTTGGATGGAAATTTGTTTTAAAAACTATACTTGGTGTTGGCGCATTATCAGTATTTATGGAAATTCTTTCGTATCTTCCAAGTGCAACCGATAATCTTTTTCTTGCAACGTGCTTTGGCTCTATCCTTTATGGTGCAGGAATTGGTATCACACTTGTGTTTAATGCTTCAACAGGTGGCACCGATATTTTAGGACGGCTGATACAAATAAAGTTTCCGCATTTCCCGATAGGGAAAATACTTCTTATGGTTGACGGTGTGATTATTGCTATTTCATTTTGTATGTTTGGAAAAATTGACCTTACGCTTTTCGGCATAATTTCACTTGCAATTATAAGCTTTACTATTGACTACATAATTAAGGCTTTAAATATTTCAAAGCTTGCATTCATTATAAGCGAAAAAGGCGAAGAGATAACAAGGCTTCTTATTTCAACCTCTCCGCGCGGAGTAACAATGGTTAATGTTAAGGGCGGCTACACTATGGAAGACAAAAAAATGCTTGTATGCGCCCTTAAAAACAGTGAAATTCCTGAATTTCAGCGCAAAATTAAAGAGGTGGATAATGAGGCATTCGTAATATACAGTGAATCTCAGCAAATAGTAGGAAACGGATTCTACGTATATAAATAAAAGGAGACAGAGGGAGACAATAGAACCGTCCCTCTTTCTTCTCGTGAAATTGCCAGAGCAAAGTATGGATTTTCCATATCTGGAAGCATAAATTACCCTGATGTTCTAGAGGGGGGGATGTGGAAAATATTTATTCCAAAATAAGAGGTGAGGTGTAAGGATGTTTTATGAGGGTTAACAAATTATTTAGAACTTTTAAACTAACAATGTTTATAACTGTTATATCTGTTTTTATTTTATTTGTAACATTTATATTCCCAGTAAAATTTTGCATGAAATCATATCCTAAAAATACTGATGAAGAGTTTTACGTGATTCGTTATGACGGCATGAAAAATTGGTGGATTTTAACTGGAGATGCAGAGGGATTAGATGATTGGAATACTATTTCAGAAATACCTGTTGAAATAAAAGGTGAGGATTTTACAAAAATAATATCTAGCGATCTTTATCTAAGAGATGTGCCAACATATTTTATTCTCTGGGGGAAGGCTGAAATTGAAACAGAATACGATGCGGAATACGATATAACTCTTAAACAATATATTGTAAATTGTACAGATTGGGATATATTAGAGAAAATAGCTAGTCGGAATAAATTTAGAATGAATTTTAGCGACAAATATTTAAATATCTATGATTATAAATGGTTTGATGATTTTCGCAAATTGTTTTGGGAATATGAAGAATGAAGATTCATTTTGACACAGTTTGACGGAGCCAATTGGGGACGTACATTTTTTGTCAACTTTTTCTCTGTGAATGATTAGTGCACGTCCTCAAAAGTAAATAATGATAATTAAACGGCGTGCCGAGGTCGTCACGCCCTACTAAAAAAGCGGATAGGGTAGTTCTGCTGCGTGAGTTCTCTGCAAAAAGAGATTAAAACCACGCTATAGAACTACCCTTTTTTGCTGTTTAAAAAATAACGAAAGGAGCAAAAGCATGTTTTCCTTCTTAAAAAAATAAAAATACAGATATATATTGATGTTAATTCTGCTCTTTTTCTGCGGCAGTATTGCTTTTGCAGATTACGATGCATTTGTAATTTACAGTGAATCTCAGCAAATAGTAGGAAACGGATTCTACGTATATAAATAAAAAAGTACAGGCACAAAAAAACACTTTCGGAATATACTGTTGTATATAAGTTATTCCGGAGGTGTTTTTCTTGCTTGAACGTATTTTCAAAAGAGTTTTCGGAATGGGAAGTATTGGCCTGATTTCGAGTGGAAGCTTTCCAAAACCTCTTACAGAAGAAGAGGAAACACGATATTTAGAAAGGTTTAAAGCAGGGGATGAGGATGCTAGAAATATACTTATAGAACATAATTTAAGGCTTGTAGCCCATATAGTTAAAAAGTACAACGAAGCAGGAGAGAATGATGATTTGATTTCAATTGGAACAATCGGTCTTATAAAAGGAATATCCTCGTTTAAATCCGATAAAAAAACAAAGCTTGCAACATATGTGGCAAGATGCGTGGAAAATGAGATACTGATGTCGCTTCGCCACGAAAAGAAGTTTTCAAATCAGGTTTCGCTTAACGAGCCTATAGGACTTGACGGAGAAGGAAATGAAGTTTCGCTTATAGATGTTTTGCAAAGTGAAAATGAGGATATCTGCGAGCGCCTTGATAAAGAAAGTATGATACTTGTGCTTTATAAAAGGCTGAAAACAAAACTTGGTATCCGTGAAAGAGAAATAATAAAAATGCGTTACGGATTAGTTGACTCAGAGCCACTTACTCAACGCGAGGTTGCAAAAACGCTTGGAATAAGCAGGTCATACGTTTCAAGAATCGAGAAAAAGGCGCTCGCAAAACTTCAGGGATAATATAGAAATTTACTTGATTGCTGATTTTCCAAGATATACTCCGCCACAGAGCTCTTCTTCAATGCGGAGAAGACGGTTGTATTTTGATGTTCTGTCGCTTCGTGAGGGGGCACCCGTTTTAATCTGGCCAGCATTCACTGCTACGGCAATATCGGCAATAGTTGTGTCTTCAGTTTCTCCGCTTCGGTGAGAAATTACCGCTTTAAAGCCACTTCGTTTTGCGAGCTCTATTGCATTTAAGGTTTCCGTTAAAGTACCTATTTGATTAGGCTTAATAAGAATTGCGTTTCCGCATGAAAGCTCAATTCCCTTATTAAGCCTTTTTGTGTTGGTAACAAAAAGGTCGTCGCCAACAAGCTGAAGCTTATTCCCAAGCTTCTGAGTAAGTGATTTCCAACCATCCCAGTCTTCTTCTGAAAGTGCATCTTCAATCGAAATAATAGGGTATTTGTTGCTCCAGTCTTTCCACATAGAAATCATATCGCTTTGTGAGAGTATCTCGTTTCTTTTCCAGAATGAATAAGCATTTTCTTTACCGCTTTTCTTAGCCTCTTCAAACATTTCTGTGGAAGCCGGGTCTAGCGCTATACAAAAATCATCATAAAGCTTATATCCTGTTTTTTCAATTGCAGTGCATATTGTTTCAAGAGCTTCTTCATCACTTTTAAGGTCTGGTGCAAAACCGCCTTCGTCGCCAACGGAAGTAGAGTAGCCTTTGTCTTTTAATACTGATTTTAAGGTATGAAAAACTTCTGCGCTTTTTCTTAAACCTTCCCTAAAGCAGTTTGCACCAACAGGCATTATCATAAATTCCTGGCAACAGATGGAATTATCAGCGTGTTTGCCACCATTTATAATATTCATCATAGGAACGGGGAGAGTGTTTGCATTTATTCCGCCCAAATACTTATAAAGGCTTAAGTGAGAACTTTTTGCAGCTGCCTTTGCAACGGCAAGAGATACGGCAAGAATTGCGTTTGCACCAAGATTTGATTTATTATCTGTGCCGTCAAGATTGCACATAGCACTGTCGACACAATTCTGATAAAGAGCATCCATTCCTGTGATAGCTTCGGAAATTATTTTGTTTACGTTATCCACGGCTTTGATAACGCCCTTTCCCTTGAAACGTGATGAATCTTCGTCGCGAAGTTCACACGCTTCGTATGCTCCTGTTGATGCACCTGAAGGAGCACACGCCAATCCTTTGCTTCCATCAAAAAGTGTAACTTCCGCTTCAACTGTTGGATTACCTCGGGAATCAATAATTTCGCGTGCATGCACACTAGTGATAACAGTTTTATTCATAATAAAAACCTCCTCTTTTTGCTATTATTTGCAAAATGAGGAGGTTTATGCTTCGTTTAATTAATTTACTTTGTTATATACTTTGCCGTTTACCGCATATCCGTGGCGTGCGTTGATAAGCTCTGAAACTGTTACAAGCTGATATCCCTGTTTTAAAAGATAAGGGATAACCATTTCCGCTGCATCGGCAGTGGGGGAATGAATATCATGCATAAGAATTATTGCTCCGTCAGTTGTGCTTTTTTTCACGGAAGCAAGTGTTTTTTGAGCGTTTCGGGTTTTCCAGTCGAGTGTGTCGACCGACCACATTATAATTGGCATACTAACACTGTTTTTAACGGTGCTGTTATATGCGCCGTACGGAGGTCTGCATAATGCGGGATATTTTCCAATAGCATTAAAAACAGCATTGTTTGTATTGGAAATCTGCGAAGCTATTGTTGAAGAACCGCAGGAAGAAAGGTTAACGTGATTCCAGGTGTGGTTTCCGATTTCGCAGCCAAGCGCATCGGCGCGCTGCAAAACGGCTTTGTATCCTGCTACATTTTTTCCCTGAACGAAGAATGTTGCACGTGCATCATATTTTTCAAGGCACGAAAGAATTTTGTCGGTGTATTTTCCAGGCCCATCATCAAATGTTATAGCAACCATCGGTCGGGAAGGATCAACTTTTCCGCCTCCGCGATACCAACCAACTTTTAAATAATCCTCAACTTTGTTAAACGGAACATATATTGTTCTTCCGTCGTCTGCAAACATAAGCTGCATAACATCTTTTTTATTATAGTAAAGATTGTTTTCTTTTTCTTCTTTTTCTGCGTTATCTTTAAAAACAGTGTGTTCCTCGCCGTTTGTATCATACATTGTGATTGTAACATCACTCAGATTATAATACCAGCCAACTTCACGGTATAATTCGCCCTGTGCTTTATAAACGGGGAGAGCTCGTCCGTCCATAGAGTACATTGTGATCATTACTTCTTCTTTTGTGTCGTACCAACCTACCTTTTTGTAGGCATCGCGCTGAGCCTGAACAATATCAATTGTTCTGCCATCCATAGAGTACATTGTAATAATTTTTGCTTCTTCGGGAGAGTCAAACCAGCCAACTTCTTTATAAAGAGGAACTTCCTCAGTTGGAACTATAATTGTTCTTCCATCTGAAGAATAAAGTGTTGATCCTGCACTTGCAAGTGGCATAAATGAAACTGCTAACAGCATACACATAAGTATTATGCTTATTATTCTTCTGTACATAAAATCACCTCTTAAGTATTTAGAGATTAAACGTTAAAGCGGAAAAGAACCACATCTCCGTCGTTCATAACATATTCTTTACCTTCGCTGCGGACAAGTCCCTTTTCCTTAGCATTGGCAATCGAGCCGCTATTTATTAATTCATCATAGCTTACAACCTCAGCTCTTATAAAGCCCTTTTCAAAGTCGGTATGAATTTTGCCTGCAGCCTGTGGTGCTTTTGTGCCCTGCGTTATTGTCCACGCTCTAACCTCGGGCTCGCCTGCGGTTAGGTAGCTTATTAACCCTAAAAGCTTGTAACTCTTTTTAACAAGGCGGTCAAGTCCCGATTCATTAAGACCAATTTCTTCTAAGAACATTTGCTTTTCTTCGCCTTCAAGAGTGCTGATTTCTTCCTCAATTTGTGCTGAAATGGGAAGGACTTCTGCATTTTCTTCCGATGCAATTTTTTCTACCTGCTTTATGAACTCATTATTTTCAATTCCGTTTTCAAAATCTGATTCTGCCACGTTTGCAGCATAGAGGACGGGTTTCATTGTTAAAAGTGAAATTTCTTTAACGATTTCGGCTTCGTCTTCTGTTATATCAACAGTTCTTGCACTTTTTCCGTTTTCAAGAGCTTCTTTGAATCTTTTCCATAGCTCAAGCTCGGCGGCGTATTTTTTGTCGCCTGATTTCATCATTTTAAGAGTTCTGTCAATTCGTTTGTCAACACTTTCAAGGTCGGCAAAAATTAATTCAAGATTAATTGTTTCAATATCACGTACAGGGTCGACGCTACCATCAACGTGAACAATATTTGTATCTTCAAAACATCTTACAACGTGAACTATGGCATCAACCTCGCGGATATGGGAAAGGAACTTGTTTCCAAGACCTTCTCCGCGGCTTGCACCCCTTACAAGACCTGCAATATCAACGAACTCAACTATTGCAGGTGTAACCTTTTTAGGATTATACATTTTTGTTAAAACGTCAAGACGTTCATCGGGTACGCAAACAACACCTACGTTTGGTTCTATTGTACAAAAAGGATAGTTGGCGCTTTCTGCGCCTGCCTTTGTTATTGCATTAAAAAGAGTGCTTTTTCCAACGTTTGGAAGTCCGACTATACCTAATTTCATTTGTTTCAAATCTCCTTTATTTTCAAGGTTTTCAAATTGGCCTGACACCAATTTGACACCATATAAATTTGTTTGTTATTAAATTTCTACATAATATATTGTATCACAACAAAAAAAAATAGTCAATTGTTCTGTGAGCTTTTGTGAGAATATATTGCAAATGTTGGGAGACTATGGTATACTACTTAATATTAGCAATTGTATTCAAAAAGTATAATATTAAAATGATTCGGAGGAGTTAAATATGGACATTAAAACACTGATGAACAATCTGATCGAAGAAGAAATCTCAAAAATTGAACAAAATGGCGAAAAGATAAAACTCAAAACACTCTTAAAGAAAAGAATTATCTATACTTTGATTTTCGGAGCGATATTTGCCGTTTTACTTGTTATCAATAATATCCCTTTAGCATTTGTTGATTTGTTAATCTATTTTATGATGCTTTATAAAACAAACAATGTAAGTATAATCACCAATCTTGCTAAACAATCGCCCGACACACCTGTTGTAGACATTATAAAAGGAGATATGAAATAATGAGTAGTACAAAACAACAAAAGAAAAATGTTATCATAGCTGCCATTGTTGCCGTAGTTCTATTCTTTGGATATGTTATTTCTCAAAATGTTTCATTCAAAACTGAATGGAAATATGTAGAATACAACAACGGATATAAGCTTGTTTCTTATACCCAAGCATTTAATGATAATACAAAAGAAATATCTATCCCGGCTCAATATGAAGGTAAAGATGTTGTAGCTATTGAAGATAAGGCATTTTATAAAAATAAAAAAATCGAAAAAGTAATTATACCCGACACCGTAACCGAACTTGGTGCATCTGTTTTTAAGGAATGTAAGAATTTAAAAACTGTTGAGATGAGCAAAAACATATCGGTTATGGGCGGAGAATGTTTTAAAGATTGCAAATCATTAACTGCTATTATATTACCTGATACACTTACTGAAATTCGTGGAGAAACTTTTATGGGGTGTTCTTCCCTAAAAAAAGTAATTTTACCAAAAAATATCACAGAAATCAAAGGCAATACTTTTGAAAATTGTTCATCTTTGGAAAGCATTGAAATCCCAAGTGGAGTAACAAGAATTGCTGCCCACGCATTTTATGGTTGCACTTCGCTTTCTAATGTATTTGTTCCTGATACGGTTAATGAAATTGGAAGCTCTGCTTTTAGAAAGTGTGATAGCCTGGAGAGTATTGAACTTCCCGCATGGGTTTCAATAAATGAAAGAGCATTTAAAGAAAGTCCGACTCAAATTAGATATAAAGGTGACGTTAGATCCATTTTGAATTATTATGAAACAGAGATTGAAATTGACAAAACTGCTGAAGAAATCATTGCAGAATACAGCTCTGAATTTAATGAAATAGATGATGAGCTATCAACAATAGATTCACAAGAAAAAATCGAATCACTATTTGTTGTTTGTAATGTGGTTAACGGAATAAAAATACCGGATATATCTACTTTAGATAATTCTGTTTGGATTAGTGAAACTTCCCGTAGTGACAGATGGGAAATTATTAATACAAAAAAAGAAATCCTCAGTTTTTTGAAAAAAGCAGAAGTCATTGGGGTTAAAAAAGTGATGTTTATATTAGATAATAAAAAAGTAGGAGAAAGTTCAGGAACTATCGCAGGATGGTCATTCGAGATAGATGAAGTTATAGACGGTTATTCAAATGGTGATTGGACATTTGATGATGCATATGAATTATATGCAGAAGAAAAAGCAGAACGGATGAAAAAAATGGCAGAAAGCATCATTGGAGAATAGTTATGAGCAAATTTATACACATTTTATATGTGCCTACAATGAATTGCAATATGAAATGTCGATATTGTTATCTTGGGGAAAATACAAATGAACTTAAAAGCGACAAAGGCTATTTAGAAACATTGGAGTTTGCCGTTAATAAGTTCAGAGAAGCTGATGTTATTCCGTTTAACATATCGCTTCACGGTGGTGAGGTTACTACTTTAGCCCCCGACAATTTCAGAGATATTGTAGAGTACATAAGCAATTATTATAAAGCAAACGGTCAGATGCTTTCAGAAAATGGATTTAAGACAAATAAACCACACATCAAAACCAATCTTTTTAATATTGAGAAACATATTGATGCAATAAGAGAATTTGATGTTAGTATCAGCGGAAGCCTTGACTTACCTTTCTCCCTTCATGATAAATATCGTATTACCAAAGGCGGGAAAGGAACTTTAGAAACTATATTAAAAAATGTTTCATTGTTAGCCGAATTACCAAACAGAAAAAAAGTATCGGCTACGATCTTTCAGGAACATTTTGAATATCTTGATGAAATAGTTAATGATATAAAGTGGTTAGCAGAAAATACTTGTCTTAACATGAATGACTTTAACTTTATGATTGGGTTTGAACCTCAATTAGAAAGTGAAGTGAAACTTACGGCTCTACCCGAAGAGAATCAAGTTGCTTTGTATCAGAGGATGCACAAGGAATTTACCGGAACTGACTTAGAAGAAGGATTAAACAATGCTTGGTTTGCTGAGTTTACCCCTGCATATTGCACCAACTGCGATAATTGTGGTGAGAAATTCTTCTTGTTAGAGAAAAATGGAGATATTTATTCATGTGTTAGAGGGCAAGGAAATCCTGATTTTTACTACGGTAACATTTATAATGATTCAGTAGAGGAAATCTTAAAAACAGCTAAAACAAAAATATTCCTTGCTCATAATCGTCAAGGAATAAGTGAAGAATGTATCTCTTGTGAACATTTGCACTTATGTAAAACGGGATGTCCTTTCGTCAAGAATGTATATAGCAGCAGCAAGTCATATACTTGTAGATTACAAAAGGAAATTTACAGGGATAAAGATTATGATGAGATTCCTGATAATTTTGCCTATTACTATTTGCTCAAGAACCATCCAACACTTGCTCCTGAACATTTAAAGTATGAACCTGAAGAAAATAGTCTTGAGTATTTAATTAAAAGGGATGCAAAACTTCAGGAAGTATATAATCCAAATGCCTTTATACTGTCTGTTGATGGACAAGAATATAAGCTTGAATCACAAATTCTAAAAAGAACAAGAGAATTTATATTTATCAGTAAAAAAAGTGTGATTAAGCTTTATATTAAAGAAGAAACGATGGATGCTCTTTCTGATTATCCAATCAACAACTCACTATTTATTCAGCTTTTAAGTGGCGATACGGTTGTATATGGCGATGAGCAGAGAGAAAAACAAGAACACATTATGACACATCAAATTTTCAAAGGTACACTTATGAAGGAATCTTCTGACAAAGATGGATTTTATTGTGTTGACTTATCAGGACTTCTTGCTCTGTACGGAGATAAATTATCAAAAACGAACGCAAATAATTTATTCTTCACAACGTCAGCGTTAAGAGATTATCATTACACAAAACAAAAGAACAATGGATATTATCACATAAATGCAATCAATTTACCATTTCAAAATATTGAATTGTATTATTTAAATTTAGATGATATGGAGGAAGAAAATAATGCTTAATATCAAACCAAAGACTTATAATGATGTTGTTCGACTTTCGAGATGTATGGAATTAAAAAAATACATTCCGGACTTGACAGACGAAAAAATAGAGGAAATGTATGAATATATGAAAAAAGATTCAAATAATAAGATTTCTGTAACACCTGAAATGATTTCTTTTGTAAACGCATCAGGAGAAACAGAAAGTGCAACTGTTTTAGAAACGGCACCAACAGGTATATCATTTGACCACATTATTCTTGGTGCAGCAGCTTATAATGTTATGCAACGCCCAACGGGTGATTCAAGTGGTTGTGGAAGTAGTTGTAGCGGTTGTTCAACCAATAATAACAATAACAACAATAATAATAACGGATAATCCGGAGGAATACGATGCGAAAAAAGATATATCAAATGGTTCATGTGTACGAAGGGAACTTATTAAGTGTAGCTTATAAGTGGTTTATGATAGCAGTAATTGCAATAAGCCTTCTTCCTCTTACCGTTAAGGGTACAAGCAATATATTTAAGACTATAGACTATACTTGTCTTGCAATATACATAATAGACTATTCTTTAAGGTGGATTGCTGCTGACTATAAATTTAATAAACACCATTGGACTTCCTTTGCTCGCTATCCGTTTAGAATAATTTCCATTATAGATTTAATGTCTATAATTGCTTTATTATGTCCTTTACTTGGATTGTTTAAATATTCTTCATTTACGGAAGTTCTGAAGGTGTTCCGCATTGTGAGAATATTCAGATATTCCAAAGGTATCAGAACCATAATTGATATATTGAAAAGTTCTAAAAAAGCATTGTTTGCCGTAGGTTCGTTAGCGGTAGGCTATATTCTGATTTCAGCATTGGTTGTATTCAATGTGGAGCCGGATACTTTTAACTCTTTCTTTGATGCAGTATATTGGTCAACCGTATCACTTACAACAGTTGGATATGGAGACATATATCCGGTAACAGTTATTGGAAGAACTATTGCAATGCTTTCCTCATTTTTTGGAATAGCCATTGTTGCTCTCCCTGCCGGTGTTGTTACTGCCGAATATATGAAATCACTTAGTGAGAAAGAATAGGAAAAGTGATAATCGTTATCGCTGTTAATTCTTAAAATAGAATGAGAATATGGGAGGTTAATTATGTATAAAGAAGAATTACTAAAACAAGAATTATATGTAGTTGTTTTGAATATAACCCAAACGCCATATATGATGAATGGTGGATTCTTTATGTTATATACAGACAAGGAAAAAGCAATGAAATTTGCTCGAAATATTAACGGAAAAGAAAGTATAAAGTATGGCGAAGCAAGCGTAATAAACACGTCGCTAATAACAAATAACGAATTATTTTTTGATATAATGATTCGTATGGGATGCGATAGGTTTTTACTCAATGGCAATGGAGAAATAATAAAATTTGGAGATTCAAGCTTGCAAGTTGCTAAAGGTCGAAAAGAAATATATGAGAGTTATCTATTACACAAAAGACTATCTAAAAGTTCTCATATTGGAAAGGCAAAGGCAGCACAAATTCAACGATTAGAAAGCATCTTGAAAGCACCTGCGAACAAAGGAGCAGTTAGTGAATTTTTTAATATGTTAGGTCAACTTTCTTCTTGTTTTAAAGCGATAGATAGCGGCATGACCGCAACAACAAGAGTAAATAGTAGTATAGGAACACTTGTAAATGGTGTTAATGTACAAAATTATAATAAAAAGATGTCTTATGGAAGATTGAGTAGAAATTGGGGTATCGCTTCAATCCTGCTTTATGCATGGTTCTTTCCGCCGATAGTTGCAATCGTTTATGGAATAAGATCTATATTGTTTACAAAATCTAATAATGAACCAATTGATAAGAAAGCAATATGGGGATTGGTTCTTGCGGGATTTGGTTTATTTATGTTATATGCTATGATGAGTGGTATGTCTAACAGTTAGGGGTGGATTTGCTGTGATTGAATGTGCGAATAGTAATCGATTGCTTATGCAATTTCATATTACAGGTAAATGCAATTTGCAATGTAAACATTGTTATAGAGTCGAGGGCGATGTTGAGCCATTATCATATAAAGACATTATAAATGTTTTCAACCAATTTTTTGATTTGAGAAATACCTATAACGAAGAACATAAAATCAAAAAAAGAGGTCATATCAATATAACAGGTGGAGAACCCTTTATCCGAAAAGATATTTATGATATATTACAGTTTCTTGGTGAGAGTAATGATAGGGTTACATATGGTGTCTTATCCAATGGTACACCAATAGATGACACTATGATTAAGACACTCATAGAAACGAAAGCTTCATTTGTTCAGCTCAGTATTGACGGTAATCGTGAAACACACGATTTCATGAGAAAACCGGGCGATTACGATAGAACATTTAAAACAGCAGCTACTCTTGAGAAAGCAGGTATTAAAACATTTATTAGTTTTACGGCAAATGCGTCTAATTATAAACATATACCCTCTGTTGCTCGTAAATGCCGACAAGCTAAAATAACAAAGCTTTGGTCTGATAGACTTATTCCAATTGGAAATGGCTCAGAATTATCAGATTTAGAAATAACAAAAGAAATATTGCCTGAATATGTAAAGTATCTTAAAAAGGCACAAGGCAATTTCTTAACAAAAAAACTGTATCCCAAAACTCAAGTCGCATCTGAACGAGCTTTGCAATTTTTGAATAATATAAATTCGCAAATTTATTCTTGTAAAGCTGCGGAAAGTTTTTTAACGGTTGATGAGTTCGGGCAAGTAATGCCGTGCCGTAGAATGCCAATTGTTTGCGGTAATGTGTTTGATTCTACACTTAAAGATATATATTATAACAACGAAGTTTTTATAGATTTAAGAAATGCGTCATTGCCTAAAGAATGTTCAGGGTGTGTTTATAATGTATTCTGTAAAGGCGGAGCTAAATGTCAAAGCTATGCAAAATATAATGATTATAATCGTGCAGATCCAAGTTGCCCGATAAAACTAAACTAAACAGAACACAAAAGGACAATGGAATTTTCCATTGTCCTTTTAATAATGTCAGGTGTTTTTTAGTTGTGTGTCAAACTCTTTTATCAAATTATACCTGACACCATTTCCGACACCATTTGTTTTGAAAAACCATCAAAATTTTCAATATTTCTTGTATTTATGATACCACAAAATCAATATAAAATCAATGTTTTTATAAAGTTTTAAGGGATTAAAGGTCGAAAACTGTGTTTTGAATAAACCATAAAATAAAAAAATATTGACAAGATTGGAAATAACTGCTATACTAAAACAAAAAGTAGAACGCATTCTAAAACGAAATGCAAGGAGGGAGAGAAATGGTTAAGTTAACCCGGGAACAACAAACAGAGTTAAATCGTAAAACTGTTTTGTATAACACTGCAAAGCTGTTCCTGAAAAAAGGATATAGTCTTACTACTATAAAGGAAATTGCCACTGCATCAGAATTAAGTGTAGGTTCACTGACAAACCTATACAGTTGTAAAGAAGATATTATGAGCGCGCTAGTAAAATACGTTCTCGAAGCACAGTTTGCTAAAACAGAAGCATTGCTTCGCGATATCCCACACGACAAAATACAGATGTATGCATCAGAAACCACCCTACAGCTTTATATGGCAGAATCAAGCGAGCATATCAGAGAGTTGTATTCCGTTGCATATTCTCTGCCGCACACAACAGGAATTATTCAGGAAACTATTACAAAAAAGCTTGAGGAAATATTTAAAGAGCATTTGGCTGACCTTGAAACAAAGGATTTTTATATGCTTGAAATAGCATCAGGTGGAATAATGCGGGGGTTTATGACAATACCTTGTAATATGTGGTTTTCAATGGAAGAAAAAATTAAAAGCTTTTTAACAACCACATTTCGGGTGTATGAACTGCCAAAGGAAAAAATAGAAGATGCAATCAAATTTGTTTCGCAGTTTGATTTTGAAAAAATTGCAAAAGATCTGATAGAGAATCTTCTTGAGGAAATAAAGGAAAGAGTTTAAGGAGGAACATTTAATGAAACCTAAAGGATTTAAGAAATATACAGCATTGTTTTTAACCCTTGCTATGTTTATGACATTTATACCGGGCTTTACGTTGGTGACAAGTGCGGCAGAGGTAGCCAACGTCACAGACCTTCAGACTGCAATCTCTGCCGGTGGCATTGTGATTTTGGGCGATGCCATTGATTTGGGCAGCACTGTGTTGACCTTTCCGGATAACACACCTGTAACTATTGATTTAAACGGAAAAACCCTTTCCAAATCGAGCAGTGGGTACGTTTTGGAACTTGGCACGGGAGATGATGTTACCATCACAGGTAACGGCACGGTCTCGAAAGCAGGTGGTTGGTACTTCTTCAAGAACGATTCCGGGTATCTCAAAATTGAGGGCGGCACATACTCCAAGTCCGGCTATGATTTGGTTTATATGGACGGAACCTCTGAAACTGAAATCACAGGCGGCGAATTTGAGTTGGATAATATATTCGCAAGACAGAGTGAAGACAGTACTGGTGCCATCGCAGGAGGCTCCTTTAACGTTGACACTATCTCCACAGGTATTTGGAGCGAAGGCATATCTATAACCGGCGGCACCTATACATTGAATACCAGCGATACTCCGGTTTCAGGATATGTGGATACGGACAATTATAACATAACAACAAATGCAGACGGTTCTTATACGGTAAGCGAAAAAACCGCAGTTCCTCCTACTTACACCATTACCGTGAACGGCACCACAAACGGCACAGTCACAGCTGACAAGGCTACCGCGGCAGAGGGTGAAACGGTAACTCTTACTGTAACACCGACGACAGACTATGAGCTTGACACACTTACAGTTAAGGATGCAGACGACGATGATGTTCTGCTTATCGGCAATACATTCACAATGCCTGCAAAAAACGTTACAGTAACCGCAACATTTAAGGTGATACCGATAAATCACACAATTACCTTCATTGCAAACAACAACACAGGCGAAACAGACAGCATCACCGTTGCAGACGGAAGTAATTATACTTTTAACGATTATACTTTTACATATGGAAAGTGCAAAATAGAAAGCTGGAATACAAAAGCAGACGGAAGCGGAGATACTTATTATGTTGGTAACGACGTAACCGTAGCCGAAGATATTACTCTATATGCACAGTGGGTTCTTCCACTCAACGAGCTTGATGCTTTTATTGACGGCAACCTTGAATGGTCGGGAAATGGTTCTTCGCCATATACATTCACAATGAACAATGGTGCTGTTCTCTATGCGAGAGTAATATTACCGTCTGCGAGCAGCGAAGATACGACAACAATTACAGTAGACGGCAATTGTGAGATAAAAGGCTCGGTATCCTTTGTTAGTGGCACAGGCTTTTATGGAAGCAGCTATAAAGGTAATCTTATAATCAAGGGCGACGGTAGTTTAATATTTGACAAAATGGTAGCAACAGGCTCAGGAGATAGCCTTACGGTATATGCTGATACAACGATAAATAATGAAATTAATATCGGAGCAAGTGGCGGCATGGATAGCTGCGTTGCTATTGAGGATGCAACGCTGGAAGCGAGCGGAGTAGTTTTGCTTCAGTATCTTACAATGGAAGGCAAGGCAAAGCTCAGTATTACAAACGGAAGTATGTCGTTTCACAGTGCCCCCGAACTTAAATTGGATAGCAAGTCGGAAATATATATTACGGGCAACGGAGTCGAGTGCGTGTTGTATAAAGAAGGCGACGCTCATGAATCTTTTGATAATTTGAAAAAGAATAATTGGCTGCCTGCGGGTTACGGGTTTAAGTATGACGGCGGTTATTGTTTGTATGATAAAAATAACAATCTTGAAACAGATTCGGTTACCATTAAAAAGAAAACACAAACTACAACAAAACCTTCAGGCGGTGGTGGAGCAACCTACATTTTAGTTAAGTTTGATTCTAATGAAGGAAGCAGGGTGGAAAACGACTCTATCAGAATGAATTATAAACTCATAGAGCCGGAGGCACCCGTAAAAGACGGATTTACATTTGCAGGCTGGTACACAGATGAAGAATTAACTATCGCTTACGACTTTAATTCAAAAGTTACAAAGAGCTTTACCCTTTATGCAAAATGGATCAAGGTTAATCAGGATGATGATGAAAAAGAAACGTCAGGGCATAATTGTCCGTCTTTAAAATTCAATGATCTCGATATTTCAAAGTGGTATCATTACGATACAGACTATGTTATAGAAAAGGATCTTTTCAGGGGTATAACAAAAACTATATTTGCACCTGATGAAAATATTACAAGAGCAATGTTTATCACTGTTCTCTATCGTGCAGAAGGAGAGCCTGTTACAAACAAGAGCATTCCATTTGCTGATATTGACATGGGGGCATATTATGCAAATGCTGTAGTATGGGCACAGCAAAATGGCATTATAAAAGGTGTTAGTGAAACAGAGTTTGCGCCAAACACAGATATTTCGCGCCAGCAGATTGCAACGATTATGTTCCGCTATGTGCAGTATAAAGGAATGGATGCGGTGACACTTGAAGAAAATCTTCATTTCGATGACGCAGGTGAGATTTCCGAATATGCAGTTTCTGCCATGAACTGGGCAGTCGGAAAGGAAATTATCAAGGGTTACGAAGATAACACTGTAAGACCTATTAATGGTGCAACAAGAGCAGAGATTGCAGCAATTATTCACAGATTTTTTGAAAACAATAAATAATCAATGAACATGGGGTGTAAAAAACTCAGCTTTTTACACCCCATGTATTTATATTATTCATCGTTTGTTCATAATTAATAAATAAAATGATAATAACTATCAATTATTATAAAAATAGAAAAAGTAGTAGATTAGAATTGATTTTTGTGTTATAATAAATTGAAACAACAGAAATTCTGTTGGTGGGAGGAATTTTTTTGAAAAATAAACAGAGGATACTCATAGCAGATGATGATGCTAATATTTGCGAGCTTGTAAGGCTATATCTTGAAAAAGAAGGATATGAAACCACTGTTTGCTTCAATGGGGAAAAAGCCCTTGAAATTTTTCGCACAGGTGGGACTGACCTTATTATTCTTGATATTATGATGCCCAAAATTGACGGGGTAACGGTTTGCCGCGAAATAAGAAAAGAAAGCAAGGTTCCCATAATTATTCTTTCTGCAAAAGGAGAAACCTTTGATAAAGTTATGTGCCTTGAACTGGGGGCAGACGATTATGTTGTTAAACCTTTTGAGGGAAAAGAGCTTATAGCAAGGGTTAAAGCTGTTTTAAGAAGAACAGGATATGAGAAAGAGGAAGAAAACGAGAAAATCATACAATATGAAGGAATAACAATTAATCTTACAAATTACGAGCTTACACTTGATGGTAAAGCTATTGATATTCCTCCAAAGGAACTGGAACTTTTATATTTTCTTGCTTCTCACCCTAACCGTGTTTATACAAGAGAACAACTTCTTGAAGATGTGTGGGGATTTGATTATTTCGGTGATTCCAGAACAGTTGATGTTCACGTTAAACGTTTAAGGGAAAAAATTGAAAAATTTGAAGACAGATGGGGGATTAAAACCGTCTGGAGTGTAGGTTACAAATTTGAGGTGAAATAGTGTGCGCACACTTTTTTCAAAAATATTTTTAATGCACATAGTTGTTGCAGTAACTGCCATTGTAGTAATTATTCCGCTTATTTTCTTTTTGATAGGCAATTACTTTATTGCATCGCAGGAAAAAGACATAATAGAGGATGCAGTGCGTATTTCACAACTTAGCGAGAGTATAATTGATAAACAAAATAATGCCGATGCATGGAACTATTATAAAATGGCAATTGAATTTGCAAGTCGTGAAAGCAAGATAATAGTTATTAATTCAAAAGGCGATGTTGTTGCCTCTTCAAATAATGTTTCGGGTGTTAAATTAAGCAATATTGATGAAGCCTTTGTTAAAGATATTAAAAACGGTAGAACGAGCATTAAAGTTTATAATAAAGGAAAAATATTTAATGAACAAACGCTTGTTGCAACTGCTCCTATTATAAGAAATGACGCATACAGCGGCAAAGGAATTCTTGTTGGAGCAACTCTTGCGGTGAGGGGAATGCCTTATTTAAAGAATATACAAAACGATATTGTTGGAATTGTAATATACACTCAGAGTATAGTCTGGATTATAGCTTTTATAATTTCATTTGTTCTTACAAGGCAGATTACATCTCCGATTAAAAAAATGAAAAATGCGGCGAAAAGCATAGCAAATGGTAACTTTAAAGAAAAAATTCCTATCACAAGTAATGACGAGATAGGTCAGCTTGCAGAAAGCTTTAATTCTATGACGGAATCCCTTCGGGAGCTTGAAAATATGCGGAGCTCGTTTGTATCCGATGTATCCCACGAACTCAGAACACCTATGACTATTATAAGCGGTTTCGTTGAAGGTATAATAGATGGCACAATTCCGGAGAATGAAAGAGAAAAATATCTTGGTATTGTGCTTAGTGAAGCCAAAAGGCTTACAAGGCTTGTAAGCGAACTTTTAGAAGCATCAAAGCTTGAACAGGGAAAAGCAATTCTTAACAAAGAAAGCTTTGATATGAACAGAATGCTTACGGAAACACTGATTTCTTATGAACAGCAGATAACACATAAGAATATCAAAATAAGTCTTTTGCTTGAGGGTAATGAGTGTAACGTTTTTGCCGATAAAGATTCTATAAAGAGAGTGCTTATGAACTTAATTGAAAATGCTATTAAATTTACCCCTGTTGAGGGCAAAATTACTCTTAAAACAGAAACTAATGATAAAAAAGTTTTAACATCGGTTGAAAATACAGGTGAGGGAATAGCCGAAAATGATCTGAAGCATATTTGGGAAAGATTTTACAAAACAGATAAAAGTCGTGGGGAAGACAAAAAAGGAGCAGGCTTAGGACTTCACATTGTGAAAACAATAATTACAAAACATAATGGGGAAATCTTTGCGAAAAGTAAAGAAGGAGAGTATACCCGATTTGCATTTACACTTGACAAAGGTGAAGAAAATACTTCAGGAAGGATGATTGATTATGCAAAATAAAAAGGGAATATTAACAGTTATAGCAAGTGTTGTATGCGCAAGCATTGTTTCTTCTGTTATTACTCTTTCACTGGTTGGAGAGAGAAACGTTGCGTATACACCGCAGGCAGAAAGCCGGGACTATGGAATAGTAGCAGTAACAGACACAACTGCAGAAAGAAAGAAGCTTACTGTGAACGAAATAGCAAAGCTGGTGGGTCCGTCAATAGTTGGTATATCGTGTACCACAAAAGTTCAGAGCTATTTTGGAATGCAACAGTCTGAATCAAGTGGCAGCGGAATAATATTAACATCCGATGGAAATATTGTAACAAATAATCACGTAATAGAAGGTGCGACCTCTATTAAGGTGAAGCTCAACACAGGAAGTGAATACAACGCAGTACTTATCGGAGCCGACAAAAAAACAGACATAGCAGTTATTAAAATTACTCCAAACGAAGAGCTTCACGTTGCTTCAATAGGAGATTCAGAAGCTGTTGAGGTTGGTGATTTGGCTGTAGCAATAGGTAACCCTCTTGCAAGCGAACTTTTCGGCACAGTTACTGCGGGTGTTATAAGTGGAGTTAACAGAACAATGGTGATTGATCAGCGCGAAATGACCCTTATTCAGACGGATGCTGCTATCAGCCCCGGCAATAGCGGAGGTGCTCTTATCAACCATTATGGTGAAGTTATAGGAATAAACAGTGTAAAGCTTGTGGATGACGCTGCAGAAGGTCTTGGATTTGCAATACCAATGAAAGAGGCAATTCCAATTATAAAAGATTTAACAGATTCAGGATATGTAAAAGGAAGACCTGTGATAGGTGTAACTGTTCGCGAAATTACACCTGAGCTTGCTTATTATAATAATCTGTTGGTTGATCACGGTCTCTATGTAATGAGTGTTGCAGAGAACAGTGGAGCTTATAAAGCAGGACTTAAAAGAGGGGATATAATAGTTAAATTTGATGGAAAGAATGTTAATACATCAAGCGAGTTGAATTCTATCCGTGATAAGCACAAAGCGGGAGATGTTATAATGCTTACTTTTATCAGAGCAGGAAGAGAAATGAATGTTCCTATAGCATTGACAGAAGAAACACCCAATAAGAAATAATTGTTAAAATTAAACACCTCTGTTCAGGGAAAACTGAATAGGGGTGTTTAAATGTTTAACAGCACAGATCCGTTTGATACGGAAAAGGGTTATCAGTATGATCTGGAAAACGAAATAAACAGCGTTGTTTCTCAAACTGAATGTACAGGGCTTATTCAGGTGCCGCCACAGGATGAAGACGAGGCAGAATCGTATACAGAGATATATACTGTACCCAAAAATGATAAACCTTTTAATAAATAAAAAAGTGGATGTAAAAAAGTTCAGACAGCAAAAAGGCTATATTAAAACAGATCGCATGTATTTACAGCTAAGTTTGTCCGTTCTGAATTATTTATCCTATCCCTAAAAAGCAGGTGTAAAAAACGAGTTTTTTACACCTGCTTTTTATTTCATTCCAATAACTACTCTGTCGTTTTCGCCATAGTCTTTATAAACATAAACCGACTTGAATTTGTTCATCAGTTTTGGAACACTTTCGCCCTGATCATATCCGATTTCAAGTGCGAGTATACCATTTTCATTAAGAGCATAATATGCTTTTTCTATTATTATTCTATAAAAATCAAGCCCATCTGCACCTCCATCGAGTGCACGTACAGGCTCGAACCGGCTGACATCCAGTCCCTTTACAACTTCTGTGGGAATATATGGTGGATTTGCAGTAATTATGTCGTAATTATTTTCTATAGCATCTGAAATAACGTCGAGCTTATACGCCTTTACTCTGCTATTAAGATTGTGAAGATTTATATTTTCGATGGCAGCATTTAGAGCTTCGAGTGAAATATCGGTAAGCTCAACCGACGAATTTTTAATCATATATGCAAGGGAAATACCTATACAACCACTTCCTGTGCAAAGATCGAGAATTCGTGGAGCAGAAAAATTATTGTGCTCTATCACTTTTTCAACAAGACATTCTGTATCGGGACGGGGGATAAGAGTTGAATTATTTAAAATAAAATTAAGTCCCATAAATTCTTTTTCGCCCGTTATATATGAAACGGGGATGCCCTGCATTCTTTTTACTATATATTCATTAAAGGTGCTTATTTCTTTATCTGTTAAGTCGCGGAATACAACAAGAGCGTTTTCGCAGTTTAGTGCTTTCGATAAAAGCACCCTTGCATCCAGCAAGGGTGTGGGTGAGTTTGTAAGTTTTTTAGCTGCTTCGTTAAGAATTTTTCTTACCATTTATCTTCCTCTTTATCGCCTGTAAGAACGGCTTTCATAGCCTCAATCGCAACTTCAAGCTGTGAATCGTCAGGCTCACGTGTTGTGATTTTCTGAAGCCACATTCCGGGGCGGCTGATGATACAAACTATTTTGCTTTCGCTTTTTCCGGCCCAATGAATAACTTCATAGCTTAAGCCTGCTACAACGGGTAGAAGCAGAAGCCTTAAACCAAGTCTTATCCAGAAACTTTTCCAGGAAATAAATGAAAACAGAATAATACTGATTATCATTACAAACACTAAGAAGCTTGTTCCGCAACGGGGATGAAGCTTCGACATGGAACGTGCATTTTCAACAGTGAGCTCGAGACCTTTTTCGTAGCAAAAAATTGTTTTGTGTTCTGCTCCGTGATACTGGAAAACTCTTTTAATATCTTCCATTTGCGAAACCAAAAGCACATACCCTAAGAAAATTGCCATTCTGAGCACACCTTCAATAACCGTCATTAAAATATTTGAATCAATAAATTTCGAGATAAATCCTGTTACAATATTAGGAAGAACAAAGAAAAGACCGATTGATAAAATAAGAGAAATAAAAACTGAAAAATAAATTACAATATCCTTTATCTTATCGCCGAATTTATCTTCAAGCCATTTATCGAATTTTGATTCTGATTCCTCGCCCTCAATATCAAAGAATTCAGCACTCCACATAAGCGCACGAACAGAGCAGATCATTGAATCGAAAAATGCAAAAACGCCTCTCACAATGGGAATTTTCTTTAAATGAAGCTTTGCTACAATTGAGCTTACAGGCCTTTTATCGAGAACGATTTCTCCATCAGGCTTTCTGACTGCGGTTGCTATATCTTTTGGACCGCGCATCATAACGCCTTCCATAACGGCACTTCCGCCGATACTTGTTTTATGTTCTTTATTCATTTTCATCACCTTTTATAATTATAACATAAAAAACAGTATAGTTCAACACCCAAACAGCATAAAATTATTAACAAAAAGAAAATTCAGGGTGGTACAGTGAAAAAAAGAAAACTGAAAAAATTAAAAAACAGAATTATTCTTTTTATGATCAGTTCAGTAGTAATTGTTACTCTTTCATTATACCTGTTTTCAAAATACATAAGGCCAAGAGTTATAGTTCTTACACAGAGTTATGCAAAAAACGAAATTTCACAGATACTTGACGATGAGATAAAAAAAGTGATGCTTGAAGAGTTTTTCAGCTACGATAAAATCGTGAACATATCGCGAGATAGCGAAAACAGGGTGAATTCCGTATCGTCTGATACAACTCTTATAAACAGATTTACTAATGACCTTGGGATAAATGTTGGGGATGAACTCGACAGAAGAAGCCAGATTACCCATCAAATACCTGTTACGAATTTAATAGGATTCGATTTATTTGCAGGAATGGGTCCAACAATTCCCATAAGATTTCACCCTATTTCTGTTACAAATGCAGATATTACTCATGTGTTTGAAGAGGCGGGAATTAATCAGACTCTTCATACAATTAATCTGACCGTCAGTGTGGATATGGCAATTGTTGTTCCTATGGCACACAGCACCATACGGGCAGAATCAACAATGCCGATAGCACAAACTTTAATTGTGGGAACTGTGCCCGATACATATTTGAACAGGAAATAGAGTGAGATAAATATAATAAAAAAGCATCGATTTTATCGATGCTTTTTGGAGCTGGTGACAAGAATTGAACTTGCAACCTGCGGTTTACGATACCGCTGCTCTGCCATTGAGCCACACCAGCAATTACCTATATATTTTACTCATAATAGCACGTTTTGTCAATAGAATTATTAAAAATATATCGGCTTTATACAATAGTTGTTTTATTTGTTTCCAATTTTTTTTAATTATGCGTTGACGAGATAAGTGATTGATGTTAAAATGTTTGTTGTATAAAGTTTTTTTGTTAAAAGCCATATATTTACGATATAATCACACATTATGAATGCAAGGAGCTTAAAATGAAGAATGGAATTTTATATGTTATAATAACGGCTGTTTTATTTGTTACATTAGAACCTGTCAGCAAACTTATAGCTGTCGATGTGAATCCATATGCGATTACGTTCTGGCGATTTATAATAGGTTCTATAGTGCTGATTCCACTTGCAATAGCTAAAATCAAAAAAGAGAAAATACATATAAGTATTAAAGATCTGGCTATTATGACGCTTCTTGGAATACTCTTTATATGCATTAGTATGATATCTTTGCAGCTTGGTGTTAAAAAGGCCGATTCTCCGTCAATTATTGCAATTATTTTCTCGTCAAATTCAATATTTACGATTATATTTGCGATGTTTATATTAAAAGAAAAGCCAAACAGAAACAAGATTATAGCTTTGGTTTTGGGTGCTATAGGTGTAATTGCCTGTGCAGATTTATCTGCAGGAACGAATATTGAATCTGTATTACTTGGTGTGTTTGCAGCTTTAACCTTCAGCTTGTATACTGTGTTAAGCCAGAAATTCACTAAGAAATTTGGCGGTATTATTCAAACTACTGTTGCTTTCTTGATGGGTAGCATAATTCTTCTTATTGCACTGCTTGTGCTTAAGACTGATATTTCATTCCCAATGAATGTAAGCACAGTGGGAATATTGATTTACCTGGGAATTCTTGTTACAGGTGTAGGCTATGGATGCTACTTTAAGGCAATTGAAAAAGGCGGACCGATTATGGCGTCGCTTGCTTTCTTTATCAAGCCTATTTTAACCCCGTTTGTTACACTTGTTGTTAATGGTATTATACCTGATTTAAAAGTATTTGTAGCGGTTATATGTGTTGTGCTTGCATCATATTTTGCTACGTATAAAAAAAGCTGATATAAACTATACTTAGATATTTTTTTACATATTTAAAAAATTAATTGGAGGGATTACAATGAAAATTAAATGGGGCGTAATTGGTTGCGGAGGTATTGCACTCAGAAGAACAATACCGGGAATGATGCTTTCAGAAAACAGCGAATTAGTTGCTGTGATGGATACAAATTTTGAAGCTGCAGAAAAGGTTAAAGAAGAATTTGGTGCAAAATATGCTTTTTCCAGTGCAGAGGAGCTTCTTAATGTTGAAGAAATAGATGCAGTTTACATAGCTACACCCGTTTTTTGCCATAAAGAACAGGTTAAATTAGCGGCAGAGGCTAAAAAACATATTCTTCTTGAAAAACCAATGGGGCTTACTGTGGAAGAATCAATTGAAATAGATGGTATATGCAAGAAAAACGGCGTTAAATTAGGCGTTGGTCTTATGATGCGCTTTTCTTCATACCATCAGAAGATGAAAGAACTGATTTCAAATGGCGTGATCGGAGATATTGTTTCTATGAGGGGGCAGTTCACCTGTTGGTATCCCGAAATGCCCGGCGTATGGAGGCAGGATAAAAAACTTTCAGGCGGTGGTGCACTGATAGATATGGGAATCCACGCTATTGACCTGCTTCAGTATATAAGCTCAACAAAAGCAAAGACCATAGCTTGTTTTTCAAATAATAATGTATTTAAATATTCAGTAGACGATTCATCAGCACTTTTAATGAAGATGGATAACGGTGCAACAGCATTTGTTGATGCAAACTTCAATATTCCCGATAATGCGGCAAAGTGTCGCCTTGAATTCTATGGTACAAAGGGAAGCCTGCTCGCCGAGGGAACACTTGGTCAGGTTGAAGATGGTACAATTCTTCTCACAACGTCCGACCCTGATGCAGCTTACGATGCTCAGCAAAACAGGGAAGATAAGGCATTTGAAAAGGTAGAAATAACAAAAACAGGAAATATGTATGAAAAGGAAATTTCTTCTTTTGCAAATGCAATAATAAACGACACAACCCCCGAAATTACAGCAGAAGACGGAATTTTCGTGCAGACTATAGTTGAAAAAGCATATCTTGCATCTCAGGATGGCGAATATAAGAGTGTTTGATAAAAAAGAGGATGTTTAAAAACTTTTTTTAACATCCTCTTTTGTTTGTAAAAAATTTTGAATAATTTATGTCTGTTTTGTAACTTTTATGGTTAAATTATTGTAATTAATGATTGCTTATACTATAATTTTAATATACATATAAATAAATTACTATAAAGTTTTAACCAAATATATATTGCAGAATTGATAAATGGCAGGAAAGGAAAGAAAGAATGAAAGAAGTTAAATTGTCGCGTTCAAAGAAAATCAAAAAATGGCTGATTGTGATTCTTGTTTTGTTTGTTATAATTGCAATCGCATTTGTTGTTTTGAAGAAGGACAAACAACCGAAACAAACTTTTTCGGTTGAATCGCTTGATACAACAGTGCAAAAGCACGATATAACATCTTCTGTTACAGGGTCTGCTGTAGTAAAACCTAAAGATCAGTACTCTATTACAGCACTTGTTTCGGGAAATGTTTTATCGGCAAATTTTGAGCAGGGAGATATGGTTAAAGAAGGAGATGTTCTTTATAAAATAGATTCATCTGATGCTCAAAATTCTATTGAAAATGCAGATATATCGTATCAGCGCTCGCAGATGGATTATAACAATGCAATAGACAATCAGAATAAACTGACTGTAAAATCGACCATAGCTGGAACTGTTAAAACTATGTATGTTAAAGTTGGAGATTCGGTTAATACAGGAACTAAAATTGCTGATATTTATGATGATTCATCTCTTACTTTAACGGTTGCTTTTAACGATGCAGAAGCAATTGATTTTGCAGTGGGAGATGCTGCTTCGGTAAGAGTATCTTCCAACGGAGAACTTCTTGAGGGAACTGTAACAGAGGTAGGTGCCTCAGGCTATGCTTCAGAGGGAAATACAAGAAAAAGAAATGTTAAAATCAGTGTGATAAATCCAGGTGCACTTATGAATACGGAAACCGCAACTGCACAAATCAACGGATTTGCCTCAACAGATGCCGGCAGCTTTGAATACGCTGCAGAAAAAACTATAGTAGCAGAGGTGATGGGAGACATAGACGAGATTTATGTTTCGGAAAGTGATAAAGTAATAATCGGAAGCAATTTAGTACATATAAAATCACAGTCTGTGGAAAATAATGTGAAATCATCTACTTTGTCGCTTCGTTCGTCTGAGCTTTCCCGGCAGAACGCAAAGGATAAACTTGATGATTACACAATAAAAGCACCCATATCGGGAACTGTTGTTGTGAAAAATATAAAAGCAGGCGACAAACTGGATAATACAAATATGTCGACTGAAATGGCAATAATTTACGATATGTCAAGTCTTGAATGCGAACTTTCGGTTGATGAACTTGATATTAAAAATGTAGAGATAGGGCAGAGCGTAATTATAAAATCCGATGCGATTGAAGACAGAATTTATCATGGAGAGGTTTCAAATGTTTCGATAAATGGCACAACATCGGGCGGTGTTACAACATATCCAGTAACAATTGTAATAAAGGATTTTGATGAGAAACTGCTTCCGGGAATGAATATTGATGTTGAGATAACAACATCACAGGCAAAAGATGTAATCTCTGTTCCTGTTAATGCGGTTAACCGTGGAAATATGGTTTATGTTAAAGGTGAGAAAACAGATAAAAATGATAAAGCACCTGAGGGATACAAAACTGTAAGGGTAAAAACAGGCGTTTATAATGATGAATTTATCGAAATAAAAGAAGGACTTGAAGTAGGAGATGTTGTTTATACTCCGCAAGTTAAATCTACGACAGGTATGCCTTCCATGATGGGTGGAATGCCCGGTGGAGGAATGATGGGAGGAAATATGTCGGGAGGTATGCCAAGTGGCGCAGGGTCAGGTGGAATGCCCGGTGGAATGTCGGGAGGTATGCGCTGATATGAATAAAATCCCTTTTGTTGAATTCAGAAACATATACAAAATATATAAAATGGGTGATTCTGAAGTTCGTGCACTTGATGGTGTTTCTTTTTCAGTATTTGAGGGAGAGTTTGTTGCTATTATCGGTCAGTCGGGCAGTGGTAAATCAACGTGTATGAATATTATCGGTTGCCTTGATGTTCCTACTGAGGGTACTTATCTTCTGAAAGGAACAGATGTGAGTAAGCTGACAGATGACGAACAGGCAGAGATCAGAAACAAAACTCTTGGCTTTATTTTTCAACAATATAATCTGCTTCCAAAACTGAATATTTTAGAGAATGTAAAGCTTCCGCTTATGTATAAGGGGTTAAAGGAAAGCGAACAGAACAAACGTGCTATGGAAGCTTTGGAACGTGTTGGAATTGCTGACAAATATCATCACAAACCATCACAGCTTTCGGGTGGACAACAGCAAAGAGCCTCTATTGCAAGGGCATTGGCAGGCGCACCATCTGTAATCCTTGCAGACGAGCCTACAGGTGCTCTTGATTCCAAGACAAGTGCAGAGGTTATAGATTTCCTGATTGATTTGAATATGCAGGGAAACACAATAATTTTAATCACACATGATAATTTTATTGCGGCGCGTGCAAAGCGCGTGATTCGTATACACGACGGAAAAATTATTTATGATGGTGTTGCTGCAAATGATACGATAATACGTCAGACATTGCTTTCTCAAAAGGAGGGCGAAGCATGAAGCTAACAAAAACAATACATATGGCCTTTGGAAGTATAATGTCGAATAAGCTTCGTTCATTTCTAACAATGCTTGGAATTATTATAGGTGTTGGTGCTGTAATAATACTTGTAAGTATTATGGATGGTGTTACAGGCCAGATTACAGATGCTTTTGAGAGCTTTGGAATGAATAATATTACTGTTTCTATCACTTCGCGAGGGAGTACGCGTTATGTAGAACCTGAGGATATGTATGAGGTTCTAGATGAAAACCCTGATTTGTTTACATATTGTACTCCGAATGTTACCTTGCAGGCAAATCTGAAATCGCAGACTTCATCAGAAAGCGAGAGAGTTTCAGTAACAGGGATCGATGAAACATACGACAAAATAAACACTCTTGTAACAGAACAAGGCAGATTTCTGCAGTTTGTAGATATAGACAAGATGATGAAAGTGTGTGTAATAGGTACATATTATGAACGTGAATATTTCGGCAGAGGAGAGGCTCTTGGAAAAACTTTGAAAATTAACGGAGAACCGTTTACTGTTGTTGGAGTTCTTGAGGAAAAAACGGATTCCACGGAAAATTCATCTGACCAGTGTATATATATACCTTACACTGTAGCTTCTAAAATGAGCTGGAACCGTACGATTGGCTCGTATACAATTACTATGACAGATGCAAATAAAGTGCAAAGAGCCAAGGCAGTTCTTGAAAGAAAGCTTACTAAAATCCTGGGTAGCAGCAATTTTTACAGGATCACTGCCACCCAGGAAATTCTTGATGAACTTAATACAATTCTCGATACTATGAAAATGGCGCTTGTATGTATAGCGGGAATTTCTCTTCTGGTAGGCGGAATTGGTATTATGAACATTATGCTTGTAACTGTTACTGAGCGGACAAAGGAAATAGGTATAAGAAAGTCGCTCGGAGCAAAGAAACGAAGCATACTTACGCAATTTGTGGTAGAGGCCGCTACAGTAAGCGGAGCGGGAGGAATACTGGGAATTTTATTTGGTGCAGTAGTATCGGCTTTGGCGGGTAAACTTCTGGATATTACAATAATACCTTCATTTTTTGCCGTTATGCTTGCGTTTTCCGTATCTGTTGCCATTGGCATTATATTTGGTTTTTTACCTGCCAAGAATGCGGCAAATTTAAACCCAATCGATGCTTTGCGCTTTGAATAGGAAGGGGATAGCTGTGAAAAAAATATTGTTTTTACTGATTCTAATTTTTGTGTGCAGTACAGTTTGTGTAAGTGCTGCCCCTAAATATACCGACAATGCTGCAGCAATGCTTGCGGAACTTAAAATCATTGTGGGTGATCCAAACGGAAATATGCGTTATGAAGATTATGTTTCACGTGCAGAATGCACAAAAGTAGCAGTTGCACTGTCGAGTTTTCGCGACAATGTTGCAAAGGGCAGCAAAACATCTCCTTACAGTGATGTTACTTACACTCACTGGGCTGCACCTTATGTTACGGTAGCTGTTAAGAACGGGATTTGCAAAGGGTATTTAGATGCCACTTTTCGCCCTGACAATACTGTTTTATATGAAGAAGCATCCACAATGTTTTTAAGAGTTCTTGGATATAATGAAGAGGACTTTGGTGCAAGCTGGCCTGACGGTCAGGTTGGTATAGCAAAAAATATTGGGGTGCTGGATAACGTTGATAAAAATATTGGCGATACTCTTACACGGCGTGATATCAGCATAATGGCATACAACGCTCTTATGGCAAAGATGAAAGGAACTCAGCAGATTCTGCTTTCTGATCACAACCGTACAATTGTGGATGATGTTGTTCTTATATCTACATCTGAAGAAGATGCGAATGTGCCTGAGGGTAAAATTTTTACTTCGTCAGGAACATATAATTACAACTCAAGCCTTGATCTTTCACAGATAGGAAAAAGGGGAAGTATTGTTCTAAGAAATGCGGATACAATAGTATCATTTATACCTCAGGATTCCAAAGATTCCGATGCAGACGTACAAATGGTGTATTCAACCCTTGGAAACGGAATAATAACATATAAAAATGGAGAATTTTCACAGATTGACGTAAATAACAACACAGTGTTTTATAAAGATTCGGCAAGAATTTCTTCTAATGAGGCAATAGCTTCACTTGAAATGGGAGATACTCTCAGAATTATATACAAATCAAACGGAGAAATAGAATATATAGTATGCACAAAAGGCGCAACTCAGGGCCCGTTGACTGTTAAATCTTCTTCGTGGTATACATCATTTGGAATAGATTCTTCTTTGGTTACTGTTATGCGTGATGGAGTTAAATCATCAGTTTCAGAGGTTAAGATAAATGATGTTGTATACTATCTTGACGAGCTTAATATTGCACTTGCATACTCTAAAAAAGTTACAGGTATTTATGAAAAAGCCGAGCCTAATAAAGATGTGCCATCATCTGTTACCATTTCGGGTATTACTTACAATATTGAGGGTATAGAGGCATTTTCCAAGCTTTCATCAAGCGGTACATTCAATCTTGGTGATACCATAACACTTTTGCTCGGTAAATCGGGCGGAGTGGCAGATGTTATAACCAATGTTCAGCTTTCCGATACAATATATGGATTTTTAACTGAAACTGGGTCAAAAGAAACTATTGTTTTGGGTTCATCAGTTATAAAACCTTATGTTAGAATCGTTTTGCCAACTGGAGAAACACGTGAATATGTTACAGCTAATAAAGATTACAGCGACTTTAAGAATAGTGTTGTAGCTATTACATTAAGGGATGGTTTAGCAAATGTTACAAAGGTAACAAGTGAAAAAAGTTTGTCGGGTGAATTTGTATGGAAGTCGGCAGAAACTAAAATCGGCACATACAATCTTTCGCGCGATATTAAAATAATAGAGGTAAGCACAACAGATTCTGAAGAAACTTCTGTTAATGCAACGGTGTTTCCGCAAAGATTAAACGGGTTTAAAATTTCAGAATCAGATGTTTTGTATGCGGGAAAAAATTCTGATGGGCTTATCGATGCGTTAATTCTTAAAGATATAACGGGAGATATGCATAAGTATGGAATTATTACGTATGTGAAGGATACAAGTAATGCGTTAACTTTATCGGGCACATATGAATACATATCAAACGGTAATTCTTATAATACATCATCAATGAACAAGCGTTACAGTGTGAAAGCGGGAGATGTTGTAAAGATTTCATCTGTTGACGGAAAATCGGTTTCTTCAATAACTACACTGCCAAAAGCTGAAACAGGAAAAATATCAGCTATAGAAGGCTCGCAGATTATTCTTGAGGGAAAAGCATATACATTAGCTGAAGGTGTGCAGATTTACCTAAGGAAATCTTATGATTATACAATGCTTTCGAAGGATGAACTTGATGATATGAAAGATGAATATACGGCATCGGTTTATCGTGATAAAACAAATGAATTGGGAAGAGTAAGAGTAATAGTTTTATATTAAATAAAAAGTGGTTAATTGAATTGATATAAAAATGATGGCAGACACAAAAATGTGTCTGCCATCATTTTTATATTATACTAAATAAAAAAAGTATTAACCTTTGGAGGTTAGTTCATTTTTAAGTGTTTTTTTAAATTCTCTCGGCGTCATTCCTGTATATTTTTTAAAGATTTTTAAAAAGAATTTAGTGTCGTTATAGCCTATAATTTCGGCGATTTCGGGAACGGTTTTATTTGAGGTGCTGATAAGAAAAAGAGCTTGCTTAAGCCTTGCTCGTTGAAGAGCTTCTGTGAAATTTATACCGCATTCAGCTTTGAATTTCATAGAAAGATATGTTGGACTGTAGTTAAACCTATCGCTGAAAAAAGAAAGAGAAAGGTCTTCGGCATAGTGCTTGTCAATATAGTCGAGCATAAATGTGATTTCTTCGTTGGCTGTTTTGTAAACTTCTTTTTTTTCTATTTTACGCATTGATAAAATCAGCAACTGTATCAGCATACAACGTATCAATTCCAGGTTCCCCGAAAGTTCATCTGTAAATTCTTTAACGATGCGGTTCATAAGAAATAAAATTGATTCATCTGTATCGTGCAAAAGAATCTGAGTTGGGTTGTATGAAAGAGAAGAAAAGCTCGTTCTTAAGAGATAATGGTTAAGTAAACTGCGGAATTTTCGGCAATCTTTAAGGCCGTAATCTATAAATTCGGGGCGGAAAAGGCAGTTGATAATGCGAAAGTTCTGCCCATTAATATAGTCGTAGTGATGATATGAATCGTAGTCGATTATAAAGTAATCGCCCTTTTGTATCATTATTTTTTCGCCATCGAGGGTGTGATAGGCTTTTCCCTCGATTACATAAACCAATTCAAAAAACTGATGAGAGTGCGAACCCTGTGGTTTAGGCGATAAAACTGTAACGTAAATTTCACCGCTTTCTCCAATATGGTTAACCCGTAAATCTCGCATATTAAAATACCCCCCAAAACATAGAAATATGTACCTTGAATTCATTATAGCGAAATTATATAATAAAGTCAAGCAGAAGTGTTTATATATAAAGGCAGGTACCATAATGTTATATTCAAGGAAAGACGAAAAAAAATTAGATAAAGAGCTTTTTAAAAGCCCTACTTCGGAATACAGGGGAAAGCCGTTCTGGGGCTGGAATTGCGAGCTAACCCCCGAAATTTTAGAGGAACAGGTTAAATATTTTAGCGACATGGGTTTTGGTGGATTTCATATGCATTCGCGAAGCGGTATGGCAACCAAATATCTTAGTAAGGATTATTTGGATTTAATTAAGTTTTGCACAGAATGCGCTAAGGAAAACGATTTGTTTGCCGGCCTTTATGATGAAGACAGATTTCCATCCGGCTCTGCAGGCGGATTGCTCACAAAAAAGCACGAGTACAGAGAACGTCATCTTGAATTCACAAAAAGATGTATTGAAAGCGTAAGTTATGAAGAAGCTAATAAAACAGGAAAACCTTATTTGCTTGGAGCTTACGATGTGATTTTAAATGAAGAGGGAGACCTTTTGGAATACAGCCTTATATCAGCGCAAGAGAAAGCAAAAGGCAATAAATGGTATGCCTATGTTATAACTGCCGATGATTCGCCTATTCACAATAATCAGGCAGACGGCGATACGCTTTCCAAGGAAGCGATGGATGAATTTATAAGGCTTACATATGATTTCTTTTATGATGGCATGGGAGATGAGTTTGGAAAGAACATACAGGTAATGTTTTCTGACGAGCCACTTTTAAGAGTGCGTAGGATGTTCAACTTTGCAAAAGGTGAAGAAGATGCTCACGTTCCGTGGACAATGAAATTTCCCGAAAAGTTCACCGAATATTCAGGGCTTGATATAGTAAAAACTCTTCCCGAGCTTTTCTGGGAGCTTCCCGGAGGTAAGGTTTCAAAGATAAGATATTGTTTTTATGATTTTCTTGCAGAGCTTTTTGCAAGCTCTTGTTACGATAATCTTGGAGATTGGTGCGAAAAGCACGGAATTATGCTAACGGCACATCTTATGGCAGAAAAGCAACTGAACTATCAGTGCGACTGGAACAGTGAGGCAATGCGCCAATACAGAAAAATGCAGATTCCCGGTATAGATATGCTTTGCAACCGTCTTGAATTAAACACTGCAAAGCAGTGCCAGAGCGCGGTACATCAATATGGCAGAGAAGGTATGATGACAGAACTTTACGGTGTAACCGACTGGGATTTTGATTTCAGAGGTCATAAATTCCAGGGAGATTGGCAGGCAGCTCTTGGTGCAACCTACAGAGTGCCGCATCTTACGTGGGTATCTATGGAGGGAGAAGCAAAGCGCGATTATCCCGCTTCTATTGGGTATCAATCGCCGTGGTTCCGCGAGTATAAGTATATAGAGGACCATTTTGCACGTGTAAACACTGCTCTCACAAGAGGAAAGCCAATTTGCCGTGTGGCAGTTGTTCACCCGATAGAAACAACGTGGATAAACAGCGGGCCAAACGATAAAACGATAGATGTTCGTAATCACCGCGACCTTTTATTCAGCAATTTAACAGAGTGGCTTCTCTTTGGATTAATAGATTTCGATTTCATCTGTGAATCGCTTTTACCATCACAGTACGAGGAAAGTGAAACAGGATTTAAAGTTGGCAAAATGGAATACGATGCAGTGCTTGTTCCCGATTTGCAGACGATAAGAAGCTCTACACTGAATGCACTTAAAAAATTCCGTAATAAAGGCGGAAAAGTAGTGTTTGCAGGGCAGATTCCACTGCTTGTTGATGCAGAAAACTCAAATGAAGCCCGCGATTTTGCACAAAACTGCGAGTGCATCTTGCTTGATAAAATATCGGTTCTGAAAGCACTTGAAAATGAAAGATTAATTGAAATCAGAGATGAATTTGGCTCAAGGTCGCACAATCTTATTTACAATATGCGAGAAGATGGCGACGAAAGATGGCTGTTTATAGCTAATGCCGTAGGTGAAGGCTGGGAAGGAAAGGACATACCAAAGGAGCTTATCAGCAATAATCATAGCTTCTGCCAGAATTTAAAAATAGAACTTAAGGGCGAGTTCGAGCCTGTGCTTTACGATACGCTTACAGGAGAAATAAAAGAAATTTCATTCGAAATAAAATCAGGGAAAACAATTATCCCTTGGGTAAGATATTATCACGATAGCCTGCTTCTTAATTTAAGAAAGCCAAACATAGTTTCGGCCGTAGTGAATAAAGAAGAGTTTGAGGGAGAGGAGATAGCCGTTCCATATGTGGTGAAGTTCACGCGTGAAGAGGCAAATGTGCTCTTGTTCGACAGAGCAGAGTATTCTCTTAACGGGGGAGAATTTAATCCCGAAGAGGATATTTTAAGGCTCGACAATATCTGCCGCGAAAAACTCGGACTTCCACCAAGGCAAGATGTTCTTGTGCAACCTTGGGCAGTAGAAGAAGAAGAAATCAGCCACAGTGTTGCTTTAAGAATGCATTTCGAAAGTAGCATAGAATTGGAAAATGCTATGCTTGGAGTTGAAAATGCTGAAAATACAGAAATCACATTTAATGGTGAAAAGGTTTTACCAAACATATGCGGTTATTATGTGGACCATTCTATAGCTACAATCAAGTTACCAAAGATAAAAAAGGGCAAGAATACTATTGAAATAAAAACGCCTCTTAATAAAAGAGTGGGAATTGAAAACTTTTATCTTCTTGGTGAATTTGATGTTTTAATGAAAGGAAGAAAAGCAACTATCGTTGCAGCCGAAACTGAAATCGGATTTGGCGATATAACAAAACAGGGCATGCCGTTCTATGGTGGAAACATCACATATCACGTGCCGTTCAAAGTAGAAAACGACGGTAAAATCAATATCCGTGTAAACCATTTTAAAGGTGCACTTTTAAAGCTTGCACTCGACGGTAAGGATCAGGGAATTGTAACGTTTGACCCGTATACGATTGCGATAGACGGCGTTTCAAAGGGTGAGCATATTCTGGATGTCAGAATGTTTGGTAACCGCCACAACACCTTTGGAGGACTGCATAATATTTCAACAAGCAACTGGGTGTTCTCGAACTACTGGAGAACAACAGACCACGCATGGACCTATGAATATGGTAACCTGCGTGAAACAGGGCTTCTTTCCGCACCTGTAATAAAGGTGGAAAATATTGTTCGTTGACCCACAATATTTCTAATAGATATAATTAAATTATGGAAATATACATAATTAATTTTGTTGTATGGCAACAGGCGTTGCCTTGATATAAAAAATATTTTCCTATTATATGGGAAGAAATTATGAAAGGACGGATAGATATGAAAGGTTTATTTGGAAAAAGATTTCTTGCACTGTGCCTTGGCATGATTCTTGTGGCTTCATGCTTTGTTGGTTGCGGCGGCAAGAAAAAAACAACGGCAATCGTTGAAGATGATAACGAGCAGGTAACACTTAAATGGATTCTTAGCGGCCCGGGAATGCTTAAGGATTCCCAGAAGGTTTTTGACGAGTTTAATAAAGAGCTTGTAAATTATCTTCCCAATACACAGGTTGAATTCGAAGTTATTCCTGCTTCCGACTTTGCAGAGAAATGGCGCCTTATGTCGGCTTCAAGAGAAGAGGCTGACCTTGTTTGGGTAGGCTGGGTGCTTAATTTAAGAGAAGAAGCAAGAAAAGGCTCTTTCTATCCTATGGATGAACTGCTTGAAGCAGTGCCTGATTTAACGGCAGAAATTCCATCTCATATTATCGACTTAGGCCGTATAAACGGCAAGCTTTACTGCATACCTAACTATCAGATGATGGTAAATCTTCCCATGGGAGTTAAGGTTCATAAAGAGCTTGCAGATAAATACGATCTTGATACCGACGGCATTACAGAAATGTTTGCAACAGATGAAATGATTACAAAAGAGGACTACAAGATTTTCGAAGATTTCCTCGAAAGAGTTAAACAAGGCGGCGACCTTAAGCAGGGCGTTGCAGCATCAATGCTTGCTACAATTGTTGGCTCTGTAGGAACATTTGGAGAAAATATGGAAACGGTTGCAGGAAATGCAGTAATCGATATGAGAGATGATAGCCTCCAGGTTTACGATTTGATAAGCGATTTCCCCGAAAGTGAAGATGCTTATGCAATTGCTAATGAATGGTTCAAGAAGGGCTATGTTCGTAAGGATATTTTATCCGTTACAGATTTAACAGCAGAAGTTGGTAAGGAAAACGGCTACATTATGTGGTCTGAATCAGTGTTTAAAGACGATTCCGAGAAGATGACAAAGAAATGGGGCTTCCCGATTCTTTCAATTCCTGCACGTCAGGCACTCTGGATTCCTCATTCAACGCCTACAACAAACACAGGTATAGCTGCAACAAGTAAGCATCCAAAGCGCGCTATGAAGTTAATCGAGCTTATGTGCACCGAAAAGGGTAAGGATTTATATAACCTGCTTTGCTACGGGCTTGAGGGAGTGCATTACGAAAAGGTTTCTGATACAGAAATTAACTGGCTTGAAGAGGATGTCCCCGGAAGCTCGAATAACAACTACGGCTATAGTTCGTGGGCTATAGGAAACACATTCAATGCCTATACCACTCAGTATGATGTGGCAGGCTGGAACGAATATATTTTAAACGATATAAACGGAAAAGCAAAACCATCTCCTTTGGTTGGCTTCTCGTTCGATCCATCTCCTGTTAAACTCGAACTTGCTCAGTACGAGGCAGTTAAGAAAGAATATACCTATTTATATAAAGGTGCAACCGATAACTGGAAAGAGCTTTTAGAAGAACGTAATAAGAAGATGAAAGCTGCAGGAAGCGATAAAATCGTAGAAGAGGTTCGCCGTCAGATTGAAGAATGGAAAAAAACAGTGGGTAAATAATTGATGTAACAAAGAATTGTAGGGGAGGGTCTCCGCACCCTCCCGCGAAAAGAAAAAAAGCGGAACGCCACGCAGGGCGTTCCCTACAAAAAATGCGATAACGAAAAATGAGAACGGAAAATGAAAATCGCCTGCGATTTTCTGCCACCATTACGCACTTCGCATTTCACATTCCACATTTAATTAATCATGCAGAAAGGAGAGATTAGCATGATGAAAAAAATACTTGCGTTTATTCTGTGTGTGCTTATGATTGTATCTGCGATTTCAGCACAGGCATATACAGAAAATGCAGGCAGAGTGTATCTTTATGTATCACTCGACGGAAACGACAGTGCTTCAGGCGATATGGATGCACCGCTTCAAACTTTTATAGGAGCGCGAAACAAAATCCGCGAGCTGAGAGCCCAGGGGGTAGCACCCGATAAGGGATTTGTGGTATATTTCCGCGAGGGCAGTTATTCGCTTAAAGAAGCAGTTAAATTCAGCCCCGAGGATTCAGGTACCGAGGAAGCGCCGATTGTTTACCGTGCATATCCCGGAGAAAGCGTTACCGTTGTTGGTGGTGCGGCGATTCCCGAAGGGGCATTTAAACCGATTGACGATGCAAAAATCAAAAACAGAATTATCGACGGTACTGCAAGAGGCAAAGTGCTTTGTGCCGACTTAAAGGCACTTGGTTTTGACTATTTTGGTGAAATAACTCTTCCCGGTGCATACTCTTTCTTTCCATCTACCGTTAAAAAGCCTACTGCCGAAGCACCTGAGCTGTTTATTAACGGAAAGCTTATGACAGTAGCACGTTATCCAAATGAAGGGTATATGTCTATTTCCGAGGTAGTGGATGTAGGTGCATTGCCAACTCTCTGGAATGAATCACGAAAAAGTGAGGGCGACTGGGTTCCTCCTGAAGAGCGTGATGAGTTTGATGGCTTCGAAGTTAAGGTTAAGGATAGCCGTGTTCTTAAATGGACAGAATTATCGGAAAACACAGCAGTTTTAACAGGTTATTTCTACTTTACATGGGCAGACGCAAGCACTCCCTTAAAGAAAGTTAGTGAAGAGGGAATTATAGAATCGGCATATCCCGCACAACATGGTCCCAGAGAAGGCGGAACCTTCTATGTGCAGAACCTTGTTGAAGAAATCGATGTGCCGGGCGAATATTATTTAGACCGTGATGCGGGTAAGCTTTATATTTATCCTCCCGCAGATTTCAAGGACTCGGAAATAAATATGTCGTTCATTGAAGAAAGCCTTATTCAAATGAACGAGGCAAACTACATCACAATTAAGAATATGAAAATAACTGCCGCAAGAGCAAGCGGAGTTTCAATCAGCAACGGCGTAGGAAATAAGGTTATAGGCTGTGAGGTTGAATACACAGCAGGTAAAGCAATATCCGTTTCAGGAAGAGAAGCAGCTAAAAACGGAGTTATAAGCTGCTATATCCACGATACAAACGGTGGAGTAATTCTTCAGGCAGGTAAGGAAGAAACTCTTACCCCGGGCGAAAACTACGTTGAAAACTGCCTCATCGAAAGATATTCAAGAATCAGAACAACGTATAATGCTGCAGTATCGTTCCACAGCGTTGGTAACGAGGCACGTTATAACGAAATACGTGATAACAAGCACCTCGCTATTCAGTTTGCGGGAAACAATCATAAAGTTCTCTACAACAATATTTACGATGTTTGCCAGGAAGCCGACGATATGGGCGCCATCTACGGCGGCTTCAGCTGGGTAGGCAGAGGAACCGAGATTAAATACAATTATGTTCACGACCTTAAGCTTGCTCCTCACGTAACAGAGGTCAGCGGTATTCGTGCCTGCTACTTTGATAACAAGCAAGCGGGAATGATAACAACGGGTAATATTTTCCATAATATTCAGGGCTATGGAGTGCACAGTAACGGTGGCAGAGATACCATTGTAAACAACAATATACTTATTGATGTAAAATACGGAAACAAGATAACCACTTGTACAACGCTTGATACAACCGACCATATGAACGGACTGAAAAATGCACCTTATTATAAAAACGAAATCTGGGCAGAGGCATATCCCGAGCTTGTGAATATTCTTGATGAAAAAGACCCTAACTATCCCAAAAACAATATTGTAATCAACAATGCGCTTGTCAATTCGGGAAAAGGCTTGTTTGATGCCTACACATCGGCTAACGGCAGAATTGAAAATAATATAGATATCAGTGTGCCTGGTTTTGTGGATGCGGATAACGGAAATTATCTTTTAAGAGAGGACTCTGAAATATTTAAGAAAATCCCTGAGTTCAAGGCTCTTCCGTTCACAAGAATGGGCAGATACACAGACAGAGCATTAAAGCGTGTTGAAAACGGAATTGTTCTTGCAGCAGAAAGCTCGCAGGCAATTGTTGGCGGAGAAGTTAAGTTCATCGACCCAGATAATAAAGCAGTAAAAGCACAGATTATCGATGGAAGCACATATGTTCCGATTCGCTTCATAGCCGAAGCACTTGGCGGAGATGTAAATTATGATTCTGCCACACGCACAATTACAATAAAGGGTGCGGGCACATCGGTTTCAATGAACGTTGACAGCACACAGGCAACAGTTAACAGCGCACCTTATGAGCTTCCTCAGCTTCCGATAATTAAAGAGGGCAGAACTCTTGTTCCGCTTCGTGCAGTTGCAGAGCTCTTTAATAAAAAGGTAGTATGGGAACCAAGAGGTCTTATCGTGATAGACGACAGAGAGGATGTATTCAGCGAAACAAGCGACGAAGAAATAATCCAGTATCTGTATGAATTAATCTGCGCACATTAAGATGAATCGCAACCTGCCTTCCCCTTGAGGGGAAGCCTACGGAAAGCGCAAAACCGCGTGGGCATTTGCGAATGCCTTGCGGGCGGGGATGGAACCCCGCCCCTACAAGAAAATACGGTGTTCCGAAAAACAAAAGCGTAGGGGAGGGTCTCTGTGCCCTCCCGAAACGGAACGAATAAATCCGTTGTCTGAAAAAACAAAAATTAATTAATCAAATTAAAATAAAATTATAAATTGAGGAGTGTAAATTATGAAAAAATTCAGCAAAATTCTTTCTATGATTTTGTGCCTGTCACTCGTTATGGCAAGCACATTGATTCCTACCTCGGCATCAGCAAACACAACTGCAGTTGATACATCTGCATACATCTTTTATGATGATGTACAGGGCGAAACTGTAGGTAATGCACCTTCACAGTGGCAGTTGGAACCACAGGACGATGCTTACAGATTCTCATTAACAGTTAGAGAAGAATCAGGTAACAAATTTATTCGTGTAACAAGAGGTGCAACAGATACTGCTACGGTAACTGCTGCATATGCAAGACCGCACGTTAAGAGCACAACACCTTTTTCAATTCCCGTTACAAACAACACAGACACGATTGTTGTAGAAGCAAAAATGCGTGCAAGTACCCTTGATTACTACCATATGCTTCGCTTAATGCCTTCAGGAGTTACATCTTACGCTGGTACTAGTAGCTTTGATACAAGTGGTGCTTATGCACTTATCAAAACTACAACTGATGGTAAAATGAATGGTGTTACAATGTCATATTCTACTGGGATGATACGTGAAGAGAGCGAAATTACAGCATTTGCAGTGAATACATGGTACCCTGTAAAGTGCGTTATCAATTTAGATGCTAAAAAGGTTGATTACTATTATAATGGTACCTGTGTGGCTACAGGAACTTTAACAAATAACAAGGCAATTGCAGCAGATATTGCAGAAATTGGCTTTACTATTGGACTTACCTCTGCTAACACAGGAAATACAACTGCTTCAACAATGGATATTGATGATATCAAGATTTATAAGCCCGCAGGCCGTCCCGCAGTTACAGCTGCATCAAACAACAGCGTAACAAATCCTGAATTCACACTTCAGTTCGACAAGGCTATTGATGAAGCTTCTTTAAATGCAAACACAGTTAAGCTTTACAAGGGCGCAACAGAGGTTGGCTACACAGGAAGCTACAATGCAACTGCTAAGACATACACATTAACAGATGTAAATGCAAGCTTCGCAGCTGGAGATGTTTACCAGATTAAGCTTACAGAGGGCGTTTATGCTGCAAACGATGCTCTTTTCCGCGAAAACGGTAAATTAACAGGCGGAGAAGCATTTGAAGGCTATATCGGTTATTCTGTTGGAACAACATATTTAAACGATACACTTGAAACAGGCGAAACAACAGGTAATGCACCCACAAAATGGATGCTGGCAGATACAGCAAATGCTTCCAGACATAGCTTGACTGTAAGGGAAGAAAACGGCAACAAATATGCGCGTGTAACAAGAGGTACGTCGGATACAGATTCTTCAGGAAATGTGAACTACAGACCGCACGTTCATAATACCACTGCATTAGCAATACCCTTTAGTGAAGGCACAGGAAAGCTTGTTATAGAAGCAAAAATGCGTGCAAGCAACTTAGAATATGATTATATGCTTCGTGTAACAGACGATAGTACTAAATCCAACTATGGCTACCTGAGTAGTGGATTGTGGGATGCAGTTAGCCGATTTGCACTTGTAAAGGCTAGAACTGATGGTAAGTTATATGGTCAGGCAAGCGGAACAACACATCCTGCTTTCACAGAGCTTTCTACTTTTGCTGCAAACACATGGTACCCCGTGAAGTTAGTTATCGATTTAGATACGAAAGATATTCAGTACTATATAAACAATGCATTTGTAGCAAATGGCTCGGTAAGTCATTCAGATGATATGGCAAGCATTACTAACCTTAACAGACTTGGCTTTACTATTGCATTCTCCGGAGGAACAACGAAGGGAAATGCTGCAACGCTTGACTTTGACGATGTGGCTGTATATTCATTAAACAGAGTTTATAACAATTCTGAAATAATCTATGGTCAGTCAGCTCTTACAAGCGGCGATGTAACACCAAGCGTTGTTTGGGTTAACAACACAGGCGAATCAAAGGATATAAAGGTTTATTCTGTTCTTTACAAAAAGGTTGGAGAAGGCCTTGCAATTCAGAGCGTTGCTTCAACAAACGCTGTAACAGTAGCTGCAGATGGCGTATATGATGGTAAAGCACCAACAGTAAACGTTCCCGAAACAGAAGATGATTTCGTAGTTAAAACATTCGTTTGGACAACAGGCTTTGCACCTGTTATGGAAGCAGGTACATTAGATTAATTAAAATAAACGTAGGGAATGCATTTATGCATTCCAAAATAGAACGGATAAATCCGTTCCCTACAATTACAAAGTGCCGAGTTGGCACAATTATAGGAATTAGGAACAAGGAAAAACCATAAGGGAGGGCGTATGCGCCCTCCCGCAAAAAAAGTGGTGCGTCGAGGACGTCGCACCCTACATTTAAACGTATCTCAGGGCAAGGCAGAATGGAGATGAGGATTTGAAAAATATATTACATAGAATATTAGTGCTGATTTTATCGGTAGCTGTGCTTTTATCGGGAATGACATTTGTTGCTATGGCTGAAAAAGGAGCAGACTATGTTCCAAAGGGCGGCTTTGGCGATGATTTTGAAACAGGCGAAACCATTGGTTCAACTCCCACAAAATGGGTGCTTGAAGGCTATGGTGCCGTAAGCATTGCTGAGGAAAACGGCAATAAATTCATGCACATTGAAAGAGGTATAGAGGATGGCGGTAAAGGTAAAAGCCAGCAAAGACCGCACGTTCACAATAAAACTAACTTAGGAATTCCTTTTGCAAGCGGCACAGGAACTCTTATTGTAGAGGCAAAAATGCGCGCAAGTACAACAGGGTACTACCGCAATATGCTTCGTATCACAGGTGATTTATCAAACTATGGCAGAGATTCAGCAGGGCTTTATGATAATAATGCACCTTATGCTCTTTTTATAACTGAGATTGATGGCTCTTTGCAGTATATGAACGGAAAGTGGAGTCATGGTTATCCGAAATTTACTAGCTGTTCCACTGGGTTTAGCGCAAACACCTGGTACAAGATGAAAGCCGTTATCAATTTAAATTCTAAAACAGCCAAGTATTATGTGGATAACACCTATATGGGTGAAGGAAGCCTTAATTCAAACAATATGGCAGAGATGGCAACGTTTGACGAGCTTGGTTTCACCATAGGTTTTGCAGCAACAGTCAATGGTGCTGCAGGTTATGGTATAGTAGAGCCTTCAACACTTGATGTTGACGATGTTAAAGTGTATAAGGTTATTACAGACCCAACGGCAGAGCTTATCGCAGAAAACGGCACAATTCCAGCAAATAATGCTATCGGCATCAAGTTCGACAAATATATGGATGTTGATTCGCTTACTTCTGATACTGTAAAGCTTTACGATAGCGAGGGTACAGAAATTATTTGCACCACACGAAGCTACGATGCAGAAAACAGCACATATTACTTAACTTCTAATGAATGGCTTACAGCAGGTGAAGAATATACAGTTGAGCTTTCGGATGAAATCTATGCTGATAACACTGACGATTACTACAGCCTTGGAGCAATCGCAGGCACAAAAAGCTTTACATTCACAGCTACAAATGCTAAAAGCAACAATGCAAAGCTTGCCACATTAATGCTCGACGGCGTGGAAATAGAAGGCTTCGACAGTGCAGTTTACTCTTACGAGCTTGAAATACCCTTTGTGGAACGCGAAAATATCCCTGTGGTAACAGTTGTTCCCGAGGATGAAAACGCAACTGTTGAAATCACCCAGGTAGAAGAACTTCCGGGTGTGGCAACAGTTCATATTATGGCAGAAAACGAAATTACAGAGCTTACCTACACTGTTGATATGAAGCTTGGACGCGACTTTTCAAAGATTGGTCTTAACCTGCTTACAAATCCGGGCTTTGAAACAGGCGATGCTACAGGCTGGACAGGGCAGAAATCGTTCTCTGTAAGCGATATCGAAGAAGCGGCAGATGGCGGATACTACGGCGTTCTTAAAGGACGTACAAACTCTCCGTGGGCACAGTACAGACAAAGTGTTTCTGCAGAGGGCGGAAAAACATATATTGTCAGTGCTAAGGTAAAACTTTGCAATGCAGCTAATGACGGCGCAAAATTCGACATATTCGTAGGAAGCGACTATACTAAAAGACCTGAAAACACAATTGGCAATCAAACAAATCTTGAAATCATACCAATAACTGCTGATGCATGGTATCAGGTTATTTCAACCATTGTAACCACTCGGGACACAACTCTCAGCCCCACAGCTCTTTGCTGGACGGTTGACGTTGACTATATGGTTGACGACCATTTCATTGGCGAATTGAAGCCAACCGTTAACTACACAGGTAAAAAAGAAATTGCTATACCAAATAGCGGCAGTGCAACTCTTGCTTTGTCGGCATCTATAACAAATCAGCTTGGTACTATTAACGGTGTTAAAGATGAAAAAATAGAATATTGGGATATAGTAGGAGAACCATACGGCGTAAGCATTTCAGGCGATAATCTTATCGTACAAGCCGATGCAGATCCCGGTGAAATTGAAATAGAAGCGGTTATGATACCCAAATTTGTTGGTGCATATACCGATGAATTAAGAGAAAAAGTTATAATTAAGCTTATCTCAAATGGCAATAAAAAACCACAGGCAAAGGAAGTTAAAATCCTTGGTACTGTGGAAGATGGAAGCCTTGAAGCAAGCTATCGTTACTATCAGGAAGACGGAAAAGAAGAAGGAGAAACAGAAATTCAGTGGTATGAAGCAGATTCGCCCGAAGGACCTTTCAAAGCAATTGACGATGCTGAAGATATAATCCTTGATTTAGATGAGTATCCTGAATATACAGAAAAGGTTATTAAAGTGGGAGTAACTCCTGTTTCAGCAGACGGCGAAGAGGGTAAAGAGGTTATGAGTGCTTCTATTGCAAAGGCAAAACCGCCTGTAGCCAAAGATGTTGAAATCATAGGAGATGCTTATGTTGGAAGCACTCTCACAGGAAGCTATACCTATACAGATATTAACAGCGATGAAGAAAACCTCGATAGCATAGAAGGAACTTCGTTCTGCTGGCTCAGAGCAGAAAGTGAAGACGGCGACTACGTTCCGATAGACGGTGCTACAAAAATCAGCTACAAATTAACCGACGACGATATTGATTCTTATATTAAATTCAGTGTAACCCCCGTTGCGGTAAACGATTCAGAGCCTGGTGCTACTGCAGAAAGTCCCAAAGCAGTCAAAGGACCTACAAGGCCGGAAGTTTCAAATGTAAGTATCGAATTTAAAGGAAATTCACTTTATGGCGGAAATTATAAGTATAATCATCCGAATGGTGTAGCTGAAGGAAAGAGCATTTGTAAGTGGTATGTAAACGATAAATATGTATCAAGCGGCACTTCGTTCAGCGAAAACGTGAAAAAAGGCGACGTTATAAAGTTTGAAGTAACACCTGTTGCTGCATTTGCGCCTTTTGAAGGAGAAACAAAATCAGCTACACTTAAAGTTGCAAGTAAGCCAAATCTTGGCGGTGGCAATGGCGGAGGTGGCGGCGGTTCCGTTGCAGGCTCGGCTATTCTTCCTGTTATCCCCGTAGAACCCGAGATTGTTCCTGTGCCGGAAACACCCGCTAAGCACTGGGCAGCTGATGCAATTGAATTTGTTACAAGCAGAGGCATTATGGAAAATGTTGCTGAAAATGATTTCGGTGTAAATCTTCTTGTCGATAGAAAAGATTTCTTAAAATATGTGCTTACAGCTCTTGGCTTTGAGGGCACAGAATATAAAGGAGAATTTAACGATATATCAGCAACCGACGAAATTGCACCTCTTTTGCAGACGGCAGTGGACGAGGGAATTATAAGCAAAGATACTCTCTTTAACCCCGAAAGAAGCGTTTCAAGAGAAGAGGTTTGCAAGATTATAATGCTTGCTTTAGCTAAAAAGACAGAAATTTCTGCAAACGAAGCAGGTGAGTTGAGTTTTGCTGATAGCACTGCGGTTGCTTCATGGGCAGTTCCATTTGTTACTCAGGCAGTAAACTCAGGTATTTTCAAGGGCGTGAGCGAAACAGAATTTGCGCCCAAAGGTCAGGTAACAAGAGCGCAAACAGCGACTCTTGTGCAAAGAATTGTAAATTATGCAATGTTGGGATGAGGTGAAGAGAATGTTTAAAAAAATATGTGCATTTACAATGCTTGTTTGCATGGTTTTTTCCGTAGTTCCAACGCATGCTGCCATTAAGGTGGAAAATCTTATGGATGATCTTACCTATATGGACGATGTTTACAAATACGATATGAATCTCTTTGAAAAGGCAGATTCAATCGATTCAGAGGTGGCTGCAAATAACTCCAGAGCAGTTCAGGCTGTGCTTGCCTTGGGAATTATGGAAAAAAACAAGGAAGGCAAATTTCTTCCTGACGAGTATATTACACTAGGCGACTTTGCCTCTATTGTTTTAAGGCTTATTTCAGGCTCGGGAGATGTAACACAGGAGTGGTATGCAAACTATGACTCAACCGAGTTCACAACTCAGGCGATGGCGGCAAAATATATAGTTTCAGCCCTCGGCTACACTGTGTTTGAGAAAAAGTATGATACTGCATACCCCGAAATGTCGGTTGCGACTCAGCTGAATCTTTTCAGAGGAATTGCTCAAAAACCCGAAGCATATATCACAAGGATGGAGCTTGCCCAGGTGATATATAATTCACTTTCTGTCAGCCTGTTTAAGCAGACATCTTTCGGCAGTGTGGCAGAATACGGTGTAGATGAAGGTGCAACACTTCTCAGCGAAAAATTCAATGCCATTGAAATTACGGGAACACTCTCAGGTGTTTCAGGCATAAACCTTTATTCAAGCGCTAAAGTGGAAAATGAAAGAATTATTATCGATAGAACTGAATATATTCTTAAAAACGGTGAGGATTATTCGTCTCTCATAGGAAAGCGCGTTTTAGCGTATGCAAAAAGAAACGAAAACTCTGATATATATGAGATTATAGGCGTTATGCAGCACGAACAGGACGAATCAATTGAGCTTTCACTTGATAAAGTGCAGTCAATAACAAAAAGCGAAATTATCTATGATAAGGACGGAAAAAGAAAGAAGCTTTCTGTTAATAACGTGCAAACCGTTTTATATAACGGCTCTTCTATGAAAAACTATACCTTCAGCAGTGAACTTTTGGCTTATGAAGGAAGTATTTTACTTGGTAAATCAGGTAAAGGAGGAGCTTATGATATCGCAGTTATCTATGCAATGGAAAGCTACCCCGTAGCAAGAGTTACATCTCTTGATAAAAAGGTTTACTTTAAGTATGGCATGAAGTTTGAGAATTCAGCATACTTAGATCTTAACGATGAAGACAATGATAAAAAGATTGTTGTATTAAGAGACGGTGTTCCTGCCAAGGCTACTGATATTCAGGTGCAGGATATTGTGAGCATTGCTAAAAGTGCGGATGGAAGCTATATAAGAGTTCTTGCATCAAGTAAAACTGCAACAGGTACAATTGTAGAAATGACAAGTGATGGTGCTGCGGTTTTAGAAAGCGGAGCTTCATACTATATTTCCAAAACCTATCAGGATGAAGTTGATAAAGCGATCTTAAACAACACTACAACGGAATTAAAAGAGATTAAACTTGGCACTGCAGGTACATATTATATATCTGCAAGCGGAAGAATTGCCGATTGTGTTGTATCGGGTGAGCCTGCATATGCTTTGCTTAAGCAAATAGGTGCGCCTGGAACGAGTCTTGAAAAAACACCTATGATAAGAGTGTTTACTGAAAGTCAGCAGTGGATAAACTATGAGCTTTCCGCTAAGCTCACCTTAGATGGCGCATACACAAGCCGTGAAAAAGCATACGAAATAATGGAAGAATACCGTGATGTTATTGTTATGCAACCGATTCGCTACAGGGTTTCGGAAAATGGTAAAATAACATTCCTCGATACAATGATAGATACCACAGAGGAAAAAACTGATCCGAAAAGAATTTACCTTGATTATGTTTACACCGATTTCCAGATAGACTGGACGTTAGGCGAAAACTTAAGACCAACCAACTATAACCTTACGAACAATACAATAATGTTTAGTATTCCTACTGACAGAACAAATGAAAAGAAATATAAGGTTATACGCAGATACGATCTTGTAAAAGAAGACAGACCTCAGCTGAGTCTTTACTCTCCGAATGAATTCTACACAGTTCCCGTTGTTTTGTATGAAGGTGCTTCTTATCAGGGAGGATGGGAAGGCGGTTGGGTATTTGCCGTGAATAACGTATTCCACTCAACAAATGAAAACGGTGAAGATGTATGCGTTATAAAAGGTATGATACGTAAATCGTCAAACAACAACTCGTACTGGGCTGAGGAAGAGCTTGAGGTAAAGCCCGAGGCGCTTGAAATGGCTCCAACTCTTTCAAAGGGAGATGTTATCTGGTATATTCTTAATTCCGACGGAGCAGTCGACAAGATGAAGGTTCGACTTGAAGATGCCACACTTCCGGAGGTTGATATCTTAGAAAATCCCGGTGCAGGCGGTGAGTTTGCTACAGGAGTGGTAACAGCTGTTGATTTAAAAGGAAAACAGATTAAAATGGATATAAATACAGGAACTGAAGATAATCCTGTAATTACTACCAGGGTTTTACAATCAGGTGATATCTGTATTTACGATAGCACAATCAAGAAATATTATCCTGCTTTGCTTGCTGATTTGAATATCGGCGACAGAGTTCTTGTGAGTGGCTTGGTCCGTAAAATCAACGCTGTTGTTTACAGATAACCAAAACATAAATTTTGGCTACGGAAATGTAGAATAGCACATTAAGCCCTGAACACCAAAAATTGTTCGGGGCTTAATTAATCACAGGGAAAGGATGCAGGCATCGCATTCTGTAACGTAAAGAAAAATCTAATAGGAGTTGAAACTATGCAGTATTTAAAAATGCTTCCATATCAGATTCGTAAAGCAATAGAGGATAACACACCCGTTGTGCTTCCGCTTGGCGTAGTTGAATACCACGCAGAGCATCTGCCTTTGGGGGTGGATACCTTTGTTGTGCAAAATATTATCGAAAGAGTGGAAAACCGTCGCAACGAACTTATAGTCCTTCCCACTTTTTATTATGGCTCTGCATCTAACGCTGTGGCTGCACCAGAAGGTCATGGAACGGTAAATGTTGATGCGAAAAATATTATGCCAGTTGCAGAAGATATTTTCCGGGGACTTTTGCGTGTTGGTTTCAGAAACATCCACGCTTTTGTAGCACACCAAACAGAAGAATTTTATCAGGGTATGCCAACTGACCTTGCATTTCGCTTTGCAGGAAGACAGGTTGTTATGGAATATCTTGATAAAACTGCCGGTGAAGGCTGGTGGGGAACTGAAAAATACAGTTCGTATTATTCAGGAAATAACAATCCGTTTTCGTGGATTCAGGTTCATCCAGTGCGATTTGTGGAAGAAACAGCAAAGCGTTTCAAAGGCGACCACGCAGGACTTTTAGAAACAAGCGAAACAATGGCAATGTATCCTGATTTAGTTGAAATCGATAGGATTGATGGCGCTCTCTGGTATGCCCGTCCGGCAAAAGAAGCCAATGCCGAATACGGTGAGGCTGCACTTGAAGCATGCTCGCAGGATATGGAAAAGCTTCTTTTTGGATAATAATTTGCTACTGAAGAATTAAAGGAAAAAAGAATAATGAAAGTTAAATGTCTGAACAATCAAAAAACTATAGTTTTTGCAAAGGAAGAACTTGTAAAGTATCTTTTGCTTACTGGAACAAATATTAATGAAAATAATAAAGAGGTTATGCTCGGGCTGTATAGCGATTTTAATAAATTAAAAGAAAAAGATGATGAAAAAGAAGATTCCTATACTATAAATATTAAAAAAGGAAACGGGTTTATAGCAGGTTCAAATCCGAGAAGTGTGCTCTATGGTGTGTACAAGTATTTGAAAGAACTTGGATGTGATTGGGTGCGTCCTGGAGCGGATGGCGAAATAATTGCGCAATGTGATGCTGAAAAAGTAAACGTTATGCTAAGTGAAAAAGCATCATATAACTATCGCGGAGTTTGTATTGCAGGAAGCGTAAGTCTTGAGCATGTGATTTGCCAAATCGAGTGGTGCGCAAAAATGTTTTACAACAGACTTTTTATGGAACTGGTTGATCCGTCTGTTTTCTTTGAAAAATGGTATAATCATACTGATAATCCCAAAAGAAAACCTGAGGGAATAACAAAAGAAAAAATTGACGAGTATATGAACATAATAAGTGAAGAAATAAGAAAGCGCGGTATGATTTTCCAAAGAGCAGGACATGGATTTATGTGTGAACCTTTTGGAATAAATGTTTATGAATGGGGAAAAACTGTGGGAGAAAATTTTCTTATTGATAACGATACAAGGGAAATGCTTGCTCAAATTAATGGCAAAAGAGGACTTCACAAAAACATTCCAATGATAACCAACATATGTATGTCGAACTCAAAGGCAAGAAAAAAGGTTGTAGAATATGTGGTTGAATATGCAAAAAACAACAAAGATATTCCTGAAATTCATTTTTGGCTTGCAGATGGATATGATAATCATTGTGAATGTGAGGAATGCCAAAAGGCGCTTCCAACAGATTTCTACATAATGATTTTAAATGAAATTGATGAAGAATTAACAAAAGAAGGCATTGATACAAAAATTATGGCGCTTTCATATGTTGAACTTCTATGGCCTCCAATCAGGGAAAGGCTTATAAATCCCGAAAGATTTGGGATAATGTTCTGTCCGATAACCCGGGATAATTCAATATCCTATAAAATGGAAAATCCATATGAAAGGGAATTGTTTCTTCCGGAATTTAAAAGAAATAATATCGATTGGGCTATGTCAGCTGCAGAAAATTTTGCATTTATAAAAGAATGGCAAAAATGTATGCCAAATTTTAATAATTTTTATGAATTCAGCTATCATTTTTATTGGCGTGGACTTATCGACTACGGATTTTATAATACATCGCGAAATCTTTTTGAAGATGTTGTGTATTTAAAAAATGCTGGTATGGATGGAATGATATCTTGTCAGCTGACAAGGTCATATTTCCCAACAGGTCTTGGTCTGTATTCCTATGCTAAAGCTCTTTGGAACAGGGAACTTAATTTTGAGGACGTTAGTAAAGAGTATTTAAAATCTTCGTTTGGAGATGGATGGGAGTTTGTGTATAAATATCTTCAAACTCTTTCTGAAACGAGCGAGTATTCTGAAAACAGATATCCAAATGATGTACCGCCCAAATATGTCAAAAAAAGATGCGGTTGGGTACGTGAGTTTCTGGTTCAAACAAAAGAAGAAAGAGAAAAATATATCGGTAGTAATATAGTCGAGATAAATTCGTGGAAATATTTAAACGAGCACGCAGAATTTTTGATGTATTTCACAAAGCTTCTTGAGACTATAGAAGATAAGGAATACGAAAGTTCAAAATCCGCTCTGGACTCTTTGTCAGAATATTTGTATGAAGTGGAAGAAAAAGTTGAAAACGTGTTTGATATAGGAAGCGTTTTTTCAAGATATCCGGCTCTTATTGAAAAATTTAAAGCTGAGTAAGCAGGGAGGCTTTTATGAATATAAATGAAATAGTAATAAAATGGTTTAAAAAGCTTGAGCTTCCCGATGAACTTGAAGAGTTAACGTATAAGAGTCTTGAAAAAATTAATCTTAAAAACGTTCCTGAATATTCACAGTACCAGCACAGTGAGGAAAGCAACGAAAAGAGATGCATTTATCATTTAATCTTTTGTGAAGAACTTTCAAACCGTTACAGGGAAAAAGGGATTCCCGAAGAAATCCTGATGGATACTCTATTGGATTTAAAAAATTCGATATTATCTTACTATGATAAATATAAAACCATTGGAATTGATAAGGATGGAGAGGAGTGGCTGAAAAATCATTTTTCATTCAATCTTTTCCGTCTTGGAAGACTTCAGTTCTGTATGTATGGCATGTATGAAGATGTTCCCGAAAAAAACATAAAAAAGGGAGATAGCGTAATGGATGTTCACATACCTAAAGGAGAATCTATCAAACCGGAGATTGTTGATGCGTCTTTTAGAGAATCAAAAGAATTTTTCAGTAAGTATTTCCCTGAATACAGCTTTCGCTATTACACCTGTTTTTCATGGACACTTGATGACACCTTGGCAGATTTTCTTGAAGAAAATTCAAATATCAGAAAATTCAGGCACAGATTTGAGGTTGTGCACAAGCGTGAACAGGACAGTGCTTTGCATTTCATATTTAAAATGGGAATTAAAAACAGGGAAGAGCTTAATAGCTGCGAAGCAAAAACAGAGTTTGCGAAAAAACTTAAGGAATATGCTCTTTCGGGGGGAAAGCTCTATAATGTTCTTGGTATAATGGTAAATTAAAAATAGAAGTAAAACAGTAGGGAAGGGGATAGCTCTTCCCTTGGGAATTCGTTTTTTGTATTAATTATAATTATGGTGTGTTAAACTATTAGGCAAGGAGAATCGAAAAATGGACAACGCAAAAACTAAAACAAAAAAGAAGTTCAGTATGGGTAAATTCCAGGAGCAGAGTTCGCTTTTCATGCTTTGTATTCCTGCGCTGCTGTGCTTCATAATCTGGAACTATGCGCCAATGTTTGGTCTTATCATAGCTTTCAAGGATTACACATACGATGCAGGTATCTTAGGCAGTGAATGGGTTGGATTTGATAACTTCAAGTTCTTCTTTACAAGCCAGGATGCATTAAGGCTTACTCGTAACACAGTGGGCTATGGTGCACTCTTTA